>NZ_JBWBZC010000011.1:0-187698 GCF_056174845.1 Pseudomonas sp. CC11G
GCAATATCCAGTTCGACCCAACAGCCCCGGCGACGACAGCCTCAAGGCGCACGCTGACGCCGGGCGCATCGTGCCGTACAAAATTGTCGAGAAGGCGGCATCCGCTTCGGTCTGTTTGCCTGCTCGGCTACAACGCCATTGCCGTGTCGCCGATGACCAAGCCGGTGACCTTTGCCGACCCATTGAAACCGACAAAACCATGGTCAAAAAACTCCGCGAGGAGGACAAGGTCGATGTGGTAATTCTGCTCTCGCACATGGGCGTGGCGCAGCAGGACGACGGCACTTGGCGCGGCGAAGAAGTGGAGATGTCGAGGCAGTTGCCGGGCATCGATATCGTGGTCGGGGGCGGCACTCGCACACCGCGTTGCCGCAACCAGTGTTGGTCAACGGTCAACCCCGGTGGTGCAGGCCGGTTCGGAAATCCAATACCTGGGCGAACTGCATATGCGCCTGGGCGACGACGGGCAAAACTCAGTTGCGGGCGATTACAAGCCTGCACCGATCAACGACCAGACCCCGGGCGATGGCGTGATCACCACCCAGGTCGAAGACTTCAAACAGCAAGTCAGCAAACAGATGCTCGAGCCCAAGGGCTAACCGCTTCGACCAGCGCTGGCCAAGGTCGACAAAACCCTGACCCGCGAACACGACGACCCGATTCTCTCGCCAACCTGGTGACCGACGCCCTGCGCGATGCCACTGGCAGCGATATCGCCTTTACCCAACAACGGCACCATTCCGACGACATGATGGCCGGCCGTACCGGCGTGCAGGCGGTGTCTGACCTGTTCCGTATCGCGCCGCTGGGCCATTGGCCAGCTGGACGATGCGCCGGGCTATCCGCTCGTGAAGGTGTTATGTCACCGGGCAGGAAGTGAAAGACAAAATCCTTGAAGTGCTGCTGCTGGCCTATCAGATGCGCGACCAGCGCCAGCTACTTCCCGCGCGTCGCCGGTCTGCGTTTCCAGCTTACCCCGCCCCGAACCGCGTGCCGTTCGACCGCGTCAGCCCGGGTAGAGCTGGGCGACGCGGTGCGCGGGCTACCACGACCTCGACCTGAGACCCCAAGCTCTACAGCATTGGCGCAGCAGTTACGTCGGCAGCTTTACCTGGCTGATCTCCGACCTGAGCAAAGGCCTGATGACCGTGGTGCCCAAAGACTTTAACGGCAAGCCGATTGCCGAGCTGAACGACGCCATCAATCGACGCCGACCGCCCCCAAAACTCCCGCATTCAGGAGTACAAGGAGTGGCAGGGCCTGCCGACCATATCCGCCGCCTGCCGGACGTCGATGGAGATGGTTCTGGCCGATATCCCCACCCACCGGCGCGGCCGCTGAACACGTTATGGTGCGTGCCCCGAGCTTTGCGCCTGCGGAGTTGTTCCGCTATGCCGGTACGTTGCAGTGGGGGCGTGAGCGTGGTGGTGGGTGCTGGGGCTGCTATTGATTGTGTGGCTGGCGCCAGGCGCTGCGCCGTCGGCCGCGTTAAGGCTGTGACCTGTTCGCCGGCCGGCTTGTCAAAGGCACCAAGCGCACCGTAGGGTGCGCGTCGGACTTTCTGGGAGACTGTATGAGTGACGATCTGCAGCAGCTGTTTGACAACAACGAGCGTTGGGCGGAGTCCATCAAACAGGAGACCCGGAATTCTTCGAAAAGCTCGCCCGCCAGCAGGTGCCCGAATACCTGTGGATCGGCTGCTCGGATGCGCGGGTACCGGCCAATGAAATCGTCGGCATGTTGCCGGGGGATTTGTTCGTACACCGCAACGTCGCCAACGTGGTGCTGCACACTGACCTCAACTGCATGTCGGTGATTCAGTACGCGGTGGACGTGCTCAAGGTGAAACACATTCTGGTCACCGGCCACTACGGCTGCGGCGGTGTGCGGGCGTCCATGAAAGACGTGCAGCTGGGGTTGATCGACGGCTGGATTCGCTCCATCCGCGACCTGTACTACGAGCAGCGCGAACACCTGGCGCAGTTGCCGACCGAAGAAGAGCAGGTCGACCGTCTGTGCGAGCTGAACGTGATTCAGCAAGTGGCTAACGTGAGCCACACCACCATCGTTCAGAACGCCTGGCACCGTGGGCAGAAGCTGTCGGTGCATGGCTGCATCTACGGCATCAAAGACGGCCGCTGGAAAAACCTCAACGTCACCGTCAGCGGCATGGAGCAACTCCCGCCGCAATACCGTTTGCGGCCTCTCGGCCAGAGCTAGATCAAAAGCATCGAGGCTGAAGCCTCTCCCACAAAGAACGTGCTTCCTGTGGGAGAGGCTTCAGCCTCGAGTTTTTGATCTTCAGATGTAGGGCGAATCGACGCCTTACATATTCCGCTCGTTGGTTTCCATTTGCTCACAAGTCATAAAGCCCTTGCCGTCGACGCGGTCGTTGGCGTCAAAGCTCACGTAATAAACCTGCTTGGAACCTTCCTTCTCCATCACATAGTTATTGCAGGTGCCCGAGCGCACGGTGCGATGGAGTTCTGTGGAGGGTGGGCCGCCAACGGTCAGCACTTGCGACTTGGTCATGCCAACGTCCACTTGCTTGGCCAGGGGCTCATTGCGGTAGGTGACGTAGTCGACCGGATTTTCCATTTTACTGGCGCAACCTGTAACCGCTGCCAGTGCACAAAAAGCCGCGAGGAGTTTGGTTTTGTACATGGTGTCTTTCCTTGTGGGGGGCCGTTGTCGGCTTACCTCATTTTGG
The DNA here is from genome assembly GCF_056174845.1 of Pseudomonas sp. CC11G. Lineage (NCBI taxonomy): Bacteria > Pseudomonadati > Pseudomonadota > Gammaproteobacteria > Pseudomonadales > Pseudomonadaceae > Pseudomonas > Pseudomonas sp. CC11G. Next base: position 2,711 of record NZ_JBWBZC010000011.1, read on the forward strand.
AGACGTCCGTCGGGAACTAAGTTCGAGTTTTTTGCCCCTTACTTATTCCTATAACAAGAACACCAAGGACACCTGCATGTTCGCCAAACGTTTTCGTTACACGCTGCCCCTGCTCGCCAGCCTGCTACTGGGCGCTTGCTCGGAGCCGCCGGCGCCGGCCAGTTTCGTCAATCGGGTATGGAGCGTCAGCGAGTCACCGACGGTGAGCAAAGGCATGCTCTATGTGTTTCTGTCCGACGGCACGCTGGTGCTGGCCTCCAGCGGCAACAAGCCGGCGTTCGGCCAATGGCAGCAAGACGGTGCCGATCTGGTAATGATCGAAGAAGGGCAGCGCTACAAAACCGAAGTGCTGATGGCCACCAAGGACATTCTGCAATTGCGCCAGCACAACCCCGGCGAGCCGGTGGAAATGACCCTGGTGCCGGCTAACTGATTACTGCTCGGTAGCCTGTTTCAAGCGCTCGTTGTTAACGGCATTGGCGGCATCGATCTGCTTCTGCATGTCTTGCATCTGTTGTTGCGCCTGCTGCGCCTGTTTGGCTTGCAGCTCGGCGGTGGCGGCGGTTTCGCCGAGGCCGCAGGCACTCAGCAGGGTGGCGCAGATGACGATGGCGAAGGTCTTGAACGGGGACATGTGGCACTCCAGGCAGGTCGGCTTGCGCCAGTTGGCGAACTCTAGCAAAAGCCTTCCTTAAACACTGCGGTGAACGACACAATGGCGGCCGCTTTAAGATTCTGGATCCCCGCCTTCGCGGGGATGACGGAGTAAATAGGAATAACACCGTCATCCCCGCGAAGGCGGGGATCCAGGGGCTGCCCCCGTCAAGCGTTCAGGCATACCGTTTTCGATGAACAAAACCCACCTTCACCAGCTTTTTGTCGAACGGCTCAACGCCGATCTGCATAACGCCCAACTCGCCCTGCAAACCGCCCATGAAGCGGCCACCCACGAAGAAAACGTCGCCGAAAACAAATACGACACGCTGGGGTTGGAGGCGGGTTATCTGGCCCATGGTCAGGCGCGGCGCGTGGCGGAAATCGAGCAGGCATTGCTGGCGTTTCGTGCGCTGCAACTGCGTGATTTTGATGCCGACAAAGGCATTCAGTTGAGTGCGCTGGTGCTGCTGGAGAGTGATAGCGGGCAACAGCGGCGGTTGTTCCTGGTGCCGGATGGTGCGGGGATGAAAGTGCCGACCGAGGAGGGCGAGGTGATGAGCATCACGCCGCAATCGCCGATGGGGCAGAGTTTGCTTGGCAAAGCGCCGGGGATTTTGTACGGGTAAATGGGCAGGAATCGGAGATTGTTGAAGCGCTATAAAATCCTGTGGGAGAGGCTTCAGCCTCGATTCCTGGAAACGTCTTTTCCAGGCCTGGCCAATCGAGGCTGAAGCCTCTCCCACAAAAAGCAAAGCGGCGTTTTAGCCGTAGCGTTTCTTCGCTTCGATCGCCAACCCACTGCCGATACTGCCGAAGGTGTCGCCTTCGGCGTGACGGGCATTCGGCAGCAGCCGCTGGATATTCGCGCGCAGCGCCGGAATGCCGCTCGAACCACCGGTGAAAAACACCGTGTCGATATCCTCGGTACTCACCCCGGCATCCGCCAACAGCTGCAACACGCTGCCGTTCACCTTGCCCAGCAAGCCGTCGATGGATTCATCGAACAGCTGGCGGTTCAGCTCGGCCACCAGGCCTGGCTCGACGCGTTCCAGGGAAATGTTGCGGCTGTCCATTTCGGTCAGTTCGATCTTGCTCTGCTCAACCTGCATCGCCAGCCAGTGCCCGGCGCGTTGTTCGATCAGCTTGAAGAAGCGGTCCAGGCCGTCGGTGTCGATGGCGTCGTAACGCATGTTCTTCAGCGCGTTCAGCGCTTGCTGCGAATACACGGCGTTGATGGTGTGCCAGGTCACCATATTCAGGTGGTGGCTGGTGGGCATATAGGCCTGGTTTTTCATGCGGCTGCCGTAGCCGAACAGCGGCATCACGCCGGCCAGGCTCAGCTGTTTGTCGAAGTCGGTACCGCCGATATGCACACCGCCGGTGGCCAGAATGTCGTTCTGCCGCTCGGGTTGCATATGGCGCTCGGGGGCCAGGCGGATCAGCGAGAAGTCGGACGTACCACCGCCGATGTCGACAATCAGAACAAGCTCTTCGCGGCTGATGGTGCTTTCGTAGTCGAAGGCGGCGGCGATGGGTTCGTACTGGAACGACACGTCTTTGAAGCCGAGCTTTTTCGCGACGGCGACCAGGGTGTCTTCGGCTTCTTTATCAGCTTTTTCATCATCATCGACAAAGAACACCGGGCGGCCCAATACCACTTCTTCGAACGGGCGGTCGGCCACGGCTTCGGCGCGGGTTTTCAGCTCGCCGATAAAGAAACCGAGAATGTCTTTGAACGGCAGCGCGCTGCCCAATACGGCGGTTTCGCTTTTCAGCAGCTTGGAACCCAGCAGGCTTTTCAGCGAGCGCATCAGGCGGCCTTCGTAGCCTTCGAGGTACTCGTGCAGGGCCAGGCGACCGTACACCGGGCGGCGTTCTTCGAAGTTGAAGAAGACCACCGAGGGCAGGGTGATTTTTCCGTCTTCCAACACAAGCAACGATTGCTCGCCGGGGCGTAGCCAGCCGACGGTGGAGTTGGACGTGCCAAAGTCGATGCCAATGGCACGAGCAGATTGCGCGTTGGTCATGATGAATTCCGGGTACAAAAAACGGCCGCGCAGTTTACGCGAAGGTGGGAGGTGATGCGCGGTGAGGTTTGCGAAAACGATGAAGGGTTTTTGCTCGGCCGCCCGACGTGCTGTAGGAGCGACCTTGGTCGCGAACCCTGGAAAAGGTATTCGAGAATGGTGTTTGCAGGGTTCGCCAGCGAGCTGGCTCCTACGAAGACCAACGGTGTTTTAGGGAGTAATCAGATAACCCTTGATCCCGGTGAAGATAATCTGCGCCGCCAGCGCACACACAAACAACCCCATCAACCGGCCAATAATCTCCAGGCCCTGATCGCCGAGAATCCGCTCGAACATATCGCTGAGGTACAGCACCAACCCCACGGTGAGACTGGCCAGCACGATCGCCACCAACGCGATCAACTTGCTGTCCCAGTGCGGCTGCCCGGCGCCCATTACCAGCATGGCGCCGATGGTGCCGGGGCCGACGGTGAGCGGAATGGTCAGCGGCACGATGGTGACGTCTTGCTGCAGGTTGTCGCTCTGCACCACCGGCCGACCCTGGGCCATGCCGAGGGCGGAGATGAACAACACACTGCCGGCACCAATGCGGAAGGCGTCGATGGTGATGCCGAACACGGTAAAGATGCTTTGTCCGAACAGGTACAGCACGCTGCTGGCGATGACCACGCCGACGGCCACTTTCCACGCGAGCTTTTTGCGTTCTTTGACGGTGTAGCCGCGGGTCATCCCGATAAAACACGACAGCACGAAGAACGGGCTATAGAGCACCAGCATCTTCAAATACAGGCTGAACAGGGTGGACAGCATCGGCAGGCTCGCAGGCAGAAAAGTAGGGGAACGTCAGTGGGGCAGCGCCGAGTCGGATTCTTCCTGGCGACGGGCGTTGCGTTGTGCCACCCAGTGTTCCACCAGCTCGCGCAGGTTGGACAGCTCCACCGGTTTGGCCATATGGCCGTCCATGCCCACGAGCTTCGCGCGTTCCTTGTGCTCGGACAGAATATGCGCGGTCAGCGCCACCACGGGGGTGCGCTGGCGCTGCTCCTGGGCTTCCCATGCGCGCAGTTGTTCGGTGGCAGAAAAACCATCCATCACCGGCATTTCGCAGTCCATCAGCACCAGGTCGTATTGCTGGGCTTTCATCGCGGTCAGGGCTTCTTCGCCGTTGCTGGCGGTGTCGGGCTGCAGGTTGAGTTTGCCGAGCATGCCGCGAATCACTTTGGTGGAAATGCTGTTGTCTTCAGCCACCAGAATGCGGAAGTCTTCGGGGAAGTCTTGCGGCGCCACCACCGGCGCATAGTTGCGCGGTTCGAGGCCGGGTTTGCGCTGGGCCAGTTCGTCGGCCAGGGTGGTTTTCAGCGTGTAGCCAGCCACCGGTTTGGCGAGGATGCGTTTGATGCCGGCATTGCGCGCGATGATTTTGCTCGGCGCGTTGCTGATGCCGGTGAGCATGATGAGCAGCACGTCGTGGTTGAGGCTCGGGTCTTCCTTGATCTTGGCGGCCAGTTGCATGCCGGTCATGCCGGGCATGTCCTGATCCAGCAGCACCACGTCGAAGTATTCGCGGATATTGGCCTTGGTGCGCAGCAGCGCTAACGCCTCTTTGCCAGACGGCACGGCGCTCACGGTCAGGCCCCAGGCGCTGCATTGTTGCAGCAGTACCTTGCGGCAGGTTTCGTTGTCGTCCACCACCAGCAGGCGCGCGCCTTGCAGCGGGCCGTCGAGGTCGGCGGTCGGGTTTTCCAGGCGTTCGGCGTCCAGTGGCAAGGTCAGCCACAGGGTGTTGCCCTGGTTGCCGCCGCTTTGAATACCAAAGGTGCCGCTCATCAACCGCACCAGTTGCCGGGCGATGATCAGGCCCAGGCGCGCGCCCACGCCGGTGGCGGCGAGGAAGTCTTTGCTGTGCAGTTCGGCGTTGAGCAGGGCGTCGCGTTCGGCGCTGTCCAGCGACCGGCCGCTGTCTTGTACGGCAATGCGCAGGCGCGGGGTATCGCCGCTGGTATCGACGGCCACCACCAGCAGAATCTCGCCTTCGTCGGTTTGCTTGAAGGCGTTGTCCAGCAGGCTCAACAGGGTTTGCCGCAGGCGCGTGGGGTCGCCGCTGATCACGCGCGGCACTTGCGGCTGCATAAAGCTGATGAGCTCGACTTTTTGCTGCTCGGCTTTGGCGCGGAAGATATCCAGGCAATCGTCGATCAGGGCGTTTAGGTCGAACTGCACGTCGTCCAGCTCGATCTGCCCGGATTCCAGTTTGGAGATGTCGAGAATTTCGTTGATCAGGGTGAGCAGTTCGTTGCCGGAGCTGTGGATGGTTTGCACGTAGTCGCGCTGTTTGGTCGACAGCTGGGTGCCCAGCAGCAGTTCGGTCATGCCCAGCACGCCGTTCATGGGAGTGCGAATTTCGTGGCTAATCTTGGCCAGGAATTCGGCCTTGGCCCGCAGCTCGGCGGAGTTGGCCGCCTGGTCACGGCTGTAGGCGAAGTGTTCCTGTTGCAAGCGCAGCTGCCGCTCGGCGAGTGCCAGGCTTTGCAAGAAGCCAGTGACCACCGCAAAACACAGCAGGTTGTAGGCCAGCCAATCGGAATCGTACGACCAATAACCAAACAGCGAGGGCAGGGCGCCGATAAACGCCAGGTTGAAAATCAGCTGCGCCAGGGTGAACAACCGCGCCGGTTTGTAACCATGCATCCAGTGGTAAGCGGTCACCACCAGCACGCTCAGACTGCTGATGGCAGCGACCAGGTACACCACGCGGTTGAACTGCAACTGGCTGGCAACCAGCAGCACCACCACCAGCAAGCCGACGGCCACGCATTCGGCCAACAACACCCGGCGCCAGACGCCAGCGGGTTGTACGCGTTTGAAGAAGCTCAGGGTGAACGCCAGGCTGCAGAGCATGGCCAACAGAATCGATAGATTGCCGGCCTGCACTTGCAACCCCGGCCAACCCACCAGGTATGGCGAGCTGATGCCCAGCAGCGTGCTGCTGGTGCCGAGCAGGCTCAACTGCGCCAACGCCAGCCACAAGCTGCTGCGAATACGGGTGTAGGCGAACCGCACCAGGTTGTAGAGCAGCAGCAGGCCAAAGGCGGCCAGCAGCATGCCGTAGAACAGTGGGCGCGAGTCATCGGCGGCTATGGCGCTGGCGTCATCGATGCTGATGGCCGGGCGTAGCGCGTGACTGCTGGACAGGCGCAGGTAGAGGTCGAGGATGTCGCTGGTCACCGGCAGTGGCAGCAGCAAGTCACGGCTAGGCAGTGGCCGCTCGGCCAGCGGCGTCTGGCTGCCGGTGCGGGTGGTGGCGATCAGTTCGCCGCCGCGTACCACGTAAAGATCGAGGTGGCCGAGGTAGGGGCCGAACACCCGCAGCAGGCGTTCGCGGTTTTTACCGGGCAGGCGCACATGCAGCCATTGGGCTACGTTGTCGCCGGGGGTAACCAGTTGCTGGATATCGACAGGGGAGAAGCGCGCGACGCTGCCGCTGGCGCGCACGTCGTCGAGGGTAAGGCTGGCGTCCGGGTCCAGCAGCGCAGACCATTGGCCTTGCTCCGCTGCCAGGGCTGGCAGTGGTGACAGTGCAGCCAATAAGAGGCTGACAACAAGTCCTATGGCAATCCTGAGCCCGCGCACAATGAAATCCCTTCAGGTTTGAGTGGTCGGATTATAGCCAAGCAAACCCTTCACGTAATACGCAAAAGGCAGCCATCAAGGCTGCCTTTTGTGCGTTTTTGCCGATCAATTGCGTAATTACGCGATCAATCTTCGCCACGCTCGCGGGCAATCGCGCGATAGCCGATGTCGTTACGGTAGAAGCAACCGTCCCAATCGACTTTTTTCGTCAGCTCGTATGCATTGGCTTGTGCGGCCGAAACGGTTTCACCTAGGGCGGTGGCGCACAGTACGCGGCCCCCGGCGGTGACCACTTTGCCATCGCTCAGCGTGGTGCCGGCATGGAACACTTTGCCGTGTTCGGAGACGGCCGCGTCGAGGCCTTTGATTTCCACGCCCTTGGCGTAGTCACCGGGGTAGCCACCAGCGGCCAGTACGACGCCCAGGCTTGGGCGCGGGTCCCATTGAGCTTCGATCTTGTCGAGGGCTTCGGCCAGCGCGCCTTCAATCAGCAGCACCAGGCTGGACTGCAAACGCAGCATGATCGGCTGGGTTTCCGGATCGCCAAAGCGGCAGTTGAACTCGATGACTTTCGGCTTGCCGGCCTTGTCGATCATCAGCCCGGCGTACAGGAAACCGGTGTACACGTTGCCCTCGGCCGCCATGCCACGCACGGTCGGCCAGATGACTTCGTCCATCGCGCGCTGGTGTACCTCAGCAGTCACCACCGGTGCCGGGGAATACGCACCCATGCCGCCGGTGTTCGGACCGGTGTCGGCATCGCCTACACGTTTGTGGTCTTGGCTGGTGGCCATGGGCAGCACGTTCTTACCGTCGACCATCACGATAAAGCTGGCTTCTTCACCGTCCAGGAACTCTTCGATCACCACACGCGAGCCGGCGTCACCGAATGCATTGCCGGCGAGCATATCGCGCACGGCGTCTTCGGCTTCCTGCAGGGTCATGGCGACGATCACGCCTTTACCGGCGGCCAGGCCGTCGGCCTTGATCACGATCGGCGCGCCCTTTTCACGCAGGTAGGCCAGGGCTGGCTCTACTTCGGTGAAGTTCTGGTAGTCGGCGGTGGGGATGTTGTGGCGGGCCAGGAAGTCCTTGGTAAAGGCTTTGGAACCTTCCAGTTGTGCGGCGCCGGCGGTAGGGCCGAAGCAGCGCAGGTTACGGCTGCGGAACAGGTCGACCACGCCTTTGACCAGCGGCGCTTCCGGGCCAACGATGGTCAGGCTGACGTTCTTTTCAGCGAAGTCGGCCAGTTGCTCCAGGGCCAATACGTCGATGGCCACGTTCTCGCACTTGGCTTCGGTGGCGGTGCCGGCGTTACCGGGTGCAACGAATACTTTTGCAACGCGCGGGTCTTGCGCGACTTTCCACGCCAGGGCGTGTTCACGACCGCCACTGCCAATGATCAATACATTCATGGTGCAAGCCTCTGTGGGGCTGGAATTCGGTATTGATGGGTTTCGCCTGCGGCTCTACCCATCCTACGAATCTGCGCTCACCCGTAGGATGGGTAGAGCGCAGCGAAACCCATCAATTAATGACGGAAATGACGCATCGAGGTGAGGACCATCGCGATGCCGGCTTCGTCGGCTGCGGCAATCACTTCGTTATCGCGCATCGAACCACCCGGCTGAATCACGGCGGTGATGCCGTTTTTCGCTGCGTTATCGATGCCGTCACGGAACGGGAAGAACGCGTCCGATGCCATGACCGCGCCCTGCACCTGCAGACCAGCGTGCTCGGCTTTGATGGCAGCAATACGGGCCGAATTCACTCGGCTCATCTGGCCAGCGCCGACGCCGATGGTCTGGCGGTTCTTGGCGTAGATGATGGCGTTGGACTTCACGTACTTGGCCACTTTCCAGGCAAAGATCAGGTCGTGAATTTCCTGCTCGGTCGGTGCGCGCTTGGTGACCACTTTCAGGTCGTCGGCGGTGATCATGCCGATGTCGCGGCTCTGTACCAGCAGGCCGCCGTTAACGCGTTTGTAGTCCCAGGCAGCAGCGCGCTCGGCGTTCCACTCACCGCAGGCCAGCAGGCGTACGTTGGCTTTGGCGGCGACCACTTCGCGAGCTTCAGCGCTTACGCTCGGGGCGATGATGACTTCGACGAACTGACGGTCAACGATGGCCTTGGCGGTGGCGGCGTCCAGCTCACGGTTGAAGGCGATGATGCCGCCGAATGCCGATTCGGTGTCGGTGGCGTAGGCCAGTTCATAGGCCTGGCGAATGCCGCCTTCGCTGTCCAAGGCCACAGCCACGCCGCATGGGTTGGCGTGCTTGACGATTACGCAGGCCGGTTTGACGAAGCTCTTCACGCATTCCAGCGCGGCGTCGGTGTCGGCCACGTTGTTGAACGACAGCTCTTTGCCTTGCAGCTGGGTGGCGGTGGCCACGCTGACTTCGGCGGGCTTGGCTTCCACGTAGAACGCCGCGCTCTGGTGCGGGTTCTCGCCGTAGCGCATTTCCTGGGCCTTGATGAACTGGCTGTTGAAGGTGCGCGGAAATTCGCTGCGGCCTTCTGTGCTCAGGGTTTCAGCGGCCTGGTTAACGGTGCCCATATAGTTGGCGATCATGCCGTCGTAGGCGGCGGTGTGCTCGAAGGCCTTGAGCATCAGGTCGAAACGCTGTGCGTAGGTGAGGCCGCCGGCCTTGAGGCTTTCCAGCACGTTGGCGTAGTCGCTGGCGTTCACCACGATGGCCACGTCTTTGTGGTTCTTGGCAGCCGAGCGAACCATGGTCGGGCCGCCGATATCGATGTTTTCGATGGCGGTCGGCAGGTCGCAGCCTGGCTTGGAAATGGTTGCTTCGAAGGGGTAGAGGTTGACCGCCACCAAGTCGATCGGCTTGATGCCATGCTCGGCCATGATTGCATCGTCGGTGCCGCGGCGACCGAGAATGCCACCGTGGATTTTCGGGTGCAGGGTTTTCACCCGGCCATCCATCATTTCCGCAAAGCCGGTGTAATCGGCGACTTCGACGGCGGCTACGCCATTGTCCTTGAGCAGTTTGAAAGTGCCGCCGGTGGACAGAATCTCCACGCCAAGGGCGGACAGCTCACGGGCAAACTCGAGGATGCCGGTCTTGTCGGAAACGCTGATCAAGGCACGGCGAACGGGTAGGCGGGTGGTTTGGTCGGTCATCTCAATTTCCATCTGAAGCGAAGAAATCAGCAAAAAAGGGCGGCTGTTTGATCAGTCCGCCCTTTTTCGTTTGAGTGCATGTTTATAGCAGGTCGTATTGCTTGAGCTTTTTACGCAGCGTTCCGCGGTTCAGGCCGAGCAATTCGGAAGCCTTGGTCTGGTTGCCCTTGACGTAATTCATCACGGTTTCCAGCAGCGGTGCTTCGACTTCGGAAAGCACCAGGTTGTAGACATCACACACATCTTGCCCATCCAGGTGGGCGAAGTAGTTGTGCAGCGCCTTCTCCACATTGCCGCGTAAGGTCTGGCCTTCATCGCTCGGCGTGTTGAGGTGCTGTTTCAAATTGACGTTATCGGTCACAGGTGCAATTCCACTCACTAAAGTCTCAGTCATCATCGTCATGCGGCCACCTCTTCTCCATCGTTGTGACGTTCGGCGAAGAACTGCCGAACGCTGGCGCATTGCACGTCCGTGTTTTCCAGACGATTGAATTGGGCGCGAAACTCCCTGGCGCCCGGCAGGGTGGCGAGGTACCAGCCAACGTGTTTGCGCGCTATTCGCGGGCCCATCACGTCGCCGTAGAAACTGTGCAGTTCGGCCAGATGCTCTAGCAGAATGCGTTCCACCTCATACAGCGTCGGCGCCGGCAGGTGAGTGCCGGTGCGTAAAAAATGCTCGATCTCGCGAAAGATCCACGGCCGGCCCTGAGCAGCACGACCAATCAACAACCCATCTACCCCGGTGCTGTCGAGCACCTGCCGGGCCTTCTCTGGCGAGGTGATGTCGCCATTGGCGAACACCGGAATCGACACGGCCTGCTTGATCGCGGCAATGGTGTCGTACTCGGCTTCACCGGTGTACAAATCTGCGCGGGTACGACCATGAACGGCGAGGGCGGTAATGCCGCACTCTTCGGCAATGCGCGCAACGGTGATGCCGTTTTTATTGTCGCGATCCCAACCGGTGCGAATTTTCAGGGTTACCGGTACGTCTACCGCGGCAACCACGGCCTGCAAAATCGCACTGACCAGGGCTTCGTCTTTCAGCAGCGCAGAACCGGCTGCCTTGTTGCAGACCTTTTTGGCCGGGCAACCCATATTGATGTCGATTATTTGCGCGCCCAGATCCACGTTAGCTCGTGCGGCGTCAGCCAGCATCTGAGGATCACCACCGGCTATCTGAACCGAGCGAGGCTCGGGATCACCGGCATGGATCAGACGCAAACTGGATTTGCGTGTGTTCCACAGACTCATGTCGCTGGTCACCATCTCCGATACCACCATGCCGGCTCCGAGGCGCCGGCAGAGCTGGCGAAACGGGCGATCAGTGACACCCGCCATCGGGGCGAGAATCAACTGATTGGGCAATGTGTATGGGCCGATGCGTACCGCCGACATGGGGCTTCCCTGCTGAGAAAGGCGGATCTGAGAGTGCGAAAAAGGGTTGGCATGATACCCGCTCTCGATGACTGGAGAAAGGCTGTTTTGGATAAATTATGAACAGTTTTACCGGGTCAGAAAGTCGCGGGTCGCGCGCTTGAATGGCAAAAACGTCGTGTGGGAAATCACTCGGGCGAGTGAAAACTCAGGCTGTAATTCACGGCTTTGTTGCCCGGATCAAGGATGTCCAGGGAGATATGAATCGGCGTTTGCGGTGGCATTTCGGCCTGGCCTGCCAATTCGCCCGCCAGGTATTCGCTGGGTTTGAAGCGACGACTGGCAAGCAGTTGACCATTCAGGTCGGCAAAGCGGATTTCCAGCAACGGGAACGGCTGGGCGAAGGTGGCGCGGTTGTAGATGATGGCATCGACCACCAGTGCGCCATTGAAGTCCGGGTGGCTGCGCACCACCAGGTTGCTGCTTTTGATCAGGCTGATTTCAACCTTGGAAGGCAGGTTGCAGCCGATGTTCGGGCACATGGCTTCGAACCACGGGCGGTATTGGTCTTGGCGGGCCAGCTCGTCGAAATGGTAGGCGACGTACTGCGTGGCCAAGGCGGTGGCGCCGATCAGGTTGAGCAGGCCCCAACCTATCCAGCGGCCCCAGGGTTTGCGTTGTTCCTGCCAGTCCAGTTGCAGCGGGTCATCGGACAGGTGGAACAGGCTGTCATCGCGCATTGCAGGTTCAGCGCGATCAGTTTTGTTGAGATTTTTTACCGCCGAGAAGTTATCGCGCTCGGAGGCGCTCTCTTCGGATTCGTCGTCCATCGAGCGGTCGAAGCTGCGGTCGGCGCTGAGCTTGAAGGCCGGCGCGAGGTCGTCGTCTTCATCATCATCGATACGGCCGTTGCCCAGGGTTGGCTCGGCGTCGACCGGCTCCGGCTCATGCGCTTCTTCTACAACTGCAACCGGGCGGGCGCGAAACACCGGCGGCGGTGGCGCCAGGCTTGGGGCGGGCGGCTCGATGCCGTCGCTGGATACAGCAGGTGCGGTTTCTTTTTTCAGCAGGGCTTCGGCCCAGCCTTCATCGTGCTGATCGTCGATACGATCGGGCGCTTTGAGGAAATCGTCTTTGGGTTTGTTGGCCGCCGCCGGCGCGAGCGACATGAATTCTTTAGACAGCTGCAGTTCTTGCTGCTCCAGCTTGGCCAGCTCTTCGTCGAGGCTGTCCAGGTCCAGATCGTCGTGAATCCATAGGGTTTCGCTGGTGGCTTTGCCGGCGGTGGGAATGACGGCTGCCGGGCAGGTGGTGCTGGGATCGGGGCGGGTATCGGAGGCGCCGGCGGTTTGGGCGCGGCCGCCTTGGGCATGAACGTCTGCACCGGGTGCTCGTCGAGAATCTGCTGGGCCGCGTTGAATACATGCAGGCACGCCCCGCAACGCACAGCGCCATGCGCGGCACCCAGCTGCGTACTGCTAACGCGAAAGCTGGTGCGGCAATGTGGGCATTGGGTGACGAAGCTGGCGGTCATGCAGTATTCCGGGGTTGCGCAAATCGATCGGGGGCTAGTTTAACTCAAGGCTCGCGCCAGGCGAGCTTCAGCGGCGGCGGCCGCTAATACGTACCCAGCCGTCTTTTTCGGCGGTGGGGTCCAGCTCGAATTCAGCGGTGTATGCCGCACGAACTTCCTCGGCCTGTTCGGCGAGGATACCCGACAGCGCCAGAAGGCCGTTGGGTTGGACCAGCGCCGTAATCGTTCCAGCGAGTTGGACCAGCGGACCGGCCAGAATGTTCGCGACCACCACCTCGGCTTGCTGCGGCGGCAAGTCTTCGGGCAGGTACAGCGGGAAGCGGGCCGGGTCGATACCGTTGCGCCCGGCGTTATTACGCGAGGCTTCCAGGGCCTGTATGTCGATGTCTGTGCCGACGGCCTGTTTGGCGCCCAGCAGCAAGGCAGCGATGGCGAGAATGCCCGAGCCGCAGCCGAAATCCACTACGTCCACGCCGTTCAGTTCCTGGCCGTCCAGCCATTCCAGGCACAGGGCGGTGGTGGGGTGAGTGCCGGTGCCGAACGCCAGGCCTGGATCGAGCAGCAGGTTGACCGCGTCGGGCTCTGGCGCGGCGTGCCAGCTCGGCACAATCCACAGGCGCTGACCAAAACGCATTGGCTGGAAGTTTTCCATCCAGCTGCGTTCCCAATCCTGATCTTCGATACGCTCGACGTGATGGTCCGGCAGCGTGCCGCCCGTCAACAAGGTGAGGTGCGCGAGTAGGTTGGCTTCATCCACGTCGGCTTCGAACAGCGCCAGCAGGTGGGTGCGCGACCACAGCGGGGTGGTGCCCAGGTCCGGCTCGTAAATCGGTTGGTCTTCGGCGTCCATAAAGGTTACCGATACCGCGCCCACGGACAGCAGGGCGTCTTCGTAGGTTTCTGCCTGTTCCGGGCTGATGGCGAGACGGACTTGTAACCACGGCATAACGAACAACCTCGAAGACGGTGCAAAGAAAGACTGGCTTTAACAGGGCGGCAAGCTTACTTGAGCAGCCTGCCCCACACCAGCCGCGCGGCGCGCGGGGTTCAGCCCTCGGTAGCCGAGGTGGCAGGCACCGCCCGCCAGCAGCGCCGGCAACAACAGATTGGCAATGGGCACCAAGGCTAGCAACACAATGAGCACACCAAAGGCCAGAATGGCGCCGCGCTGGCGGCCGATGGCGTCCAGTTGTTCGCTGCTACTGACCAGATTGGCAAAGGCGGCCGGAGTAAGAAAACGCACATTCAGGTAGGCCAGCAACAACAGCAGCAGGATGCCGTTGACCAGAGGAATAAGCAGGCAAAGCAAGGTGCCGACGGTGATGCCCAGCCACGGCCCAAGCACATAACGGGCGCCGAGCAGCAAATTTCCGTCGGCCTTGGCCCGCTGTTGCAACTGCGGGTAATGGCGCAAGCAGCGCTCGCGCACCGAACTCATCAACACCCAGCGCAGTGCCAGGCGGATGCTGGCAACAATGGCGCCGGTGTACAGCACCACGACCAGAACCACCGCCAGCCCCGCGACATACAGCACCAGCATCGCCAATGGCCCGGCCATGCCACCCATGCTGCCGCCGCTGCCACCACCGAGGCTGGGCAAAAAGCCCAGCACAGCGCCGCCATAAATAATGAATAGCGACAGCGCGCCACAGGCGGTGCCGATCTGTTGGTAATGCTCGAAAAACACCCAGGTCCACAGGGCAAACATCAGCACGCACAGGCCGGCCGAGCGCAACAGAATGCCGGGTCGCAGGCTGTCCCTGAAGGCCAAGCCGAAGCAGACGAATGCTTCGCCGAAGGCGGCAACGGTGTTATCGGCGAATGCTTTGATGCCCATGATTCATGTCCTTATGAAACGAGAAAGGCCGCATCAAGCGGCCTTTCCCATGGAGCGATTTCGGTTAGTGAATTCCGAGCTTCTTCTCAAGATAGTGAATATTGACACCACCCTTGCAGAAACCTTTGTCACGAACCAGATCACGGTGCAGCGGGATATTGGTCTTGATCCCGTCCACCACAATCTCATCCAGCGCATTGCGCATCCGCGCCATGGCCTCGTCACGGGTCGCCCCGTAGGTGATCAGCTTGCCGATCAGCGAGTCATAGTTCGGCGGAACGCTGTAGCCGCTGTACAGGTGCGAGTCCACGCGCACGCCATTGCCGCCAGGGGCATGGAAGTGCTTGACCTTGCCGGGGCTCGGCATAAAGGTCGACGGGTCTTCGGCGTTGATCCGGCATTCCAGGGCATGGCCGCGGATTACCACATCTTCCTGCTTGATCGACAGCTTGTTGCCAGCGGCGATGCTGAGCATCTCCTTGACGATGTCGATGCCAGTGACCATCTCCGATACCGGGTGCTCCACCTGAACGCGGGTGTTCATCTCGATAAAGTAGAAGTGACCGTTCTCGTACAAGAACTCGAAGGTGCCGGCGCCGCGGTAGCCAATGTCGATACAGGCTTTGACGCAACGGGCGAACACTTCCTGGCGGGCTTTTTCGTCGATGCCCGGGGCCGGCGCTTCTTCCAGTACCTTCTGGTGGCGGCGCTGCAGCGAGCAGTCACGGTCACCCAGGTGAATGGCGTTGCCCTGGCCGTCGGACAGTACCTGCACTTCCACGTGACGTGGGTTGGTGAGGAACTTCTCGAGATACACCATCGGGTTGCCGAACGCAGCACCGGCTTCGGTACGGGTCAGCTTGGCCGATTTGATCAGGTCATCTTCGTCGTGCACCACACGCATGCCGCGACCACCGCCGCCGCCAGCGGCTTTGATGATCACCGGGTAGCCGACTTCGCGGCCAATGCGCAGGGCGGTTTCTTCATCTTCGGGCAGCGGGCCGTCAGAGCCTGGAACGGTCGGTACGCCCGCGGCGATCATGGCGTGCTTGGCCGACACCTTGTCGCCCATCAGGCGGATGGTGTCAGCTTTCGGGCCGATAAAGGCAAAACCGGATTTCTCTACCTGCTCGGCGAAGTCGGCGTTCTCGGCGAGAAAGCCATAGCCTGGGTGAATGGCGGTGGCGCCGGTCACTTCGGCTGCGGCGATGATTGCCGGAATATGCAGGTAGGATTTGTTCGCGGGGGCAGGGCCGATACACACCGTCTCGTCTGCCAGGCCCAGGTGCATCAGCTCACGGTCGGCGGTGGAATACACCGCGACGGTCTTGATGCCCAGCTCTTTGCAGGCGCGCAGGATGCGCAAGGCAATTTCGCCGCGGTTGGCGATCAGCACTTTTTCCAGCATTGGAGGCTCTCCGCGGTTCAAACGATGGTGAACAGCGGTTGGTCGTACTCAACCGGCTGGCCGTTTTCCACCAAGATGGATTCGATGACGCCGCTGGTTTCAGCTTCGATGTGGTTCATCATTTTCATGGCTTCGACGATGCACAGAATGTCGCCTTTCTTCACGCTCTGACCGACTTCAACGAAAGCTGGCGAGGTAGGCGCCGGGGTGCGGTAGAAGGTACCGACCATTGGCGAGCGAACCACGTTGCCATTGAGCTTGGCGACAGCAGGTGCAGCGTCGGCAACCGGCGCAGCAGCCACTGGTGCAGCGGCAGGTGCTGGGGCGGCGAACACTTGTGGAGCAGGGGCGTATTGCGGCTGTTTGCCGTGACGGCTGATGCGTACGGACTCTTCGCCCTCACGGATCTCCAGCTCATCGATGCCGGATTCTTCCAGCAGCTCGATCAATTTCTTAACTTTACGAATATCCATAAGTAGCAACTCCCGGGAAGAGGTCAGGGGCGTTCAAGTTGTTCGAGGGCAGCCTCCAGGGCCAGCCGGTAACCGCTGGCGCCAAGGCCGCAGATCACACCTACAGCAACATCCGAAAAGTAGGAGTGATGGCGGAAAGGTTCTCTCTTGTGCACGTTGGAGAGGTGCACTTCGATGAATGGGATGCTCACCGCCAGCAACGCGTCACGTAATGCGACGCTTGTATGCGTAAAAGCTGCCGGATTGATAAGAATGAAGTCCACCGCCTCGCTGCGAGCCGCGTGAATCCGCTCGATCAGCTCGTACTCGGCATTGCTCTGCAAGTACATCAGGTGGTGGCCGGCCTCGCGGGCGCGGCGCTCCAGATCGAGGTTGATCTGTTCCAGGGTGGTGGCGCCGTAGACGCCTGGTTCGCGCGTGCCCAACAAATTCAGGTTGGGACCATGCAGCACCAGCAAGGTGGCCATGAGGGTGTTTCCTTATTGTTTTGCTAATCGACGCTGCGCCGGACTATGCCGCAGCCAGGTTGGGCATGTCCAGTTCTCAGCAGTAGCTAGCACGATAGCAGCAGATTGCTGCAAATATAGGTCTGCTCGTCAGTACGCGGCCGCCGTACGCAGGCGTTCGGCGAAGGTTTTCGCGTCAATCTCTCCTACGACACGGACATCGACCCATTCGTCACCATTGGGCGCAAAAAACAGAATGGCGGGCGGGCCGAACAGCTTGTAGCGGTTGAGCAGGGTGCGTTGTTCTTCGTTGCTGTCGGTGATGTCGAAGCGCACCAGGCGATAGCGGCCAAGCTGGCTGGTGACCTCCGGTGCATGCAGCACTTCACGCTCGATCACCTTGCAGCTGATGCACCAGTCGGCATACCAATCCAGCAGTAGCGGCTGGTTGGCGGCCTTGGCAGCGGCGAACGCGGCGTCCAGTTCGGCGGGAGTTTTGACGGTTTGCCAAGTGTCGGCCACGGGCGCGGCACCGGGAGCGGCAACACTGGCGACCGGGCGACCCAGCGGGCGCAGCGGATCGCTTTCACCCTGCAACGCACCGATCCACGCCGTGATGCCGTACACCAGCAACACCAGGCCCAGCAATTGCGCCAAGCGCGCACGCGGCGCTTTGTAGCTGAACTCCAGCGCGCCGAGAAACAGCGCCACGCCCACTGCCAGCAAGCCCCACAACGCCAGCGCCAGGCTCGGCGGTAGTACGCGTTCGAGCATCCACACCGACACCGCCAGCAGCAACACGCCAAAGGCGTTGCGCACCGTCACCATCCAGTTGCCGCCCTTGGGCAGCAAGGTGCCGCCGCCGACGGCAAACAACACCAACGGCGTGCCCATGCCCAGGCCAAGGGCAAACAACTTCAAGCCG
Source organism: Pseudomonas sp. CC11G (assembly GCF_056174845.1). Classification (NCBI taxonomy): domain Bacteria; kingdom Pseudomonadati; phylum Pseudomonadota; class Gammaproteobacteria; order Pseudomonadales; family Pseudomonadaceae; genus Pseudomonas; species Pseudomonas sp. CC11G. The sequence continues at coordinate 20,164 of NZ_JBWBZC010000011.1, forward strand.
CCGCCAAAGGCATCGCCACTGGCGCTGATATAAAGAAGGGCTCCGGCCAATGGCGCCGACACGCACGGCGAAACCAGCAGGCTCGATACCACGCCCAGCAGCGCCGCGCCCCACAACGAGCCGCCTTTGGCGTTGCCCGCCATACGGTCCAGCGGTTCGCTGATAAAGCGCGGCAAACGCAGTTCGAACACGCCAAACATCGCCAATGCAAACAGGCCGAAGAACAGCGCGAAAGGCACCAGCACCCAGGCCGATTGCAGCCGCGCCTGCAGATTCAATTCGGCGCCGAACACGCCCATCAGTGCGCCGAGCAGGGCAAAGCAGGCCGCCATCGGCAGCACATAGGCCAGCGACAAACTCAAACCACGCAGCCCGCCAATCTGCCCGCGCAGCACTACGCCCGAGAGAATCGGCAGCATCGGCAACACGCACGGGGTAAAGGTCAGGCCCAGGCCGGCAATAAAGAACAGCAGCAATTCATGCCAGCCCCAACCGGCGACCGGGGCGGCGCTGCTGGCCGCCGGCACATTGCTTGGTGCGCCCTTGCCATCGAGCTCCAGACGCTCGGTTTCCGGTGGATAACACAGGCCTTTGTCGGCGCAGCCCTGGTAGGTGACGTACAGGGTGTAGGGCAGGTTGTAGGCATTTTTCAGTGGAAGTTCGACATCGAGAATGCCGTGGTACACCTCCACGTCGCCGAAATACTCGTCGTGTTTTTTCTCGCCCGGCGGCAATTGCGCGGGGCCATTGCCGACGTCGGCCGGTTCGATGCGGAATTGAAAACGGTGGCGGTACAGGTAATAGCCGTCGGTGGCGACAAAACGCAGGGTGACCTTGTCGGCGGTGTTATCCACCACGCTCAACTTGAACGCCTCACGCACCGGCAGGAAGTCGGCGCTGTTATTCAGCGGCGCGCCGAGGGTGGCGCTGGGGCGGTTATCCAGAAGACTGGCGCTGACAGGCAGGGCGAGCAACAGCAGAAACAGGCTGAGCAGGCGGCGCATGGAAATCTCGCTAAGAGGAAAGTGCGCGCAATCATAGCGGAAAGCGCCGGCGCGTGGCCTTGGGCGAAAGGACACACGAGGTTTCAGTAGGGCGCTTAACGTCGACAACGTTCGCGATTCTGGATTCCCGCCTTCGCGGGAATGACGGTGAACTCAACAATACTTCCGTCATCCCAGCGTAGGCTGGGATCCAGAGTGTCGGATCAAACGCGAAACGCCTGCACCGCCGTATGCAACTGCCCACCCAGCGCCTGCAACTGCTCACCCTGACTACGCCCATGATCGATGCGCTCCAGGTTGTCGCCGCCCAATTGGTGAATGCGCTCACTGTGCCCACGAATCTCACTCACCGCGCCACTTTGCTGCGCTGTGGCATCGGCAATCCGTTCGGCCATGCTGGCGATGGTGCGAATGGCCGTAACAATTTCATCCAGCGCCCCATCGGCCGCCTGGGCCTGACTGGCAGTCGCCTCGGCATGCCCCACCTGCGCACGCATGGCTTCCAGTGATTGCCCGGCCGCTTGTTGCAGCCGACCGATCAACTGCTGAATTTCCCCGGTAGCGCCGGCGGTGCGCTGCGCCAAGGTACGAACTTCTTCTGCCACCACTGCAAACCCACGCCCGCTTTCACCGGCGCGCGCCGCTTCAATCGCTGCGTTCAGTGCGAGCAAATTGGTCTGGTCGGCAATTGAGCGAATCACCGTCAGCACGCCGCCGATGGTGGCGGTTTCGGCGGCCAGGCGTTCGATGGCCTGGGCGTTGCCCTGCACTTCGCTGACCAATGTATGCATGCCGGTCAGGCTCTGGCCGATCACCGTTTGCCCTTGTTCCAACGCGCGGCCCGCTTCACGGCTGGCATCGGCGGCCTGGCTGGCGTCCCCGGCCACTTGTTGAATGGTGGATTCGAGGTCGCCCAAGGCATCGCGAATCTGTTCGGTGTCGCCGGCCTGCCGTTCGGCGCCGCTGTGCAAGCCATGGCTCAGCTCGGCCAAGGTACGGCTGCTGCCGGCCACCTGTTCAGCGTGCTGGCGAATGGTGCCCACCAAGTCCACCAGGTAAGCGCGCAGGCGGTTCAGCGATTCTTCGATATCGCGCAGCTCACGGGTATTGGAGTCCAGCACGATGCCTTCGGCAAAGTTGCCCTGGGCCCAGGCCGACAGCGATGGCGCCAGGCGGCTTAGCACGGTACTCAGGCGCCGCTGGATACGGTCGATGACCAGCGCGATCAACAGAATCAAACCAATCATGGCGCCTTGTAGCACGCGCACTTGCAGTTGAATGCGGCCGTATTCGGCGCGCACCGCTGGGCCAGTTCGTCGAGGGCGTGTTGGCTAGCGTTGAGCTTGTCGCTGGTTTTGCTCGCCAGGGCGCTGCGGGTTTGAATCAGCTCGCGGGTGCGGGTGAGTTCTGCCGGGTAGCGTTTGATCAAGCTGACCAGGTCGCGCTTCAGGCCGATGCCACGGTCTTCGGCCTGGCTGGCGCTGGTGTCGCTGGCAATGCCCATCATCGAGGCGAAGTCGTCGGAGCCGGAGTTGCTGGCATCGGCCACACCCAGCAGCGGCAGCGCTTGCAGCACATCGGCCTGCTGGCTGAGTACGGTTACTTCGCGCTCCACATCGCCGGCCAATTCATCTTTTCCGCTGCTTACCAGTTTGCCGCGCGCGTGGCCGAGGCGACTCAGGTGTACGGCGGCACTGAACAATGGCGCGCGGTAGGCGGCGCTCTGATCGGCCGAACCGCTGTCGGCGTAGGCGCTCAGTTGCTCCAGTGCCCCGGAAATTTCCCGTTCGGCTTGCAGCAGCAAACCTTGTGGGTCGCCGGCCAGTTTACCGGCGGCCAGCAGTTCATTGCTGGTGAAGGTCTGCAAGTCGCTCAGGCTCGGGCGCAGGTTGGCGGCCAGTTCCGACGGCAGTTCATCGGTGGCTTTCTGCAAACCGTCGATAGCCTGGCTGGCGCTGCTATGGCGCAGGGCGTCGCCGCTGGCCAGGTAGTCCTGAATATTCTTGGCCACCTCGACCTGAAACCGCTGCGACAGATTCAGGTACTGCTCCATCAGCTGATACGGACGCTCCAGCGCACGCTGCGACCACCAGAGCGTGGCCGCCAAAGCCAGGCACACGGCAACCAGCAGGGAGGTGTTGAAGTTGGTGAGGTGTTTTAGGCGCATAGACAGGACTCGACCGATAACACATGGCGTCAAAACGCCATGACTGGCTGTAAAGTCCTGAATTTATTGCTCTTTCATTGCAGGCTGATGACAGCGTGACGGGCGTCACGCTTTTTCCTGGGTGGAAAGTCAGCTTTCGAAGATGTCCACGCGGTTGCGGCCGCCGTGTTTGGCGACATAGAGCGCCTGGTCGGCGCGCTTGGAAAGTTCGTTGCTGTCCATGTCATCCAGCAACTGGGCAATACCGCAGCTAAAGGTGCAGGACAAATCCTGCGGGGTCGCGGGGTAGTGAATTTCAGCGAAACGCTGACGAATGCCATCCAGCACTTTCGCCGCCGTGGCCGCGTCGGTATTGGGTAATACCACGGCAAACTCTTCGCCGCCGTAGCGGCCGATATGGTCGGTCTTGCGCAGCCGCTGCTTGAGAAACAACGCCAGGCTTTTGATCACGCGGTCGCCCATGGGGTGGCCATACACATCGTTCACTTTTTTGAAGTGGTCGATATCGAGCATGGCAAACGTCACTGGCTGATTGTCGCGACGGGCGCGGGTGCGGGTGTCGTCGAGCAACTGCAGGATGTGCGTGTGGTTGTACAAACCGGTGAGGCTGTCGCGGACCATGCGCGATTTCAGGTTGCGCGCACGCTCGGCACGGTTGCGCACCGTGGCGATCAAATGACGCGGCTTGATCGGTTTGGTCAGGAAGTCGTCGCCGCCTTCGCTCATCGCATCGAGCTGTTTATCCAGATCGTCTTCAGCCGAGAGGTAAATGATCGGCACGCTCACATAGCGGTCGTTGTGGCGAATCACCTGGGCCATCTCCGTACCGCTGCACTCGGGCATGTACATGTCGAGAATGATCAGGTCAGGCTGGAATTCAGCCAGCACGCTCATGGTCTTGATCGGGTCGGTGAGCGTCTGGGTAATGATGCCGGCGCTGTTCAGTACCCGTTCGGTGTGGGTGGCCTGGGCGCGCGAGTCATCGATGATCAGAACGCGAAACGGCTCGTACTGGCTCACATGGGTGAGCACTTCAATACGCTCCAGCAGCGTGGAAGCATCCAGGCTGCCGGTGAAAAATTCTTGCCCGCCGGCGCGCACGGCCGCCAGGCGGGTAGGGGTGTCGGTTTCTTCTTCGCTATAGAAAAGCAGCGGTAGCTTTTGCTCGAGGTCTTGCTGAATTTCGTGGGCAAGCTCAAGGCCTTTGCCGATACCGGCGAAGTCCACTTCCATCAGGATGGCGGCTGGATGGCGCTCGCGCATGGCGGCGCGGAAGGCGTTGACGTTGGCGAACGACTGCGCGCTCAAACCAAAGAATTCCAGTTGCTGCGCCAGGCGCTCGGCACGTTCGCGGTCTTGCAGGCCGACGTACACGGGCTTGCGCAGCGGCGGCAGGAAGGTTGTTCGTATTGGTCGCCATGGCGCAAACCGGTACGCGACAGACGCTGCATCAACTGGTTGAGCTCGGTGATCAGCGCACTATTGAGACGGCCTTTATTGGCGCCACTGGCCTCGAGGCACTGGCCGATGCTGCGGGCCAGTTGGGCGTGTTCGTCCTGACCAAAACGCTCGGCATAACGCAGTAAACGCAGGTTGGCTTCGGCCAGTTCGGCGTCGTTCCATTCGCGCTCCTGCAGCCGTTGCCACACCTCCAGCACTTGCCGCGCCTGGTGAATCACGCGCTGGGCAAAGTGGTGTTTGAGGCGATCGCTGCTGAGGTCTTCTTGCTCGGACATGGCCGGACGTCTTCTTTAGTACGCGGTTGCCGCTCAGGCGGCTCGAATGGTGGCGCTATGCTACCAATGCTTAATTTGTACGCTAGTACCGTCGATCATTTGACGCCAGTCAAGTAGCAAAATTTTGACGGGCGGCGAGAAGTACTACGCATGTCAGACTTGTTACAGGACCAGCGGTAAGTTTGCGTTGTCGCGCTGCGCATCCGCAAGCGGTTCCCTTATAGTGCCAAACAGGCGGCACCCTCCAGTCAGGCTGTGGTCGAACTGCTGACTTCGATTGAAAGGACTAGGTCATGTTGAATTGGAAGAACCGCGCCAGCACCGTACGTGATGGCGTCGGCAACTCGGTAGATGGCGCTCGTAGCTACTTCGGCGGCCTGTGGGTAAGCCGCGCATTGGGCACCTTGCTCGCTCTTTATTTGATTGGCGCCGGCCTGATTGGCTGGTGGTGGAGCCAGGAGCCGGGCCTGTTTCAAGTGCAACAAAATGCCCAGCAGGCCGCGCAAGCAGCGAATCGCAAACTGGTGAGCGGCTACACCACCGTCGAAACCCTGAAGAAAGTCGTCTCCACCTTGCTGGATAAACCCGGCGGCTACCTCTCGAACGACCTGGCACCGCCCGGCCTGTGGCTGGATAACATGCCGAGCTTCGAATACGGCGTGCTGGTGCAGGTACGCGACCTGTCCCGCGCGCTGCGTAAAGACTTCGCCCGCTCGCAGACCCAATCCACCGAAGACCCGGATCTGGCCAAAGCCGAGCCGCGTTTCAACTTCGACAATAAAAGCTGGGCATTGCCGGCCTCTGAAGCCGAGTACCGCGAAGGCATCAAATCCCTCGACCGTTACCTGGCGCGCCTGTCCGACCCGAACCAGCCGAGCGCGCAGTTCTACACCCGCGCCGACAACCTGAACAACTGGCTGGGCGACACCGCTACCCGTTTGGGTTCGTTGTCGCAGCGCCTGTCCGCCAGCGTCGGCCAGGTACGTTTGAACAGCGTCGTGAAAGAGCCTGAGCAGTCCGTTACCGCTGGCGACGTGCCGGCCGTGCGCGAGGAGGTCTACGAAACGCCGTGGATGCAGATCGACAACGTGTTCTACGAAGCCCGTGGCCAGGCCTGGGCGCTGTCGCACATCCTGCGTGCCATCGAAGTTGACTTCGCCGACGTGCTGGCGAAAAAGAACGCCACCGTCAGCGTGCGGCAGATCATTCGTGAGCTGGAAGCCAGTCAGGAACCGCTGTGGAGCCCGATGGTGCTGAACGGCAGCGGCTACGGCATTCTCGCCAACCACTCGCTGGTGATGGCCAACTACATCTCCCGCGCCAACGCCGCCATCATCGACCTGCGTCAGTTGCTGAGTCAGGGTTATGGTTGCTGTGTCCCAACAGGAGGTCGCGCACCGCGCGGCCTCCGACGCCGAACAGATCGCCTGGGTCGATGACGCCGATAACGAACTGGGCAGCCTGCCGCGTGCCGAGTTGCGTGAACGCGGGTTGATCGGCCGCGGCACTTTTATCCTGTTGTTCAACAGCGCCGGCGAACTCTGCGTGCACCGGCGCACCTTGAGCAAAGCCATCTACCCCGGTTACTGGGATGTAGCCGCCGGCGGCATGGTGCAGCAGGGCGAAAGCTACGCCGAGTCTGCCGCCCGCGAGTTGGAAGAAGAGCTGGCATCGGTGGCGTGCCGTTGACTGCACACGAACATTTCTTCTTCGACCAACCCGGCAATCGCCTGTGGTGCGCGGTGTTTTCCGCCGTCTCCGATGCGCCGCTGCGCCTGCAACCCGAAGAAGTGCTGGAAGCGCGGTTTATGCCCCTTGAGGCCGCCTTGGCCGCCGCAGAAAGCCAACCGTTTTGCCCCGACTCGCTCGATGCCCTCAAACGCTACGTGCGCAGCCAGGCAGCAGGTCGCGAATTCGGCGTTTAATGGCGCAAATTGGCTATTAGCAACAGCCGCTTTTATCGGTACACTTCGCCGCCTTTCAAGCCTGAGCCTCCCGGCCCAGGTGCGCTGCCCCTGCCAGAGTGGGGCTTCGCGGCTGACACCTTTGTCAGCTAGTCGCTTTCAGGTCCAACCATTCCATAACGCTGCGCTGGACCTTCCTGACCGAGGAACAACCCGGTGGTCAAGAAAGCTTCGTCCTTTTCCGCCCTTGGCGGTTTGGTGTTTTCCACCGATGCAGGCCGGCATTGCCCCGACTGCAGCAAACCTGTGGACGCCTGCATCTGTAAACAGACCGCCATTCCCGATGGGGATGGCATCGCCCGTGTACGCCGCGAAACCAAAGGTCGCGGCGGCAAGACGGTGACCACCATCACCGGCGTGCCGCTGGCCGAAGAACCGCTGAAAGAGTTGGCCAGCCAGCTCAAACGGCGGTGCGGCTGCGGTGGCTCGTTGAAAGACGGGATCATCGAAATCCAGGGCGACCATGTGCAGCTGCTCCTCGATGAATTGCTCAAACAGGGCTTCAAAGCAAAGAAATCTGGCGGCTGACAGACTGCCTCCTAAACTTCGCCTTTTACCCGTTTGCCATCGACGCGGCTGAACACCTCAGTAATCGTCATGTCCACTGCTTACCTTGCACGAGTCGGGGCTGCCCGGCGCTTTTGAATTCTTTTAAGAAGGGAACCTGAATGTCCGTACGACGCACACGTAAAGATGACGGCAGCCAATGGACAGTCGCGGACAGCCGCAGCGTTTACGGCATTCGCCATTGGGGCGCCGGTTATTTCGCCATCAACGAAGCGGGCCGTGTCGAAGTGCGCCCCAGCGGCCCAAACAGCGCACCTATCGATCTTTTCGAACAGGTTGAAGAACTGCGTCAGAGCGGCCTGTCGCTGCCGTTGCTGGTGCGCTTCCCGGACATTCTGCAAGACCGCGTACGCCAGCTGACCGGCGCCTTCGACGCCAATATCGCGCGCCTTGAATACCAGAGCCAATACACCGCGCTGTACCCGATCAAGGTGAACCAGCAGGAAGCGGTGGTAGAAAACATCATCGCCACCCAGAACGTTTCCATCGGCCTGGAAGCTGGCTCCAAGCCCGAGCTGTTGGCCGTGCTGGCGCTGGCGCCGAAGGGCGGCACCATCGTCTGCAACGGCTACAAAGACCGCGAATTCATTCGTCTGGCGCTGATGGGCCAGAAGCTCGGTCACAACGTTTTTATCGTTATCGAAAAAGAATCCGAAGTACAGCTGGTGATCGAAGAAGCCGCTGAACTGAAGGTGGCGCCGCAGGTTGGTCTGCGTGTGCGCCTGTCTTCGCTGGCCTCGAGCAAGTGGGCCGATACCGGCGGCGAGAAATCCAAATTCGGTTTGTCTGCCGCGCAACTGCTGTCGGTGGTCGAGCGCTTCCGCGCCGCCAAACTCGACCAGGGCATTCGCCTGCTGCACTTCCATATGGGCTCGCAGATCGCCAACCTGGCCGACTACCAGCACGGCTTCAAAGAAGCCATCCGTTACTACGGCGAACTGCGCGGCCTTGGCCTGCCGGTTGACCATATCGACGTCGGCGGCGGCCTGGGTGTGGACTACGACGGCACCCACTCGCGCAATGCCAGCTCCATCAACTACGACATGGACGACTACGCCGGCGTCGTGGTGGGCATGCTCAAAGAATTCTGCGACGCGCAGGAACTGCCGCACCCGCACATCTTCTCGGAAAGCGGCCGCTCCCTCACCGCCCACCACGCCATGTTGGTGGTGCAAGTGACCGATGTGGAAAAGCACAACGACGACGTGCCGACCATCGACGACAAGGAAAACCTGCCGGAAACCGTGCAGTGGCTGGTCGATTTGCTCGGTCCGACCGATCTGGAAATGGTCACCGAAACTTACTGGCGCGCCACCCACTACATGAGCGACGTGGCCAGCCAATACGCTGACGGCAAAATCAGCCTGACCCAGAAAGCCCTGGCCGAGCAGTGCTACTTCGCCGTGTGCCGTCGCCTGCACAACTCGCTGAAAGCTCGCCAGCGCTCGCACCGTCAAGTGTTGGACGAACTGAACGACAAGCTCGCCGACAAATACATCTGCAACTTCTCCGTATTCCAGAGCCTGCCGGACACCTGGGCTATCGGCCAGGTCCTGCCGATTTTGCCGCTGCATCGTCTGGGTGAAGAACCGCTGCGTCGCGCCGTGCTGCAGGACTTAACCTGCGACTCCGACGGCAAGATCAAGCAATACGTCGACGAACAAAGCATCGAAACCAGCTTGCCGGTGCACGAAGTGCGTGAAGGCGAGGACTACCTGCTGGGTATCTTCCTGGTTGGCGCCTACCAGGAAATTCTCGGCGACATGCACAACCTGTTCGGTGACACCGACTCGGTGAACATCTACCAGAACGCCGACGGCACCGCGTACCACGCCGGTATCGAAACCCACGACACCATCGAAGACATGCTGCGCTACGTGCACTTGTCGCCGGAGGAGTTGATGACGCACTACCGCGACAAAGTCGCCAGCGCCAAGATCAGCCCACGGGAACGCACCCAGTTCCTCGATGCGCTGCGGTTGGGGCTGACGCGTTCGTCGTACTTGTCGTCGTAACCCAAACGACAGCTACTCCTCGTAGGAGCGAGCTTGCTCGCGAAGCTCTAAGAGCCCTTCGCGAGCAAGCTCGCTCCTACAGGTGGCGTCACCTGCAGGAGCAGCACCCCGTATGCGTCTACTGCTAACCCCATTTTTTCTCGCCATCAGCGCGCTGCTCAGCGCGTGTTCCCCAGTCGGTTTGCTTAACGCCATCACCCCGACTGACAGCTACACAAAAACTACCGCCATCGCCTACGGCAGCGACCCCCGTCAGCAGCTGGATATCTACACGCCCACCGTAAAGAAACCCGGCCCCACGCCGGTGGTTTTGTTCTTCTACGGCGGCAGTTGGAATAGCGGCGAACGCAACGACTACCGCTTTGTCGGCGAGGCATTGGCCAGCCAGGGCTACGTCGCCGTGATTGCCGACTACCGCCTTTATCCACAAGTGCGCTACCCCGACTTTCTCAAAGACAACGCCAAAGCCTTCGCCTGGGTTCGCGAGCACATAGGCACCTACGGCGGTGACCCCGAGCACCTGTTCGTGATGGGCCACAGCGCCGGCGCCTATAACGCCGCGATGCTCGTCCTCGACCCGCGCCTGCTGGCCGAAGTACACCTCGACGCCAGCGCGATTCGTGGCTGGATCGGCCTGGCAGGCCCCTACGATTTTCTACCCATCGAAAATCCGGACGTACGCCCGGTGTTCTTCTACCCCAACAGCCCACCGGACTCGCAACCGATCAACCACGTCACCGCAAACACCCCACCGGCCCTGCTGCTGGCAGCCCGCGACGACGACCTGGTCAACCCGCAACGCAACACCGGCGGCTTGGCCAAGCGCCTGCGCGCGGTCGGAGTGCCCGTGAGCGAGCACTACTACGACAACGTCAGCCATATCACGTTGGTTGCGGCGCTATCGCGGCCGCTGCGTTACAAAGCGCCTGCGCTGGAAGAGATTGCGCGGTTTATCGACAGTGATGGTGGGCGTACGCCCTGACGATTAAAAGCTCGAGGCTGAAGCCTCTCCTACAGGTGGCGCGATCTTTCGTGGGAGAGGCTTCAGCCTCGATGCTCTTCAGGTCTTCAAGATAACGAGAGGGGGCTACTACGGCGCGCCCAACTTAAGCGTACCCAGCGCCAAATGCGCGAACACCGACCAACCAATCACGCTCAAAACGCCCAGCACCAGATACCCCACCACAATGCCCAGCGCGATCTGTTTCCACAGGCCGGCGTGTTGATTCGAGCTGCTGCTATTGGTACGGGTAGGCCGGTCGCGCTCAGCGCGGATATCGTCGAAATCGTCTCTCATGTTCTCTCCGCGACGCCCAGGGGCGCCTCTATAAGTAGTTGGCCTGCTTGTGGCTGCGCAGGCAGTGCCGGCCATTCTACGGGCCGGTGCCGGGATAGCCGAGTGACTACTTGCGCCGATAGCTCTTGTTACCCGACGGCGTCAGGCAATACTCCCCGCCGCGCGGCCCCACACACAGCGAGCCGCCGCCGCAGGGACAGTCGCCGTTGCTGCTGCCGACGGCTTTGAGCGGCGCCTGGCTGCCACCCACACTCGCCGAGCAGTTCTTCTTCGAACCGCTGATCGAGCCGTCGTTGCATACAAATAGCGGCCCATCGCAGCGAGCAATTCCGCCTTTGGCGCCGGAGCAGGGCGTGTTGGCGAAGCTGGGTTGGGCAAGGCCGAGGGCGGTAAGCAGGAGGGCAAGCTGAGCGAAACGGGCGAGCACGGCGAGATCCTTTTTGCGCGTAATAGGGCGATATGGCGGGCGATCGGTCTATCCGTCCAACGTACTGCGGCCGATTCTGCCCAGCCATTTTCTCGCCGTCACCTGTCTCCCCGTTTGGACAGCCCGCCAACCCTGTACTAGGTTCATCACGTTGTGCTCCGACAAGGATGCAGCCCGGCGTTCGCCCTGTTCTGCATCGTTCTCTCCAGGAGCTTCTGCAATCAACTGCCCATCGATCCGCCAGCGTTGGCAAACGCAGGCGGTGAAGTGCGCTCGTCTACCTGATTGAGGACGTTGCAGATATGGATACGGGGAGTATTTCGCTGTGGCTGTCGCTGGCCTTTATCGGCATTTCCATGTGCGGCCTGGTGGTCATCTTTCTGATCATCAAAAACAAAACCATCGAAAACGAAAACATCGACAAGATCATCGAACTGGGCAAATGGTTCGTGGCGTCGGTCGCCATCACCCTGTCGGCGTCGATCATCAACGACGGTTTTCGTGAGCGCGACCAGGACATCAAGGAAATGGAGGTCTTCGACAAGTACGTCAGTACGGTGCTGGAGGCCGACAGCCTGGAAAAACGCAAACTGCTCTCCGAATACTTTGTAGCCGTCTCGCCCAACGGCGAAATCCGTGATGCGTGGAGTAACTACGAGCAGATCGTGGATAAACACATCAAGGAAAACGAAGCGGACCTGGCCAAGGTCGCGCAGCTGGAATCCAAAGAGCAGAAGGGCGAAGCGTCTCCCGAGGACGTAAGTCTCAAAGCCAATCTCGCCGAGAAAATCAGCATTCGCAATGAAAGCCTGATGGTGCAAACCAGCCTGCCAAAACCCAAAACTACACGGGTGTTTATCCACATCAACGATGAAGCACAGCGCCAATCCATGACGGAGCTTCGCAACAACCTGTCGGGCCTGGGGTTTGCCGTTCCCGGCATCGAGAACATTGCCGGCAAAGCGCAGGTTCCAGAGAACCCCAATGTTCGCTACTTCAACGACCAGGATGCCGATCAGGCCGCGGTCATCGTCGAGCAACTCAAATCCCTTGGTTATCCGGACGCCTACCCCTATCGGGTAAGGGCCATCAGCGCGCCGTTGGGTTCGCTGGAAGTGTGGTTGGGCAAAAAATAACCTGAGGTGTTATCCACAACGAGGAGACTTATATGCTTGCCTGGGGCCAGAAAGTATCCAAACCATTCCGCGACCGCGTCGTTGGCATGTCCACCACGCTGAGCGTCGATCCCAACTTCCTGATGGCCTGCATGGCCTTTGAATCCGGCGAAACCTTCAGCCCTTCCATCAAGAACGCCGCCGGCAGTGGCGCGGTCGGGCTTATCCAATTTATGCCCAGCACCGCCCAAGCGCTAGGCACCACCTCGCAGCAACTGGCCGCCATGAGCGCGGTGAAGCAACTCGACTTCGTGGAAAAATACTTCTTGCCGCGGACGGGGAAATTGAAGTCGCTGGAGGATGTGTATATGGCCATTCTCTGGCCTGTCGCTATCGGTAAGCCGCTGGATTTTGTGCTGTTCGATAAGAGCGACCCCGAGCACCCGAAGCGTTATATCCAGAATGCAGGGTTGGATTTTAATCGGGATGGGAAGATTACCAAGGCGGAGACGGCGGCGAAGGTTAGGGCTAAGTTGGAGAAGGGGTTGGAGGTGGGGAATGCGTCTGCCTAGCGCGGAGTAACGGTTGCATCAGATTTTCTTCCATCTAACGTGGCATCTCCCGAATAGTCGCAACGCAAGGTACTGCAGGAAGAATCAAGATTCTTCCTGCAGTACCTAAGAACTTTCGCTCCGGTTCGAAGAGCGGTCTGAGTTCAAATATTGCAAAAGTAGATAACTATATAGGCTCACTCTACGGGCATTGGATTCTTTCGCTATTTCCTAGCCGAACTCTGGTTTAGGCGAAGTTTCTATGAGTTTGGAGTTTGATTAGTCGACTTTTAAAAGAAGGAATGAAAAATGGCTTTTTACGTAGTAAATACTCAGAAGTATCTTGAGAAGACAACTGAGCCCGACGGTAGTGTGTGGCGATACCTGTATCACCCCGGAACAGAGTGCCCCGCCTCCGGAATTTACCGTTGTGCCGGTTGCGGGATGAAGTGACTTCCAACAAGGGGGATCCTCTTCCGCCGCAGAGTCATAGGCAGCACACCACCGGCGATAAAATTCTTTGGCAGTTGATTGTTCAGACGAAGACTAAGTAATTCGGCTTGGGTTGGGTTTTGCGGGCGACGCGTTAGTGGGCGCCCGCAGTCTGAATTGAGTAATCGGGGACAGACCACCATTTCCTTCCGCGAAAGTCTTACTGGACACCATCAGGGCATGTCGTGCCATTTCCCATCTCATCGATAAGCTGAATCACCTGAGGGGATATCAGGAAGCTCGACAATAGCGCCCTGTTTTCATTGAGCTCATTCCCGATTTCATTTATCTGAGTAACCGCTCTTTTCGCCTGCTCATTTAAGTTATCTAGATAAGCCTTCGCCGCCAAACATCCGCTTTCGGTTGATAGCCTGAACTCACTGCGAAAATGATGAACCAGGAAATTCCGCTTCTGCAGAAGGTCGGTTAGGTCGTCGGAAATCTGCTTGGCTCGCTCGGCGTTCACCGGGATTCTGAAGCGCGAGCGAAACGCAACGTTCTGGCCGGCAGGCAGTTCCGGTTCTTTGGGGGCTTCATCCAGTTCGGCGGTCCTTTCTAACAGCAGCCGAATGAGGGAGCCCATTGGAAGCTTTGCAAGCTTCTCCCGTTGCTGCTTTGGCGTTGGCCCATAGCTCGACACTTCAAAGTGCGGCAACAGGTTTTTAAGCGCCTGCTCATACAACTGCAGGTTAAGAATGCATTTCCCGATCAGCACAAAAACCGCTGTCTGCGCTTGCTCGAGTTCGTCAGGGGGGAGATTGGTCATCCATTTCCAGCCGTGTGGGTTCGGCTTGGATTCTAGGCACGAGTGAGGGAAATTTCGAGGTGGGCTGTGAGGCAGTGATGTAGTCACCTTTCCCGCTTTTCTAACGCGCACAAAAAAGGGCTTAGCTTTCGCTAAACCCTTGTTTTGTTTGGTGGCTACACAGGGACTTGAACCCCGGACCCCAGCATTATGAATGCTATGCTCTAACCAACTGAGCTATGTAGCCAAGTGGCGCGCATTATTCTTGGGTCGGGCTTGGCTGTCAAGCTGAAATTTCTTCCTTTTTTCACGCACGATCAATCGCTTAGCTTCTAGTGGGTATCGCTTTGGGTGATGCCGCTTGGCTGCATCAGCGGGTTTTGCGTGAGCTGCTCGAGGGCCAGTGGTTTGGCGAAGTAGTAGCCCTGGGCCTGGCCGGCGCCGATCTCTCTGAGCAATTGCAGCGTAGCTTCGTCTTCCACGCCTTCCGCTACCACTGACAACCCCAACGATTCGGCCATCCGCACAATGGCGCGCACGATGGCGCGGCTGCGGGAGCTGGTGGTGAGTTCGAAAATAAAGGATTTGTCGATCTTCAAGCCGCTGAATTGATATTGGTGCACGTAGCTCAGGGATGAAAACCCAGAGCCGAAATCGTCGAGCACCACGCTCATGCCTTGGTCGGACAGTTGCTGCATGGTCCGTTGTGCCTGCGCGGGTTCCGCCACCAGTGCGCCTTCGGTGAGCTCCAGGCAAATGCGTGCCGGCGCGATGCTGTGGCGGGCGAGCAGGGCCAGCACTTCTTCGGCGAATTCCGGGCGGGTGATGCTGTAGCTGGAGCAGTTGACGTGCACTGGCGGCCAGTTGGCGTGCTCGGGCTTGGCGAGAATTTCTGCCACGCTGTTGAGCATGTACAGGTCAAGGCGGCCGATCAGGCGCAGGCCTTCCAGCGCCGGCAGGAAATACCCTGGGGCCAGCACGCTGCCGTCGGGTTGCTGCCAGCGAATCAGTGCTTCCAGGGAAACCAGCTCGCCGGTGCGCACGTTAACGATGGGTTGGAAGTACGGCACCAGTTCGTCGCTGCGTTTGAGTGCATTGCGCAGTGCTCCTTCGCGTTCCATCTGGTCGGACACTTCGCGGCGCAGTTCCTGGTTGAATACTGCAAAGCTGTCGCGGCCGGCGTTCTTTACCCGGTACATGGCGGTGTCGGCGTCACGCAGCAGGTCGGCCGGTTCTTGATGGAACTGCTGGTCGGCGCTGACGATGCCGATGCTGCACGAGGAAAACAGTGTGTGGCCGTCGATGACAAACGGCACATCGAATTCGGTAAGGATGCGCTCGGCAATCCCGATTGCCACTTCCAGTGGGGCGCCGGGGGCCAGTACGGCGAATTCGTCACCGCCCAGGCGGGCCAACAGGTCGCTACCGCGCAGGCAGGCACGCAGGCGCGCGGCGGCTTCGGTGAGCAGCAGGTCGCCGAAGTGATGACCGAGGCTGTCGTTGATCAGCTTGAAACGGTCGAGGTCGATAAACATCACCACCAACTGCTGGCCGTGCGCGTGGAAGTCGCCCCACGCCAGATTCAGGCGGTGTTGCAGGTGGCTGCGGTTGGGCAGGCCGGTCAACGAGTCGTGGGTGTTTTCGTGCTGCAGTTTGGCGTTCGCGTAGTCCAGTTCGCGGGTGCGGCTCTGTACGCGTTCTTCCAGTTGCAGATTGGCCGCCTGCACCGCTTCGGCGGCGTTGCGACGGGAGAATGCGGTGTCGATATGCCGCGACACAAAAGTCAGCAGCTCCTGGTCGCGCAGCGTATAGCGCACGTTGGGTTCGTAGCTTTGCACCACCAACACGCCGCGCACGTCGTTGTCGGCGAACAGCGGAATGCCCAGCCAGGATTGCGAGCGCACCGGCTCGTTGCTGCGCTCGATTTCGCCGACGTCCATCAGCCGTGAGGCTTCGTCGTAGTCAATCAGACAGGGGCGCCGTTGGCGTATCACGTATTCGGTAAGGCCGCGGCGGCCACGGCGCGAGGGCGGCGGGTCGCTGCGTTGTTCGTCGACGAAGTAGGGAAAACTCACTTCGTTCAGTTGCCGGTCGAACTGGGCAATATAGAAGTTGAGAGCGAACAACAGCTCGCCAACGATGCTATGCAGGCCGCGGAACAGGTCGACCATTTCCCCGGGCTGGCTGGACAGCTCGGTGATCTGGAACAAGGCGCTTTGCAAGTGCTCGGCGCGTTCTCGATCAGCCACTTCCTGGCGCAATGTGTGGTTCAGCTCGGACAGTTGCAGAGTGCGGCGCGACACGGTTTCTTCCAGGTCGGCACGGTGCAGGATGCGGTCCAGCGCCATGGCCACGTGGCGCACCACCACCAGAAACAGCGCGCGGTCTTCGGAGCTGTACACCCGAGACTTTTCATACACCTGCATGGCGAGCATGCCGAACACTTCGTCGGACGCATTCTTCAGCGGTGCGCCCATCCAGAATTCCGGCTTGTGGCCTACGCAGAAAAACCGGCCCTGGGCTTCGGCTGCGTAAATGCCCGCAGCGTCGATCAGCAGCGGTTGGCCACTGGTGAGCACCATGCCGGTGAGGGACAGATGCTCGGGGTCGAGGTACTCGTAGGTTTCCGCTTCCAGCGCTTCGGTGTCGATGATGTCGACGTAGTAGGGGTAGGTGATCTTGCGGGTGTCGCAGTCGTACAGCGACAGATAGAAGTTTTCCGCGTCGATCAGGCTGGCCAACTGCTGGTGCACGCCCATAAGGAACTCGGAGCGTTCGCGGGTGGAGGTGGCCAGGTAGGTGATTTCGTACAGCACCCGTTGGGTTAGCTGGGCGCGGGCCAGGGTCACGGCCTGGGTTTGCAGGGCCAATTGTTGCGCCAGGTCGGTCAGCGCGATGGTGTCTTCAGGGCTGCACTGTTGCGGCGCGAGCAGCCAGCCCAGCACGCTCTCTCCGCTGCCTGTCGACCAGCGCCTGAGTTGACGACTTTGGCAAAAACTGTCGAGTTGTTCGGGTGCAAGGCTGTCTGGCCATTCGGCGTCAGGTTCGCCGCGGCCGCTGAGGTGCAAATGATCGTTCACTCGGTACCAAGCCCAAGCGTGTGTCTGCGGCCATTTGCAGGCGTTCGCTAGCAAGGTGCTGATGGCGCTGGCAAAGGCGCTCGCGTGGGGCGAGCCGTGGGGCAGGGTGGACGAATTCATTGGCGCTCCAAGCCAGAAGCTGACTGGGGCCCATCTTCGGGCCTACACCCACGCGCTGGCAAGCGAGCACGTGGGAATTGCCTGATTCACGAGTGGATGGGTAGTTGGGCGTTCCAAGGGATTACTTAATTTGCAGCGGATTTTTGGAGTTATTTAGTTCTGTTGCAAATAAATATGTTGCTCCCCTCTTGAGGTCATTTTTATGCTTTTGTTGTTTCAGGCTTGCTATTAAGTAGGTTTTTTCTTGCAAGTTATATTTAAGTATTTAATTACAGAAACGCTTAGAGGTCGCGGACTAAAAGGGTCTCGTCAGTGTGGGGCTAGGCTATATCTCTAGAAAATGTAGGTTTGGTCTTTGATTAAATTTGGCTATGGAAATTTCTTTTAAAGTTCGGCAAGGTTTGAGCGTGTTCAACTTGCTGAACTGCAGCCGAACATATTTGCAACATAGGCATTGTGAGGGAAGACAATGAGCAGCTTTCAAAACGAAGTACCCAAGGCTCGGGTCAATATCAAGCTGGATCTGCATACCGGCGGCGCCAGCCAAAAAGTTGAACTGCCGTTAAAGCTTATGCTGCTAGGCGACTACAGCAACGGGCGCGAGCAGCGACCGCTGTCGACGCGATGCAAGGTCAGCGTCAACAAAAACAACTTCGATAACGTCTTGGCCGACTTTTCGCCGAAGTTGAAGCTGGCGGTAGTGAATACGTTGGTCGCCGATGGTCCCGAGGCCGCGATCCAACTCTGCTTCGAGAAAATGAAAGATTTCGAGCCCGAACAGGTTGCGAGACAGATACCGCAATTGCGCGCGCTGTTGGCGATGCGCAATTTGCTACGTGACCTGAAATCCAACTTGCTGGATAACGCCACCTTTCGCTATGAACTTGAACGTATTTTAAGAAATGAAGCGCTACGGGGTGAGTTGCGTATAGAACTTGCTGCGCTCACCAATCACGGGTAACACCGCCAGATACCGTTATTTTTTGTAGGAAATATAACTAATGCCGCACGAACATATACCCGACTCTTCGCGGGACGCTGAAGTGTTGCCCGAAGAAAATAAAAGCGTTTATTCGGCGCTATTCGACAAGATCAATCTGAATACCGTGTCTTCGCTGGGGGCTATCGAGCCGTTCCAGAACAGCGATGCATTGTCCGAAGTCTCGGCTGACGAGCGCGTGACGGCGGCGGTCAGCGTATTTCTCGGCTTGCTTGAGCAGGCGGCGCAGACCGTCGACCGCTTGGACAAGGCCCTGCTGGACGAGCATATCGGCGCACTGGACCAGCAGATCAGCCGCCAACTCGATGCGGTGATGCATCACCCGGATTTTCAACGCGTGGAGTCGACTTGGCGCGGGGTGAAGTCGCTGGTGGATCAAACCGATTTCCGCCAGAACGTGCGCATCGAATTGCTGGATATCAGCAAAGAACATCTGGTGCAGGACTTCGAAGACGTACCGGAAGTCGCGCAAAGCGGCCTGTATCTGCACTCCTATATTCAGGAGTACGACACGCCGGGTGGCGAGCCAATTGCGGCGGCCATCTCCAATTACGAGTTTGACCGCAGCCCGCAAGACATCGCCCTGCTGCGTAATATTTCCAAAGTGTCGGCGGCGGCCCACATGCCGTTTGTGGGCGCCGTGGGGCCGGCCTTTTTTGGCAAAGACTCTATGGAAGAAGTGGCGGCCATCAAAGATATCGGCAACTACTTCGACCGTGCCGAGTACATCAAGTGGAAGTCCTTCCGCGAAAGCGACGATGCCCGCTACATCGGATTGACCATGCCACGTGTGCTCGGGCGCCTGCCCTACGGTCCGGACACCGTCCCGGTGCGCAGCTTCAACTATGTGGAAAGCGTAAAAGGCCCGGACCATAACAAGTACCTGTGGACCAACGCCTCGTTCGCCTTCGCCGCCAATATGGTGAAGAGCTTTATCAACAACGGATGGTGCGTGCAGATCCGCGGGCCGCAGTCCGGCGGTGCGGTCACCGATTTACCAATACATCTGTATGACCTCGGTACTGGCAACCAGGTAAAGATCCCCTCCGAAATCATGATCCCGGAAACCCGCGAATTTGAATTCGCCAATCTGGGTTTTATTCCGCTGTCCTACTACAAGAACCGTGACTACGCCTGTTTCTTCTCGGCCAACTCCACGCAGAAGCCGGTCCTGTACGACACCGCCGACGCCTCCGCCAATAGCCGCATCAATGCGCGTCTGCCGTATATCTTCCTGCTGTCGCGCATTGCCCATTACCTGAAGCTAATCCAGCGCGAAAACATCGGCACCACCAAGGACCGCCGGCTTCTCGAGCTGGAGCTGAACAAGTGGGTCGGCGGGCTGGTCACCGAAATGACCGACCCGGGCGATGACCTTCAGGCTTCTCATCCTCTGCGTGAGGCCAAGGTCACCGTCGAAGACATCGACGACAACCCGGGCTTTTTCCGCGTCAAGCTGTACGCCGTGCCGCACTTTCAGGTGGAGGGCATGGACATCAACTTGTCGCTGGTGTCGCAAATGCCCAAGGCGAAGGCCTGAGCCGTGGCGCAGGGAAAAACGCCATGAGAATCCACCGTCCCCTTTGGGCTACCGGCGTGTTGCTGGCGGCCCAGCAGTTCCAGCAACAGACGCGCTGGGACGCCTGGAACGCCGCCAACCTGGCGCACCTGGCGCTGGTTTATCCCTGGGGCGTGAAGACGGCTGCGTTCGATCACGAGGCCTTGCGCCTGGGCAAACTCAAGGCCGTTCGGCTTGGTGTGCGCATGCCGGACGGCACCCTGATCGACAGCCAGCGAGTGGACTCTCTACCTCCGGCTATCGAGCTGGCCAGCGTGTTGAGCGAAGACACGCAGCGCGCCACGTTCGTGCTGGCGCTGCCCCTTGAGCAGGGCAACGGCAATAACTGTGTGTTCGAGGGTAAGCGTGCCGAGCGGCCCACCCGCTATAGGCAGGTTTGGCACGAGGTCCAGGACCTCTACGGTGAAGATGCCGTATCCATCGGTGTGCAGGAGCATCAATTGAGCCTGCGCCTGGAAACCGATGACAACAGTCAATACCTCACCTGCCCGGTGGCGCGTCTGCTTCGCGATCCGCTGGGGCTGTGGAGTATCGACACCGACTATGTGCCGCCGCTGCTGATCTTCTCCGCCCATACGGGGCTGCTGATGCAGTTGGACAATCTGCTGACCCAGCTTTCCAGCAAGCGGCAGCGCCTGATGGCCATGCGCCGGGAAAGCAACCAGCGCATGGCCGACTTTGCCGTGGCGGACGTTTCGCTGTTCTGGCTGCTCAATGCGCTGAACAGTTACCAGCCGGTGTTGGCGGAACTAAAGGCGCATCCCGAACGCCCGCCGGAGCTGGTTTATCTCGAACTGGTGAAACTGGCCGGCAGCCTGCTGACGTTTTCTCTGGAACACGACATCGACAAGATTCCCGCCTATCAGCACCAGAATTTGCAGGCGGTATTCCCACCCCTGATGCGCACGCTGTCGTCCTTGCTGGAGGCCAGTCTGCCGTCACGGGTCATTGCGCTGGAACTGAAAGAAACCGGCGCCCATCGCTGGCAGGTCACGTTGCACGATGCTCGTCTGCGTGAGCGCGATGGCGCTGATTATTACCTGTCCGTACGCTGCCAGTCGTCGGCGATTCAGGTGCAGGAGCAATTCCCGCGACTGTGCAAAGTCGGTACGCCCGAAGACGTTGATCATCTGGTAAATGCCGCTCTTGATGGCGTGCCGTTGGTGCCGCTCAGCCACGTGCCAGCGGCCATTCCGCTGCGCCTCGAAAACCAGTATTTCGCTCTCGATATGCACCACCAAATGGGACAGTTGGTGCTGGCTGAAGGTGTCTGTGCGTTCTATGTGCCGGCCACCTTGCTGGAGGTGAAGCTGGAACTGTTTGCGGTGCTGCGCTCGTGACGTCTACGTGCGCGTTAACCGTCGATACGGACGCCTTGTTGCAAGACAGTTACTTGCTGGTGGTACAGGTGCGCAACGGCACCTCGGCCAACGAAAACCAGAACCTCAAAGAGGAGTGTGCCAAGCAGGTTGCGCAGGTGCAGGAAGCGCTCAACGCAGCTGGTATGAGTCAGCGCAGTATCGATTTAATCGGTCACGCGCAGTGCGCGTTGCTTGATGAAGCAGTGCTCCTATCCAGTGAGGGCCTGGCCCATGAGAAATGGGCAGGCGAGTCGCTGCAAGCGAGGTTTTTCAAGCAGCATCAGGGTGGCGAAACGCTGTATGAAAATATCCGGCAGGTGTTGAACGAGCCCGCGCCGGATCCTCACTTGCTGACCGTTTTCCAGCGCGTACTGATGCTCGGCTTTCTGGGCCGCTACCGCGCCGAAAACGATCCGGCCCGTGAGCAACTGATGGCGGCACTGACCGCCCGGGTTCAGCCGCTCGATTGTGCGTTAGCCGCATCGTGCGCGCCGATGGTTGATCGTTCAGCGCGCTTCTCTCACTGGTTGCACGCGCCGCTGGTTCACCTGCTTGCCGCCGGCGTGGTGTTGCTCGGGCTGTGGTGGGGGCTGGACCAGATGTTGGAACGCGCCATCGATTCGTTGATGGTCAGTGGGGTAAGCCCATGACGCTTCGTCTGATGCGTGCCGTGTGGCTATGGGCGGGCCTGCTCGCCTTGGCGTTGTTGGTTTTCCTGCCGATCACCGGCTGGGTCGCGCTGCAGGCTGGCGTGGCCATTGTGGTTGTCGTTGCCATCGGCTGGGGTTGGGCTGCACGAAATCTCACAGAGCAGGGAGCAGCGTTGGTGCTGATGGACGATGCGACATTGCCCGCACCGAATTATCAGCAGCCCGTGGCGCTGGTGTGCGGCGATGGTTTGGACGCCCTGTTCGGCGGCGAGTGTGGCGATAGCGTGGCACTGCGCCTGACCGATGCGGGCTGTTACCTGTCCATCGCCGGCGCACAACGGTTACCCGCCGTCGTGGACAGAGTCTTGGCGCTTCGCCCGC
Source organism: Pseudomonas sp. CC11G (assembly GCF_056174845.1). NCBI lineage: Bacteria > Pseudomonadati > Pseudomonadota > Gammaproteobacteria > Pseudomonadales > Pseudomonadaceae > Pseudomonas > Pseudomonas sp. CC11G. Next base: position 42,415 of record NZ_JBWBZC010000011.1, read on the forward strand.
ATTGGGGTCGCCAGCTGTGCGTCATTATGGTGGTCAACCCCAGTGAGCGCGCCGTCGGTTCGGGATTGGCTGCCGAGCTCAAAGCATTGCGTCATCAACTGACACGTGCCCGTCGCCGCGGTATCGGGTTGCCGTTGCTGCTGGTCAGTTACCTGCCCGCCAGGCATCGGGACAGCCCATGGATCGGCTGGCGCCCTGACTGCGCCAGTCTTTATGTGTTGGAACAGGGCAGCCACCTGCGCCTCGCTGCCTGGCAACGCCAAGCCCCCAACCTGGTGTCCGGCGCGTGTCGATTGCGCAGTGTCGTGCAGTGGAATGCGGCCATGGCCTGGTTGGCGGAGAGCGTCATTGCACCGCTAACCGATGGCGAGGCGTATGACCCGCCCTGTATGGCCAAAGCGTGCGGCGTCATTCTGCTGCCAGGGCTGGCGCTGGGTGTGCCCAATAACCTCTGGCAGCGCTGGCTGGGCAACTGCACCGGCCTCTACGAAAGCGCGCCACCGCCGCGCGGTGCGACCCCCAAGTTACCCCTGCCAGACCCGCTTCTGGCCATGCTGTCGCTTGAGCCTGAACGGGCACCCCTGCACCGGGCCGGTGTCATCGCGTTGTGGTTGTTCGCGGTGGCAGGGGGAATCGCGCTAAGCAGTGCCGCCTGGCAGAACACCTTGCTGGCGCGCCAGGTCAGCGATGACTTGCGCGAGTACCAGGCAGTGCGTCGCGACCCTCCGACCAGCGCCCGTCATGAAAACGCCCTTGCCGTCTTGCATCAGCACGCCAGCGTGCTGGGCAATTACTACCGCCATGGCGAGCCGCTGGCGCTCGGCTTGGGCCTGTATCGCGGCGAGCGCCTGCGTGCCCCGCTGCTGCAAACCCTCGCCGCCCTTGGCCGCGCAGCGGACACTCCTCCGGCCGGCGAAGGGGTGCAGCTCAACAGCCTGTCACTGTTCGCCGTCGGCAGCGCCACGCTCAAGCCCGACTCCGCCAAGGTGCTGATCAATGCCATCAGCGAGATCAAGGCCCGTCCCGGCTGGCTGATTCTGGTCAGCGGTCATACCGATGCCATCGGTCCGGATGAAAACAACCAGCAGCTGTCGCTGGCCCGTGCGAATGCCGTGCGTGACTGGATGCAACAGATGGGCAGCATTCCCGCCCACTGCTTCGCCGTTCAGGGGTTGGGGGCCAGCCAGCCGGTTGCCAGCAATGCCACTGAACAGGGGCGGGCGGCCAACCGTCGCGTCGATATCCGTCTGGTGCCCGAGCGGGGCGCGTGCATGCCCCATTCAGGCCCGGACTCACCACCGCCGCAAGCAGCGGCTATTACCCTCTGAAACAAGGAGCTTCATATGGCTATTCCCGTTTATTTGTGGCTGCAGGACGACGGCGGCGCCGCCATCAAGGGATCTGTAGATATGCAGAAACGCGAAGGCAGCATTGAGGTGCTGGCGTATGACTACAACGTGCAAATCCCCACCGATAACAGCACCGGCAAGCTGACCGGCACGCGAGTGCACACCCCGTTTTCGTTTGAAAAAGTAATCGATGCCTCCACCCCTTACTTGTTCAAGGCGGTAACCACCGGGCAGACCCTCAAAGGTGCCGAGTTCAAGTGGTACCGCGTCGACGACGCCGGCCAGGAAACCGAGTACTTCAACATCAAACTGGAGAACGTCAAGGTCGTGAAATACGCAAAGAAAATGCACGACGTCAAAGACCCCTCCAAGGAAAAACATAACCACCTGGAGCAGGTGCAGCTGCGCTACGAAAAGATCACCGTCACCTATAAGGACGGCAACATCATTCACTCCGACGCCTGGAGCGAGCGCCAAAGCGCTTGATCAAACCCCGCGGTCGGTTATCCGGCCGCTGTCTCGCTTCCTTGAGGTGTGAAAATGGCCAGCCAACCTGCCGTTCCCTTTTTCGACCACAGCCGTCATCGACTGAAAGTGCGTGCGCTCGATATACCCTTCGACGTGCTGGCCTTTCGTGGCGAAGAGGGGCTGAGTAAAGCGTTCTCCTACCACATCGAATTCACCTCTACGGAGCGCGATATCGATGCCGCTCAGGTCCTCGGTCAGGAGGGCAGTTTCAGCCTGCATGCACCTCCCATTCACCAGCGCGTTCACTCTGCGGACGCTGAGGCTGCCAAGCCACTGCGTACCCTGTACGGCGTGATCACCAGCTTTAAACGCGTAGCCGGCTCCAACGATCAGGCCGCTTACGAAGTGACGCTCGAACCCCGTTTGGCGCTGCTGAACCGTGGTCAGCAATACCGCATCTATCAGCAGCAATCAGTGCCGCAGATTGTCGAAAGCATTCTGCGCAGCCGCCATGCGTTCCGTGGGCAAGACCTGCATTTCGCCCTGCATCGCGAGTATCCCAAGCGCGAACAGGTGATGCAGTACGGCGAGAGCGACCTGACATTCATCGCCCGGCTGCTGGCCGAAGTGGGCATCTGGTATCGCTTCACCAGTGACGACCGCCTGGGTATCGAAGTGGTTGAATTTCACGACGACCAGCGCGCCTATCAGTTCGGCATCGAGCTGCCGTATCGACCGCCAGCCGGCACCACCAGCAACGGCCAGGACGGCGTATGGCAACTGCAAGCCAATCATGCGGTCGTGGAGCAGCAAGTCACCTTGCGCAGCTACACGCCGCGTGATGCCAGGGCCCATCTGGACGGCGAAATCGCTGCCCGCCCAGGCGCGCCCATTACCTACGGCGATGCCCATCGATTTGGCGAGCCTTACGCCGTAATGGGCGACGCACTGGCTGAGCGCGAAGCACTCGAAAGCGAAAGCGGCTACTTCTTCGCCCGCTTGCGCCATGAGCAGTTGCTCAATGGCCAAACCCACCTCAGTGGCATCAGCAGCAGTGCCAGCCTGGCACCTGGGCACGTGCTAAAAGTCACCGGCGGCGCGCCGCAAGCTTTCGCCACCGGAGCCGTGCTGACCGAGTTGATCACCACTGCCGCGCGTGACCGCAGTCTGGCCGTGCAATTCAACGCCATCCCGTTCTCGCAGCAGTACTGCTTCCGGCCGCAACGGCTGGCCAAACCACAAATGGCCGGCACCATCCCCGCGCGCATCACCAGCACCCAGGCCAACGATCCCTATAGCCATATCAACCTGGAAGGGCGCTACAAAGTCAGCTTTCTGTTCGACCGCGACACCTGGGCCCCCGGCGGCGAAAGCCTCTGGCTGCGCCTGGCACGCCCCTACGCCGGTGCCAGCCACGGCTTGCACCTGCCGCTGCTGGCCGGCACCGAAGTGGCCATCGCCTTCGAAGAGGGCGACCCCGACCGGCCCTATATCGCCCACGCCCTGCACGACAGCGAACACGCCGACCACGTCACCCTGCGCAACTACAAACGCAACGTCCTGCGCACCCCGGCCAATAACAAACTGCGCCTGGACGACAGCCGCGGCGAAGAGCACGTAAAACTCAGCACCGAACACAGCGGCAAAAGCCAACTCAACCTCGGCCACCTGGTAGACGGCGACCGACAGAAACGCGGCGAAGGTTTTGAACTGCGCACCGACGGTTGGGGTGCGATTCGGGCAGGGAAGGGGTTGTTTATCAGCGCCGACGAACAGCTCGGTGCCGGCGGGCACGTGCTCGCCATGAACGCCGCGACTGCCATGGTCGAGGGTGCCAGGCAGCAGATGCTGCACGGCCAAGATGTCGCGCTGGCGCATAACAGCCGCCAACCGTCAGTCGAGGGTTTGCAGCAATTACAAACCGACGCCAAAGGCCTGCATGGCCCAGCCATTTTGCTCAGTGCGCCGCAGGGCATCAGCGCAGTAACCCCAGCCAGCTTGCTGCTCAAAAGTGGCGGTGCGCTGTACCTGCAAAGCCAGGACGAAATCAATCTGGCCGCCACCCAGCGCCTGAGCATTCAGGCCAATCAGGCGATCTCCCTGCTGGCCCAGCAAGAGGGCATGCGCCTGGTGTCCGGCGACGGCCCGCTGGAAATCGAATCCCACGGCAACCGCGTCAATCTGATCGCCAAACACGACATCACCGTGCAGTCCGCCGAAGGCCATGTGCAGGTGACCGCGAAGAACGGCATCACGCTGGCCAGTGGCGGCGGCTTTATCCGCATAACACCGCAAGGCGAGGTGCACGTACACAGTGCTGGGGCGCTGGTGTTGAAAGGGCAGCACCGTTTCATTGTCCCCGAAAGTAAAAATTTCCCGCTTCCCAAGCTGCCGAAATTCGCGTGCGTCACTTGCGTGCTAAAGGCCCTTTTGAGCAGCGTGGCGGCGTTGCCACGGGAGGGCCAAGCATGACGTCAGCACCACTCTCTGCCTGGCTGGACATGTTGCAGAACGACTGCACGTACACGCCCGGTTTGCGTCTGAGTTTCATCGTTGATCCGGCCGGTAGCGGGCTGCAATTGCTGCCGGGCATCACCACCATTTTTTCCCCACAAACGGTCCATTCACTGTTCACCGACTTGCCGGAGGCGCACCTGATCGACCTGGCGCCATTGCTGATCCAGGTGGATTTCAGCGAGGCCACGCAGCGCCAATGGTTTGCCCATCTGCTGGAGGTGATCAACCCCAGCGTGCGCGTGCTGGCGCTGCATTCGCTGTGGCCATTTGCCGACCTGGCCGCCTACCTCGGGCGTTGCCTTAACGCGAGCAATGGTGGGGTTTCACACCTGTTCCGCTTCCACGACCCGCGCCTGTTTCCGTTACTGGTCGGCCACGTCCTGGACGCGGAGCAACGGCAGCAATTGCTGCGTCCTGTCCTGAACTGGACTTGGCTCGATCGCGATGGGGTGTCCCAGCGCTTGGCGGGGCTGGCCGAGCCGCCAGTGTCGGCGGAAAGCGTAAGTCCCTTCGAGCTTACAGATGCGCAGATGGAAACATTGGGATGTGCCAGCGACGCCACGGTGGCTGCATGCAACCTTTCTGCGCAGTTGCCTGGCGAGTGGGGGCCCGAACGACGATATCAAGCGTGCTACGCCGCCATGCTCCAGGCAACGCAGGAGGGATTTTTGGTGCCCGATCAACGGGAGCAATTCGTTTTCGACAGCCTATGTTCGGTGCACAAATCATGAAAGTAATCAGCAAAGCCACGGCCCAACACGGCATTCCAAAACACGTATTAACCCTGCTGGGTGTGATGGCCGTGGCGCTTTTCAACAGCGCGGCGCACGCCGGCGCGCTCTATGGAATCAACCATACCCACTGGGCGATTAACCGCTTTAGCGTTGATGGCAATCCGGCTATCGACATTGTTGGCCCGTATCAACGGGGCGGTGGTGGCTGGGGCTACACCGCGCCCGAGCGCTGGACGCCGGGAATGACTGTGCGGGTGGATTGGGAGACGGGGGTCGGTACTACCAAAGGGTTCCCCGGCTTTGCTGACGTAGATAAATACGATGCATGGCTCAGAGAAATTGATGCTCAAACGCGCGAGCACAGCAAGTTGATTGCTGTGCCGGATTACACCGGTCAAGACGTGTGCGGCATGACCGTACATTTTCTGCCGTGCGATGAGCTCCAGGTCACCACGTCATGTTTTGCCTATGGCAACCCAAATTACCCAATCAAAACCGCGCTGAAACTGCCGGAGCCGACGTCATGCCCGTAGTAATTCATGCACCGCTTTGGTATCCGCCGCAGTTTCCAGAACAAGGTCGCTCGACTGCTCGGCCCGAGCAGGTCTACCGGAATTTATTTCGACCGAGATTGATGCCTTTGGTGTTGAGGCTTTTGTGTCTGGTGTTGCTCACCCTGCCAGCCCACATGGTTTCGGCCGGCGCGCTCTACGGCATCAACCATACACACTGGGCGATTAATCACTTTAGCGTTGATGGCAAACCGGCTATCGACGTTGTCGGTCCATATCAAGGTGGCGGCGGTGGCTGGGGCTATACCGCGCCTGCGCGCTGGAAGCCCGGAATGACGGTGCGGGTGGATTGGGAAACCGGATTGGCCTACTCCAAGGATTTCCCTGGGTTTGCCGATTGGCCTAAGTACTTGGAGTGGGAGGAAAGAGTCGACGCCCAAACACGCAAGCACAGCAAGTTGATCACTGTGCCGGATTACACCGGTCAAGACGTGTGCGGCATGACCGTACATTTTCTGCCTTGCGATGAGCTCCAGGTCACCACGTCATGTTTTGCCTATGGCAACCCGAATTACCCAATTAAAACCGCGCTGAAACTGCCGGAGCCGACGTCATGCCCACAGTGACCCATGCGCCCATTTGGTATCCGCCGCTGTTTCCAGAACAGGGTCGCTTGCCCAGTCGACCCGAGCAGGTTTATCGAAACATCGCTCTCCAGAGGCGGTTGGAGCGTGACTATCACGGGGCGCTGTCTGTTGCGGCCGGGCGGATTGTGACGCCACCTTGCTGCAATACGTTGCACATCAGCCTGTTTTTCGACGGTACCGGTAACAATCTGTTTGACGATCTTTACCGTTCCCAGATTCCACACCCTACGAATATTGCGCGACTGTTTCGCGCCACCATCGGCGCTGGCCATGCGGGCGGAGCCGCTAGCGTCGAGGGGTTGACCGACCCGCCTGGCACCGGCATGGGCCAGTATTTCAAGTACTACATGCCCGGTGTCGGAACCCCTTTTCCAGAGGTCGGAGACCTCGATTACTCCGGCATGGGGCTGGCTTTTGCCTACTACGGTGAAGAGCGAATCAACTGGGGCCTGCTTATGATCATCGATGCGCTGCGCCGGTATCTGGATATGCCGAGGATGGGCAATGCCAGCCTCCATGCCTCCGTCAAAGCGATGGGTGCGGTGATGAATGGCGGGGGGCGTGGCAGGCGGAAAAGCGAGTTCAGCAAGCAGTTTCAAGCACTCGAAGCACCATTGCGTATTGCGCTGGTGCAGCCCTCGCAGGGCAGACCAAAGTTGGTCGGCATCAAACTCTATGTGTACGGTTTTTCTCGTGGCGCCGCTGCTGCTCGGGCATTTGTAAATTGGCTTAACGAACTGCTTGGCCACGAAGAGCCGGCCCAACCCGCGCTGGTGCTAGGTAAGTTGCGTCTTCCGGTCGAAGTGCAATACCTGGGGCTGCTAGATACGGTCGCATCGGTGGGGATCGCCGCCATCGCGCCCGGCGCCAGAGGTCAAATGAGCTGGGCCGATGAGTCCCAGCAACTGCCCGGCGGAAATGCCCTGGTTAAACGCTGCCTCCATTTGGTTTCCGCACACGAGCAGCGGCTATGTTTTCCGCTGGACTCTATCCGCCGTGAGACGGGGGGCTATCCGGTTAATAGCCAGGAAGTGATTTATCCAGGGGTGCATTCGGATTTGGGTGGCGGCTACCCGCGGGGCGATCAGGGAAAAGCAATTGGCAAAAATGATGGTCAATTGTTGTCGCAGCTCGCACTTCACGACTTATTTGCCGATGCCTTCAACAATGGTGCACCGTTGAAAGTAACGGAGAGCACGCTACCTGAAGAATTGCGTCACGAACGTTGGCGTGTCTTAGGGGTTGTTGTTGCTCGGGAGTTTGGCTTCTCTCCTGCTCTAGTTTCCCGCTTTAACGCTTGGCGCCAAGTCACTCTCGGTCTTGCTGTTAAGCCATTGTCTGATAACTCTGTCGGGACGTACCAACCACTTCCCGCTACTGAAACCCTCGAGCAAGCCGCGCGCACGCAGCTCGGCTGGCTCACCGCCTGGCGTATCGACCGCTACGCGTTCGCCAGCCTTAAAAATACCGACTTCTACCGCCAGGCAACCGACACCCACAGCGATCCGGCGCGGCTCGCCCAAGCCAGAGCCGAGCGCGACAAAGCGCAGGCGAAAGTTGCCGAGGAGCGCAAGGCTTACAAGGAGACGGTGAGGAGCGGGAACGAGGAGCACAAGGCTCTGGAGCCGGGCCTCAAGGATATCGATCCGGACCTGGCTCAAACCCAACTTCGTGAAGCCGCGCAGGAGTTCGCGGCGGCCTTTCGTGACCCCGACCACCTCAGGCTTGCCGTACACCGACTTGTTCCCGCGCGTGCGCCATCCCTGCTTGTCTACGAAGTTATTCACGTCGACGCCGGCGCCGAATGCCTGCAGATGAAGGCGGCCGGCCGGGCTCGGGTCGGTCAGTTGTTCCCGCCACCGGCCGGGTACTACAACCACCTCGACGACAATCACCGTGGTCAGGTGGACGAAAGCCTCAATGCCCAGAAGCCCGAAGGCATGCTTCGCGCCTTGTTCGACGACCAGGTACATGACTCCCGAGCCTGGTTTTTTTACGCGCTGGGTCGTGAACCCATGGGCAGCTTTTTCCGTGAGCGAATGGTGTTTTTCGGCAACGCCAGCAAGCGCGAACTGGCGCTCAACGAGCAACAGGACAACACCTTGTTAGCCGCGCACATAGTGCGGGCGCCAGCGCCTGACATGACGCCCGAGCGGTTGGCGCAGGTTCAACGGGAAAGTGAGGAGCGATACCGTGCCTATCAGGCGTCGCTAGAGAGGGGGCGCCATGAGGTTACGTGATTCCGCAATCAGGTCGAGTGCTTACCCGTTGCTGATAAAGCGCATACCGAACTCGTTGAGCGCCTCTCTAACGTTGACGCTCGCGTTGTCCGCTCAAACTGCGTCCGCTGGCAACGCATACGGCGTCAACCACACGCATTGGGCCATCAACCGTTTTGCCGTTCACAAGGAAGAAATCATGCAAAGCAGTCTGCGTTTCGGGTCCGGCAGGGTGGTTGAGTAATGAAGGCCATCCGGCAGTTCCGCCCCTATCCGCTGAACCCTCGGCCTACCTATTTGAATTGGCTGACGGCGGGTGCGGTGTTGCTCAGTCTGGTCGGGGTGGCGGGGCTGCAGGTGTCTTCGATTGTCGAGCCACGGGTAGTGATGGGCACCGTGGTGCTGGTGATGGGGACGTGGTTGTTGGCGTTGTTGTTGCGCATGCTTTATCACAGCGCGAACCGCTCCAATGCTCAGCGCTACAACCAGCTCAGCCAGGAAGTGCAGCAGCATTGGTGGCAAGAACACCGTCATGCGGTGGCGATGACGGAGGTTGTATTGATGGGGGCGGCGTGCCGTTCGACGCAGGGGGCGGCTGCCCTGTTTACTCGGCTCTACCAACCCGCTTTTGCCGCACTGCCTGATAAAAAATCCATGTTGCGCACGTCACTGACGCAGGGCGCAAGCCGCGCCACTCGGGAGGCGCAGCTTGCCCGGTGCCTGGCGTTGCAGTGGCATGAAGAATACCCAGGGGCCACTGCGGTGCAGCCGTTGCGTTGTTATTGGCTGGGGTCGCCGGCTGCCTGGCAGGCCTTCAGGGCTCGTGTTCTGGAATTGAAGCCGTCGGAGCGTTTGCCGGAGCAGCCGGAGCCTTGGCTGGGAATGGAAAGTCTCGATGCGATTATCGACAGCCTGCAAACGGCTCCGGCACAGGCACGCATTCTGTGTGCAGCCTGTGTGTCATTGGACGATGTTCCCCATGCCGGCGACGCCGCGCTGCTGTGGTCGCTGGCGCCGCAAGGCGGCGTGCGCATTCTGCGTGGCGAATGGTTTACCGAGGGCACCGAAGCGCTAAGCGATGTCGCGACCCGCGCCTTGGAGCAAGGTGAACTCGACGAACCTGCCGAGGCTTGCATGTCGTTCAGTCAGCCGGCCGCGCTTGACGTCGGGCAGATCGGCTGGGATATCGCCAAGCATTTGCAGGATGCCCATTTTGGCGACCTGGGCGAGCTGCAAGGCATGGTCGCGCTCACCCTTGCTTGCATGTACGCGCAGCGTAATAGGGTGCCGTGCGCCTGGTTGGCAAATGACCCGAAACAGACGTTGGCCCTTGGAGTGGTGAAGCCTGATGAGTCGCGCTGAACCTTCTCAGTCCCCTGCCTGGGGCGTGCCGGTGTTGATATCACTCGCAGCGGCTGTGGTGCTGGTATTAGCTTTGTTTGCCTGGAAAACGTTCTTCGAGTCTCCATCTGCCGCGTTGACTTCGAGGGGGGAGTTGCTGCTCCAGGCAGCGGGAGCTTGGGTTCTGTTATCTGTTTTTGCATGGGTGACGTGGCGCATTTTTCAGGGTGGATTTGCTCCGTTATTGGGGCTTGAGCGGCTGCCCTTGCTGCGCAGATGGAGCATGTGGCGCGAGGCGCGGCGCCGCGGGCTGAGCGCCGATATTGCGACGGCCGTGGGCGAGTTACTCGGCGTTTTCTGGCGTCACCAGGCGCGCATTCTATTGATCATGGGCGAGCCCGAGCAGATCGAGCGGCTGGCCCCCGGCCTGACCGAAAACCGCTGGTTACACGACGAGAATTGTTTGTTGTTGTGGGCCGGTTCCCCGCAGGCAAAACCGGACACCAATCTGCTCGAACAATGGCGCGCATTGCGCCCTTGGCGTCCGGTGGACGGCATCGTCTGGGTGGTGGACGAGGCTCAGCGTGACAACGCGGCCTTTATCGCAACCGGCGCTGGTTTTCTCCAGCGCGTCACCCGCACCCTGCGCTATCAGGCGCCTCTGCATCTGTGGCAATTGTGCGCCGTGCAGTGGGCGCAGAAAGACCGCCCCGAGCAGGCGGTGGGTTGCCTGCTCCCGGCACGGCTGGATGCGCCACAGTTTCAAGCGCGGTTGAGTGCGCTGCTGCAGCCGCTGCGTTGCCAGGGCCTGGCGCAGACGCAGGTCAATCGCGCGCATGATTTTCTCTGGCGTCTTTCCCGCGATTTGCAGGCTGAAGGCATCTCCCGTTGGAGCCAGGTGCTGGCGCCTCTTTTTGACCACCCACGCCGCACGGTAAGCCTGCGCGGAATATGGTTCAGCCCGCAGCCACCGCCTGTGCCTAACGCCATAGAACCCCTGCCGCGTTGGCACGTATCACCCGCCTGGAAGGGTGTGTTGGGCGACCGGCAAAGTGGCCGCCGCCTGGGTTGGTCCGTACCGCGGTTGGCCTATGCGTTGGTGCTGCTAGTAGCCGGCCTATGGGCCGCGGGCTTGCTGCTGTCGTTCACCAGCAACCGCCTGTTGATTACTCAGTCACAGCACGCGCTTACGGTGTTGCAGCAGGCGAAAACGGGGGATGAGCAACTGCTGGCGCTGCATGAACTGGTGCATGAGTTGGCGCGTCTGCAGCATCGCGCGGGCGTCGGTGTGCCGTGGTATCAGCGCTGGGGCCTGAGCCGTAATGCCGCTGTGCTGGCGGCATTCTGGCCGCAGTATGTCGAGGCCAATAATCGCCTGGTGCGTGATCCGCTGGCGGCCAGTTTGCGCACGCAATTGGCCGCGCTGCTGGTACTGCCGCCGCAGAGCGCGGAGCGTGCCACGCGTGCGGTCGAAGCGTACGAATCTCTCAAGGCGTACTTGATGATGGCCCGCCCGGCGCGCAGTGACGCGGCGTTTTTGGCCGCTACCCTCGCGCATGCGATGCCGTCGAATGTCGATTTAACGCCAGCACGCTGGCAGGGGTTGTCGGCCGGTTTGCTGCGGTTTTATTCAACCGAGTTGGCGGCCCACGAGGACTGGCGCATCGTCGCCGACTCGCAGTTAGTGGCCCAGGTGCGCCAGGTGTTGCTCGGGCAATTGGGGCAGCGCAATGCCGAGTCGCATCTTTACCAGCAGGTACTGGATTCGGCGGCGATTAACTATCCGGCCCTGGGGCTCGACCAGTTGGTGGGCGAGACCGATGCACAAACCTTGTTTACCACCACGACCCAGGTGCCCGGCGTTTTTACCCGGCAGGCCTGGGAGGGGCAGGTGCGGCAAGCCATCGACAAGATGGCCGAGGCTCGCCGCGAGAAAGTGGATTGGGTGCTGAGTGAAACGCCCGCCGAGCTCGCCCCTGAGCTCACACCCGAGCAGCTTAAACAGCGCCTGAGCGCTCGCTACTTTCAGGATTACAGCAGTGCCTGGCTGAAGTTTCTCAATAGCCTGCACTGGCAACGCACCACAAGTCTGGCAGATGTTATCGATCAACTGACGCTGATGAGTGATGTGCGCCAGTCACCGCTGATTGCCTTGCTCAATACGTTGGCCTATCAAGGTCACGCCGGCAGCCGCCAACAGGCACTGACCGACACATTGATCGACTCGGCGCAAAAACTTCTGGCCAAGACACCGGCGGCAGCAGTTATCGATCAGCGTCCGCAAGGTCCCGAGGGCCCCTTGGATGCCACTTTCGGCCCCTTGCTGGCGCTGCTCGGCAAAGGCGATGAAACCCGTGGTGATCAGCACCTGAGCATCCAGGCATTTCTCACTCGGGTAACGCGGGTGCGGTTAACGCTGCAGCAGGTGAGCAGCGCGCAAGACCCGCAGCAGATGACTCAGGCGTTGGCGCAAACGGTGTTTCAGGGCAAGAGCGTCGACCTTACCGACACTCGCGCCTATGGTGCCTTGCTCGCCGCGAGCCTCGGCGCCGAGTGGGCAAACATCGGCCAGACATTGTTTGTGCAGCCACTGGAACAGGCCTGGCAGCGAGTGTTGCAGCCGTCGGCAGCGGCGCTCAATCGCCAGTGGCAACGCACCCTTGTCGATCCGTGGGACAAAGCGTTTTCCGGCCGCTACCCGTTCGCTGCCACAACCAGCACGGCGTCGTTGCCCATGTTAGGGCAGATGATCCGCGCCGATTCCGGGCGCATCGAGCAGTTTCTCCAGCGCCAGCTAGCTGGGGTCTTGCGTAAAGAAGGCACGCGCTGGGTCACGGACCCCAGCCAAAGCCAAGGGCTGCGCATTAATCCGGAATTTCTGGCGGCAATCGAACAACTCAGCCAACTCGCTGATGTGCTGTTTACCGATGGCGGCATGGGCCTGAGTTTTGAGCTGCAGGCCAAGCCGGTACGGGACGTGGTGCAAACCACCTTTACCCTCGATGGACAACGCCTGCACTACTTCAACCAGATGGAGAGCTGGCAGCGCTTTACGTGGCCGGGCACAGGTGAGTACCCGGGCGCGAGTCTGACCTGGACCAGCCTGCGTGGCGGCGAGCGTTTGTTCGGCGATTTCCAGGGGCCGTGGGGCCTTATTCGTTTGCTGGAACAGGCCCAGGTCAGCGCCCTGGATGATGGCGACAGCCGCTACCGACTGCAGCTTAAAACGCCGGATGACCTGCTGTTGACCTGGCATCTACGCACCGAACTGGATGCCGGGCCGCTGACGTTGTTACGGCTGCGCGGTTTTCGGTTGCCGGCACAGATTTTTCTTGATGAGCGCACGGCGCTTGAAGATACGAAGGAGCGCCTATGACGCTGCAGTCCTTGATCGAAAGCTGCCTGGACCAAGTCGACGGGCTCCCCTTGGCGCACGAGCAGGCAAAGCGTTGGGAGCCCTGGTTGCAGCCTCTGGCGCAGAATCCGCCGGTCGGTATAGACCCTGGCTACCACGACGACTTTCAACAGATGCGCGAGGAAGTCGACAAGCTATCGGGCCCCGATGCCGCAAGTGTGGCCAGCCTGGCACTGGGGTTGCTGCAAGAGAGCTGCAAGGATTTACGCGTCGCGACCTACTACGTATGGGCACGGCTGCATCAGCACGGCGAGGCAGGCTTGGCCGACGGCTTGACGCTGTTGGCGGCCCTGATGGATCGGTTCGGTTGCCAGTTGCTGCCGGGGCGGCCTAGCGGGCGCCAGCTGGCGTTGGAGTGGCTGGCCGGCAGCAAGGTGTTGGCCAGTTTGTCGCTGTACCCGGAGGTGGCCAAGCCCGATGCCCAGCGCACGGTGGCGGCATTGGTCTGGCTGGATAAAAGCGTGGCTGCCTGGCCGGTGGAGCAGCGCCCCAGCTTGCAGCCGCTATACGCTGCACTGGCGCAGCGCATCAGCCAGGCCGGCGGCGTCAACGCGCTGGTGCCGCAACATAGCGCGAGCCACGCAGTCATCAGCACGCCAGCGCCGGCGGTCATTCAGTCCGGCCGCGATCTACTGGAGCATGGGCGAGTGCTGGCCGTGTATTTGCGCGAGCAGCCACTGGGCTGGCTTGCGGCCCACCGACTGATGAAAAGCCTGCGCTGGGACACCGTGCAGCAATTGCCGCCCTTGGGCATGGGCGGGCATACACGGCTGACCCCGCCGCGCGCCGATTACCGTGCGCAACTTCGGCGGCTGTACCAACAACAAAGTTGGACCGAACTGCTGGAGCTGGCCGAGCGGATCTATGCCGAAGGGGTTAACCATTTCTGGCTGGATGTGCAGTGGTACCTCTATCAGGCCTTGAGCAAACAACCCGCGCCGCAGGAGGGCTGGGCCGATGTTGTCGTGGGCGATCTGCGCCTGCTTCTGGACCGCCTGCCTGGGTTGGAAACGTTGTGCTGGAACGATGGCTCACCGTTCGCCGACGCCACTACCAGCGCCTGGATTGGCCAGCAGGTCCGTCAGGCAGCGCCGCAGTGGCTGCCAGCGGATGCGCCCGTGGCAGCGGCGCAATCCGACATTCTCGCCCTGGAGGGCGAAGCCCTGGCGCAGGCCGATAGCGAGGGCGTAGAGGCGGCCCTGGCTTGGCTGGCGGCGCGACCCGATATCCACAGCGGCCGCCATCGCTGGTTATTGCGCTTGCTGATGGCGCGAGTCGCCGAGCAATGCGGCAAGAGCGAGCTGGCCGTGCATTTGCTCGATGAGCTGGACCGCCGCGCCCACGCTCAGGCCTTGCTGGAGTGGGAGCCGGAACTGGCTTTCGAGGTCAAGGGGCGGCTGCTCAAGCTACTGCGCAGTCGAGGTGTGCATAACCCACCTGACAAGGCTGCCCTGCAGTTGCGTATGGACGGGTTGCTGGCGTCGCTGGTTGCTATCGATCCACTGCGCGCCGCCGTGTTATGCGGCTGATAACCCTGCGAGGAGCGAAGTGAGCCCATGGACAATCTGACTCTGCAGTACTTCGATGCCGAAATGCGTTACCTGCGTGAAGCCGGCAAGGAATTCGCCGAGGCGTTTCCAGACCGCGCGGCGCAGCTGAATCTGGATAAACCGGGGGCGCGCGATCCGTATGTCGAGCGGTTGTTCGAGGGCTTCGCGTTTCTGATGGGGCGGCTGCGCGAGAAAATTGATGACGACCTGCCTGAGCTGACTGAGGGCCTGGTCAGCCTGTTGTGGCCGCATTACCTGCGCACCATCGCGTCGCTGTCGGTGGTTGAGCTGGCGCCGGATCTGGCGCAGATGAAAAGCAGCGAAACGCTTGCCCGCGGTTTCGAGGTGCTGTCGCAACCGGTCGGGCCGCAGCGCACCCGGTGCCGCTATACCACCACCGAACCGCTTACCTTGCAGCCGCTGGCCCTGGAGTCGCTGCGGCTCGCTCAGGAGGCCGATGGCCGTTCGGTGCTGCGTATGCGGTTCACCTGTGGGCCGTTGGTAAATTGGCAGCAGGTGGATTTGCGCCGCTTACCGCTGTATCTGAATGCCGACGCACCACTGGCCTGTGCGCTACATCAGGCGCTGACGTTGCACGCCCAAGCGGTGTATGTGCGAAAGGCCGGCCAAACTGAGCGCACGGCATTGGAGGTGGTGTTCAGGCCCAAGGGCTTTGCCCCCGAGGATCGCTTGTGGCCCAAGGGCGACGCCTCGTTCAGTGGCTATCAGTTGTTGCTGGAGTACTTCAGCTTCCGCGAAAAATTCATGTTTGTGACCCTGTGTGGTCTCGAGCAATTGGACCTCGCCGCGACGGTGCCCTGGTTTGAGCTGGACGTGGTGTTGGCCGAGCAATGGCCGCAGGGTTTCGCGCTGAATTCGCAGCATGCGCGCCTGCACTGTGTGCCGGTGATCAATCTGTTTGCGTTAGAGGCCGACCCACTGACCCTGGCGCCACTGCAGGCCGACTATCTGCTGCGGCCCATGCGCTTGCAGGATGGCCATACCGAAATCTACTCAGTGGACGAAGTGACCTCGTCACGCGAGGCCGATCGGCGCGCGTATGTGCCGTTCACCAGCTTCCGTCACAAGGGCGGCATGATGCGCGACGAGGCACCGGAGCGCTATTTCCATACCCGCCTCAAACGCGCGGCGAACGGCTTGCTCGATACCTGGCTGATTCTCGGTGGCGAAGGGTTTGATCAGGATTGCCTGGGGGAGCAGAGCAGCCTGTCGCTACGCCTGACCGGCACCAACGGCCAACTGCCACGCAAAGCCTTGCAAAGCACCTTGCTCGATACGGTGGTGCAGGCCACTCAGACAGCGCTGCGCGTACGCAATCTATGCGCGCCCACCCAGCCCTGTTACCCGCCGAACCGCGACCGCTTTCATTGGCGGGTATTGAGCCATCTGGGCTCCAACTTTTTGTCGATGCTCGATAGCGCTGAAGTGCTGCGTGGCACCTTGGCGCTGTATGACTGGACCCAGAGCGAACTGAATCGCAGGCGGCTGGAGGCCATCGTCGAAGTGCGCCATCACCTGATTCAGCGCTTTGAGCGCGGCTTTCTGCTGCGCGGCGTGGATATCGAAGTGACGCTCGATGCCCAGGGCTTTTGCGGGGAGGGCGACATCCACTTGTTTGGCGAACTGCTGAGCCGTTTTTTTGCGCTGTATGCCGATGTTCATCTGTTCAACCAGCTCACGCTGATTCTTCTACCCACTGGTAAATGCCTGCGATGGAACGAGAACCACAGCCCGCGTATTCCCGGCTAACCGACAGCGGCCTGTTGACGGCGCTGCATGGGCGGATCGCCCAGGCCGACGTGTACCGCGTCTGCCAATTGCTGGAGTTGGCGTTGCCCGGGCAGCCGCCGCTGGGCAGCACGGCGCATCCGGCGGACGACCCCGTGCGTTTTCGGCCCGATGCGGGGATGGGCTTTCCGGCTGGCGAATTGAAAAGCATCGAGCTGAACGCGCAGGGGCCAGCGACGATTCGTACACGATTGTTGGGCCTGTACGGTGTCGATTCGCCGCTGCCGTCGGCGTACCTGGACGACATCACCCAGCGCCGCGACGGCCACGAAGCCCTCGAGGCGTTTCTGGATATGTTCAACCATCGGATTTTTACCCAGTTCTATCGGATCTGGCGCAAATACTCCTATCCCGCCACGTTCCAGGCCGGCGGGGTGGATGCCACGTCGCAGTGCCTGCTGGGCCTGGTGGGGCTGGGGATACCGGGCACCGCTGAGCACATCGCCACGCCGGTTTCGCGCTTTCTGGCCTTGCTCGGGGTAATGGGCCTGCCGACGCGCAACGCCGAGGGCATTCAGGCGTTGGTCACGTTGCTGGCGCCTGATACGCGGGTGCAGGTGACGCCCCATTGGCCCCGGCGTGTGGTGCTGGCGCAGCGTCCTGGCTTGAGCGTCGGGCAGCCGCTGCGGCTGGATCACGGTGTGCCATTGGGCGGCGTGGGGTGCGATGTAAACAGCGAAGTGCGGGTGACGGTGTTTGCCGAGAACCTGAAACAGGCAAGCAGTTGGCTGCCGGGCGGGCAGTTGCTTGAGGATTTGCGGGTGCTGTTGCGGGTGTACCTCGGCTGGCGCTGTAGCGCCCGGCTGCAGCTGTCCGCACCGCTGAGCTGCTTGCCACAACCGGTTTTGGGCGCCGCTACCTTGCTGCTGGGAATGACCACCCGCCTGCAGGCACCTGCCGACGACAACGCGTTTGTCACCGTCAACCTGGGCCGCTATCAAGGCCTGAGCGGCAACCCTTGCGCGCGGGAGAGTCAGCATGTTGCCTACCGTTTTTAATCACGCGTTGTGGCTAGGGCTTTGCCTCTCGTTGGCCGGCTGCGGCCTGGTACAGTCGGTGGGCGATGCCACCGCCGACGGTGCCAGGGCAGTGTTTTACAAACAGGTGAAAACACTGCGGCTGGATTTTTCTGCACGGGCGGCGCTGAACACGCACACCGCGGACATGAACGCGTTGTCGACGACTACGTTGGTGCGGGTTTATCAGTTGCGCGACAGCAAACGCTTCGCGCAAGCCACCTACGAGCAGCTGCTGAATCAGGGTGCCGATGCCTTGGGCTCTGACCTGCTGGATGAGCGGGCAGTGGTGATCAAACCTGGGGAGGGGGCTCAACTGAGCGCGCCGATACAGCCTGAGGCCCGATACGTCGCCGTGGTTGCGCTGTTCCGCCAACCGGATCTGCAGCAAAACGCCTGGCGCCTGATTCTGTCGCGCGATGAGCTGGACCCGGAGCGGGCCCGGGTGGTGGAGCTGGCAGACAACCGTCTGCTGTTGCGCGCGCCGGTCGAGGAGTGAGTGATGCCCGAACTCGGCCCGTCGCTGTATGAGTTGTTGCTGCAAAATTTTTCCGGCGAATTGGCGCTTGAGCAGGTGCGCGAGCAGGACCAGGTGATGCTTTCCGTGCTCGATAATTTGCAGCGGTTGTTCAACAGCCGCGCCGGCACGCTGAGCCATCTGCCGGACTACGGCATTACCAATCTGGAGCTGGTTTTACACGGCGTGACCGGTGCGGCGCACGGCATGGTGGAGCAGATGCAGGGCCTGTTGCTCCGCTACGAGCCACGGTTGGCTGCGGTGGCAGTTCGCCTGTTGCCGCCGACCCAGGCCGGGCATCTGGATTACGCCCTTGATGTGCAACTCGAGAGTGGCGAGCTGGCCACGTTCGGTACCGCATTGGCGCCTGAGGGCCGGGTGTTGTTACGCCATCTGACGCAGCAGTATCGAGTGCCGGGATGAGTACCGGTATACACACCAGCGCATCTCGACTGGGTGGCGATCCACAGGAGTTTGTCGAGTACCAGGCACTGCGCGAGGAGCTGAGCAAGCTAAACCACCCCGCACGGCCCGACGTGGCGTGGGGCGTAGTCGAACGGCTGAGCCTGGAGTTGCTGCAGCGCAATGGTGCGGAGGTGCAGACGCTGGCCTGCCTGGCGTTGGCGCGCAGTTATCGCTTTGGCGTGGCCGGTGCCATTGAGGGCGTGACACTGATGGATAACCTGCTGCGGGTGCACGATACGCGAGCCTGGCCGACGGGGACCGGCCAGCGCCTGGAAATTCTGGCGTGGCTGTTTAGCCATCTGCACATGCAACTGCGCGGCGTGCAGTGGGCAGTTAACGAGCAGGTCGCCGCGGCAGAGTTGGAGCGTGTGCTGGGGCACCTGCATGAGCTGTTGGACCGGCAACTTCAACGGCCTTTGCTGCAGCTTCATAGCTTGCGTCACCTGTTGCGCAGCGTTAGCCAGCGCTTGCAGCGCGAGGGGCGGTCATTCGCGCCGCAACCGCCAGGCGAGGCGTTGGTATTCAGGCTGGTGCCCGCCAAGGTGGGTGTGTCTCGGCGTCGATGGCTGTGGGGCGTGCTCGCAGCTGTTTTGGTAGGCGGGTTGTGGTGGGGGCGAACGCTACTGGGTGTCCCCGGGCAACCGCTGGAGTTGGCGTCGCCGGGTTCTGTCGTGACGGTCGCGACCGCAGAGCACCTGGCCAGCTTGGCGATCTTTCAGCCGGGCAGTGCGGAGCTGGGCGAGGAGTCGACCAAGGCATTGATCGGCGTGTTGGCCGGTATTCAGGCTACGCCAGGCTGGTTGCTGGAGATCACGGGCCACAGCGATGGTACGGGTGACGACGAGGCCAATCGGCGGTTGTCGCGGGCGCGGGCGACAGCGGTACGGGATTGGTTGCAGCGCGTTTCCGGCATTGCCGAGCACTGTTTCGTCATTCAAGGTGTGGGTGCCAGTCAGCCGATGGTCAGCAACGAAACGGCTGCCGGGCGAAGGGCCAATCGCCGTGTGGATATTCGGCGGGTGCCGGCGGAAGGGGCGTGTGTGGGTTTGCAGCCATAAAAAAACCCTCACGAGGAGGGCTTTTTTGTGTGGCTCTTTGCGGTTAAACGTTGAAGCGGAAGTGCATTACGTCGCCGTCTTTGACGATGTAGTCCTTGCCTTCCAGGCGCCATTTACCGGCTTCCTTGGTGCCAGCTTCACCTTTGTATTGGATGAAGTCGTCGTAGGCGATCACTTCTGCGCGGATAAAGCCTTTTTCGAAGTCGGTGTGGATTACGCCAGCGGCTTGGGGTGCAGTGGCACCGACGCGGACGGTCCAGGCACGTACTTCTTCAACGCCAGCGGTGAAGTAGGTTTGCAGGTGGAGCATTTCGTAGCCGGCGCGAATTACGCGGTTCAGGCCCGGCTCTTCCAAGCCCAAGGCCTCGAGGAACATGTCTTTTTCTTCGCCGTCATCGAGCTCGGCAATTTCTGCTTCGATCTTGTTGCACACCGGCACCACGATCGCGCCTTCTTCGTCGGCGATGGCTTTTACCACGTCGAGCAGCGGGTTGTTCTCGAAGCCGTCTTCGGCAACGTTGGCGATGTACATCACCGGCTTGGTGGTCAGCAGGTGGAAGCCGCGCACGATCAGTTTTTCGTCGGCGCCCCAGTTCTTCATCAGGCTGCGCGCTGGCTTGCCTTCGGTGAAGTGGTTGATCAGTTGTTCCAGCAACGCTTTCTGGGCGACGGCATCTTTGTCGCCGCCCTTGGCGTTACGGGTAACTTTCTGCAGTTGTTTTTCGCAGCTGTCGAGGTCGGCGAAGATCAGTTCGAGGTCAATGATCTCGATGTCACGCTTGGGGTCGACGCTGTTGGAAACGTGGATCACGTTTTCGTCTTCGAAGCAGCGCACCACGTGGGCAATGGCGTCGGTTTCGCGAATGTTGGCCAGGAACTTGTTGCCCAGACCTTCACCTTTCGAGGCGCCCGCTACCAGACCTGCGATGTCCACGAATTCCATGGTGGTCGGCAGAATGCGCTTGGGGTTGACGATGGCCGCCAGGGCGTCGAGACGCGGGTCGGGCATCGGCACGATGCCGCTGTTCGGCTCGATGGTGCAGAACGGGAAGTTCTCCGCCGCGATACCGGATTTGGTCAGGGCGTTGAACAGGGTGGACTTGCCGACGTTGGGCAGGCCGACGATGCCGCAGTTAAATCCCATGGTGTAATCCTCGCGGAAGAAATTCGCTGAAAAAGAGTGGTCAGGCCTTTTGGCTGTGCAGAAGTTTCATCGCCCGGTTCCATTCCCCGGCGTAAACCTCTGGCATCACGCCGAGGGCAAAGTCGATGCTGGCATCCAGTTTTTCCTGTTCGGCGCGGGGCGCTCGACCGAGAACAAAACCGGACACTTTACTGGCTTCACCGGGGTGGCCAATGCCGAGGCGCAGACGGTGAAAGGTATTCTGATTGCCGAGTTGCGCAATGATGTCGCGCAAACCGTTATGCCCGCCATGGCCGCCGCCTTGTTTGAATTTGGCAACGCCGGGGGCATGTCGAGTTCGTCGTGGGCCACCAGAATCGCGTCTACCGGAATGCGGTAGAAACCGGCCATGGCAGCAACTGCCTGGCCACTGCGGTTCATAAAGGTGGTGGGAATCAACAGACGAATATCGTGACCCTGATGGCTGAAACGCGCCGTCAGGCCGAAAAATTTGCGCTCTGCTACCAGGCTGACCCGTTGGGCCGCGGCGAGACGCTCAACAAAAAGGGCCCCTGCGTTATGCCGGGTCTGTTCGTATTCAGCGCCTGGATTACCCAGGCCGACGATCAGTTGTACGGCAGTCACGACAGGAGCCCTTCCTTAGACGAGGCGAGTATTACTCGGCTGCGCCTTCTTCTTCATCTTTCGGTACGCGCGAAGCGTGGATGTTGGCAACCGGCAGGTCTTTGCCGTGGGCCAGAGCAACCAGTTCAACGCCGGCTGGCAGAACCAGGTCCGACAGGTGAACGATTTGGCCGATTTCCACTTTAGCCAGGTCGACGTTGATGAATTCCGGCAGATCTTTCGCTTCGCAGGAAACTTCAACTTCAGCGGCGGTGTGGGAAACTTCGCCACCTTGCTGCTTCACGCCAACTGCAGTTTCCTGGTTGATGAAGTGCAATGGAACGAGAACGGTCAGTTTCTGGCCAGCTACTACGCGAATGAAGTCAGCGTGCAGAACGTGACCCTTGGCTGGGTGACGTTGCAGAGCTTTGATAACTACAGTTTCAGTCGCGCCGCCAACGGACAGGGCGATTACGTGGCTGTAGGCAGCTTCGTTTTCCAGCAGCTTGGCAACTTCTTTGGCCAGCAGGGTGATGGAAACAGGAGCTTTGTCACCGCCGTAAACTACGGCAGGAACTTGGGCGGCGAGACGACGCAGGCGGCGGCTCGCACCTTTCCCCAGGTCGGAACGCACTTCAGCATTCAGGGCAAAATCAGTCATGGTGAATCTCCAAAATAAACTTCGCCGCCTTTATTGCTTGCGACCGGCAATGGAAGGCGGTGAGGCAAAAAGCCCCGCACGAGGCGGGGCACTTTCGTTCTGCGTGATGCAGCCAGGGATTTGACCCTTAGCGGAACATCGCGCTGATCGATTCTTCGTTGCTGATGCGGCGTACCGCTTCAGCCACTACCGGCGCGATATCCAACTGGCGGATACGTTTGCAGGCTTGAGCAGCTGCCGACAACGGAATGGTGTTGGTCACCACCAGTTCGTCGAGCATTGAATTTTCGATGTTCTCGATGGCACGACCGGAGAGAACAGCGTGGGTTGCGTAGGCGAAAACCTTGGCAGCACCGTGTTCTTTCAGGGCCTTGGCCGCGTGGCAGAGTGTGCCGGCGGTGTCGACCATGTCATCCACGAGGATGCAGGTACGGCCTTCAACATCACCGATGATGTGCATCACTTCGGAGTGGTTGGCCTTCTCACGACGCTTGTCGATGATGGCCAGATCCACGCCCAGCGACTTGGCGACAGCGCGAGCACGCACTACACCGCCAATGTCCGGAGACACGATCATCAGATTTTCGAAACGTTGATCTTCGATATCGTCCACCAGTACTGGCGAACCGTAGATGTTATCTACTGGAATATCGAAGAAGCCCTGAATCTGGTCGGCGTGCAAATCAACAGTCAGAACGCGGTCGATACCGACAACGGTCAGCATGTCAGCCACCACTTTGGCGCTGATAGCAACCCGGGCAGAACGCGGACGGCGATCCTGACGGGCGTAACCGAAGTAGGGGATCACGGCTGTGATTCGAGTAGCCGAGGAGCGGCGGAAGGCATCAGCCATTACCACCAGTTCCATCAGGTTATCGTTGGTTGGCGCGCATGTCGGCTGGATCAGGAAGACGTCTTTACCTCGGACGTTCTCGTTGATCTCAATGCTGATTTCGCCGTCGGAAAACTTTCCAACGGAGGCATCGCCGAGTGGGATATGCAGCTGACGTACGATACGTCGCGCCAGATCGGGGTTAGCATTCCCCGTAAAGACCATCATCTTGGACACGCGCAGTACCTGCCGGCTGAGGGTATACCTGGATGAGTATAGAAAATGGCAGGGGCGGCTGGATTCGAACCAACGCATGGCAGGATCAAAACCTGCTGCCTTACCGCTTGGCGACGCCCCTGTAATGTGCAACTGGATGCTTAGCATCCGCTTCTCAGGACAGTTTTTGTAACCGCTGGTGCAACATCGAAACGTTACAACCTTTAGCAACAAACCCTGGCAGGGAGGCTGGAAGTTGGGCCGCGACTTTATCAGCTTCGGCTTTGTTAGGGAAGCTCCCAAAAACACAACATCCAGTGCCGGTTAATCTAACTGAAACAAATTTGTTTAGCAAGATCAAAGCGTTACGAACATCTGGGTAACGCCTCTCGACCACCGACTGACAGTCATTACGACCGCCCCGCTCGAGAACGGCCGACAATGTAATCGCCGGAGTATCGCGTGTCAACTCCGGGTCTGAGAAAATTTCTGCTGTGCTGACAGATACTTGCGGTATCGCTACAAGAAACCACGGTTCGTCCAACTCAACCGGCGTCAGCACTTCGCCTACACCTTCAGCAAATGCGGCGTGGCCACGGACAAATACCGGTACATCGGCGCCCAAGCCCACACCCAATTGGGCCAATTGATCAAGGCTCCAATCCAGCGCCCAAATATGGTTAAGGCCCAACAGGGTGGTGGCCGCATCGGAGCTGCCGCCACCAATTCCGCCACCCATGGGCAGCTTTTTTTCCAGCCAGATATCTGCGCCAAGCCGACACGCGCTTTTTTCTTGCAGCTGTCGTGCGGCTTTTACGATCAGGTTGCTGTCGTGGGGGACGCCTTCAATTTCGGTGTGCAAACGAATTTCGCCGTCATCGCGAAGATCGAAGGTCAGTTCGTCGCTGTAATCGAGAAACTGAAACAGGGTTTGCAATTGGTGATAGCCATCGGCACGGCGGCCGAGGATATGCAGCATGAGATTGAGCTTTGCCGGCGCCGGCAACGTGATACGCGCAGCCGACATCACTGACCCAGCTGGCGCGGTTGCCAGTCCTTGATCACCAGGGTGACGTCAAGGTTACGGCCGTGCAGCTTCATGCGCTCCGGCAGCCAATAGCCGTTCTGCTCGGCGTAGCTCAGGTATTCCACGTCCCAGCCGTCCTGGTTCAAACGCTGCAGGTGGCTTTCGGTATCGAGCACCACGGTGCTTTTGCTATCCGGCGCAGGTAGACCGCGCACCCACCAGGTCAGATGAGAGATGGGCAGCTTCCAGCCCATCTGCTGCTCCAGCAACTCTTCTGGTGTGGACGCCTGATAGCGACCCTGATTGGCCACTTCCAGCGTTACATCGCCGGCATGCCCGGTCAGCCGTGCCGCGCCGCGACCCAGTGGGCCGGACAGGCGAATATCGAAGTAGTCCTGGCGTTGCAGCCAGAACAGCGTGCCGCTGCCGGAATCTTTCGGCGCACGAATGCCCACCTTGCCGCTGATTTGCCAGCCATTGAGGGCGACGGTGCGGTCTTTGTGGGCTTG
The DNA here is from genome assembly GCF_056174845.1 of Pseudomonas sp. CC11G. Lineage (NCBI taxonomy): Bacteria > Pseudomonadati > Pseudomonadota > Gammaproteobacteria > Pseudomonadales > Pseudomonadaceae > Pseudomonas > Pseudomonas sp. CC11G. Next base: position 67,024 of record NZ_JBWBZC010000011.1, read on the forward strand.
CCATTTGGCCGGGTCGCCCTGGCCTTCCAGCGATTCGTGGGAGGTGAGGCCTGCACAACCGCTAAGCACGGTGAGCAGGCCAATTACGAGGAGGTGGCGCAAACGCATGGGTTAAAGCTTCTCGGAACCGGTCAGGCGCAACAGGGTTTCGCGCAGGATGGTGTTGTCGGGTTGTTCTTTCTGCGCCGCAGCCCAGACTTTTCGTGCTTCCGTCTGTTTGCCGTTGGCCCACAGCACTTCGCCCAGGTGAGCGGCGACTTCCGCATCGGGGAACCGCTCTAGCGCCTGGCGCAGCAAGCTTTCAGCTTCGTCGAGGTTGCCGGTGCGGTAGTTGGCCCAGCCCAGACTGTCGAGAATGGCCGGGTCATCCGGGCTCAACTTGTGCGCGCGCTGAATCAGATCGCGGCCTTCGGCGTAGCGTGTGGTGCGGTCCACCAGGGTGTAACCCAGGGCGTTCAGCGCCATCGAGTTATCCGGTTCGCGGCTGAGGATGGTGCGCAAGTCGGCTTCCAGTTGGCCCAGGTCGTTACGCTTTTCCGCCAGCATCGAGCGGGTGTACAGCAGGTTCAGATCGTCCGGGTACTGTTTGAGCGCTTTCTGAATCACCGCCCAGGCTTCGTCGTACCGCTGCCGACTGGATTGCGCTTCGGCTTCGATCAGATACAGCTGAATGGCGTAATCGGGCTGACTGTCGCGGGCTTCGCTCAGCAGCTTCGAGGCTTCGCCGGTGCGGCCTGTGTCGAACAGAATGTTGGTCTGGCGCAGTTGCGCCGGCAGGTAATCATTGCCCGGGCCGACCAGACTGAACTCCTGCAAGGCGCTGTTCGGGTCTTTCAATTCTTCATACGCGCGACCGAGGTTGAAGTGCGCGGCGTCGACGTGGCTGTTGCGCTCCACCAGGTCTTGCAGATAACCGATCGCTTCCTGCCAGGCTTCGGCTTCCAGGCATACGAGTGCCAGGGAGAAGCGCAGGTCATCGTCATCGGGGTATTGCTGCACCAGGGAGGCGAACTCGACCTTGGCGTCGTCCAGTCGGTTCTGTTCCACCAGCAGACGGGCGTAGGCCAGACGCAGGCGTTTGTCGTCCGGGTGTTGCTTGATGCCTTTTTCCAGCAGCGGGATGGCTTCATCGCCGCGCTTCATGCTTTGCAGCAGACGCGCACGTAGCAGCAGCGGGGCCACATCGTGGGTCGCCGCTTTCTGGTCTTCAAGCAATTTCAGCGCGGTGTCCGGGTGGCCGTCCTGCTGCAGCAGCAGAGCTTTGCCGAACAGCAATTGGCCGTTATCCGGGTACTTCACCAGCAGCCGGTCGAAGCTTTGCAGCAGGCCTGCGCGGGTATCGGGGTCGGTTTCGGCGGCGGACAGAGCAAGGAAATCGAAGTGGGTGTCGCCCTGGCCTTGCAGGACTTTTTCCATGTACACCATGGATTCGTCATAGCGGCCGGCGCGGGCCAGTTGAATGGCCACGGCGCGTTGTGCTTCGAGATTGTCCGGGGCGTTTTTGGCCCAGATCAGCGACAGTTCCAGTGCCGGTTCATCGGCGCCTAGGTACTCGGCAATCCGGAAACCACGTTCGGCTACGCCGGCATCCTGGGTTTCGTTGGCTTGCTGGATATAGTTTTCCAGGGCGATATCGAAGCGGTTGCGTTGCCCGGCAAGCTCGGCGGTGAGCAGCGACAGCAGGGTGTCCTCGCTAAACGAGCCGTACACCTGTGGCTTGGCAACAACGGCCGGCGCGGTGTCTTCCACCGGCGGCGAACCGTCCTGGCTGGAGGGGCTCAGGTTGGCGCAGCCCCCGAGAAACATGACGGCGGCGAACAATGGCAGCGATTTATTCATATATAGGAAAGGGCGACTTACCTGCGGTTTGGGCATCATGACACAAGCCGTGGGGCAAAACCCATGGGGCAAGCGCCTATCTATGGTTGGCTCTGCGCGAGACAGGCTACCGGCTATTAGGACAATGGTCAGCGGTGGTTGTTCTCAATCTGGTGAAGTAGGACAATTGGCGGCTTCCCGTTTCTGTCAGCGACCCTGCATGACCTTTCTTGCCCTCGGTATCAACCATAAGACCGCCTCGGTGGACGTCCGCGAGCGTGTGGCGTTCACCCCGGAGCAGTTGGTTGATGCATTGCAGCAGTTATGTCTGCGCACCGCCAGCCGCGAGGCGGCCATCCTCTCGACCTGCAACCGCAGTGAGCTCTACATCGAGCAGGACAGCCTGACCGCCGACAGCGTGTTGGCCTGGCTGGCCGACTACCACAAGCTTAGCCTCGACGAATTGCGTGCCTGCGCCTACGTGCATCAGGACGATTCCGCCGTGCGCCATATGATGCGCGTGGCCTCGGGGCTCGACTCCATGGTGCTCGGCGAGCCGCAGATTCTCGGCCAGATGAAATCCGCCTATGCCGTCGCCCGCGAGGCCGGCACCGTCGGCCCGCTGCTCGGTCGGCTGTTTCAAGCCACCTTCAGCACCGCCAAGCAGGTGCGCACTGATACCGCCATCGGCGAAAACCCGGTCTCGGTGGCCTTTGCCGCCGTCAGCCTGGCCAAGCAGATTTTCAGCAACCTGAACAACAGCTCGGCGCTGCTGATCGGTGCTGGCGAAACCATCACTCTGGTGGCCCGTCACCTGTATGAGCAAGGCGTAAAACGCATCGTTGTCGCCAACCGCACCCTGGAGCGTGCCAGCCAGTTGGCCGAGCAGTTCGGCGCCCATGCGGTGTTGCTCTCAGAGATTCCGCAAGAACTTATCCACAGCGACATCGTGATCAGTTCCACCGCCAGCCAGTTGCCGATTCTGGGTAAGGGCGCGGTAGAAAGTGCGCTGAAGCTGCGCAAGCACAAACCGATTTTCATGGTCGATATCGCCGTGCCTCGGGATATCGAGCCGGAAGTGGGCGAGCTGGATGACGTGTACCTGTACACCGTCGACGACCTCCACGACGTCATCGCCGAAAACCTGAAAAGCCGCCAAGGCGCTGCCCAGGCCGCCGAAGAGCTGGTGGCCATTGGCACCAGCGATTTCATGTCGCGCCTGCGTGAACTGGCTGCCGTCGATGTGCTCAAGGCTTATCGCCAACAGGCCGAACGCCTGCGCGACGAAGAACTCTCCAAGGCCCAGCGCATGCTGGCCAACGGCACCTCCGCCGAAGAAGTGCTGGCGCTGCTGGCGCGCGGCCTAACGAATAAATTGCTGCACGCCCCCAGCGTGCAACTGAAAAAACTCTCGGCCGACGGGCGCATCGATGCGTTGACCGTGGCTCAGGAACTCTTTGCGCTCGACGAGAGCACCACGGATAAAACCCCGCAATGAAAGCGTCACTGCTGAACAAACTGGACATGATCCACGACCGCTACGAGGAACTGACGGCGCTGCTTGGCGACGCCGAAGTGATCAGCGATCAGACCAAATTCCGCGCCTATTCCAAGGAATACGCCGAGGTCGAGCCCGTGGTTCAGTTGCTGCTGGAGTTCCGCAAAGTCACCGCTGACATGCAGGGCGCCCAGGCGTTGCTCAAAGACAGCGACCCGGACATGCGCGAAATGGCCGAGCAGGAAGTGGCCGACAGCAAAGAACAGCTCGCCGATCTGGAAGCCCGCCTGCAACGCATGCTGCTGCCCAAAGACCCCAACGACGGCCGCAACGTGTTCCTTGAAATTCGCGCCGGCACCGGTGGCGACGAGGCGGCGATTTTCTCCGGCGACCTGTTCCGCATGTACTCGCGCTATGCCGAGAAGCGCGGTTGGCGCGTGGAGATTCTCTCGGAAAACGTCGGCGAACACGGCGGCTACAAAGAAGTGATCGCCCGCGTTGAAGGCGACAACGTCTACTCCAAACTCAAGTTCGAATCCGGTGCCCACCGTGTACAGCGCGTGCCGGAAACCGAGTCGCAAGGCCGTATTCACACCTCCGCCTGCACCGTCGCCGTATTGCCCGAGCCCGATGAACAGCAAGCCATCGAGATCAACCCGGCCGATCTGCGCGTCGACACCTATCGCTCCTCGGGCGCTGGTGGTCAGCACGTGAACAAGACCGACTCGGCGATCCGCATTACCCACATTCCGTCCGGTATCGTCGTCGAGTGCCAGGAAGAGCGTTCGCAGCACAAGAACCGCGCCAAGGCCATGGCCTGGCTGTCGGCCAAGCTCAACGACCAGCAGGAAGCCGCCGCGCACAAAGAGATTTCCGATACTCGCCGTTTGCTGGTGGGCTCCGGTGATCGCTCCGAGCGCATCCGCACCTACAACTTCCCCCAAGGCCGGGTGACCGATCACCGCATCAACCTGACCCTCTACAACCTGGACGATGTCTTGGCCGGTAGCGTCGACGCCGTGATCGAACCGCTGCTCAGCGAATACCAGGCCGACCAGTTGGCCGCGTTGGGGGACTGACCCTTGGCAGGCTTTGGCGGCGCCTCAACCATTCAGCAGCTACTCGCCAGCGTCGCGTTGCCGGGGTCGGACACCGCGCAGCTGGATGCCGAGTTGTTGTTGGCCGCCGCGTTGGGCAAGCCGCGTAGCTACCTGCGCACCTGGCCGGAACGTGAGCTGAACGACGAACAATTGCAGCGGTTTCAAGCCGCCATTGCCCGTCGCCAGCAAGGCGAGCCGGTGGCCTATATCCTCGGCCAGCAAGGCTTCTGGAGCCTCGATCTGGAAGTCGCGCCGCATACGCTGATCCCGCGGCCCGACACCGAGCTACTGGTGGAAACCGCCCTCGAACTGTTGCCGCACAACCCAATTGCCGCCCTCGATCTGGGCACCGGCACCGGCGCCATTGCCTTGGCCCTGGCCACTGAACGACCGGGCTGGACCGTCACTGGCGTCGACCGCGTGCCCGAGGCCGTCAGCCTCGCCGAACGCAACCGCAGCCGGCTGAAGCTGACCAATGTGCGCTTCAGCGAGAGCCACTGGTTCAGCGCCGTCGCCGGGCAACGCTTCACCCTGATCGTCAGCAACCCGCCTTATATCCGCGCCGATGACCATCATCTGGGCGAAGGCGATGTGCGCTTCGAGCCGGCCAGTGCACTGGTGGCCGGTGAAGATGGGCTAGACGATATCCGTTTGATTATTCAGCACGCCCCCGCGCACCTGGTGGCCGGTGGCTGGCTATTGTTGGAACACGGTTTTGACCAGGCTGCCGCCGTCCGTGAGCTGTTGGCAGGCCAAGGCTTTACTGAAATCGCAAGCCGCTTGGACTTGGGCGGCCATGAACGAATCAGCCTGGGGCGCTACACGCATGAATGACTCACTGAACGACGAGGAACTGCTGCGCTACAGCCGGCAGATTCTGCTCAGCCAAATTGATATCGACGGCCAACTGCGCCTGAAAAACAGCCGCGCTCTTATCGTCGGTCTCGGCGGTTTGGGCTCGCCGGTGGCGCTGTACTTGGCCGCTGCCGGCGTAGGCGAATTGCACCTGGCCGACTTCGATACGGTGGATCTGACCAACCTGCAACGGCAGATCGCCCACGACACCGCGAGCATCGGCCAGAGCAAAGTCGACTCCATGAGCGCGCGCCTGCTGGCCATCAATCCGCACCTCACCCTGCACGCTCACCGCACCGCGCTGGACGTCGACAGCATGGCCGCTGCCGTCGCGGCGGTGGACCTCGTACTCGACTGCTCCGACAACTTCGGCACCCGAGAGGCGGTGAATGCCGCCTGCGTGGCCGCCGGCAAACCGCTGGTGAGCGGCGCCGCCATTCGCCTGGAAGGCCAGCTGTCGGTATTCGATCCGCGTCTGCCAGCAAGCCCGTGCTACCACTGCCTGTACGGCCACGGCAGCGAAGCCGAACTCACCTGCAGCGAAGCCGGCGTGGTCGGCCCGCTGGTGGGCCTAGTCGGTTCATTGCAGGCCCTGGAAGCCCTGAAATTACTGGCCGGTTTCGGCGAGCCGCTGGTGGGTCGGCTGTTATTGATCGATGCCCTCGGCTCGCGCTTTCGCGAACTGCGGGTCAAACGCGACCCGGCGTGTGCCGTGTGCGGGCCGCGTCCATGAATAAGTCGGCGCCTATCGGTGTATTCGATTCCGGCGTCGGCGGCCTCTCGGTGCTGCTGGAAATTCAGCGCCTGTTGCCCAACGAAACCCTGCTGTATGTCGCCGACAGCGGCCACGTGCCCTACGGCGAAAAGACCCCTGAATTTATCCGTGAGCGCAGCACGGTTATCACCGACTTTTTGCTCGAGCAGGGCGCCAAGGCGCTGGTGGTGGCGTGCAATACCGCCACTGCCGCCGGCATCAACGAGCTGCGCGCGGCGTACCCGCAGTTGCCCATCATCGGCATGGAACCCGCGGTAAAACCGGCGGCGGCTGCCACTCGCAGTGGCGTGGTCGGCGTATTGGCCACCACCGGTACGTTGCAGAGCGCCAAGTTCGCCGCCTTGCTGGATCGCTTTGCCAGCGATGTGCGGGTGATTACCCGGCCGTGCCCGGGGTTGGTGGAACTGATCGAAGCCGGCGAATTGCACTCGCCTGTAACCCGCGAGCTGCTGCGCGGTTACGTCGAGCCGCTGCTGGCCGAAGGCTGCGACACCCTGATTCTGGGCTGCACCCATTACCCCTTTATCAAACCGCTGCTGCTGGAATTGGTGCCGCCTTCGGTGAGCCTGATCGATACCGGCACGGCGGTGGCCCGGCAGCTGAAACGGCTGTTGGGCGAACGAGAGCTGTTGGCCGAAACGCCGGGGCGCGACATTCGCTTATGGTCCAGCGGCACGCTGTCGAACCTGAAACAGGTGCTCCCGCTCTTGCTTGGCAAAGAGATCAGCGCCGCTGCCTTGCTGCGCTAAGTCCGGCGTTCAACTCAATCGCTTTATGTTCAGTTGCGGCTTTCGTTTATAGCGAACGTTTCTATAATCAGGCCCTACGCAGATATCTGTGATCAACCTGATACAAAAAGGATGTTGCGATGAAGTTGATTTCCTTGGCTGCGGCTGCAGCCCTCTCCTTGGGTATTTCCCTTTCCGCTCACGCTGCTGACCTCACCGTGGCTATAGGCCAAACCGGTGAGTCCACGATGGTGTATCGCCTCGGCGCGCAATTCGACTTTGACACCAAGTGGTGGCAGAGCGATGTCGGTTACCTGACCGGTTATTGGGATGCCGGCTACACCTATTGGGATGGCGACGACTCGTCCAGCAACCACAGCATTTCGTTTGCGCCAGTGTTCGTTTACGAGTTCGCCGGCGAAAACGTGCGGCCGTATGTCGAGGCGGGGGTTGGCGTGGCGCTGTTTGCCAATACCGAGGTGGAAGGAAACAAGCTGGGTTCGGCGTTTCAGTTTGAAGATCGCCTGGGCGTAGGCCTGCGTTTCGCTGGGCAGGAAGTTGGGCTTCGTGCGATTCACTATTCGAACGCGGGTATTAGTCAGCCGAACGATGGCGTTGAGGCGTACACCGTCCATTACCGCCTTTCCTTCTAAACAAAAAGCCCGGCAAAACGCCGGGCTTTTTGTTTATACATCTCCCGCTTCACCCACCGTCATCCCAGCGCAGGCTGGGATCCAGAGTTGCGCGTCGAGCACAAATTCGCGACTCATCCAAAATTCTGGATCCCAGCCTTCGCTGGGATGACGGATGTAGGTTTCGCAGCTGAGTAATTACTTCAGTTCGTAGCCTTGAACTGGCAAGTGAGATACCGATTGCTAAACCCATACCGCAGCATCGACCCCACGCGCGCCAGCAAATAAAACGGATGCGCGCGGTAGTACTGCAACACCGCATTGCCCACGCCCTCCGAGCGGTGTTGTTTCTGGTGGTCGGGTTTCTTGCTGAACAGCCCTTTGAATTGCCACCACTGAATCTGCTCGAACTCCTTTACCGAACGCAGGCCCTGGCTGCGAAACAGGCGGGCGAACGAGCCTTTGCTGAAGTCGTGCAAATGGTGCGGGTTGCCGTCCAGAGTCGGGGTGATCGGCACCGAGGCAATCACCTGGCCGCCGCTGGCCAACAAGCGGCTGTAGTTGGCCACTAACCGCGCCGGGCTGGGTAGGTGTTCGATGGTTTCCAGGCTCACGATGGTGTCGAAGCCGTGCTCGCTGGCAAAGGTTTCGGCGTTGCCGCACACGTAGGTGAGGTTGGGCAGTTGGTAGTGTGCCTGGGCATAGGCGATGGCGTCCGGGTCGATGTCCACGCCCGTCACGCTTTTATCCGGGTTCTGTTCGGCCAACAGCGCCGTGCCGTAACCGCAGCCGCAGGCCATATCCAGAATCCGCTGACCGCTGAGCAGGCCGGAGGCGAATTCGTAGCGCTGCATATGGATGGTCAGGGTGGCTTGGTCGGCGGGGTTTTGCGGGTCCAGGTCCATTGGATAAATGCGTTCGATGCTGTGCAACGTCATTCCTAATCCCTTAGCGATAAATGGTGGTCAGCTGCTCGCGCTCTTCCAGGCATTCGGGCGAGCCTTCTTCAAAAATCCGGCACACCCATGGCCGGTTTTCGTAGATGGTGCAGCGCATGGTGTCGCGGTCCAGGGCGATGCACCAGCCATCGTCCAGGCGCGCCATCACCTCGCCGCCCCACTCATCGGTGTCGATATAACGCTCGGGCACGCCGGTGTCGGTCAGCAACATCACTTCCAGCTGGCAGCAGCAGGCCGCGCAGTTGGTGCAGGCAACCGCAGGGGTAGGCTCAATGTTGACGACGGGAATGGGGGGGAGGGCGCTCATGGGGGCGATAGTCTACAGACTGCGCCGGCCCCTTGGCTGCAAATCGACCGGCTGCAAGCGCAGGGCCACCTGATGGAGCAGCGGCAATAACACTGCCCACAGCGCCGCCAACACCAGCAAGCTGGGCCAAAGCCCGAAGGGCAAACCGACGCCAGCCAGGCGAGCGCCGGCGTAGTACGACAGCGGCGCGGTAGTGGCGCCAAGCACGCTGGCCAACCACCAGGGCCGTGCAGTCCAGGCCAGGCAGTGGCGCAAGGTGGTGGCCAGCAGTGTCCACATCAGCACCAGCCAGGTTGGAATCAACCAGCGCGGTTCGCCAAACTCGAATAGCCCAACGTGCATTAACAGGCTGTCGATCAGCGTGCCCAGCACCGTGATCGCCACCAGTAATTTCAGTTCGCCCCGCCCAATCCACAGCAGATGCACCAAGGCCACCAGCAGCGGCACCAGCAATAGCGCGGGCTGCTGCGGGCTGAAAACAGTGGCGAACCAGGCCAGTTGAAACAGCCCGGCGTTCGCCAGGTTGTTAAGCATCAAAGCGGCCTAGCAAGGGCGCCGTTTGTGCCGCCGGTTTGGCCAGCAAAAGTTGTGCGGTGCCGATGGTGCGCTCGATAAAACCGCCCTCGCAGTAGCACAGGTAAAACTCCCAGAGGCGGAAGAAACTCTCGTCGTAGCCTTGCTCGTGCAGGCGATGGCGGGCGTTGCGCAGGTTGTCGTGCCAGATGCGCAAGGTGCGCGCGTAGTGCAGGCCGAAGTCTTCCATGTGCAGCAGGTTCATATCCGTGTCGCGGCTCAGCACCGTCAGCATATTGGTCAGCGAGGGCAGGGCGCCGCCGGGGAAGATGTAGCGCTGAATAAAGTCGACGCTGCGCTTGGCCTGCTCATAGCGCTGGTCGCGGATGGTGATGGCTTGCAGCAGCATCAGGCCGTCGTCTTTGAGCAGGTGCGCGCACTGCTGAAAATAGGTGGGCAGAAATTCGTGGCCCACCGCTTCGATCATCTCGATGGACACCAGCTTGTCGTACTGGCCGTCGAGGTCGCGGTAGTCCTGCAGCAGCAGGGTGATGCGGTCCTGCAAACCCTGCGCTTCGATGCGTTGCTGGGTGTAGGCGAACTGCTCGCGAGACAAGGTAGTCGTGGTCACTCGGCAGCCGTAATGCACGGCGGCATAAATCGCCATGCTGCCCCAGCCGGTGCCGATCTCCAGCAGATGGTCGCTGGGCTTTAGTGCCAGCTTCTGGCAGATGCGTTCGAGCTTGTTCAACTGCGCCTGTTCCAGGCTGTCTTCGGCGCTCTGGAACATAGCGGCCGAGTACATCATGGTCGGGTCGAGAAACTGTTCGAACAGGTCGTTGCCCAGGTCGTAGTGGGCGGCGATATTTTTCTGCGAGCCTTGGCGCGTATTGCGATTCAGCCAATGCAAACCGGCCATCAACGGCCGACCCAGCTTGGCCAAGCCGCGCTCCATGGCATCCAGTAAATCCAGGTTGCAGACGAACAGACGGATCACGGCGGTGAGGTCCGGGCTGTTCCAGTAACCGTGGATATACGCCTCGCCGGAACCGATGGAGCCGTTGCTGGCAACCAGCGCCCATACCGCCGGGTCGAGCACCTGAATCTCCGCCTGCAACTCGGCACCCGGCTGGCCGAACACCAGGCGCTCGCCGTTTTCGACAATGCTCAGCTGGCCGTGGCGCAGTTGCCCGAGCAGGCGCAGCACACCACGGCGCAACAAGCCGGCACCGATGCCGCTGCCGCTACGAATAAAGGATTTACTGCTCAGGCTAGGGCTTTTCATCGAGGCGGTCCGGCGAGGCCACGCGCACAGAACCCTGCGCTGGCTGGTGGGAAAACAAAGGCGTGCGTTTAACCAGCAGGCGCAGGGCCTGCCAATAGATGGCCAACAGCGTTTTTGCCGTCATCCACGGAAAGCTCAACAAGTGCCCGTGCAGGCTGGCGCGCGACAGTTCTTGCCGGCGCAGGCTGAGGCTGGCGTCGAACAACTTGAGATCGCCCTGCCAGTCGGCCATGTGCACGCCGAGGCGGTTGGTCGGCAGGCTGAAGCGCATGCGGTATTCCAGTTCGAGCGGCAAAAACGGCGACACATGAAAGGCTTTGTTCACCCGCACCTGGTACGGGCCGGGCACGCCGTCCGGGCAGGGCAGCACATAGTGGTATCGCTCTTGCCACGGCGTATTGCGCACTTCGCAAAGCACCGCTTGCAGCTGGCCGATGCTGTCGTAGCAATAGAAAAAACTTGCCGGATTAAACGCCAGCCCCCAACTGCGCGGCTGCGCCAACAGGCAGATACGGCCGAGCAGCGGTTGCCCCAGCGCTTCGCTGACCACCTGGCGCACGGCATCACTCAGGCGCATGCCGTGCTGGGTAAAGGTCGGCAGAAAATCGCCTTCACGAAAGGCAAACGGCGCCCAGCGCCCACGCCCGGCCAGCGGCGATAAACCCAGCACTTCGTCCTGTTCATCGAGGTCGAGAAACAGCAGCCCCATGCGGTAGCGAAACGCGTGGGCGCGCGGGCTAAAGCGCCGGTGCTGCACCCAGCCGCTGTACAGGGCGCTGTTCATGCCAGCGCCTCGCCGAACACCTGGCCAACGCGCAGCGCGCTGACTACGCCGTCTTCATGAAACCCATTGGCCCAGTAGGCGCCGCAGTAATAGGTGTGCTGCACGCCGAGCAATTCTTGCCAGCGCGCCTGCGCGGCAACGCCGGCCAGGCTGTATTGCGGATGGGCATAGGTGTGGCGCGACAGCACGGTGGCAGGGTCGATGGCATCGCTTTGGTTGAGGCTGACGCAGAAGGTCGTGTCGCTCTGAATACCCTGGAGGATATTCATGTTGTAGGTCACCGCTGCCGCGCGGCCGCGGTCGCCGTCGGGCGGGCCTTCAAGGCGGTAGTTCCAGCTGGCCCACGCCAGGCGCCGGGTCGGCAGCAGGCGCGTGTCGGTGTGCAGCACCACGTCGTTTTCGGCGTAAGGCAGGGCGCCGAGAATGCTCTGTTCGGCCTCGCTGGGTTTGGCCAACAGACGCAGCGCCTGATCGCTGTGACAGGCGAACACCACCTTGTCGAAACGCTCGCTGCCCTGGGCGCTGTGTACGGTTACGCCATGCTCATCGCGCTCGACTTGATGCACCGGGCAATTGAGCCGGATGTGCTGGCGGAACGAGGCGCACAGCGGCTCCACATAGCTGCGCGAGCCGCCGCTGACCACGTGCCACTGCGGGCGATTGGTCACCGACAGCAGGCCGTGATTTTTGAAAAAGCGGACAAAAAACTGCAGCGGGAAATTGAGCATTTCTCCCAGCGACATCGACCAGATCGCCGTGCCCATCGGCACGATGTAGTGGTCGATAAACCGTTGCCGGTAGCCGCGTGTGTGCAGGTAGCTGCCCAGCGTGGTGGCGGCGTCGATGCGTTGGTTCTGCAGGTCGTCGATGGCCTCGCGGTTAAACCGCAGAATGTCGCGCAACATGCCCCAGAACGCCGGCGACAGCAGGTTGCGCCGCTGGGCGAACAGGCTGTTGAGCGTGTTGCCGTTGTACTCCACGCCGCTGTGTTGATCGTGCACCGAAAAGCTCATTTCTGTCGGCTGATAGCCCACGCTCAGGTGGCTGAGCAGGCGGATAAAGTTGGGGTAGGTCCAGTCGTTGAACACGATAAAACCGGTGTCGATCGCGTGGCTGCGCCCGTTCACCTGCACGTCCACGGTATGGGTGTGGCCGCCGATCCAGTCGCTGGCTTCGAACACCTGAATCTCGTGCTGACGGTTAAGCAAGTAGGCCGTTGTGAGGCCGGAAATACCGCTGCCGATAATGGCAATTTTCATGACGCGTCCTTGCTTTTTTCGGTGCGCGCCATGCGTTTGCCGAGGGCCAGTTGCAGGCCGGTGGGCAGACTGGCGAGCAGTTTCAGAATGGCGATAAAGGGGCCGGGAAAGGCGATTTCATGGGGGCGTTTGTCGAGGCGTTTGGCGATGTGCGCGGCGGCTTTTTCGGCCGACCAGCGCATGGGCATGGCGAAGTCATTGCGCGCTGTCAGCGGCGTGTCGACAAAGCCCGGGCTGACCAGCGTGACGTCGATACCCTCGGCCGCCAGGTCGATGCGCAGCGCTTGCAGCAAATAGCGCAGCCCGGCCTTCGACGCGCCATACGCTTCGGCACGCGGCAGCGGCAGGTAGGTGACGGAACTGGCGACCGCCACAAGGTGCGGTTCATGACCAACACGCAGCAACGGCAGCGCAGCCTCGATGCAGTAGCTGGCCGACAGCAGGTTGGCGCGCAGCACGCGCTCGACCATGGCTGCCTCGAAGTGCTGGGCATCGATATATTCACAGGTGCCGGCATTCAGAATGGCGCCATCCAGCGCGCCCCACTGCTGAGCAATCTGCTCGCCGATTTCGCGCACTTGCTGGGCATCGCCCAAGTCGCCCGGCAACACCAACACCTGCTGTGGATAACGGTCGGCCAACGCCTGCAATGGCTCCACACGCCGAGCACTCAGCACCAGACGCGCGCCACTCGTCAGCAGTTGTTCAGCCAGCGCAGCACCAATGCCGCTGCTGGCGCCGGTCAGCCAGATACGCCGGGCGCCGCTCATGCGAGGCGACCTTTGAGCCAGCGAATCAACCGGCCCATCACCGGGAGGTGTTCGTAGAGCAGGGCGCCGGCATCGAAGTAGTCACGGTGGAAGTACACCTTGTCGCGCCACAGCAGGTGCGAGCAGCCGTCGACGTCGATGGGCTGGCCGCCTTTAAGGCGCGGGTGGCGGTAGGTCATTTTCCAGCGCAGGTAACCGGCGCCGGGATACAGCTGGTCGAAGCCGTAGAACTGGAAATGCAGGTCCTGCACATTGCTATACAGCTCGCGGAAATAGTCCTGCATGGCGGGCAGGCCCTGGATCTCATGCAGCGGGTCTTGAAAGCGCACATCGTCGGTGTAGAGCTGGTTCAGGCGTTCGAGGTTGTCGGCATTCAGGCTGGCAAAGGCGGTGGCGAAGCGCTGAAGAAATTCGCGCTGCACCTGTTCGCGGTCCGGGGTTTCTGCTCGTTCGAACTTCATGACGTCAGTTCCTCCAGGGGGCTTCGCTGTCATCGTCAAACAACGGCGGCAGCTTTGCCTCGCTCAGGCTTTTGAACGCGCTGATGGCGCGGGTACGGCTGCTGCTTAAATCGACGATGGGCGCCGGGTAATCCAGGCTGGCGAACAGATCGCCACCTTTGCGCGCCTGCGGGTTATGCACGTCCTTGTCGCTAAGGGCGTTCAACTCAGGCAGCCAGTGACGGATAAACCGCCCCTGGGCATCGAAGCGCTGCGACTGGCTGACCGGATTGAAAATGCGGAAATACGGCACCGAGTCGGTACCGGTGGACGCGCTCCACTGCCAGCCGCCGTTGTTGGCCGCCAGGTCGCCGTCGATCAGGTGCTGCATAAAAAGCGCTCGCCCTCGCGCCAGTCGATCAGCAGGTTTTTGGTCAGGAACATCGCCACCACCATGCGCAGGCGGTTGTGCATCCAGCCGGTGGCCAAAAGCTGCTTGATTGCCGCGTCGATCAGCGGAATGCCGGTGCGGCCTTCCTTCCAGGCGGCCAGGTCTTGCGGTGCATCACGCCACGGCAAGGCTTCGGTTTCCTGGCGGAAGGCGCGGTGGCGCGACACCCGTGGGTAGCCGGCGAGAATATGTTTGTAGAACTCGCGCCAGAGGAGTTCGTTGATCCAGGTGATGATGCCGGTGTTGCCGCTTTCGAACTCGCCCTGGTTGCTCATCAGCGCGCGGTGCAAGCACTGGCGCGGCGACAGCACGCCGGCGGCGAGGTAGGTGGAGAGCTGGCTGGTGCCGGGCTTGGCCGGCAGGTCGCGTTGTTCGTGGTAGTAGCCGATCGCCTCGTCGGCAAAGGTTTCCAGGCGCTCATGGGCCTCGGCTTCGCCAGCCGGCCAGTAGGTGCGCAGGCTTTCTTCGGGGGTGGCAAAACCCGGTACTGAATCGGGTACGACGTCGGCCTTGATACCCAGGGTTTTCTGTTTCGATGGCAGCGCTACCAACGGCGGCAAGGCGGTGTGCAGACGGCTGTAGCAAACCTTGCGGAACTGGCTGAACACCTGGAAATAGTTGCCGGCTTTGGTCAGCACGCTGCCGGGCTGGAACAGCAATTGGTCGAGGTGACTGCGCCAGTGAATACCCTGCTCGCCGAGGCGGTCGGCCACGGCATGGTCGCGCCGGGTTTCGTTAATGCCGTATTCCTCGTTCACCTGCACGGCGGTGATTTCATGCTCGTTGCACAGCTCGGCGATCACCTGCGGCGCCTGGTCCCAGGTGTCGGCTTTGCGAATCAGCAGCGGCACGCCCAATTGCCCAAGGGCTTCACTCAGCTGGCTCAGGTTGCGCAGCCAGAAGTCGACCTTGCACGGCGCGTCATCATGCTGCTGCCACTGCGCGGGGCTGAGCAGAAACACGGCCACGGTCGGTCCGGCCTGCATGGCGGCGGCCAGGGCGCTGTTGTCCTGAACCCGCAGGTCGGTGCGAAACCACATGAGCTGGCGCATTACGGCTTGGCCTTGTGTTGGCCGAGCAGGTCGAGCTGCTGCAGGGTTTCCAGGGCCAGCAACGGGTCATCAGCCAGGTGCAGGCCATTGAGCTGGGTTTGCAGGGCGAGCAGGTCGGCCTGATGAATACGCACAGTCGGGCCGACCAAGAGGCGCGGGCAACTGCTGTCGGCGAGCAGTTTTGGCAGCTGTGCGCTGGCCAGCGCCTGGCCGGAATACAGCAGGGTGGCGCGTGGTTTGATGTGCTCGATGGCCAGCGCCAGTTCCAGCGGCGGCAGCGGCCAGTCGAACACCTCCACAGCGCAGTCGGCGCTGCTCAGCAGCCAGGCGGAGAGCCACAGCGCCGGCTCCATCGGCAGGTCGGACAGGTTCACCAACAGCAGCGGCGCGCCGCCCAGCTGACGGTTGTTGAGGTAGATGCGTGCACCCAGTTTGCTGCGCAGCCAGGAGTAGAAAAAAACCTGCTCCAGCCGCGCACCGAACTGGCCTTGCCAGCGCTGTTCGAGCTCGGCCAGCAAGGGCAGAAGCAGCTGTTCGCAGAGCAGTTTCGGCGGGTACAACTTTTCCACGCGCTTGAAGACATCGTCCAGGCGCCGCTCGGCTTGTTCGCTGATGGCGCTCAGCAGCGCTTCGCGGGCGTTGCTCCAACCGTCGCTGTCGACATGGGCGTTGGGCAGGGCGGCAGTTTTCAGCAGCGCTTTCACTTGGCTGACCGCCACGCCGCGATTGAGCCAGGTGAGAATCGCCTGAATGCGGGCGATATGGTCTTGGGTATACAGGCGATGACCCTTGGCCGTGCGCTGCGGCACGATCAAGCCATAGCGGCGTTCCCAGGCGCGCAGGGTTACCGGGTTCACGCCGGTGGTGCGCGAGACTTCGCGAATCGGCAGCAGGTTATTGGCGAGCGCGGCTTGCAGCTCGGCATCGGTGCTGTCTTCAAGTTCATCGAGTTGGGCGGTGTTTTTGCTCATGGTGTGTGCGTACGTTCCAGGTTAGAGCGCATTGCGCAGGCTCAGGGTGGCCGGGTGGGGCTGCAGGTACACCTGCTGCGCAATGTAGCGATCGGGGTGCAAAAGAAAGTGGTGCTTGAGCAGGGTCAGCGGCACCACCAGCGGCACATAGCCACGGCGGTACTGTTCGATCAACTGCTGCATTTCAATTTTTTCTTCGCTGCTTAATGTCTGCTTCAGATAGCCGCTGATGTGCTGCAGCACATTGCTGTGGGTGCCGCGGGTGGCGCATTTGCGCAGGGCTTCCATCAGCGCGCTGAAATAACGCGGCGCGAGCTCGTGCAGGTTGTGTTTGTCGAGGCCGCCGAGCAGTTGACCGAGGAGGCGGTACTGCTCCGGGTGGGTGGCCAGCAGCAGGTATTTGTAGCGAGCGTGAAAGTGGGTGAGGCGATGGCGGGTGAGGCCGCGTTCCAGTAGCTCATGCCAGTCGGCGTAGGCGAACACGCGGGTGAGGAAGTTTTCCCGCAGCACCGGATCGTTCAGGCGGCCTTCTTCTTCCACCGGCAAATCCGGCAGGGCGGCGCAAAAGCTTTCGGCATACAGCCCGCGTCCACCACCTGGGGCGGGCAGGCCGTTGGCCTGATAGACCTTGACCCGGTACAGCCCGCACGACGGCGACTTCTGCATAAAGATGTAGCCGCTAATGCCCTTGAGCTGTTCAGCCATTTGGCTGCCGTAATCGCGCAAGGCGGTGCTGACATTCAACTCGGGGTGCACGCTGCCTACGGCCTGCGGTGCGGCGATATCGCCGACCAGGCGGATGGGTTCGCGTGGGGTGCCCAGGCCAATGGCTACTTCCGGGCAGACGCCCACCAGGTCTACATGGTCGGCCAGACGCTCAGCGCAAAGCTCCGAGCGCTTGTGCCCGCCGTTGAAGCGCACTTCATCGCCCAGTAGACAGGCGCTGATGGCGATTTTCGGCTTGCTCTGACCCATGACGGCCCCTGGTGGTTAGTTGTACAAGGTTGAGTTCTTGTACAGCTTTAGGGTCAGCATAGAGAGATTGTTGTACAGGTCAAGTTTCTTGTACAAGTTTTTGCTGGGGGGCGTGCAGGACCAGCAGCCGTCATTCCCGCGAAGGCGGGAATCCAGAGTTTTGCAAGAGACGGTGCTCGACGCGCCATTCTGGGTCCCCGCCTACGCGGGGACGACGGAGTTTTCGCCGTGATGGGGGTGTCGGCTAGCGCCGAACCAACAAAACCCCGGATTCCATATGGTGCGTATACGGAAACTGATCAAACAACGCACACCGCTCCACCCGGTGCGTGTCATTGAGCTGAGCAATGTTCGCCGCCAACGTCTCCGGGTTGCAGGAGATATACAGAATGTTGTCGAAGCGCCGGGTCAGTTCGCAGGTATCCGGGTCCATGCCCGCACGCGGCGGTCTACAAATACGCTGCCGAACTCGTAAGCCTTGAGATCAATGCCCTGCAACCGGCGGAACGGTCGCACTTCATTCAGCGCTTCGGTTAGCTCTTCAGCGGACAACCGCACCAGCGTGACGTTAGCCACCTGGTTGTCATCCAGATTGGCCAGCGCGGCGTTCACCGAGGTCTTGCTGATCTCGGTGGCCAGCACCTTACGTACGCGGGTGGCCAGCGGCAGGGTGAAGTTGCCGTTGCCGCAGTACAACTCCAGCAGGTCGTCGCTGCGCTCGCCGAGCGCTTCATAGGCCCAGTTGAGCATGTGCTGGTTCACCGTGCCGTTGGGCTGGGTGAAGGCGCCTTCGGGCTGACGGTAGCTGAAGGTGCGGCCGGCGATGTCGAGTTTTTCCACAACGTAATCACGGTCTACCACCAGCCGCTGACCGCGCGAACGGCCAACGATGCTGACGCCCAGATCGCTCGCCAGTTGCGCGGCCGCCACCTGCCATTCGTCATTCAACGGGCGGTGGTAGCACAGGGTAATGAGCCCGTCGCCGGCCAGGGTGGTGAGGAATTCCACCTGGAACAATTTGAAACCCAGCGCCTTGCTGCCCTGCCACGCGGCTTTCAGGCGCGGCATCAGTTCATTGATGCGCTGGCTGGCGATGGGGAAATCTTCCATCAGGATCGGCGTGTGTTTGTCGCCGGCGGCGAACATCGCGTAGAAGCGGTCTTCGCCTTCACGCCACAGGCGAAATTCGGCGCGCAGGCGATAGAACTCGCGCGGCGACTCGAATACCTGCGGGGCCGGGGCGTCGAAGGGCGCCAGCAGGTCTACCAGGCGCTGCTTTTTTTCCGCCAGTTGGGCGTCGTACGTGCTTGGGTCGAATTGCGGCGCACTCATGCGTTGAACCAACCCAGCTTGATCACGAACAGAATCGACAGAATCACCAGCGCCGGGCTCAGTTCACGCCAGCGGCCGGACAGCAGTTTGATGGCGGTCCAGGCGATAAAACCAAAGGCGATGCCGTTGGCGATGGAGAAGGTCAGCGGCATGGCCAGCGCGGTGATCACCACCGGGGCGGCGACGGTGATGTCGCTCCAATCGATTTCCGCCAGGCCGGCGGTCATCAGCACGGCCACGAACAGCAAGGCCGGCGCGGTGGCAAAGGCCGGTACGCTGCCCGCCAATGGCGCCAGGAACAAGGCCAGCAGGAACAAAATGGCGACGACCACGGCAGTCAGACCGGTACGGCCGCCGGCACTCACGCCGGCTGCGGATTCGATATAGCTGGTAGTAGTCGAGGTACCGAGTACCGAACCGACCATCGCCGCGCTGCTGTCGGCGATCAGGGCGCGGCCCATCTTCGGCATATGGCCGTCGGCGCGCATCAGGCCGGCTTTTTTCGCCACGGCGATCAGGGTGCCGGAGTTATCAAAGATATCAACGAACAGAAAGGCGAACACCACGGTGACCAGGCCGATATTCAGCGCGCCCTTGATATCCAGCTGCATAAAGGTTGGGGCCAGCGACGGCGGCATGGAGAACACGCCACCGAATTGCGACACGCCCAGGGCGATGCCGGCAGCGGTGGTGACCAGAATGCCGATCAACACGGCACCAGTGATTTTGCGGGCTTCCAGGGCAACGATGATAAAGAAACCGAGGATGGCCAGCAGGGGCTCGGGCTTGCTCAGGTCGCCCATGCCCACCAGGGTGGCCGGGTTGGCGATGACAATGCCGGCTTCTTTTAGGGCAATCAGCGCCAGGAACAGACCGATACCGGCGGCAATGGCCGAGCGCAGTTCCAGGGGGATGCTGTTGATGATCCATTCACGGATACGAAAGATCGACAGCAGAAAGAACATGCACGCCGAGAGAAACACCGCGCCGAGCGCCACCTGCCAGGTGTGGCCCATGTGCAGCACGACGGTGTAGGTGAAGAAGGCGTTCAGGCCCATGCCCGGGGCGAGGGCGATTGGGTAGTTGGCGATAAAACCCATGATCGCCGAACCAATGGCGGCTGCCAGGCAGGTGGCGACGAAGACGGCGCCTTTGTCCATGCCGGTCTCGCCGAGGATGCTCGGGTTGACGAACAGGATGTAGGCCATGGTCAGGAAAGTCGTGATCCCGGCAAGGATCTCGGTGCGCACCGTGGTGTTGTGTGCGTTGAGTTGGAACAGTCTTTCCAGCATGGGGTTGGGCTCCGCGGATGTGATCAGTGGCCGTCTTGTTTATAAACCGAGTGTTTAGAAGCAAAGCACAGCCGCCTGGGCGGCGCCGGTTTTGCCCGTTCTCGGTCTACAGGGTGCGGCGAAAAAAGCGGCGCATCATACCAGTTCGCACGGCGGTGCTTGTGCCTTGTATCGGGCACATGACTGAAAGGAGGCAAGTCAGGGAAGGAGAGTGAAACGGGCCCGCATACGGGAAATGTATGTAGGAAGCGGCTGATTGACGCTAGCCGGACTTCCGACTTTAACGAGACGGTGCGGGTACGCCAAGGGCTTTTCGTCGCACTGAAAAATAAACCTGGCAAACGCAAAAATTACTTTTTCCTGTCACGTTTTTTGGAGTATCTAAAAGGCAGACCGTCGAATGCTGAAGCACAGCACATGTGTACAGTTTTCCCCCGCTGCGGCCGGGGATATTGACGGTTTGTGCGGCGGAGCGCTGTTACGGCATTCCGTCGCTTGGCTCCTATAAGAAGGTGACCGAGTATGGATGACCACGGACGCTCCAGCCCTACTGCTCCAATCCTCTACGCCCTCGATACCAACGTTCTGATCCACGACCCCAACGCCTTACTGAACTTCCAGGAACACCACGTCGCCATCCCCATGACAGTTCTGGAGGAACTGGACAAGTTAAAGACCGGCAAGCAAGGCGTAGCAGCAGAATGTAGGCAAGCCATTCGCCTGATCGACAAGATTCTGGGCGGTGCCACCCCCGAAGAAGTGGAACACGGTGTCGCCATCCAGCGCGACAAAAGCGGTCCCTGCGGTTACCTCTCCATCCTTATGAGTCGGCGCGCCGAGCCCATCACCTGGCTGCCGGAAGACCTCAACGACAACAAAATCATCAACCAGCTTGTGGACCTGAAAGCCCGCAAGCCGGGCCTTTCAGTTGTGCTGGTCACCAAAGACATCAACATGCGCCTCAAGGCGCGCGCCTGTGGCATTGAATCCGAGGACTACCACACCGACCAGTTGGTCGACGATATCTCGCTGTTGCCCCGTGGTTACCACACCCTTACCGGTTCGTTCTGGGACCGCGTGAGCAAGGTCGATACCCGTCAGGATCGCGGCCGTGCCTGGCACCGCGTGCAAATGACCGACAACTTGCCGGCCGTGCATATCAACGAATTCATCATCGACGAGCAGGGTTTTGTCGGCTGGGTCAAAGGCATCAAGGCCGATGAGCTGCTGATTCTCGACCTGCATCAGGAGCCATTGCTGCATCAGGAAGCCTGGGGCCTGCGCCCACGGGATATCTACCAGAGCCTGGCGCTGTTCGCCTTGCTTGATCCGGACATTCACCTGGTCAACCTGTCTGGCGCTGCCGGTTCGGGGAAAACCATCCTGGCGCTCGCCGCCGCCATCGAACAAACCATGGTTACCAAGCGTTATCGCCGCATCATCGCCACCCGCAGCGTGCAGGGGCTGGACCAGGAGATCGGCTTTTTACCGGGTACCGAAGCGGAAAAAATGGAGCCGTGGTTGGGCGCCATCACCGACAACCTCGAAGCCCTGCATATGGACGACGAGAACACCCACGGCAGCGTGGACTACATCCTTGGCAAGGTGCCACTGCAGTTCAAATCGCTTAACTACATTCGCGGGCGCAGCTTCCAGCAGAGCCTGATTCTGATCGACGAATGCCAGAACCTGACGCCGCACCAGATGAAAACCATCATCACCCGTGCCGGCACCGGTTCCAAAGTGGTGTGCCTGGGTAACCTGGCGCAGATCGATACGCCGTATCTGTCGGCACCAAGCTCGGGGCTTACCTATCTGACGGAGCGCTTCAAAGACTTCCCGCATGGGGTGCATATCACCTTGCAAGGGGTGCCGCGCTCGGTGTTGGCGGAGTATGCAGAGGCGAATATGTAGGAGGGTGGTTTGTCGTAGTAAAGCCGGGCCTTGTGCCCGGCTTTTTATTGCGCGATTTCTCACGACGGTGTTTGGCTCGAAACTCTGGATTCCCGCCTGCGCGGGAATGACGGTGTTCTTAGCAAAGTCCTCCGTCATTCCCGCGAAGGCGGGAATCCAGAATATTGTGGCGTACGCCATGGTGTGCACAGCACACCCTACGTGGCGTCCGCTTGCCACGCCTCGATCACTTCCTGCGCAGCACGAAACGCCTCGCCTACAGCCGGCACGCCGGCATAGGCGGCGCAGTGCAGCAGCGTTTCGCGAATTTCTTCCACCGTACAGCCGTTATTCAACGCGCCGCGCACATGGCCTTTCAGCTCCTGCGGGCACTTCAAGGACGTAAGCGCGGCGAGGGTGATGAGGCTGCGGATTTTCAACGGCAGGCCGTCACGGCTCCACACCGAACCCCAGGCGTGCTCGTTGATAAAGTCTTGCAGCGGTTGGGTGAAGTCGGTGGCGTTGTTCAGCGCGCGGTCGACGAAGGCGTCGCCCATGACCTGGCGGCGTACCTGTTCGCCGGATTTGGTTTGCTCAGTCATAACGGTCTCCTGATTCAGTCGAGGCTTTGCACGCGCACCGGGGCTGTGCCGGTCTTCAGCATGTCCAGCTGTTGGGCGGCGGACTTGGAAATATCGATCAGCCGCTTACGGTTGAACGGCCCACGGTCGTTGATGCGTACGACCACGGATTTGTTGTTGTCCAGGTTCGTCACCCGCACTTGGGTGCCGAAGGGTAGGGTGCGGTGGGCGGCGGTGAGTTGCGCCTGGTCGAAGCGCTCACCGCTGGCGGTTTTCTTGCCCTGGTGCTTGGCGCCGTAATAGGAGGCTTCGCCACTTTCGTTGTAGTGGCCGTTGTAGCGGTCAGCGTCGTTGTCGTCGCTGGGGGTGTTGCGAAAAGAGGGGGTGGTACAGGCGCTCAGTAGAGCGAGAAAGCTTCCTGCCAGTAGAACGCGCCACATACCTGTGTCTCCGAAAATTAGAACCCTCTCCCCCAGCCCCTCTCCCGCAAGCGGGCAGAGGGGAGCTGATCGGCAACTCGGTCTAGTTCCCTCTGCCCGCTGGCGGGAGAGGGCTAGGGAGAGGGTTTTGCCGTTAGCCTTCCAGCTTCTGCTTCAACAGTTCATTCACCTGCTGCGGGTTGGCTTTACCCTTCGATGCTTTCATCGCCTGCCCGACAAAGAAGCCGAACATCTTGCCCCGCTTGGCTTCATCGGCGGCGCGGTACTGTTCAACCTGCTCGGCGTTGGCCGCGAGCATTTCATCGAGCACGGCGGAAATTGCGCCGCTGTCGGTTACCTGCTTGAGGCCCTTGGCTTCGATGATGTCGTCGGCGCTGCCTTCGCCATTGGCCATGGCTTCAAACACCATCTTGGCGATCTTGCCGGAGATGGTGTTGTCGGTGATGCGCTTGAGCATGCCGCCCAGTTGCTCGGCGCTGACCGGCGAGGTGTCGATTTCCACGCCTTGCTTGTTGAGCAAACTGCCCAACTCAACCATCACCCAGTTGGCCGCCAGCTTGGCGTCGCCGCTAATGCCCACCACTTGCTCGAAGTAGTCAGCCTGCTCACGGCTGGAGGCCAGCACACTGGCGTCGTAGGCCGACAGACCGAACTGCGCCTGGAAGCGCTCGCGTTTTTGCGGCGGCAGTTCCGGCAGGGTAGCGCGGGTGGTGACGAGGAAGGCGTCATCGATGATCACCGGCAGCAGGTCAGGGTCGGGGAAGTAACGGTAGTCGTTGGCTTCTTCCTTGCTGCGCATGGCGCGGGTTTCGTCTTTGTTCGGGTCGTACAGACGGGTTTGCTGAATGACCTTGCCGCCGTCTTCGATCAGTTCGATCTGGCGCTGCACTTCGGTGTTGATCGCCTTCTCGATAAAGCGGAACGAGTTGACGTTCTTGATCTCGCAGCGGGTGCCGAACTCGACTTGGCCTTTCGGGCGAACCGACACGTTGCAGTCGCAGCGCAAGGAACCTTCAGCCATGTTGCCGTCGCAAATCGCCAGGTAACGCACCAGGGCGTGAATGGCTTTTACATAGGCCACAGCCTCTTTGGCGCTGCGCATGTCCGGCTCGGAAACGATTTCCAGCAGAGGGGTGCCGGCGCGGTTCAGGTCGACGCCGGTCATGCCGCTGTAGTCTTCGTGCAGGCTCTTGCCGGCGTCTTCTTCCAGGTGCGCGCGGGTGATGCCGACGCGTTTGACCGTGCCGTCTTCCAGGGTGATATCCAGGTGACCCTTGCCGACGATAGGCAATTCCATCTGGCTGATCTGGTAGCCCTTGGGCAGGTCTGGGTAGAAGTAGTTTTTGCGCGCAAACACGTTGTGCTGGCCGATCTCGGCGTCAATCGCCAAACCGAACTTCACCGCCATACGCACGGCTTCTTCGTTGAGTACCGGCAGAACGCCGGGCATGCCCAGGTCGATCAGGCTGGCCTGGGTGTTCGGCGCGGAACCAAAGGTGGTGGCGCTGCCGGAGAAAATCTTTGATTGGGTGGCGAGCTGGGTGTGAATCTCCAGGCCAATAACAACTTCCCATTGCATGGTGTATCTCCTCAGAAGCCTGTCGGTGTGCGCGTGTGCCAGTCAGTGGTGAGCTGATACTGGTGAGCGACGTTGAGCAGGCGACCTTCCTGGAAGTAAGGCGCGAGCAGTTGTACGCCAACCGGCAAACCGTCGACGAAACCGGCTGGCATGGAAATACCCGGCAGGCCCGCGAGGTTGGCGGTGATGGTGTAGACGTCTTCGAGGTAGGCGGCGACGGGGTCGTTATTTTTCGCGCCGATCTTCCAGGCCGGGTTTGGCGTGGTAGGACCGAGGATCAGGTCGACATCCTGGAATGCCGTCATGAAGTCGTTCTTGATCAGGCGACGAATCTTCTGCGCTTGCAGGTAGTACGCGTCGTAGTAACCGGCCGACAGGGCGTAGGCGCCGACCATGATGCG
Source organism: Pseudomonas sp. CC11G (assembly GCF_056174845.1). Lineage (NCBI taxonomy): Bacteria > Pseudomonadati > Pseudomonadota > Gammaproteobacteria > Pseudomonadales > Pseudomonadaceae > Pseudomonas > Pseudomonas sp. CC11G. The sequence continues at coordinate 91,714 of NZ_JBWBZC010000011.1, forward strand.
GTTCTGTACTTCCACGCCGAAGCCTTCGGCGCGCGAGCGCTTATAAAGGTCGGTGAGGTCTTTCGGGTCTTCGCAGCGGTAGCCGAAGCGCACGCCGTCAAAGCGCGACAGGTTGGACGATGCTTCGGCCGGAGCGATGACGTAGTACGCCGGGATGGCGTGCTGCATGTTCGGCAGGCTGATTTCCTTGACCGTCGCGCCGAGCTTTTCCAGCTCCTTGACACTGGCGTGAATCAGCTCGGCAATGCGCGGGTCGAGGCCGGCACTGAAGTATTCCTTCGGCAAGCCAATGCGCAGGCCTTTGATGGAGTCGCCCAAGGTGGCGGAGTAATCCGGCACCGGCTCGTCGACGCTGGTGGAATCTTTGGCATCGAAGCCAGCCATGCCTTGCAACAGCAGGGCGCAGTCTTCAGCGGTGCGGGCCAGCGGGCCGCCCTGGTCGAGGCTCGAGGCGTAGGCAATCATGCCCCAGCGCGAAACGCGGCCGTAGGTGGGCTTGAGGCCGGTTGAGGTTGGTCAGTGCCGCTGGCTGGCGAATCGAGCCGCCGGTGTCGGTGCCGGTGGCGGCTGGCAGCAAGCGTGCAGCTACGGCGGCAGCGGAACCGCCGGACGAGCCGCCCGGAACGTGTTCCAGGTTCCACGGGTTTTTACCGCGCCGTAGTGGCTCGACTCGTTGGCCGAACCCATGGCGAATTCGTCCATGTTGGTTTTGCCCAGGCTCACGGCGCCGGCGGCGGCGAGCTTGGCGACTACGGTGGCGTCGTAAGGCGCGGTGAAGTTGTCGAGCATCTTCGAGCCGCAGCTGGTGCGAATGCCTGGGTGCAGAACAATCTTTGTGCGCGAGCGGCGCGCCGAGCAGGGCGCCGGTTTCGCCAGCAGCACGACGGGCGTCAGCGGCTTGGGCCTGCTGCAACGCGCTGTCCTGGGTGACGGTAATAAAGCTGTTGAGCTGCGGGTCGAGTTGGGCGATACGCGCCAGCAAACTCTGGGTCAGCTCAACAGAGGAGAATTTTTTGGCTTCAAGGCCACGGGCAATCTCGGCCAGGGTCAATTGGTGCATGTCCACGTCCTTACTCAATAACCTTGGGAACCAGATACAGGCCGTCTTGCACGGCCGGGGCGATGGCTTGGTACGCGTCGCGCTGATTCTGTTCGGTCACCTGGTCTGCACGCAGGCGTTGGGTGGCTTCCAGCGGGTGGGCCAGCGGTTCGATGCCGGTGGTGTCTACCGCTTGCATCAAATCGATCAGGCCGAGGATGTTATTGAGTGTTTCAGTGGTGCGGGGGATATCGGCTTCGTTCAGACCCAGTCGGGCCAAATGAGCGATTTTCTCCACCTCGGAGCGTTCAAGCGCCATCGGGTGTTCTCCAATTAATAGAACGGCCTGTGAGAGGCGAGTAGAAGTCCGTAGGGATTGTCGTACGGAACGGATAAGATCAGCGCGCGGTCATAAGCCGCTAACTGGGCGCCAATGCCGGGAAAAGGCGCCAATTTAACATATTGGCGCCTTGCCCAAAATCCCCGTCGTGTTAGAGTTTGCGCCACTTTTTTACCCACGCGTTGCCTAGGGTCCCTATCCCATGTTTAAGAAACTGCGTGGCATGTTTTCCAGTGATCTCTCGATCGACCTGGGCACTGCCAATACCCTGATTTATGTTCGCGAACGCGGCATCGTGCTGAACGAGCCATCCGTGGTCGCCATCCGTACCCACGGCAACCAGAAGAGCGTTGTAGCGGTCGGCACCGAAGCCAAGCGCATGCTGGGCCGTACACCGGGCAACATCGCTGCTATTCGCCCAATGAAAGACGGCGTGATCGCCGACTTCAGCGTCTGCGAAAAAATGCTTCAGTACTTCATCAATAAAGTGCACGAAAACAGCTTCCTGCAGCCCAGCCCTCGCGTGCTGATCTGCGTTCCGTGCAAATCCACTCAAGTAGAACGTCGCGCCATTCGTGAATCGGCCCTCGGTGCCGGTGCCCGCGAAGTGTTCCTGATCGAAGAGCCAATGGCTGCTGCCATCGGTGCCGGCCTGCCGGTAGAGGAAGCACGCGGTTCGATGGTGGTAGATATCGGTGGTGGTACCACTGAAATCGCCCTGATCTCCCTGAACGGCGTGGTTTACGCCGAATCCGTACGTGTTGGTGGCGACCGTTTCGACGAAGCAATCATCACCTACGTGCGCCGTAACTACGGCAGCCTGATCGGTGAATCCACCGCTGAGCGCATCAAGCAGGAAATCGGTACTGCCTACCCGGGCGGCGAACTGCGTGAAGTAGACGTACGTGGCCGTAACCTGGCTGAAGGCGTACCGCGCAGCTTCACCCTGAACTCCAATGAAGTGCTCGAAGCGCTGCAAGAATCCTTGGCCACCATCGTGCAAGCGGTGAAAAGCGCCTTGGAGCAATCGCCGCCGGAACTGGCTTCCGACATCGCCGAGCGCGGCCTGGTGCTGACCGGTGGTGGCGCATTGCTGCGTGACCTCGACAAGCTGCTGGCCCAGGAAACCGGTCTGCCGGTGATCGTCGCCGAAGACCCGCTGACCTGCGTTGCACGTGGTGGTGGTAAGGCTCTCGAGATGATGGACCGTCATACGATGGATCTGCTTTCCAGCGAATAAGTTGGTCACGCAGTAGCCGTTGATGCAGTAGTCGTTGGGCCCACTCCGGTGGGCTCATTGCATTTACAACGGTGCTTAGCCTTACACTCCGTCCACCTGCCAGCGATGCGGACCGTATGAACATTCAATTCAGCGTTGGAGCACTTAGCCATTAAGCCGCTCTTTGCCAAGGGCCCCTCGTTAGGGGTACGCCTGCTGGTGCTGGTTGTACTGTCGGCCACGCTGATGGTGGTCGATGCCCGTTTTGAATCCCTCAAGCCCATGCGCAGCCAGCTCGGTCTGGTGCTGACGCCGTTCTATTGGCTGGCCGACTTCCCGGTACGCATGTGGGACGGCGCCACGCAGCAGTTCACCAGCCGCAGTGAGCTGTTGGGCGAGAACGAGAAACTCAAGGCCGAAGCCCTGCTGATGCAGCGTCGCCTGCAAAAGCTCGCGGCTTTGACCGAGCAGAACGTGCGCCTGCGTGAGTTGCTCAACTCCTCGTCCCTGGTGGATGAAAAAGTGTTGGTGGGCGAGCTGATTGGCGTCGACCCCAACCCCTTCACTCACCGCATCCTGATCGATAAAGGCGGCAAAGACGGCGTGTTCCTCGGTCAGCCGGTGCTCGATGCGCGCGGCCTGATGGGTCAGGTTGTCGAAGTGATGCCCTATACCTCGCGGGTGTTGCTGCTCACCGATATCACCCACAGCATTCCGGTGCAGGTAAACCGCAACGGCCTGCGCGCCATCGCCAGCGGCACCGGCAACCCGGAGCGCCTGGAACTGCGCCATGTGGCCGACACGGCGGATATCAAAGAAGGTGACCTGCTGGTGAGTTCGGGCCTTGGCCAGCGCTTCCCGGCCGGCTACCCGGTCGCGGTGGTGAAAGAAGTGGTGCACGACTCCGGTCAGCCATTCGCCATTGTTCGCGCCGTGCCGACTGCCGCGCTTAACCGCAGCCGCTACGTATTGCTGGTGTTCACCGACACTCGCAGCCCGGAGCAACGCGCCAGCGATTCGGCTGAAGCGCAGGAAAAAGTTGATCGTCAGGCCGAGCAGAAAGCGGCTGAAGCGCTGCAAGGCCCGGCACCGGCTACCACTCCGGCGCCGGCCGCTGCGCCAGCTCCGGCACCTGCTGCACCCGCCGCTACACCGGCAAAACCTGCCGCTACGCCAGCCAAACCGGCTGCAACTCCAGCCAAACCAGCCACGCAAGGAGAGCGTCGATGATTGGTCTGCGCCCGCGAAATGGCTGGGTCATCTGGTTCAGCCTGGCGGTGGCACTGCTGCTCAGCGTCGCGCCGTTGCCAGACTTTATGGAAGTTGGCCGCCCGCTCTGGCCGGCCTTGATCCTCACTTACTGGGTATTGGCCCTGCCGCATCGCGTGGGCATGACCACTGCCTGGCTACTTGGCCTCGGCGTAGATGTGCTGTACGGCACACTGCTGGGGCAGAACGCGTTGATCCTCACGCTAATTACCTTCCTGGTACTCAGCCTGCACCAACGCCTGCGCATGTTCCCCATGTGGCAACAAAGCCTGGTGTTGCTGGTGGTGTTTGGCTTGGCCCAGTTGGTGCAGTTGTGGCTCAATGCGTTGACCGGTAACCGCCCGCCAACCCTGGCCTTTGTGCTGCCAGCGCTGGTCAGCGCCTTGCTCTGGCCCTGGGTGTCGGTGGCATTGCGCGGTATACAGAAGCGTTTGAACGTCAACTAAGCGCGGCAGGCCGTTTCCTGCTGGCGCACTGCTCGACAGGGAGAGGTCTGCATGGCCACGCTATACCTGGCCTCCGGGTCTCCACGCCGGCGCGAACTGCTGACGCAAATCGGCGTGGCCTTCGCGACCCTTGCTGCCCCCATCGACGAAAGCGTACTGCCCGGCGAAACCGCCGAGGTTTACGTGCAACGTCTGGCTCTGGCCAAAGCCAAGGCAGGCCTGTCGACTCTTTCCCATTCTTCCGATGCCGTGGTGCTGGGCGCCGACACTGCCGTGGTGGTCGACGGCCAGATTCTCGGCAAACCCGCAGACCAGGCCGACGCCCTGGCTATGCTGCAACTGCTTTCCGGCCGTGAGCATCAGGTGCTGACCGCCGTCGCATTGGCCGATGGCCAGCGTAGCGACGTGCGTTTGATCAGCAGCGACGTGCACTTTCGCCCGATATCAATTTCCGAAGCCAACACCTATTGGGCCAGCGGCGAGCCGCAGGACAAAGCCGGCGGCTACGCTATCCAGGGCCTGGCGGCGGTGTTCGTCAGTGGCATGCGTGGCAGTTATTCGGCTGTGGTCGGCCTGCCGCTGTGTGAAACTGCAGCCTTACTCGCCGAATTTGGCATCCCTTGCTGGCTAAGCGTGAATGACCAGCGCATTGAGCGAGAGCCGTCATGAGTGAAGAAATTCTGATCAACATCACCCCCATGGAATCGCGCGTGGCGGTGGTGGAAAACGGTGTGCTGCAGGAAGTGCACGTGGAGCGCACCCAGCGCCGCGGGATTGTCGGCAACATCTATAAAGGCAAAGTGGTGCGCGTGCTGCCGGGTATGCAGGCGGCCTTTGTCGATATCGGTCTGGAGCGCGCGGCCTTTATTCACGCCTCGGAAATCTCCACGCGCGAAGGCGCGGCGGTGGAAACCATCAGCGCCCTGGTGCATGAAGGCCAGAGCCTGACCGTGCAGGTGACCAAAGACCCGATCGGCAGCAAAGGCGCACGCCTGACCACCCAGCTGTCGATTCCCTCGCGCTACCTCGTGTATATGCCGCGCACCAGCCATGTGGGCATTTCGCTGCGCATCGAAGATGAAGTCGAGCGCGAACGCCTGAAAAAAGTGGTGGCCGATTGCATCGCCGCTGAAGGTATCGAAGAGGCCGGCGGCTTTATTTTGCGCACCGCCGCCGATGGTGCGGGTGCCGAGGAAATCGTCGCCGATATCCGCTATCTACGTCGGCTGTGGAGCCAGATCGGCAGCCAGATGAAAACCGCGCCAACGCCGTCGGTAATCTACGAAGACCTCAGCCTGGCCCTGCGTACGCTGCGCGACCTGGTCAGTTTGCGTACCGAGAAACTGCGCGTCGACTCGCGGGAAACCTTCCAGAAGGTGGCGCAGTTCGTCGACGAGCTGATGCCGGAAGTGGCCGACCGTATCGAGCATTACCCCGGCGAGCGGCCGATTTTTGACCTCTACGGCGTCGAGGATGAAATCCAGAAAGCCCTGGAACGCAAGGTGCCACTCAAATCCGGCGGCTACCTGATCATCGATCCGGCCGAGGCGATGAGTACCATCGACGTCAACACTGGCGCCTTCGTCGGTCACCGCACCCTCGAAGAAACCATCTTCAAGACCAACCTCGAAGCGGCCACCGCCATCGCCCGCCAGCTGCGCCTGCGCAATCTGGGCGGCATCATCATCATCGACTTTATCGACATGGAAGATGAGGAGCACCAGCGTCAGGTACTGCGCACGCTGGAGAAGCAACTGGAGCGCGACCACGCGAAGACCAACATAATCGGCATCACCGAGTTGGGCCTGGTGCAGATGACCCGCAAGCGCACCCGAGAGAGCCTTGAGCAAATTCTGTGTGAGCCGTGCATCAGCTGCCAGGGTCGGGGAAAACTGAAAACCCCGGAAACCATCTGCTACGAAATCTTCCGCGAAATTCTGCGTGAAGCGCGCGCCTACCAACCGGAAGGCTATCGTGTGTTGGCCAACCAGAAAGTGGTGGACCGCCTGCTGGATGAGGAATCGGGTAATGTGGCCGACCTTGAGAGCTTTATTGGCCGCACGATTAAATTCCAGGTCGAGAGTATGTATTCGCAGGAACAATATGACGTGGTCCTACTCTGACTCCTCTCGTGACCTTTATCGCCCCGCTCCATAACGGCAGCTCCACCGAATTGACTCGGTCCAACAATAAAAGGAAAGCCGCCTGACCATGCAGCGCCTTGCTCGCTCGATTGCCACCCTGACGCGCTGGGGCCTGTACCTTTGCGCCACCGGGCTGATTGTGGCGGCGCTCTACGTCAGCATCGGCCGGCAGGTGGTGCCGCTGGTTGCCGACTACCGTCTGCAAGCCGAAGACCGTCTGCGTGAGGCCGTCGGCCTGCCGGTCAGCATCGGCAGCCTGGAAGGCAGCTGGCGCGGGTTTGCCCCGTTGCTGGTCGCGCATGACGTGCAAGTGGGCGAGGGGCCGAGCGCCCTGCGGCTGGACCAGATACGCGTGGTGCCGGATTTGCTGGCCAGTATCAAAGGTCAGCAAGTTCGGATCGGCACTCTGGAAGTCGATGGCCTGCAGCTGAGCGCGGTGGAAGACGCCGACGGTCACTGGGCCATGGAAGGGTTGCCCAAGCGCGACAACGACACGCCGCTGGACCCCGAACAACTGCTGCGCAGCATGAAGCGCATCAAACAGCTTTCGCTGTTTAACAGTCAGCTGACCCTCGAGCCCAAAGACGCGGCGCCGCTGACCCTTACCTATATCAACCTCGACCTGCTCACCGGCAGTATCAAGCAGCGGCTGGACGGTCGCGTCACCTTGCCCGATGGCCAGCCGCTGAGCTTCAGCATCGCAGCACGGGTAAAGTCCAAAACCTGGCGCGAGGCGCAAGCCGACATTTACCTGAGTCTGCCGCAAAGCGACTGGGCGCGTTGGTTGCCGGCGGGCCTGTCCCGCGACTGGCATCTGGAGCGTTTCCAGGCCGGTGGCGATTTCTGGCTGGCCTGGGCCGACGGTGCCGTTCAGCGCGCGGTGGCGCGTGTGAATGCGCCCGAGCTGCGCGCCGCCTACGCCAAGCGTGAACCGGTGCAGTTGGATGACGTGGCGGTGATGGCGTATCTGAACCGCACCGAACAGGGCTACACGCTGCTGCTCAATTCGCTGGCCGCCACGTTGGGCAAAACCCGCTGGGGCGAAGTGCAGGTCGGCATGACCTACCAGCAAGCCGCCGCCGACCGCCCGCAAAGCTGGCAAATTACCGCCGACCGCCTCGACCTCACGCCGCTGATGTCAACCATCGAGGCCCTGGCCCCGCTGCCGGAAAAAGCCGCCGAAGTGCTCAAAGGCTTGGACCCGCAAGGCACGCTGCACAATGTGCAGGTGAGCATTACGCCGCAAGCCAGCAACCCGGATGAGCGCCTGCAATTTGCCACCAACCTGCAGCAGATCAACTTTAAGGCTTACGGCGGTGCGCCGGCGGCAGAGAACGTCAGCGGCAGCATTACGGGTGACCTTGGCCATGGCGAACTGCGCATGGACACGGAAAATTTCGCCCTGCATCTCGACCATCTGTTTCCCAAACCCTGGCGCTATCAGAAAGCCAATGCGCGCCTGACCTGGACCCTCAACGCCGACGCGTTCACCTTGATCGCGCCATATATGAAGCTGGTAGGCGACGAGGGCAAGCTGGCCGGTGACTTCCTGATTCGCCTGACCCTGGCGCCGGACACCGAAGACTATATGGACCTGCGCGTCGGCCTGCAGCAAGGTGACGCCCACTACGTCGAGAAATACCTGCCGACCCTGGTGCCGAGCTTTAGCCAGGACCTGGCCAAATGGCTGACCACCGCCATCCACAGCGGCGCCATCGACGAAGGCTATTTCCAATACCAGGGTTCGCTGAACCACGGCGCCGAAGACGCGGCCCACAGCATCAGCCTGTTTTTTAAAGTGCATGACACCGAACTGGCTTTCCAGCCGGGCTGGCCGGTACTGAAAAACGTCAGCGGCGATGTGCTGATCGAAGATACCGGCGTGCGCGTGCGGGCGCCTAGCGGGCAATTGCTGAACAGCACGGTGAGCGATGTAAACGTCGATGTGCCGCATGCCGCCAAAGGCCAGCCGTCGCGCTTGTTGATTACCGGTGATGTCGACAGCAGCATGGCCGATGCCCTGAAAATTCTGCAGGAAGCGCCGATTGGTACGGCCTCGATATTTAACGGCTGGGGCGGCGAGGGCGACCTCAAGGGCAAGCTGAATCTGGATATTCCGTTGGGTCAGGGCCCGCCCACACGGGCCATCGTCGACTTTACCGCCGACGGCGCCAAGCTCAGCATGCCGACGCCCAAGCTCGAACTTAGTCAGGTGAAAGGTTCGTTCCGCTACGACACCGCCACCGGCCTCAGCGCTCCGGATATCCGTGCCCAGGTGTTCGGCAAGCCGGTGCGCGGCAAGGCCATCGCCAGCAAAACCGTCGGCAAGCCCACCAGCCGTATCGAAGTTGCCGGGCAGATGCCGTTGAAAAGTCTTACTGATTGGCTGGGCGTCACCCGGCCGATTCCGGCGTCGGGCGATCTGCCGTTCCAGTTGGCGGTGACCCTGGATGGCGACAACAGCCAGCTGCAAGTCGACTCGAACTTGAAAGGCCTGACCATCGATTTGCCCGCGCCGCTGGGCAAAGCGCCGGCAGATGAGCGCGCCACGCAGTGGAGCATGAGCCTGCAAGGTGCCGAACGCAGCTATGCGCTCACCTACGCGAACCTTGCCAGCTTGGCGGCCAGCGCGCCGGCCAGTGGCTTTAATGACGGCCGTGCCGAGTTGCGCCTCGGCAGCACAGCCGCGCGCGTGCCTACGGCCAAAGGGTTGCAGGTAAACGGCGAGATCAGCGAATTGGACGCTACCGCCTGGCAGGACGTGGCCAAGCGTTATGCCGGCGATCAGGCAGCCAGCGCCAAACAGTTCTTCAATAGCGCCGACCTGCATATCAACACCTTCCACGGCCTGGGCGCCGATATCGATAACCTCGACGTGAGGATGACCCGCATCGACAGCGGCTGGACCATCGACCTGGGCAGCGCCAAGGTCAGCGGCCAGGTCGGTTTGCCCGATGCCGATGGCGCTCCCATTGATATTCAGCTCAAACACCTGCGCTTCCCGCCGTCGCAACCGCCACAACCTGCCGTCGCCAATGCGCCGGAAGTGGAAGAGCCAGACAGCCTGGCCAGTGTCGACCCTCGGCAGATTCCGGCCCTTAACCTGAATATTGCCCGCGTCTACCAAGGCGACGCGCTGCTCGGCGCCTGGTCGCTAAAAGCGCGGCCCAATGCCAACGGCATAGTGTTCAGCGACGTGAACATGGGTCTCAAAGGGTTGCAGGTTGAAGGCGACGTAGGCTGGGAGGGCGCGCCGGGCGCCTCCAGCAGTTGGTTCAAGGGCCGTATCGGCGGCAAGAACCTCGCCGATGTATTGCTGGCCTGGAGCTTTGCGCCGACTGCCACCAGCGAAGACTTCCATATGGATATCGACGGCCGTTGGCCAGGCTCGCCGGCCTGGATCAGCCTGAAACGCTTTAGCGGCACCCTCGACCCAACGTTGCGTAAAGGCCAGTTCGTCGAAGCGCAAGGCTCGACCGCCGCGCTGCGGGTATTCGGCCTGCTCAACTTCAACTCCATCGGCCGCCGTCTGCGCCTGGACTTCTCCGACCTGCTGGACAAAGGCCTTAGCTACGACCGGGTAAAAGGTTTTCTGGTCGCCACCAACGGTGTGTACCTGACCAAAGAGCCCATCACCCTGGTCGGCCCGTCGAGCAATCTGGAACTGAACGGCACTCTGGATCTGGCCAGTAACCAAGTGGACGCCAAGCTGCTGGTGACCCTGCCGCTGACCAACAACTTGCCGTTGGCGGCGCTCATCGTCGGTGCGCCGGCCATTGGTGGTGCGTTGTTTGTTGTGGATAAATTGCTGGGCAAGCAGGTGGCCCGCTTCGCCAGTGTGCAGTACAGCGTCAAAGGCTCCTGGCAGGACCCGCAGATCACTTTCGACAAACCCTTTGAAAAACCTCGCTAACCTTAAAGTGGTAAAGCGGACCTCGGAGTGCGTATGTCCCTCGCGGTAATTCAAATGGTCAGCCAGGACGATGTGCTGGCCAATCTGGCCCAGGCGCGCCTGCTGTTGCAGCAGGCCGCCGAGCAGGGCGCAAAGCTTGCAGTGTTGCCGGAAAACTTCGCCGCCATGGGCCGCAGCGACCTGGCGGCCATCGGCCGTGCCGAGGCTGAAGGCACAGGGCCGATTCTGCCGTGGTTGAAACAGACCGCCCGCGACCTCAACTTATGGATAGTGGCCGGCACATTGCCCTTGCCGCCGGTGGGGCAGCCTGCCGCCAAGTCCCACGCCTGTTCGCTGTTGGTCGACGAACACGGCGAAGTGGTGGCGCGCTATGACAAGCTGCACCTGTTCGATGTGGATGTGGCTGACAGCCGTGGTCGCTACCGGGAGTCGGACGATTACGCGTTTGGCAGTAATGTGGTGGTGGCCGATACGCCCGTAGGGCGACTGGGCCTGACCGTGTGCTACGACCTGCGTTTCCCCGAGCTGTACAGCGCATTGCGCGAGGCCGGGGCGGAACTGATTACGGCACCGGCGGCCTTTACTGCGGTGACCGGCGCGGCGCACTGGCAGGTATTGCTCAGGGCGCGGGCGATCGAAACGCAGTGCTACATCCTCGCCGCCGCACAAGGCGGCCTGCACCCGAAAGGGCGCGAAACATTTGGCCATGCGGCAATCATCGACCCCTGGGGTCGGGTGCTTGCCGAGCAGGCTCAAGGCGCGGCTGCGCTGCTGGCCAACCGTGATGCGGTTGAGCAGGCGGCCATCCGCCAACGTATGCCGGTGTACACACACCGCCGTTTTGCTGTGTCGTCGCTGAAGGCGTCGACCTGAAGGCACCGTTTTAAAGGCCACAGCGCCTATTGGAGTGACTATGAGCGACATGTTGCTGTCCGTCAGCGAGCACCTGTTGGGGCCCGGCGGTTTGAGCATTGACCACTTGCCGGGCGTGCTCGGTGAATTGGCCGGGCCGGGAATCGACGCCGCCGATCTGTACTTCCACGGTCAGGTCTCCGAGACCTGGGTGCTGGAAGACGGCATCGTCAAGGAAGGCAGCTTCAACCTCGACCAGGGTGTGGGCGTGCGTGCCCAGTCTGGCGAGAAAACCGGTTTTGCCTACAGCAACGCCATTACGCCGGAAGCCCTGAGCCAGGCCGCCCGCGCCGCGCGCTCGATTGCCCGAGCCGGTCAGCAAGGCAGCGTACAAGCTTTTGTCAGCCCGGAAGTGGCGCGTCTGTATGCGCCGGAAAACCCGCTGGAAGTGCTGACCCGCGCCGAGAAGGTCGAGCTGCTCAAGCGCGTCGACGTCGCCACTCGCGCGCTGGACCCGCGTATTCAGCAAGTGACCGTCAGCCTCGCTGGCGTATGGGAACGCATTCTGGTGGCCGCTGCCGATGGCAGCCTGGGCGCCGATATCCGTCCGCTGGTGCGCTTTAACGTCAGCGTGATCGTCGAGCAGAACGGCCGTCGCGAGCGCGGCGGGCAGGGCGGTGGCGGGCGTTCCGACTACCTATATTTTCTGACTGAAGACCGCGCCATGGGCTATGCCCGTGAAGCGCTGCGCCAAGCCTTGGTAAACCTCGAAGCCATTCCCGCACCGGCCGGCTCCATGCCGGTGGTGATGGGCGCCGGTTGGTCCGGCGTGTTGCTGCACGAGGCGGTGGGCCACGGCCTGGAAGGCGACTTCAACCGCAAAGGCAGCTCGGCCTACAGCGGCCGCGTCGGCGAGAAAGTGGCATCGAGCCTGTGCACCATCGTTGACGACGGAACCCTGTTCGGCCGTCGTGGCTCGCTGAGCATGGACGACGAAGGCACGCCCACCCAATGCACAACCCTGATCGAAAACGGCGTGCTCAAGGGCTATATGCAAGACAAGCTCAACGCCCGTCTGATGGGCGTTGCCGCCACCGGTAACGGCCGCCGCGAAAGCTACGCGCACCTGCCGATGCCGCGCATGACCAACACCTACATGCTGGCCGGCGAAAGCGACCCGGAAGAAATCATTCGCTCGGTGAAGAAGGGTATTTACTGCGCCAACCTCGGCGGCGGCCAAGTGGATATCACCAGCGGCAAGTTCGTGTTCTCCACCAGCGAGGCCTACCTGATCGAAGACGGCAAAATCACCGCCCCGGTCAAAGGCGCGACGCTGATTGGTAACGGGCCGGAGGCGATGAGCAAAGTGTCGATGGTCGGCAACGACCTGGCGCTGGACAGTGGCGTGGGCACTTGCGGCAAGGATGGGCAGTCGGTGCCGGTCGGCGTGGGGCAGCCGACGTTGAAGATTGATTTGATTACGGTGGGTGGGACCGGCGCCTAAAGCAATGGGTTTCGCTGCGCTCTACCCATCCTACGGGTACTCGTAGGATGGGTAGAGCGCAGCGAAACCCATCAATTTTGCGGCTTAACGCAACCCGCGCTTGGTTTCATCCAGATCGCGGATGTATTTGAAGATTTTACGCGTGGCAGCTGGGGCTTTGTTTTGTGCCGCTTCGTGCTGGGCCTGGCGGATCAGCTGACGCAAATGGGTGCGGTCGGCGTCCGGGTATTCGGCGACGAAGGCTTCAAGCACGTCGTCGGTGCCGGTGGTCAAACGATCACGCCAGCGCTCGAGGTTGTGGAAGCGTTCGTTGTACTGCCGGGTCGAGGCATCAAGTTGATCCAGCAGCACCAGAATTTCATCGATGTTCTGATCACGCATCAGCTTGCCGATGAACTGGATATGCCGTTTACGGGCGATGTGCGCCGTGTGTTTCGGCGCATCTGCCAGGGCACGGCGCATGGCGTCGGTCAGCGGCAGTTTGTCGACCAGGGCAGGTTTGAGCGTGGTCAGGCGCTCGCCGAGGTCAACCAGGGCGTGAAGCTCGCGTTTGACCTGAGTTTTGCTCTTCTCTTCGGAGAAGTCGTCGGAATAGTCAGACATGGGGCAGATCCAGTTGGAAACGCCGCCATGATAACGAGTCAAAGGCCGCTTGTCCGGCCTGGCCAGGTGACTGGTCTTTGAACTGGAGTTGTAGGTTATGAGTGCAGCAGACGTAGTTGGGCCTTCGGCCCTGCCGCAATTGCAGGAGCAGGTGGCGCAAATCATCGCCGAAGCCAAGGCCCAGGGCGCCAGCGCCTGCGAAGTCGCGGTGTCGGTGGAGCAAGGGCTGTCGACCTCGGTGCGTCAGGGCGAGGTTGAAACCGTCGAGTTCAACCGCGACCAGGGTTTTGGTATCACCCTCTACCTCGGCCAGCGCAAAGGCTCGGCCAGCACCTCGGCCAGTGGCGCAGCGGCCATCCGCGAAACGGTGGCGGCAGCGTTGGCCATCGCCAAACACGCTTCCGAAGATGAATGCTCGGGCCTGGCCGACGCCGACCTGATGGCCCGCGATATGCCGGACCTCGACCTCTACCACGCCTGGGACATCACCCCGGAGCAGGCCATTGAGCGCGCATTGGAGTGCGAAGCGGCGGCGTTTGCCACCGACTCGCGCATCAAGAACGCCGACGGCACCAGCCTTAATACCCACCAGGGCTGCCGCGTATACGGCAACAGCCACGGTTTTGTTGGTGGCTATGCCAGCACCCGGCAGAGCCTGAGCTGCGTGATGATCGCCGAGGCCGACGGTCTGATGCAGCGCGATTATTGGTATGACGTGAGCCGCCGCGGCGAAGACCTGGCAAGCGCCGTCAGCATCGGCCGCCGCGCCGCTGAACGTGCGGTGAGCCGCCTGGGCGCGCGCCCGGTGCCGACCTGCGAAGTGCCGGTGCTTTTCGCCGCCGAGCTGGCGGGCGGCTTGTTCGGGCATTTCCTCGGCGCGGTGTCGGGCGGCAATCTGTACCGCAAATCCTCGTTCCTCGAAGGCAGCCTCGGCCAGTTACTGTTCCCTGAATGGCTGAGCCTGGAAGAGCGCCCGCACATTCGCGGCGCCCTCGGCAGCGCGACGTTCGACGGTGATGGCCTGGCCACCTACGGCAAGCACTTCGTCGAAAACGGCGTGTTGCAGTCCTACATTCTCGGCACCTATTCGGGCCGCAAGCTGGGCATGCCGAGCACCGCCAACTCAGGCGGCGTGCATAACCTGTTTGTCAGCCATGGCGACGAAAACCAGAAAGCCCTGCTCAAGCGCATGGGGCGTGGTCTGCTGGTGACCGAGCTGATGGGCCAGGGTCTGAATATGGTCACCGGCGATTATTCGCGCGGGGCGGGCGGTTTCTGGGTCGAGAACGGTGAGATTCAGTTCCCGGTGCAGGAAGTGACCATCGCCGGCAACCTGCGCGATATGTTTAAGCAGATCGTTGCCGTGGGTAACGATCTGGAGTTGCGCAGCAATATCCGCACGGGCTCGGTGTTGATCGAGAAAATGACCGTCGCCGGCAGCTGAATTTTTTCGTACAAGGCGCACGACTGGGCGTGCGCCAAGGCTTTTTTCTCCCTGCTCTGCGTTGATTTCCTTTCCCCGTTTATCTCGCGTGTTCTGCTTGATCGCAGAAGATGGGCGCATTTTTACGCCTTAAATTCGATCTTTAAATCGACTGTTGATTATTCTTCCTAAATAAGAATAAATGTCATCAAGTCTTTTAGAGGTTGAGCCATGGCGCTGCGATCCCCGTTTGGCCCTTGTCTGGACTGCTGGTATTGGCAGGGTTTGCGCATTCGCTGCGCCCTGCTGCCGAACGAACCGCGCCTGCTCGAAGTGCACTGGACGCAGGGCTGCGAGCTGGTCGAACACGGCCAGTTGTGCCCGTGGAAGATGTCGGTCAGTACCCTGAATCTGCTCCTCGATACCGCCTGCGACCCCGTGCTGCCCTGGCATTGGCGCAGCCTGTGCCTCGACCACGCCTACCGCTCGCTTTACGCCATCCAGCACCTGGCCCAGGAACGGGCCCAGCACAGCACGCTAAATCGGCTGCGCAATCGGCTGGCCACGCTGCAGATGACGCCCTCCATCGCTTTTTCTGAACTGGCACAAGGAAATCCCTATGAGTAACTTCCGCACCGAACGCGACAGCATGGGTGAGCTGGCGGTCCCTGCCGAGGCGTTGTACGGCGCGCAAACCCAGCGCGCTGTGGATAACTTCCCGATCTCGGCGCTGCGTATGCCGACCCCGTTTATCCGCGCGCTAATTCTGGCCAAAGCCGCCGCCGCGCGGGCCAACGTCGAGCTCACGCAAATCACCCCGGAACAGGGCGAAGCGATTGTGGGTGCGTGCCAGGAATTGCTCGCGGGCGATTTTATGGCGCACTTCCCGGTGGATGTATTCCAGACCGGCTCCGGCACCAGTTCCAATATGAACGCCAACGAAGTGATCGCCACCTTGGCCAGCCGCATTCTCGGCGAGCCGGTGAACCCGAACGATCACGTCAATTGCAGCCAGAGCAGCAACGACATCATTCCGACCACTATCCACGTCAGCGCCGCTATCGAATTGCAGGAGCGTTTGCTGCCGTCGCTCGGCCATTTGCTTAGCGCGCTGTGTGAAAAGTCGCTGCAAGTGCAGCCCTATGTGAAGACCGGTCGCACACACTTGATGGATGCGATGCCGGTGCGCATGAGCCAGGTGCTCGACGGTTGGGCGCAGCAGATTCAAAGCAATATCCAGCACCTGCGCCTGCTGCTGCCGAGCCTGCAAGCGCTGGCCCAAGGCGGCACGGCGGTGGGTACTGGCATCAACGCCCACCCGCGTTTTGCCGAAACCTTCTGCATTGAGCTGAAAGAACTGACCGGCCTGCACTTCACCCCTGGGGATAACTTCTTCGCCCTGATCGGCTCGCAAGACACCGCCGTTGCAGTATCCGGCCAGCTGAAAACCACCGCCGTGTCGCTGATGAAAATCGCCAACGACCTGCGGTGGATGAACTCCGGGCCGCTGGCCGGGCTTGCGGAAATCGAGCTGGAAGCGCTGCAGCCGGGATCCTCGATCATGCCGGGCAAGGTCAATCCAGTAATTCCGGAAGCCGTGGCCATGGTCGCCACCCAGGTGATCGGCAACGATGCCGCCATCACCGTTGCCGGCCAATCGGGCAACTTCGAACTGAACGTGATGCTGCCGGTGATCGCGCAAAACCTGCTGTACAGCATCGAGCTGTTGAGCAATGTCACGCGGCTGCTGGCCGACCGCGCCATCACCACCTTCAAGGTCAACCAACCCAAGCTCAATGAAGCGCTGGCCCGTAACCCGATTCTGGTTACGGCGTTGAACCCGATCATTGGCTACCTGAAGGCCGCCGAGATCGCCAAGCAGGCCTACAAGGAAGGCCGCGCGATTATCGATGTGGCGCTGGAGCACACCGATCTCAGCCGCGACCAACTGGAGCAGTTGCTTAATCCGGAAAAACTCACCGCCGGCGGCTTGTAACCCTCTCGATCTGAACCTGCGCAGGAGCGGACCATGAAGCATTGGCAAGGCATGATGAAGATTGGCAATCAGCTGTTCGGCGCCGGTGATTTCTATTCGGCGCGTGAGCAGTATCTGCAGGCGCTGGCTCTGGCACAGGTGCTGTTCGATCGCTGGGCCAATACCGATGAAGCGGTGGCCGCGCTGGTGATTTCCCACCACAACCTGGCTGATTTACACCTGCGTATCGGCCAGCCGGAAGAGGCGGCCGAATACCTCTGCGCCGTGCATGAATATTTGCTGGAGGCGTCGGAAAATCCGCGCCTCTCCAACATCCTGCGCGACACCGCTCTACGCCATAGCCAGCGCACCTACACGGAACTGCTCGGTTTTATCAGCGAACACGGCCAGTACCCGAGCACCGAGTACCTGTTGGCCTGCTCGCGCATTACCCACAAGCCACAGCTGGTGATCAAGTCTGGTCACCGGGTGTTGAGTCATCGCGTTTATGGAGAGTCCTAACATGACCTACAGCCTGCCCCCGCTGCCGTACGCCTATGGCGCGCTCGAGCCGGATATCGACACGCAGACCATGGAGATTCACCACAGCAAGCACCATCAGACCTATATCAACAACCTCAACGCGGCGCTGGAAGGCAATCCGCTGGGGCAGTTGCCGGTGGAAGAGTTGCTGACTCGTTTGAAGGACGTGCCGGAAAGCCTGCGTGGTGCGGTGATCAACAACGGCGGCGGCCACGCCAATCATTCGTTGTTCTGGCAGGTAATGGCCGAGAACGCCGGTGGCTTGCCGCAAGACGAATTGGCGCAAGCCATCGACGGGAGCTGGGCGGCTTCGACAAATTCAAGGAAGCCTTTACCAAGGCAGCGTTGACTCGTTTCGGCAGCGGCTGGGCGTGGCTGAGCGTCACCCCGGAGAAAAAACTGCTGGTGGAAAGTAGCGGTAACCAGGACAGCCCATTGATGACTGGCAACACGCCAATTCTCGGCCTGGACGTGTGGGAACACGCCTATTACCTGCGTTATCAGAACCGTCGGCCGGAATACATAGGCGCGTTTTTCAACGTGATCAATTGGCCCGAAGTGTTGCGCCGTTATCGTCAGGCGTTGAGTTGAAAACACCGGCGTCGGTGGTTTGCTGACAAGGTTTGTTCATGCCCGTTTCGTTGCAAACGCTGGCCGCCGCTGGCGGTAAAATACTGCGTCGCTCGCTGGGCTTTGCCATCTTGCTGGCGGGCGGCTTTCTGCTGTTTCGCCAGGCCGAGGCGCTGCTGGTTGCCCATCCTCACCTGTGGCGTGCGCCGCAGGGCAGCGTGCCCTGCTCGTTGGATGATGCTGCTGGACGCCGCGCTGACGCGCTGAGTGGGGGAGGGGATTACTCGCCTTCGTCGAAGCGGTTGTTGATCAATTCCACCAATGCAGCCAGGGCTTCATCGCCCTGTTCGCCGTCTGTGCTCAGGTGAATGGCGGTGCCTTTGCCGGCGGCCAGCATCATGACGGCCATGATGCTCTTGCCGTCTACACAGCTTTCGGGGCTGCGGCCGATGCGGATCTGGCACGGAAAACGACCGGCTACGCCGACAAATTTGGCGGCGGCGCGGGCGTGAAGGCCGAGCTTGTTGATGATGGTGATTTCGCAGGCAGGCATTGCTGCTTAAGTCCTTCTATAAGGCCTCGCGACTCTAAAGGTCGCGATGACGAACCTGGATGTTTTTCAGGGTTTTTTTCAGTTCTTTGCCCAGCCGGTCCGCCAGGTAGACCGAGCGATGATGACCGCCCGTACAACCAACAGCGACTGTGACATATGAGCGGTTACTGGCGGCGATACGCGGTAGCCATTTGTGCAGGTAGGCGTAAATATCGTCGTACATTTCCTGTACGTCGGGCTGTTCCTGCAGGTATTCGGCAACCACCGAATCCAACCCCGAATGCTCACGCAGTTCGGGCTTCCAGTAGGGGTTGGGCAGGCAGCGCACGTCGAATACCAGATCGGCATCCACCGGCATGCCGCGCTTGAACCCGAACGACTCCACCAGAAATGCCGTGCCTGGTTCGGGCTTGTTCAGCAGGCGCAGCTTCAAGGTGTCGCGCAGTTGGTAGAGGTTCAGGTGGGTGGTGTCGATCTTGAGATCGGCCAGATCGGTGATCGGGCTCAGCAGCACGCTTTCGTCGTGAATTGCTTCGGCCAGCGAGCGCTCGTCGGTGGTCAGCGGGTGGCGGCGACGGGTCTCGGAAAAACGCTTGAGCAGGGTGTCGTCGTCGGCGTCTAGGTACAACACATCGCAGTGGATATGCCGGGCACGCACTTCGGCGAGAATTTCTGGAAAACGTTTGAGCTGGCTGGGCAGGTTGCGCGCATCGATGGACACGGCTACCAGCGGTTGCAGCAATTCGGTGTGCAGCAGGGAGCGTTCGGCAAGCTCGGGCAGAAGCCCGGCGGGCAGGTTATCGATGCAGTAAAAGCCGTTGTCTTCGAGCACATCCAGCGCTGTGCTCTTGCCTGAACCGGACCGGCCACTGACGATGATCAAACGCATGCACAGTCACCCGTTCGCCTAGCGGCCGTTTTGTACGTCTACGACAACCTGATAAAGACGTTCGCTGGTGGGGGCGTGGCGCAGTTGGTCGCGGACATCGCTGCGGTCAAGCATGCTGGCGATCTGGCGCAACAGCTCCAGGTGTTCATCGGTGGCGGCTTCGGGTACCAGCAACACAAACAGCAGGTCTACCGGCGCGCCGTCGATGGCGTCGAAATCAACCGCCGACTCCAGGCGCAACAAGGCGCTGATCGGCGCCGTGCAGCCGGGCAAGCGGCAGTGGGGAATGGCGATGCCATTGCCAAAGCCGGTGGAGCCCAGTTTTTCCCGGGCCACCAGGCTTTCGAAAATGTCTTGGCCGTCCAGGTCGGGCAATTCACGCGCGACCAGGTTGGCGATTTGTTCGAGTACACGCTTTTTGCTGCCGCCCGGCACGCCCACAAGGGAGCGGCCGGGGGTCAGGATATTTTCAAGTCGAATCATGGGTTGGGTTGGTGTCAGCGGACTGTGGCGCCTTGCAGGCGACCCAGCTGCTTTTCCTTATGTTTGATAAGTTGGCGATCGAGTTTGTCGGTGAGTAGATCGATGGCAGCGTACATGTCGTCATGTTCGGCGTTGGCGACCACTTCGCCTCCGGCGATGTGCAAAGTCGCTTCGATTTTCTGCTTGAGCTTCTCGACCTCCATGGTCACTTGCACGTTGGTGATCTTGTCGAAGTGGCGTTCCAATCGACTGAGTTTCTCGTCGATGTAGTCGCGTAGGGCGTCGGTCACATCCAGCTGATGTCCACTGATGTTGACTTGCATACCGCTTTCTCCTTATTGCCGTGTGTAAGAGACAAGCTATCGGGCTTGTCGCCGGAACACTTTGGCCTTGGATCAGTGTAGTCGTCTTGCCAGAGCAGGGTTCGCCGGGCGAACCCTGAATAACGTTTACATCAGTCGCTTACGTTCACTGGAGGGCGCTATCCCGAGGGATTCGCGGTACTTGGCGACTGTGCGACGGGCTACCTGAATGCCCTGTGCCTCCAGTAAACCAGCGATCTTGCTGTCACTCAACGGCTTTTTCGCATTTTCCGCGGCAACCAGTTTTTTGATGATTGCGCGGATCGCCGTGGACGAGCATTCGCCGCCTTCGGAGGTGCTGACGTGGCTGGAAAAGAAGTACTTCAGCTCGTAAATGCCACGCGGGGTGTGCATGAACTTCTGCGTGGTAACGCGTGAGATGGTCGATTCGTGCATGCCCACCGCTTCGGCGATGTCGTGCAGCACCAAGGGTTTCATCGCTTCGTCGCCGTAGTCGAGGAACCCACGTTGGTGCTCGACGATCTGGCTGGCCACTTTCATCAGCGTTTCGTTGCGGCTTTGCAGGCTTTTGATAAACCAGCGCGCCTCTTGCAGCTGATTGCGCATGAAGGTGTTGTCGGCGCTGGAGTCGGCACGACGCACGAAACCGGCGTATTGCGGGTTGACCCGCAGACGCGGCATCGCTTCCTGGTTCAGCTCCACCAGCCAGCGATCGTTGTGCTTGCGCACGATAACGTCAGGCACCACGTATTCCGGTTCGCTCGCTTCGATCTGCGAGCCCGGGCGCGGGTTGAGGCTTTGAATCAGCTCGATGACCTGGCGCAGCTCGTCTTCCTTGAGCTTCATGCGGCGCATCAGTTGGCTGTAATCGCGGCCGCCGAGCAGGTCGAGGTAGTCGCCAGCCAAACGCTGGGCCTCGGCCAGCCATTGGGTTTTGGCGGGCAGCTGACGCAGTTGCAGCAGCAGGCATTCGCGCAGGTCGCGCGCGCCAATGCCGGAGGGTTCGAATTGCTGGATGCGGTGCAGCACGGCTTCGACTTCGTCGAGCTCGATGTCGAGCTCCGGGTCGAACGCGTCCAGCACTTCTTCGAGGGTTTCTTCCAGGTAGCCCTGGTCGTTGATGCAGTCGATCAGGGTGACGGCAATCAGCCGGTCCTTGTCGGACATCGGCGCCAGGTTGAGCTGCCAGAGCATATGGCTTTGCAGGCTTTCACCGGCCGAGGTGCGGGTGGTGAAGTCCCACTCATCATCGTCGTTGGAGGGCAGGCTGCTCGCGCTAGTCTGGTAGATGTCTTCCCAGGCGGTGTCGACGGGAAGCTCATTGGGAATGCGTTCGTTCCATTCGCCTTCTTCCAGGTTGTCGACGGTAGGCGCCGAGGTTTCCTGGTAGCTGGTGTCCTGGTAGGACTCTTCGCTGTTCGGCGCGGCGGGCGCGCTTTCGGCGCCATCGGCCAGCGGATCGCTATTGTCGAAGTCCTCGCCTTCTTCCTGGCGTTCGAGCATGGGATTGGACTCCAGCGCCTCCTGAATCTCTTGTTGCAGATCCAGGGTCGACAGTTGGAGTAAGCGGATGGCTTGTTGCAGCTGCGGTGTCATCGTCAGCTGCTGGCCCATTTTTAGGACGAGCGATGGTTTCATGGAGGGGGCTTAAGACCTTATTCGCCGGCGCATACGCGCTTTCCACAACGAGGGCGCATGAGCGCCACCAGGAAGCAAATTATATGCCTATGTTTGAGGGGTTTGCCTAGTCCTCAATCGAAGTCTGTAGTGCGTGTCCGAAATTCACTACAGACGGGTACTGCGGGCGCCTGTTACAGGCGGAACTCATGACCCAGATACACCTCTTTCACCAGCTGGTTGGCCAGGATGGTTGCAGAGTCGCCCTCGGCAATCAGCTGGCCGTCATTGACGATATAGGCCGTTTCGCAGATATCCAGGGTTTCACGCACGTTGTGATCGGTGATCAGCACGCCAATGCCTTTGGCCTTGAGGTGATGAATGATCTGTTTGATATCGCCAACAGAAATCGGGTCGACACCGGCGAACGGTTCGTCCAGCAGAATGAATTTTGGCGCAGTGGCCAGCGCGCGGGCGATTTCCACCCGGCGACGTTCACCACCGGACAGGCTCATGCCGAGGTTGTCGCGGATATGGCTGATATGGAATTCCTGCAGCAGGCTTTCCAGTTCCTTGCGGCGGCCGGCACTGTCGAGCTCTTTACGCGTTTCGAGAATGGCCATGATGTTGTCGGCCACCGAGAGCTTGCGAAAGATCGACGCTTCTTGCGGCAGATAACCGATACCGGCGCGTGCACGACCGTGCATGGGCAGGTGGGTGACGTCCTGTTGGTCGATCAGCACGCGGCCCTGATCGGCGTTTACCAAACCGACGATCATGTAGAAGCAGGTGGTTTTGCCGGCGCCGTTCGGGCCGAGCAGGCCAACGATCTGACCACTTTCAATCGACAGGCTGACATCACGAACCACCTGGCGGCCCTTGTAAGCTTTGGCCAGGTGTTGGGCTTTAAGAGTCGCCATTACTGCGCCTGTTTGTCGGCCGGCTGGGCGCCAGCGGGTTTGGTCTTGGGCTGAATAACCATGTCGATACGCGGGCGCGGGCTGGTGACGTTGGTGCCATTGGCACGGCCGGCGTTAACGATCTGGCGCTGGGTGTCGTAGACGATTTTCTCGCCTTCGAAGGTGTTGCCTTCCTGAATCACCTTGGCCTGGTCGATCAGCACGATGCGGTCTTTGGCGGCGAAATACTGGATGGTCAGGCCGTAGGCTTTGACGATCTGTTTGTCCGGCGCCGGTTTCTGCTCGTAATAGGCCGGGTTGCCCACGGCGGTAAACACTTCGATATCACCTTGCGGGTTTTGCGTGATGGTCACGGTGTTGCCGGTGATCTTCATGCTGCCCTGAGTGATAACGACGTCGCCGCGGTACACCGCCACACCTTGTTTGTCGTCGAGCTCGGCGCTGTCGGCCTGTACGCGAATCGGTTGTTCACGATCGGTAACCAAGGCCCAGGCGCTGGAGCTGGCAAATGCCGCGCCCAGGCTCAAAAGCAGGGACAGGGTGTGCAGGGAAAATTTGTTAACGAACCTCATGCTGGCCTCTTACGTTGGACAGCAGGAGCACCCGGCTGTCTTTCAAATACGCTTTCATTCCATTAGCCGTGGTCACTCCATTGGCGGCCTCGATTCTAACGGCTTGCTGGGTCTGCGCAAATTCCTTGTTCGGGAACACGGTCATGCGACTGCTGGTGATGATGGTGGGGCGATTCTTTTCGTCGGTGCGGGCAATGCGCACGTTGTCGATCAGTTCGACCTCGGTGCCGCCTGGCGCCACTTCGCCGCGCTCGCTCTGGATATGCCAGGGCAGCTGCGAGGTTTCCCGGTAGAGCAACAGATCCGGCTTGGTCACCAGGCTCTTGTCGCTTTCTTTCAGGTGCTCGACTTTGTCGCTGGTCATCTCGTAGTGCAGGGTGCCGTCAGCCTGGAATTCCACACTCTTGGCATTGATGACATAGAAGTCGACGGCATTGTCGGTGCTGGCCTGAGGTTTCTGCTCGAGCAGACTCTCCGGGTTCAGGTTCCAATACCCAAGGGCCGCGACAAGCAATGCCGCCAGGCCAAAGGATACGTAGGGAAGCAGTTTGCGTAGCATGCGTTGGCTCTATAGGTAGGCGGCTTGAGCCGCTTCGAGATTGCCCTGGGCTTGCAGAATCAGCTCGCAGAATTCGCGTGCCGCACCTTCGCCGCCGCGCGCGGTGGTCACACCATCGGCGTGTTGGCGGACAAAGTCATTGGCGTTGGCGACAGCCATGCCCAGGCCCGCACGGCGAATGGCCGGCAGGTCAGGCAGGTCGTCACCCAGATAAGCAACGTGTTCATAGCTTAGGCCGAGTTCGGCCAGAAGCTCGTCAAGAACCACCAGCTTGTCTTCGCGGCCTTGATACAAATGATGAATGCCGAGGTTTTGTGCGCGGCGCTCAACCACTGGCGAGGAGCGCCCGGTAATGATGGCGGTGCGCACGCCCGAGTTGATCAGCATCTTGATGCCCTGACCGTCCAGGGTGCTGAACGTCTTGAACTCACCGCCATCGGGCAGGAAGTAAATCTTGCCGTCGGTGAGCACACCGTCCACATCAAATACGGCCAGTTTGATGGCCTTGCCGCGTTGCAGCAGGTCGTTACTCATCACATCACTCCCGCGCGCAGAAGGTCGCCCAGGTTGAAGGCGCCAATGGGGTGGTCCTGTTCATCCACCACGATCAGCGCGCCGATCTTGTGGTCTTCCATGATCTTCAATGCTTCGGCAGCGAGCATGTCCGGGCGTGCGGTCTTGCCGTGCACGGTCATCACTTCGTCGATGGTGGCCGAACGGATATCCAGGTCGCGGTCCAGGGTGCGGCGCAAATCGCCGTCGGTGAAGATCCCGGCGAGGCTGCCATCGGCTTCCAGCACCGCGGTCATGCCCAGGCCCTTGCGGGTCATTTCCATCAGCGCGTCGCGCAGCAACGTACCGCGCTGCACCTTCGGCAGTTGCTCGCCGGTGTGCATCACGTTTTCCACTTTCAGCAGAAGACGTCGGCCAAGCGCACCACCGGGGTGGGAAAAGGCAAAGTCTTCAGCTGTGAACCCGCGTGCTTCGAGCAGGGCGATGGCCAGTGCGTCGCCGAGTACCAGCGAGGCAGTGGTAGAAGAAGTGGGTGCCAGATTCAGCGGACAGGCTTCATGGGCAACGCGGGCGTCGAGGTTGACTTCGGCGGCCTTGGCCAGCGGCGAATCGGGGTTGCCGGTCATGCTGATCAGGGTGATGCCCAGGCGCTTGATCAGCGGCAGCAGGGTCACGATTTCGGCAGTAGAGCCGGAGTTGGACAGGGCGAGCACCACGTCATCGCGGGTGATCATGCCCATGTCGCCGTGGCTGGCCTCGGCCGGGTGCACGAAAAACGAAGTGGTGCCGGTGCTGGCCAGGGTGGCGGCGATCTTGTTGCCGATGTGCCCGGACTTGCCCATGCCGACCACAACCACGCGGCCTTTGCTGGCCAGAATCAATTCGCAGGCTTTCACGAAAGCCGCGTCGATGCGCGGGAGCAGGCCTTCCACCGCTTCGATTTCGAGGCGCACGGTGCGCAGTGCCGATTGGATCAAGTCGTTGGTCTGGTTCATAACTAAAGACAGTGGCCGCGTGAAAAGGCGGGGATTATAGCGGCAAAGCCGGTTCGGCTCACCCTTGAATGTAGGCGCGTTGCGTCACAGGCGCGCAAATGCGTTTTTCCCGCTGCTGTAACACCTTTGCCGGGTTTGTACCTTGGGCGCGGCCAGATGCCGGTGATATAGTTGCCGCCCTGTCCGGCATGTTCACTCCCGTGGTGTCCCCACCGTGAGACATGACGTCTGATAGGCGGTTGTACCAAGGAGTTCAGATGAGTGCCGATCACGCCTACGCGGTCGAGCTGAAGGGCGTGTCCTTCATGCGCGGTTCGCGCAGCATTTTCAAGAATGTCGATATTTCCATTCCTCGCGGCAAGGTCACCGGCATCATGGGGCCTTCCGGGAGTGGCAAAACCACCTTGCTGCGTTTGATGGGCGCCCAGTTGCGGCCGGCCAGCGGTCAGGTGTTGGTCAATGGTCAGAACCTGCCCGAGCTTTCGCGCAGCGATCTGTTCGATATGCGCAAACAAATGGGCGTGCTCTTTCAGAGCGGCGCGTTGTTTACCGATCTCGATGTATTCGAGAACGTCGCCTTCCCGCTGCGCGTACACACTCAATTACCCGAAGACATGATCCGCGACATCGTGCTGATGAAGCTCGAAGCCGTTGGCCTGCGTGGCGCTATCGAATTGATGCCGGACGAGCTGTCGGGCGGCATGAAACGCCGAGTTGCCCTGGCGCGCGCCATTGCGCTGGATCCGCAGATTCTGATGTACGACGAGCCCTTCGTAGGCCAGGACCCCATCGCCATGGGCATTCTGGTGCGCCTGATTCGCCTGCTTAACGATGCGTTGGGCATCACCAGCATCGTGGTTTCCCACGACCTCGCCGAAACCGCCAGCATCTCCGACTACCTTTATGTAGTGGGCGATACTCAGGTGCTCGGCCACGGCACGCCCAAGGAATTGATGGAGTCGGACAACCCGCGCATCCGTCAATTTATGAAAGGCGTCGCCGATGGGCCGGTGCCGTTCCATTTCCCGGCTGCGGACTACCGCGACGACCTGTTGGGGACGCGTTGATGCGCAGAAAATCCATTGGCGAACGTATTCGCCTGCTTGGCCGTGCGGGCATCGACACCGTCGGCGCGCTCGGCAGCTCCACCGTCTTTTTATTCCGCGCCTTGTTCGGCACCGGCAATGTCGGCAACGGCTTTGGTCATTTGTTGATCAAGCAGCTGTTTTCGGTTGGCGTGATGTCGTTGGTGATCATCGTCGTTTCGGGGCTCTTTATCGGGATGGTGCTGGCACTGCAGGGCTTCAATATTCTGTCCAGCTACGGTTCGGAACAAGCGGTGGGGCAGATGGTGGCCCTGACCTTGCTGCGCGAACTGGGCCCGGTGGTTACTGCGCTTCTGTTCGCTGGCCGTGCCGGTTCGGCGCTGACTGCCGAGATCGGCAACATGAAATCCACCGAGCAGTTGTCGAGCCTGGAAATGATTGGTGTCGACCCGCTCAAGTACATCATCGCCCCGCGCCTGTGGGCCGGTTTCATCTCGCTGCCGCTGCTGACCATGATTTTCTGCGTGGTCGGTATCTGGGGCGGCGCCATGGTGGCGGTGGACTGGTTGGGCGTGTTCGAAGGGTCGTTCTGGGCCAATATGCAGAACAGCGTGTCCTTCGAGAAAGATGTGCTCAACGGCCTGATCAAAAGTGTTGTGTTCGCCTTTGTAGTGACCTGGATTGCCGTGTTCCAGGGGTATGACTGTGAGCCCACGTCCGAGGGGATCAGCCGTGCGACTACCAAAACAGTGGTTTATGCCTCGCTTGCCGTGCTGGGCCTGGACTTCATCTTGACCGCCTTGATGTTTGGAGACTTCTGATGCAAAACCGCACCCTGGAAATTGGTGTCGGCCTGTTCCTCTTGGCCGGTCTGTTGGCCTTGCTGTTGCTGGCTTTGCGGGTCAGCGGCCTGACGGTCGGTGCCGGGCAGGACACCTATAAGCTCTACGCCAATTTCGACAACCTGGCCGGGCTTACCGTGCGCGCCAAGGTCACCATGGCCGGCGTCGGCATCGGCAAGGTCACCGCCATCGACCTGGACCGCGACACCTTCACCGGCCGCGTGACCATGGAGCTGGAAAAGCGTGTGGATAACCTGCCGGTGGACTCCACCGCGTCTATCCTCACCGCTGGTTTGTTGGGCGAAAAATACATCGGCATCAGTGTTGGCGGCGACGAAGCGCTGCTCAAGGATGGCGGAACCATTCACGACACCCAGTCGTCGTTAGTACTGGAAGACTTGATCGGCAAGTTCCTGATCAACTCGGTTAACAAAGAATCCAAGTGAGGAATACAGGCATGGTTAGCGCTCTGCGTCGCGGTCTGCTGGTGTTGTTGGCGGTTTTCCCTCTGTTCGCGTCTGCCGGTCCGGCTGCGCAGGACATCGTGCAGAAAACCACTGACGAACTGTTGAGCGACCTTAAGGCCAATAAAGATGCTTACAAGGCCGACCCACAGAAATTCTATGACTCGCTGAACCGCATCATCGGGCCAGTGGTGGATGCCGACGGCATCTCCCGCAGCATCATGACCGTCAAATACTCGCGCAACGCCACCCCGGCGCAGATGAAGCGCTTTGAAGAAAACTTCAAACGCAGCCTGATGGAGTTCTACGGCAACGCTTTGCTGGAGTACAACAATCAGGATATCCGCGTGTTGCCCAGCAGCGGCAAGCAGTCCGACCCGGAACGCACCAGCGTGAATATGGAAGTGCGTGACACCAAAGGCACCGTGTACCCGGTCAACTACACCATGACGCTGGTGAACGGCGAATGGATGCTGCGTAACGTCACTATTAACGGCATCAACATCGGCAAGCTATTCCGCGATCAGTTCGCCGACGCCATGCAGAAAAATGGCAACGACCTGGACAAGACCATCGACGGTTGGGCGCAGGTAGTGGCGAACGCCAAGAACACCGAAGACGGGCAGAAGGCTGCAGGTCATGACGACTGATAGCGTGATTCGCCAACAGGCCGACGGCGTTTTGCAGTTGGTGGGCGTGCTGGATTTTCGTACTGGCGCCGGGCTGCGTGATGAAGGCGAGAAGCTGATTCGCGCCTCGGCCGCTACCACCGTGGTGGTCGACTGCGCCGAGGTCGAGCACTCCAGCAGTGTTGGGCTGTCGCTGCTGCTGGCCTATATGCGGGTGGCCAAGCAGGCCGGCAAAACCTTGGCGGTGCGTGCGCTGCCAGTGGAAATGCGGCAGATTGCCGAAGTGTCTGGCTTGTTGACGATTTTGCCGTTACAAGCGTAACGCCGGCGATTGGCGGCGATTAGTAGTAAAAGCAGTTAGCAAAATTCGAAGGCCCTCTGTCAGTGTTCCGTATTCCGGGGTTCGCAGGCGGGGGGCTTTTTGTATCATGGCCGACCCGCGCGCGTAGGGCGCCGATTGAGGTTTAGCATGCAGGCCGTAGAAGTTAAAAGCCTCCTTGAGGAAAAGCTGTCCGATACCGAGGTCAACGTGGAAGGCGAAGGCTGTAATTTCCAGTTGAACGTCGTCAGTGATGAATTGGCGGGCATGAGCCCGGTCAAGCGTCAGCAGCAGGTCTATGCCCACCTCAACCCGTGGATCGCCGATGGCAGCATCCATGCGGTTACCATGAAATTCTTCAGCCGCGCCGCTTGGGCCGAGCGTTCCTAAGCCCACGGGCGACGAGACTCCTATGGATAAATTGATTATTACCGGCGGCGTTTGCCTCAATGGCGAAATCCGCATCTCCGGGGCGAAGAACTCCGCCCTGCCGATTCTGGCTGCAACCCTGCTGGCCGATGCGCCGGTTACCGTATGCAACCTGCCGCACCTGCACGACATCACCACCATGATCGAGCTGTTCGGTCGTATGGGCATTGAGCCGGTGATCGATGAGAAGCTCAGCGTTGAAGTCGACGCCCGTGCCATCAAAACCCTGATCGCCCCGTACGAGCTGGTGAAAACCATGCGTGCGTCGATTCTGGTACTCGGCCCGATGGTCGCGCGCTTCGGTGAAGCCGAAGTGGCCCTGCCTGGCGGTTGCGCGATTGGTTCGCGTCCGGTCGATCTGCACATCCGTGGCCTCGAAGCCATGGGCGCGATCATCGACGTGGAAGGCGGCTATATCAAAGCCAAGGCGCCTGAAGGCGGCCTGCGCGGTGCGCACTTCTTCTTCGATACCGTCAGCGTGACCGGTACCGAGAACATCATGATGGCCGCCACCCTGGCCAAAGGCCGCAGCGTGCTGGAAAACGCCGCACGCGAGCCGGAAGTGGTCGACCTGGCCAACTGCCTGATCGCCATGGGCGCGAAAATTACCGGCGCCGGTACCGACACCATCACCATCGACGGTGTTGAGCGTCTCGGCGGCGCGCGTTACAGCGTGATGCCCGACCGTATCGAAACCGGCACCTACCTGGTGGCCGCTGCGGCTACCGGCGGCAAGGTGAAGTTGAAAGACACCGATCCAACCATCCTCGAAGCCGTCCTGCTGAAGCTTCAGGAAGCCGGCGCGGAAATCACCACCGGTCCGGACTGGATCGAGCTGGATATGAAAGGCAAACGTCCAAAGGCCGTGAACCTGCGTACCGCTCCGTATCCGGCATTCCCCACCGACATGCAGGCGCAGTTCATTGCCCTGAACGCCATTGCCGAAGGCACTGGTGCGGTGATCGAGACCGTGTTCGAAAACCGCTTTATGCACGTGTATGAAATGACCCGCATGGGCGCGCAGATCCAGGTCGAAGGCAACACCGCCATCGTCACCGGCACC
This sequence comes from Pseudomonas sp. CC11G, assembly GCF_056174845.1. Taxonomy (NCBI): domain Bacteria; kingdom Pseudomonadati; phylum Pseudomonadota; class Gammaproteobacteria; order Pseudomonadales; family Pseudomonadaceae; genus Pseudomonas; species Pseudomonas sp. CC11G. The sequence continues at coordinate 121,770 of NZ_JBWBZC010000011.1, forward strand.
CAGACGCTCAAGGGCGCGCCAGTAATGGCCACCGACCTGCGTGCATCGGCCAGCCTGGTGATCTCGGCCCTGGTGGCCGAAGGCGACACCCTGATCGACCGCATCTACCACATCGACCGTGGTTACGAGTGCATCGAAGAGAAGCTGCAGTTGCTGGGCGCGAAAATTCGCCGCGTACCGGGCTAGTACAGCCAGGCCCCGTTCGGCGTTCTGCCGGGCGGGGTGCGCAACTGCCGGAAACCAGGTTTTAAGGACACAACGCGCCATGTTGACCATCGCCTTATCCAAAGGCCGCATTCTTGACGACACCCTGCCATTGCTGGCCAAGGCTGGGATCGTGCCGACCGAAAACCCGGACAAGAGCCGCAAGCTGATTATCCCTACCACCCAGGACGATGTGCGTTTGCTCATCGTGCGCGCCACCGACGTGCCGACCTATGTCGAACACGGCGCGGCCGACCTCGGCGTGGCCGGTAAAGATGTGCTGCTGGAATACGGCGGCCAGGGCCTGTACGAGCCGTTGGACCTGCAAATCGCTCGCTGCAAGCTGATGACTGCCGGCGCCGTTGGCGTACCGGAGCCCAAAGGCCGCCTGCGTGTGGCGACCAAGTTCGTAAACGTGGCCAAGCGTTACTACGCCGAACAAGGCCGTCAGGTTGAAGTGATCAAGCTGTACGGTTCCATGGAACTGGCACCGCTGGTTGGCCTGGCCGACAAGATCATCGACGTCGTCGACACCGGCAATACGCTTAAAGCCAACGGTCTGGAAGCCCAGGAACTGATCGCCCACATCAGCTCCCGCCTGATCGTCAACAAAGCCTCCATGAAGATGCAGCACAAGCGCATCCAGGCCTTGATCGATACCCTGCGCGATGCGGTGGAAGCGAACCACCGAGGCTAAACCTCTTTGTGCGTGACCATCGGTCACGCCTGCCTATCCTCGTCATAGCCATCTTTCTCGGGCGTCCACAGGATTGGCTTGGTAGCCTAGCGACGCTCGAGAACCGGTAAAGCCCAACGCTTTGCCGTTCCGAATGTCCATGACTATCACGAGGCCCGTTATGACTGCTCCTATCGCCATCCGCCGACTCAATGCCGCTGACCCGGGCTTCACCAAGCATCTGGATCATCTGCTGAGCTGGGAAAGCGTGTCGGATGACGGCGTCAACGAGCGCGTGCTGGACATCATCAAGAACGTGCGCGAGCGCGGCGATGCGGCCCTGGTGGAATACACCCAGCGCTTCGACGGCCTGACCGTCAACAGCATGGCCGACCTGATTTTGCCGCGTGAGCGTCTGGAACTGGCCCTGACCCGCATCACGCCCGCCCAGCGCCAAGCCCTGGAAGTGGCCGCCGAGCGCGTGCGCAGCTACCACGAAAAACAGAAGCAGGATTCCTGGACCTACACCGAGGCCGACGGCACCGTGCTGGGCCAGAAGGTCACGCCGCTGGACCGCGCCGGCCTGTACGTGCCGGGCGGCAAAGCGTCATACCCGTCGTCGGTACTGATGAACGCCATTCCAGCCAAGGTCGCCGGCGTGCCGGAAGTGGTCATGGTGGTGCCGACCCCGCGTGGCGAAATCAATGAAATCGTGCTGGCCGCTGCGTGCATCGCCGGTGTTGACCGCGTGTTCACCATCGGTGGCGCCCAGGCCGTAGCGGCCCTGGCCTATGGCACCGAGAGCGTGCCGCCGGTGGACAAGATCGTCGGCCCCGGCAACATCTATGTCGCCACCGCCAAGCGCCACGTGTTCGGCAAAGTCGGCATCGACATGATCGCCGGCCCTTCGGAAATTCTCGTGGTGTGTGACGGCCAGACCGATCCGGACTGGATCGCCATGGACCTGTTCTCCCAGGCCGAACACGACGAAGACGCCCAATCGATTCTGCTCAGCCCCGACGCCGAGTTCCTCGACAAGGTGGCCGCCAGCATCGCCAAGCTGCTGCCGACCATGGAACGCGAAGCCATTATCCGCACCTCGATGGAAACCCGCGGCGCGCTGATTCTGGTGAAAGACATGGAGCAAGCCATCGAAGTGGCCAACCGCATTGCACCGGAGCACTTGGAATTGTCCGTTGCCGACCCGGACGCCTGGCTGCCGCACATTCGCCACGCTGGTGCCATCTTCATGGGCCGCTACACCGCCGAGGCGTTGGGCGACTACTGCGCTGGCCCGAACCACGTGCTGCCAACTTCCGGCACTGCGCGCTTCTCCTCGCCGCTGGGCGTGTACGACTTCCAGAAGCGCTCGTCGATTATCCATTGCTCGGCAGAGGGCGCATCGGAACTCGGTAAAAGCGCCTCGGTGCTGGCCCGTGGCGAGTCGCTGACCGCCCACGCCCGCAGCGCCGAATACCGCATCAAGTCGTAAATCGGTCCACGCACGACCGTAGGATGGGTTAGCCGAAGGCGTAACCCATCAGCCCCAACACAATTTTGAGGAGAGAAGGGCAATGAGCAAATTCTGGAGCCCCTTCGTCAAAGACCTGGTGCCGTATGTACCCGGCGAGCAGCCCAAGCTGAACAACCTGGTCAAGCTCAACACCAACGAAAACCCCTATGGCCCGTCGCCCAAGGCGATTGCTGCGATGCAGGCCGAGCTTAACGACAACTTGCGTCTGTACCCGGACCCCAACGGCGAGCGCTTGAAGCACGCGGTCGCCGAGTATTACGGCGTGCAGCAAGCGCAAGTGTTTGTCGGCAACGGTTCGGATGAAGTATTGGCCCACGCTTTCCACGGCCTGTTCCAGCACGGCAAGCCGCTGCTGTTCCCGGATATCAGCTACAGCTTCTATCCGGTTTACTGTGGCCTGTACGGCATTCCGTTCGACGCCGTGCCGCTGGACGAGCAGTTCCAGATCCGCCCGCAGGATTACGCCAAGCCCAACGGCGGCATCATTTTCCCTAACCCTAACGCGCCGACCGGTTGCGTGCTGGCGCTGGACGCCATCGAGCAGATTCTGCAGGCCAACCCGGACAGCGTCGTGCTGGTGGACGAAGCCTATATCGATTTTGGCGGCGAGACGGCCATCGGTTTGGTGGACCGTTATCCGAACCTGCTGGTATGCCAGACCTTGTCCAAATCCCGTTCGTTGGCCGGCCTGCGCGTCGGTTTTGCAGTCGGCCATCCGGACCTCATTGAGGCGCTGGAGCGCATCAAAAACAGCTTCAACTCCTACCCGCTGGACCGCGCCGCCATCGCCGGCGCCGCGGCGGCGTTCGAAGACAAAGCCTACTTCCAGCAGACCTGCCAGGCCGTAATCGATAGCCGCGAGAAGTTGGTGGCCGAGATGACCGCATTGGGTTTTGACGTGCTGCCGTCGGGCGCCAACTTTATCTTTGCCCGCCACCCGGACAAGGACGCTGCCACCCTGGCCGCCGGCCTACGGGAACAGAGCGTGATCGTGCGGCACTTCAACAAGCCGCGTATCGCCCAGTTCCTGCGGATCACCATTGGTAATCCGGCGCAGAATCAGGCGTTGGTGGATGCGTTGAAGCAGCTGTAATGGCTGCCTGAATAAAAAAGCCCGGCTAAGTGCCGGGCTTTTTGTTGATGGGCGACTTATTCGCTCGCATCACTGGTAGCAGGCGGCGGCCGCAAGCCAATCTCTGCCGTCAGCTCCATCGGCTTGCCGTTGCGCATGATCTCGATGCTGGTTTTCTCGCCCGGTTTGGCGCGTGCCACCTGGTTCATCGAACGACGACCATCGCTGGCCGGCTCACCATCAATGCTCAAAATCAGATCGCCCGGTTGCAGGCCGGCCTTCTGCGCCGGGCCGTCACGGTAGATACCGGCAACCACAATGCCGGGCCGGCCATCGAGGCCAAACGATTCTGCCAATTCCGGCGTCAGCGGCTGCACTTCAATGCCTAGCCAGCCACGAATCACCTGGCCATGCTCGATAATCGCCTTCATCACATCCAGCGCCAGTTTGGTCGGAATGGCAAAGCCGATGCCTTGCGAGCCGTTGGACTTGGACAGAATCGCAGTGTTGATACCCACCAGATTGCCGTGGGCATCCACCAGCGCACCGCCGGAGTTGCCGGGGTTGATGGCGGCGTCGGTCTGGATAAAGTCTTCGTAGGTATTGAGGCCCAGCTGGTTACGGCCGGTAGCGCTGATGATGCCCATGGTCACGGTTTGCCCGACGCCAAACGGGTTGCCGATGGCCAGCGCGACATCGCCGATGGCGACGTTATCGGAGCGGCCGAGGGTGATCGACGGCAAGTCCTTGAGGTCGATCTTCAAGACCGCGAGGTCCGTTTCCGGGTCGCTGCCGATGACGCGGGCCAGGGTTTCGCGGCCGTCTTTCAGCGCCACTACAATCTGGTCGGCGCCGGCAGTCACGTGGTTGTTGGTCAGCAAGTAGCCTTCAGGGCTCATGATCACCGCCGAACCGAGGCTCGACTCCATGCGGCGTTGCTTGGGCAGGTTGTTGCCGAAGAAGCGGCGGAACTGCGGGTCTTCGAACAACGAGTTGGCCGGCTTGCTGACAATCTTGGTGGTATACAGGTTGGCAACCGCCGGAGCGGCGACGGTGACCGCGTCGGCGTACGACACCGGCCCCTGCTGAGCCACGCCATATTGCGGCGCCTGCTGCATATGCACATCCTGGCGCGGCAGGCCGACCCATTGCGGGTAGTACTGGATAATCAGCAACGCGAGCAGTACACCGACCAGAAGCGGCCAGCCAAGATAACGCAGAGCCTTGAACATCGATAAATCCTGAGGGTTGCGAGGGCCATGACAGGCCCTTAAGGTGGCGGCCATTATAGAGGCCGTCGCGGCAATAAAAAGCAGCTTAGATTTGTACGGGAGAGTAAATGTTATGGCGATTGCGCTGACCACCCTGCTGGACGAGGCCGACCGTTTTCTCGGCGCCGCGCGCATTGCCGACTACTGCCCCAACGGCTTGCAGGTGGAAGGGCGGCCGCAGGTGCGGCGCATCGTCAGCGGCGTGACGGCCAGCCAGGCGCTGCTCGATGCCGCCGTCGAAGCCGACGCCGATGTGGTGCTGGTGCACCACGGCTACTTCTGGAAAGGCGAGAACCCCTGCGTGGTCGGCATGAAGCAGCGCCGTCTGAAAACCCTGCTGAACAACGACATCAGCCTGCTGGCCTACCACCTGCCGCTCGACCTGCACCCGCAGGTGGGCAACAACGTGCAGCTGGCGCAGCAACTGGAAATCACCGTCGAAGGCCCGCTGGACCCGGAGAACCCGAAAGTAGTCGGCCTGGTCGGTTCGCTCGACGAACCCATGAGCGCCCGCGACTTCGCCCGCCGCGTGCAGGAAGTGCTCGGCCGTGAGCCGCTATTAATAGAAGGCTCGCAGATGATCCGCCGCATCGGCTGGTGCACCGGCGGCGGCCAGGGCTATATCGACCAGGCCATTGCCGCCGGCGTCGACCTGTACCTCACCGGCGAAGCCTCAGAGCAAACCGTGCACAGCGCTCGCGAAAACGACATCAGCTTTATCGCCGCCGGCCACCACGCCACCGAGCGTTACGGCGTGCAGGCACTGGGCGAATACCTGGCTAAACGCTTCGCCCTCGAACACTTGTTTATCGACTGCCCCAACCCTGTGTAGCGGCCCTGTTTAGCGGGAATATCGCTAGATCGTTTCGATCTAAAAGGCTGCCTGAATAGAATAGGGTGCTGTGCTAAAGTGCCGCCCTCGTCCACGGCCCGTAGGCCGTCCAATAACGCTCTCTTCGTGAGAAAGCCGTGAGTAGCCATGCTCGATAAATTGACGCATCTGAAACAGTTGGAGGCGGAAAGCATCCACATCATCCGCGAGGTCGCCGCCGAGTTCGATAACCCGGTGATGCTGTACTCCATCGGTAAAGATTCCGCGGTCATGCTGCATCTTGCCCGCAAAGCGTTTTTCCCCGGCAAGCTGCCGTTCCCGGTCATGCACGTGGATACCCGCTGGAAATTCCAGGAGATGTACTCGTTCCGCGACAAGATGGTGGCGGACCTGGGCCTGGACCTGATCACGCACGTGAACCCGGATGGCGTGGCGCAGAACATCAACCCGTTCACCCACGGCAGCGCCAAACACACCGATATCATGAAAACCGAGGGCCTCAAGCAGGCGCTCGACAAGCACGGCTTCGACGCCGCCTTTGGTGGCGCACGCCGCGACGAAGAGAAGTCCCGCGCCAAAGAGCGCGTGTATTCCTTCCGCGACAGCAAGCACCGCTGGGACCCGAAAAACCAGCGCCCTGAGTTGTGGAACGTCTACAACGGCAAGGTGAACAAGGGCGAATCGATCCGCGTATTCCCGCTCTCCAACTGGACCGAGCTGGATATCTGGCAGTACATCTATCTGGAAGGCATCCCGATCGTTCCGTTGTATTTCGCCGCCGAGCGCGACGTGATCGAAATGAACGGCACGCTGATCATGATCGACGACGACCGCATCCTCGAGCACCTGTCGCCCGAACAGAAAGCCAGCATTCACAAGAAGATGGTGCGTTTCCGTACCCTCGGCTGCTACCCACTGACTGGCGCGGTGGAATCCACCGCCACCAGCTTGACCGACATCATTCAGGAAATGCTCCTGACCAGAACCTCCGAGCGTCAGGGTCGCGTTATCGACCATGACCAGGCCGGTTCGATGGAAGACAAGAAACGTCAGGGGTACTTTTAATATGTCGCACCAATCCGAGTTGATCAGCGAGGACATCCTCGCTTACCTGGCCCAGCACGAACGCAAGGAAATGCTGCGCTTCCTCACCTGCGGCAACGTCGATGACGGCAAGAGCACCCTGATCGGGCGCCTGCTGCACGACTCGAAAATGATCTACGAAGACCACCTCGAAGCCATCACCCGCGACTCGAAAAAAGTCGGCACCACCGGTGAGGACATCGACCTGGCGCTGCTGGTAGACGGCCTGCAAGCCGAGCGCGAGCAAGGCATCACCATCGACGTGGCCTACCGCTACTTCTCCACCGCCAAGCGCAAATTCATCATCGCCGACACCCCCGGCCATGAGCAGTACACCCGCAACATGGCCACCGGTGCCTCGACCTGTGACCTGGCGATCATTTTGGTGGACGCCCGTTACGGCGTGCAGACCCAGACCCGTCGCCACAGCTACATCGCGTCCCTGCTGGGCATCAAACACATCGTCGTCGCCATCAACAAGATGGACCTCAAAGGGTTCGACGAAGGCGTGTTCGAGTCGATCAAGGCTGATTACCTGGAGTTCGCCGAGAAGGTGGCCCTGAAGCCAACCTCGATTCACTTCGTGCCGATGTCGGCGCTGAAGGGCGACAACGTGGTGAACCACAGCGACCGTTCGCCGTGGTACAGCGGCCAGACGCTGATGGAAATCCTCGAAACCGTGGAGATTTCCGCCGACCGTAACTTCACCGACATGCGTTTTCCGGTGCAGTACGTCAACCGTCCGAACCTGAACTTCCGTGGGTTTGCCGGCACCCTGGCCAGCGGCATCGTGCACAAGGGCGACGAAGTCGTCGTGCTGCCGTCGGGCAAGAGCAGCCGCGTGAAATCCATCGTCACCTTCGAAGGCGAGCTGGAAAGCGCAGGCCCGGGTCAGGCCATTACGCTGACTATGGAAGACGAAATCGATATTTCCCGTGGCGACCTGCTGGTGCATGCCGACAGCAAGCCACTGGTGACCGACAGCTTCGAAGCCATGCTGGTATGGATGGCCGAAGAACCGATGCTGCCGGGCAAGAAATACGACATCAAACGCGCCACCAGCTACGTGCCGGGATCGATTGCCAGCATCGTGCACAAGGTCGACGTGAACACCCTGGAAGAAGGTGCGGCAAGCAGCCTGCAGCTGAACGAGATCGCCAAGGTCAAGGTCAGTCTGGACGCCTCCATCGCGCTGGACGGCTACGACCGTAACCGCACCACCGGCTCGTTCATCATCGTCGACCGCCTTACCAACGGCACCGTTGGCGCCGGCATGATCATCGCCGCGCCGGTTGGCGGTCAGGGCGGTGGTGTGCACGGCAAGCTGGCCCACGTAGCCACTGAAGAACGCGCTGCACGCTTTGGTCAGCAACCGGCCACCGTGCTGTTCAGCGGTTTGTCGGGCGCCGGCAAGAGCACCCTGGCGTATGCCGTGGAGCGCAAACTGTTCGATATGGGCCGTGCGGTTTACGTGCTCGATGGCCAGAACCTGCGTCACGACCTGAACAAAGGTCTGCCGCAAGACCGCGCCGGGCGTACCGAGAACTGGCGTCGTGCGGCGCACGTCGCGCGTCAGTTCAACGAAGCCGGCTTGATCACCCTGGCCGCGTTCGTGGCGCCGGATGCGGAAGGCCGTGAACAGGCCAAGACCCTGATCGGCACTCAGCGTTTGCTCACCGTGTATGTGCAGGCGTCGCCGCAAGTGTGCGCCGAACGTGACCCGCAAGGCCTGTACGCCGCCGGTGGCGACAACATTCCGGGCGAGTCCTTTCCGTATGACATTCCGCTGAATGCCGACCTGGTGGTCGACACCCAGAGCGTGTCGGTGGAAGAGGGCGTGAAGCTGGTGCTGGATCTGTTGCGTAGTCGCGGCGCGATCTAACCCGCGGTTTGATCGCCGTTCGACCAATAAAAAGCCCCGCATCTGCGGGGCTTTTTATTGGCGGCGATTTAACGCGGCGAGGTGTCGCTTACCGGCGGCTTCTTCAAACCGAAGGTGGCATCCAGCATCCCCGGCGCATCGGCGCTTTTTGGCGCGTAATCACGGGGTACTTCGGAATCTTTCGGCGGAGTCAGGCGCTCACGGGTGCCCGGTTTTTCGTCATGCAGCGCGGCCAGCAAACGCTGACGGGTGAGTTCATCCAGGGCCAGACGGTTAGCGCCTTCAGAAAGGTGCTCCTGCACTTCCTGGTAGCTCTGGGTAAGTTTTTTCACCAGGCTGGCGGTGGTGTTGAAGTGGGTGACCACTTCGCTCTGGTAGCTATCGAAACGTTCCTGGATTTCGTCCAGCTGCCGTTGCGTGCGGCTCGGTGCGGCGCTGGGCACCAGGCGGGCCACCAGAAAACCAATGGTGACGCCTGCGAGCAGGGCGAGTGCCGGGAGTAACCAGGCCAATAGGGTCTGTTCCACGAGTCCTTCCTCTATAAACGGCTTTGCATTACGGTAACGGCTCACACCTGCGCTGTATAGCGCGGCGCTGCCTCACAGGGCGAGCGTCGTCAGATGCGCCGCTCGCAAGATCTTATCCAAGACGTGTCGACCCCTTGTCGGGTCACGGAGTTCCCGTTGTCAGCTCGCGAAGTCTCCCTGTTTATTGATGGGCCCACCGGCCAACTCGAAGCCCTTTACCTCGACCTGCCCGACGCCCGTGGCTGGCGCTGATCTGCCACCCAAATCCGGTGCAGGGCGGCACCATGCTCAACAAAGTAGTGTCGACGTTGCAGCGCACCGCGCGCGATGCCGGCTACGCCACGCTGCGCTTCAACTACCGCGGCGTGGGCGCCAGTGAAGGCGCCAGCGAAATGGTCAGCGGCGAAGTGGACGACGCTGAAGCCGTGGCCAACTGGCTGCTGGCCGAAAAGCCGGGCCTGCCGCTGAACCTGTTCGGCTTTTCCTTCGGTGGGTTTGTCGCCGCCAGCCTTAGCGGTCGTCTGGAAGCGCGCGGCGTGGAAATCGAGCGGCTGTTTATGGTCGCCCCCGCCGTCAGCCGCCTGAACGAGCAGAACCCGATTGCCCAGCGCGGCGCCCTCACCCTGATTCAGCCCGAGCAGGATGAAGTGATTGCGCCAGATAGCGTTTTCGCCTGGTCCGCCAACCTCGACCGTGCCCACGAGCTGCTGAAAGTGGCAGAATGCGGGCACTTTTTTCACGGCAAGCTCACGGAGCTCAAAGACCTGCTGCTGCCGCGCCTGTCGAACTGACTTAATAAGCGAACGCCATGACCACTCGTATCCTTACCGGTATCACCACCACCGGCACGCCGCACCTGGGCAACTACGCGGGCGCCATCCGCCCGGCTATAGTCGCCAGCCGCGCCGCCGACGCCGACTCGTTCTACTTTCTGGCCGACTACCACGCCCTGATCAAATGCGATGACCCGCTGCGCATTCAGCGCTCGCGTCTGGAAATTGCCGCGACCTGGCTGGCCTCGGGGCTGGATACCGACCGCGTGACGTTCTATCGCCAGTCCGATATTCCGGAAATCACCGAGCTCACCTGGCTGCTGACCTGCGTGGCGGCCAAGGGCCTGCTCAACCGCGCTCATGCCTATAAGGCTTCGGTGGATAAAAACGTCGAGCAGGGTGAAGACCCGGACGCCGGCGTAACCATGGGCTTGTTCAGTTACCCGGTGCTGATGGCGGCGGACATTCTGATGTTCAACGCCCACCAGGTGCCGGTCGGCCGCGACCAGATTCAACACGTGGAAATGGCCCGCGATATCGGCCAGCGCTTTAACCACCTGTTCGGCAAGGGCAAGGAATTCTTCGTGATGCCGCAAGCGCTGATCGAAGAAAGCGTCGCCACCTTGCCGGGCCTGGACGGCCGCAAGATGTCGAAAAGCTACGACAACACCATTCCGCTGTTCGGCAGCGCCAAGCAGTTGAAGGCGGCGGTCTCGTCCATTGTCACCGACTCGCGGGCGCCAGGCGAAGCCAAAGACCCGGACAACTCGCACCTGTTCACCCTGTACCAGGCGTTCTCCACCGCTGCGCAGCAAGCCGAATTCCGTGCCGATCTGCTGGGCGGTCTGGCCTGGGGCGAAGCCAAGCAGCGTCTGTTTGAACTGCTGGACAACGAATTGGGCGAGGCGCGTGAGCGTTACAACGCGCTGATCGAGCGCCCGGCCGACCTGGAAGACATTCTGCTGGCCGGTGCCGCCAAGGCCCGCAAGATCGCCACGCCGTTCCTCGGCGAGCTGCGTGAGGCCGTGGGCCTGCGCTCGTTCCGCAGTGACCTGCAAAACACCCAAAGCACTAAGAAGAAAGCCGTAAAAGGCGCGCGCTTTGTCAGCTTCCGTGAAGACGACGGCAGCTTTCGCTTCCGCTTGCTGGCGGCCGATGGCGAGCAATTGCTGCTGTCGAAACTCTTTGCCGACGGCAAAACCGCCGGCCAGGTGAGCAAGCGTTTGCAGGACGGTAGCGAGCTGGATGTGCGCGTTGAAGGCAACGGTTTTGCGTTATGGCTGGATGACGAGGCCGTCGGTGCCAGCCCGCAATTCGCCGATGCCGCCGCCTGCGAGCAGGCTGTTGCGCAACTGCGCGACGCTCTGGCACCCCAGCCAGAGTGAGGGTGGACGGCCAGCCGGCATGGCTGGCCGATTGCCAAGCAACGGGGTCGCCGCTAAAGTGACGACCCCGTTTTTGCTGTCTGGGCATTCCAGACCCACCACGCGCCGCTAGCCGCGCGTAGGCAAGACGCAGACCCTGGGTACTGTTTACTCGTTACCTGCCCATCACCTGCCTCGCGAAGCCCACTACTGGCCGGTCGCGAGCTAGTAAATAGTTGAGAGCATTACGCGATGACGCCCCTCGAGCGATACCAGGCGGACCTCAAACGTCCCGACTTCTTCCATGACGCCGCGCAGGAAACTGCGGTGCGCCACCTGCAGCGCCTCTACGATGACCTGATTGCCGCCGGCGATAACAAGCCCGGTCTGTTCGGCAAACTGCTGGGCAAAAAGAATCATGACCCGGTCAAGGGCCTGTACTTCTGGGGCGGCGTCGGTCGCGGCAAGACCTATCTGGTCGACACCTTCTTCGAAGCGCTGCCGTTCAAGGAAAAGACCCGCACCCACTTCCACCGTTTCATGAAGCGTGTGCACGAAGACCTGACCACCTTGAGCGGCGAAAAGAACCCGCTGCAAGCCATCGCCAAGCGCTATGCCGCTGAAACGCGGGTGATCTGCTTCGACGAATTTTTCGTGTCCGACATTACCGACGCGATGATTCTGGCGACCTTGCTTGAAGAGCTGTTCAAGAACGGCGTGAGCCTGGTGTCGACGTCCAACATCGTTCCAGATGGCTTGTACAAAGACGGCCTGCAACGCGCGCGCTTCTTGCCCGCCATCGAGCTGCTCAAAGTGCACACCACAATCGTCAACGTCGATAGCGGCGTCGACTACCGTTTGCGTGCGCTGGAACAAGCCGAGCTGTACTACTGGCCGCTCAACGAAGGCGCGGAAGTCAGCCTGAACAAGAGCTTCGTCAGCCTGGTACCGGACTGCGTGCAAGCGCAGGTGAATGAAGTATTGATGATCGAGAACCGTGGCATTACTGCGCTCAAAGTGTGCGACGACGTGGCCTGGTTCGAATTCCGTGAGCTGTGCGACGGCCCGCGTAGCCAGAACGACTACATCGAACTGGCGAAGATCTTCCATGCCATTTTGATTTCCAACGTCGAGCAGATGGGCGTCAACGAAGACGATCTGGCGCGCCGCTTTATCAACCTGGTGGACGAGTTCTACGACCGCAACGTGAAGCTGATCATTTCGGCGGCGGTGGAGTTGAAAGACCTGTACACCGGCGGGCGGTTGAACTTTGAGTTTCAGCGGACGTTGAGCCGTTTGTTGGAGATGCAGTCCCACGAATTTCTGTCGCGGGCGCATAAGCCGTAAGAAATCGCAGAATGAAAAAAGGCGGCCTAAGGGCCGCCTTTTTTTGTCTCGTCTGCGTAGGAGCGAGCTTGCTCGCGAACCCTGCAAACGGAATTCGCGACCAAGGTCGCTCCTACAGGGTCCTCTGCTTAATTCTGCGCCACCTTCTGCTCATGCTCTTTGAGCAGGTCTTTGGCATGCGCCACTTCCAGCGCCTCCATCGCATTGATCGGCTTGATCGCCACGGCCTCTTTCAGGTGCTGAATCACCTTGGCTTCTTCATCGTCGCCATACACATAACCCAGCGCGTTGGCGTATTCGTAATGGCCAATGGGCAGGTTGCTCGACTGCTTGAAGGAACGGGCGAAGTAGCCTTCCATTTTGTCGGCGCTAACGCCGTAGGTCATGCTGCCCACCAGCTTGCCCACCTTGCGAATTACGCCAGCCTCATAGCCGCCATACAGGGCCAGAGCAAACGGCTGCTGCGGTTGTTTGGCCAGCAGGGCATCGAGTTCTTTAGGGATCTGGTTGGTAACCACGCTTGAGCACCACCGGCACCGACAGCTCTTCACCCAGACGGGCCTTGGCATACACGCGGCCGAACTGCGCCACAGTGTCGGCCTGAACCAGCTCGCCAGCCTTGTCGGTGTAGTCGATCACTTCTTCAAGTAAGCGGTGTTTTTCATCCTGATTCGGTACCAGGAACATGGCGTACACCACCTGGGCGAACATCGCCGGAATCTGCCCGCCAACGCCGAGGGCCAGTCCTTCTTTCTTGGCCTGAGCAAAGTCGCCTTTGAACATCAGACGCCAGACGTTTTGCAGCTTCTGTGCGTAGATCTCGGCTTCTTCGGGTTTGCCGGTAAAGCCCGTGTTGCCGGCGACCGTCAGTTCCAGTGCTTTCGGGTAGGTGGTCGCCATCTTGATGACCCACTCCGCATCCGGGAACGGGTAGTTCTCGCCAAAGCCACGGGTCAGCTGTGGCCAGGCCTGGCGCAGTTTGTCGCCGGAGTAGTCATAACCGCTCTGGTCGTAGGGGAAGGGTTTCCATTGTTCGTCCGCGACAGCCACCAGGCTGAACAGCGTAAGCACGGCAAGAATAAAAGGGCGCATGACAAGTACCTGTTTTTGTTAGAGGTTCATACGCCGATCATAGGTCGCAGGGCAGGGCGACCAACCCCCATCCTAGGAATGGCTGTCCTTTTGCTGGAACTGGCGTCGGTATTGGTTGGGAGACAATTCTGTGTGCTGACGGAACAACCGGGCGAAGAAGCTGGCGTCGTCGTAGCCCACTTCGTAGCTGATGGTCTTGATGCTTTTGCGCGTGGCGCTCAGCAGGCCCTTGGCTGTTTCGATCCGTAACCGTTGCAGGTAGTGCAGCGGTTTATCGCCAGTGGCCGTCTGAAAACGCCGCATAAAGTTGCGAATGCTCATGCCGTGCTGGCGGGCCACGTCTTCAAAACGGAATTTCTCCGCGAAGTTTTCTTCCAGCCATTGCTGAATCTGCAGGATGGTTACGTCCTGATGCAGCTTCTGGCCGCCAAAGCCGATGCGCCCGGGCGTGTAGTTGCGCTGCACCTCGTACAGGATGTCGCGGGCTACGGCCTGGGCGACGCTGGCGCCGCAGAAGCGTTCGATCAAATAGAGGTAAAGGTCACAGGCCGAGGTGGTGCCGCCGGCGCTGTAAAGGTTGTCGGCGTCTGAAAGATGCTTTTCCTGATTCAGCAGCACCTTGGGGAAGCGTTCACCGAACTCGCGGAAAAAGCGCCAGTAGGTGGTGGCTTCCTTACCATCCAGAAGGCCGGCCTGAGCGATCCAGAACACCCCCATGGCCTCTCCGCAGATCACGCTGCCGGCAGCGTGCTGCTTGCGCAGCCAGATGAGGATTTGTGGATAGCGCTGGTGCAGCTCGTCGAAATCGCCCCAGTAGGCCGGCAGGATGATGATGTCGGCCGGTTCCAGGCCGCCTTCGACCGGCAGCACCACGTCACTGAAACTGCGCGCAGGCTGGCCGTCAGGGCTGACCAGGTGAATATCGAACGCCGGCGTCAGACCCAAACCCAACTGCCGGCCGTGGCGCAGGCTGGCCATATGGAAGAAGTCTTTGGCTTGCATGAGGGTGGAGGCGAACACGCCCTCGATAGCCAGAATGGCGACGCGCTTGAGTGCACTGGACGGAGCAGTTGGCATGGATGGTTGTTCTTATTAGGGGATAGTGGTCAGTGGCTGGCTGGATCGTCTTATTTTTTGTCGCATGTGTCCAGTGTGTCGAAACGTTTGACTGTCCTACAGTCGGGGCCTTGCCAATCCCGGCTTAGACGTATCCAGTGGGTATAACAATGATTCCAAGAACCCTGTTCAGCTCCGACCACGAGCTGTTTCGTGACAGCGTGCGCAAGTTCCTTGAGCAGGAAGCAGTGCCTTACCACCATCAGTGGGAAAAGGACGGGCACATCGACCGTGCTCTGTGGAACAAGGCCGGCGAGGCCGGCATGCTCTGCTCGCACCTGCCAGAAGAGTACGGCGGCATGGCAGCCGATTTCCTCTACAGCGCTGTCGTTATCGAAGAGATTAGTCGCCTGGGTCTGAGTGGTATCGGCTTCTCGCTGCACTCCGACATCGTGGCGCCGTACATCCTGCATTACGGCTCCGAGCAACTGAAACTCAAGTACCTGCCCAAGCTGGTGTCGGGCGAGATGGTCAGTGCCATCGCCATGACCGAGCCGGGCGCTGGTTCCGACCTGCAAGGGGTGAAAACCACCGCCGTGCTGGATGGCGACGAATACGTACTGAATGGCTCCAAAACCTTTATCACCAATGGCTTCCTCGCCGATTTGGTAATTGTGGTGGCCAAGACCGATCCGAAAGCCGGCGCGAAAGGCACCAGTCTGTTCCTGGTGGAAGCGGGCACACCGGGTTTTGCCAAAGGTAAGCGCCTGGAGAAAGTCGGTATGAAGGCGCAGGACACGTCTGAGTTGTTCTTCCAGGATGTGCGCATTCCCGAGGAAAACTTGCTCGGACAAGCTGGCCAGGCTTCGCTTATCTGATGCAGGAACTGCCGCAGGAGCGTCTGACTGTTGCCCTTGGCGCACTGGCTAACGCCGAAGCTGCGCTGAAGTGGACATTGGATTACACCCGCGAGCGCAAGGCGTTCGGCAAAGCCATCAGCGAATTCCAGAACACGCGCTTCAAGCTGGCGGAAATTGCCACTGAAGTGCAGGTCGGCCGGGTGTTTGTCGACCGCTGCCTTGAGCAACATCTGGAGGGCAAACTGGATGTGCCGACCGCCGCCATGTGCAAATACTGGACGACCGATCTGCAATGCAAAGTGCTCGACGAGTGCGTGCAGTTGCACGGCGGTTACGGCTATATGTGGGAATACCCGGTGGCCCGTTCCTGGGCGGATGCGCGGGTGCAGCGCATTTATGCCGGCACCAACGAGATCATGAAAGAGATCATTTCGCGGTCGCTGTAAGAGCCCTGCGTTGAAATAAAAAAGCCCGGCCAAGTTGCCGGGCTTTTTCGTTTTCAGTGGTTGTTACGGCGCAGGGTTGGGCTGTGCTTTGTGGATGGCGTCGATCTGCTCCAGCAGTTCTGGGCTGAGGATCAGTTCGGTGCTGGCCAGGTTGCTTTGCAGCTGCTCGTTGCTGGTCGCGCCGATGATATTGCTGGTAACGAACGGGCGCGCTGTAACAACGCCAGCGCCATCTGCGCGGGATCCAGACCGTTCTCACGGGCCAATGCGACATAACGCGAGCACGCCGCCTCAGACTGTGGATTGGTGTAGCGGGTAAACCGCTGAACAGGCTGATCCGCGCATTGGCCGGGCGCGCGCCGCCTTCGTATTTGCCGGAAAGCATGCCGAACGCCATCGGCGAGTAGGCCAGCAGGCCGCATTGTTCACGAATGGCGATTTCTGCCAGACCGACTTCGAACGTGCGGTTGAGCAGGTTGTAGGGATTCTGGATGGAAGCAGGGCGGGGCAGGCCGAGTTGTTCCGACAGCTGTAGAAACTGCATGGTGCCCCACGGCGTTTCGTTGGAAAGCCCGACGTGACGGATCTTGCCGGCCTTTACCTGTTCGCCCAGCGCTTCGAGGATTTCGGCGATGGGGGTGAAGTCCTGTTCTTTGTGTTGGTAGCCGAGCTGGCCGAAAAAGTTGGTGCTGCGCTCGGGCCAGTGCAGTTGGTAGAGGTCGATGTAGTCGGTTTGCAGGCGTTTCAGGCTGGCATCCACCGCCGCGACGATGTGGGTGCGGTTGTGTTTGAGCTGACCGTCGCGGATGTAATCGATGCCATTGCCAGGGCCTGCGATCTTGCTGGCGAGAATCCAGTCGCCACGATTCCCGCGGGCCTTGAAGTAATTGCCGATTATTTGTTCGGTCCGGCTGTAGGTCTCGGCGCGCGGCGGCACCGGGTACATTTCAGCGGTATCGATAAAGTTCACGCCGGCGGCGCGGGCCATATCGATCTGCTCGAAGGCCTGTTCCTGCGTGTTCTGCTCGCCCCAGGTCATGGTGCCCAGGCAGATAGCGCTGACGTCGAGATCGGTGCGGCCGAGCTTACGAAACTGCATGAATTTCTCCTCGTGCAAAAAGTGCCATCAAATCAGGTTGATATTTTTCCTGCAATCGGCATAATTCCGCAGCTGTTTTCAGCAGGGGATGCCAAGCCTGCTTGAACTCGCCGTACGGACGTGATGACCCGAGCCCCCGATAGCGTCCGTCTCTGGCTGCCTTTGCTTGTCAAAGCGCGCACTATTCAGTAAGATCCGCCGTCTTATTTTCAGGGCGGCCCCTGAGGCTATTAAAGAATGAAAACTTTTACTGCTAAACCGGAAACTGTTAAGCGCGACTGGTTCGTCGTCGACGCTGCAGGTCAGACTCTGGGTCGTCTGGCCACAGAAATCGCTAGCCGTCTGCGTGGCAAGCACAAAGCCGAATACACCCCTCACGTTGACACCGGCGACTACATCGTCGTTATCAACGCTGAGCAAGTACGTGTAACCGGCGCTAAGACCACCGACAAAATGTACTACTCTCACTCCGGCTTCCCGGGTGGCATCAAATCGATCAACTTCGAAAAGCTGATCGCCAAGGCGCCTGAGCGTGTGATCGAGACCGCGGTTAAAGGCATGCTGCCGAAGAACCCGCTGGGTCGCGACATGTACCGTAAGCTGAAAGTGTACGCGGGCGCTGTTCACCCTCACACTGCTCAGCAGCCCCAAGAACTGAAGATTTAACGGAATAGTTCATTATGTCGGCGACTCAAAATTACGGCACTGGCCGTCGCAAGACTGCAACCGCTCGCGTATTCCTGCGTGCAGGCACTGGCAAGATCTCCATCAACAACCGCACCCTGGAAAACTTCTTCGGTCGCGAAACTGCCCGCATGGTAGTTCGCCAGCCGCTGGAGCTGACTGAGACTGTCGAGAAGTTCGACATCTACGTCACCGTTCTGGGTGGTGGTGTCAGCGGTCAAGCTGGCGCAATCCGTCACGGCATCACTCGTGCTCTGATGGACTATGATGAAGCTCTGCGTCCTGCTCTGCGCAAAGCTGGTTACGTCACTCGTGATGCTCGTGAAGTTGAACGTAAGAAAGTCGGTCTGCGTAAAGCGCGTAAGCGTCCGCAGTACTCGAAGCGTTAATTCGCACTTCGTTCAAAGACGCCCAGTTTCCCAAAGGAACTGGGCGTTTTTTATGGGCGCAAGTTTTAGTTGCGACAACTTGCCGCACCGGCAAATGCCAGGTGCGACAAGGCTTTCAGCCATTTTGTATCCAGTAATTGCCTTGTCAGAAATGGGGCTTTTCTTTACCATTTGGCAAATTTTTTGCGCGGCTTGAATTTTACTTAGTAGACGCCTGAACAACAGGCCACAAAGCTGATGGGAGACGACTGAATGAGCAATGACGGCGTGAATGCAGGCCGGCGTCGCTTCCTTGTAGCAGCCACTTCGGTGGTTGGTGCTGCAGGAGCGGTGGGTGCTGCGGTCCCGTTCGTGGGGTCATGGTTCCCGAGTGCCAAGGCCAAGGCCGCGGGTGCTGCGGTGAAGGTGAATGTCAGCAAGGTTGAACCAGGTCAGCAGATGATTGCTGAATGGCGCGGCCAGCCGGTATTTATCGTTCACCGGACAGAAGAAATTCTGGGCAACCTGACCAAGATCCACGATCGGATGTCTGACCCGGAGTCGAAAGCTTCCGTACAGCCCGCGTATGTCGACAAGACTGTGCGCTCGATCAAGCCAGAAATTCTGGTGTTGGTCGGTATCTGCACCCACTTGGGTTGCTCTCCGTCCTTCCGTCCTGAAGTGGCTCCGGCCGACCTCGGTCCAGAATGGGTTGGTGGCTATTTCTGCCCTTGCCACGGTTCGCGCTATGACCTCGCTGGTCGTGTGTATAAATCGCAACCAGCTCCGTTGAATCTGCCAGTGCCGCCTCACTCTTACGAGTCTGATGCCGTCATTGTCATCGGTGTGGACCAGGAGAAAGCCTGATGAGCAAATTCATGGAGTGGGTAGATGCGCGCTTTCCCGCCACTAAAATGTGGGAAGACCATCTCAGCAAGTATTACGCACCGAAGAACTTCAACTTCTTCTACTTCTTTGGCTCCCTGGCCCTGTTGGTTCTGGTTAACCAGATCCTGACCGGCGTCTGGCTGACCATGAGCTACACCCCGTCCGCCGAAGAGGCTTTTGCCTCCGTTGAATACATCATGCGTGATGTGGAATACGGCTGGATCATTCGACTGATGCACTCCACCGGCGCTTCGGCGTTCTTCATCGTGGTTTACCTGCATATGTTCCGAGGCTTGCTCTACGGTTCGTACCAGAAGCCGCGTGAGCTGGTGTGGGTATTCGGCATGCTGATCTACTTGGCCCTGATGGCTGAAGCCTTCATGGGTTACTTGCTGCCGTGGGGCCAGATGTCCTACTGGGGCGCACAGGTGATCATCTCGCTGTTCGGTGCCATTCCGGTTATCGGCGACGACCTGACTCAGTGGATCCGTGGTGACTACCTCATCTCCGGCATCACTTTGAACCGTTTCTTCGCACTGCACGTAATTGCACTGCCGATCGTGATTTTGGGCCTGGTGGTTCTGCATATCCTGGCGCTGCACGAAGTGGGTTCGAACAACCCGCAAGGCGTGGACATCAAGAAGTTCAAAGACGAAAACGGCGTACCGTTGGACGGCATTGCTTTCCACCCGTACTACACCGTGAAAGATATCGTCGGCGTGGTGGTGTTCCTGTTCATCTTCTGCTCGATCATCTTCTTCTTCCCGGAAATGGGTGGTTATTTCCTAGAGAAGCCGAACTTCGAAGTCGCGAACTCGTTCAAGACCCCAGAGCACATTGCCCCGGTCTGGTACTTCACCCCGTTCTACGCAATTCTCCGTGCTGTACCGGATAAATTGCTCGGCGTAATCGCCATGGGTGCTGCTATCGCTGTGCTGTTCGTGCTGCCGTGGCTCGACCGTAGCCCGGTCAAATCCATGCTCTACAAGGGCTGGATGAGCAAGATCTGGCTGGTGGCCTTCTGCGTGTCCTTCGTCATCCTCGGCGTGCTGGGCGTTCTGCCGCCTACCGACGAGCGCACGTTGCTGGCTCGTATCTGCACCACGCTGTACTTCGCATACTTCATCCTCATGCCGTTCTACACCAAGCTTGAGAAGACCAAACCGGTTCCGGAAAGGGTGACTGGCTGATGAAAAAGCTATTTGCTGCACTAGTTTTCGCTGTTCTGCCGGCCATCGCGTTCGCCAACACTGGTCATGGTCCTGAGTTGGATTCGGTCGATATCGACCTGACCGATAAAGCTGCTATGCAAGACGGCGCACGTACATTCGCCAACTACTGCATGGGCTGCCACAGCGCCAAGTTCCAGCGTTACGAGCGCGTTGCCGATGACCTCGGTATTCCGCACGAGCTGATGCTAAGCAACGTGGTTTTCACCGGCGCCAAAATCGGCGACCTGATGAAAAACAGCATGTCGCCAGTGGATGCCAAGAAGTGGTTCGGTGCGGCTCCGCCCGACCTGACTCTGGTGGCTCGCGTACGTGGTAACGATTGGCTGTACAGCTACTTGCGCAACTTCTACGAAGACCCGGCGCGCCCTTGGGGCGTGAACAACAAGATCTTCCCGAACGTGGGTATGCCCAACGTTCTGGTCGGTCTGCAAGGTCGTCAGGTTGTAGGTTGCAAGCAAGTACAGGTGGTTGAGGACGGCAAGAAGCAGTACGACCCGCTCACCGGTACTCCGTTGACCCACGAAGCCTGTGACCAGCTCACCATCGTGCCGAAAACTGGCAAGCTGAATGAGGCCGAGTTCGACGAGAAGGTCAAAAACCTCGTGACCTTCCTGGCCTACTCCGCCAACCCAGTGAAACTGAAAAGCGAGCGCATCGGCACCTACGTGCTGTTGTACTTGGCCTTCTTCTTCGTGTTCGCGTATCTGCTGAAACGTGAATACTGGAAGGATGTGCACTAAGTAACTGGTATTCTCCGCTGTCGACTTGCGCGCCCAATTGGGCGCGCACGTTTTTGTGCTTCAGATAACTTTAACAAGCGAGGAGGATCGCCATGGGCGTGACCAACCGGTTGGCCTGCTACTCCGACCCCGCCGATCACTATTCCCATCGCGTACGTATCGTGCTCGCCGAGAAAGGTGTAAGCGCGGAAATCATCAATGTGGAACCTGGGCGTACGCCGCCCAAACTGGTTGAGGTCAATCCTTATGCCAGCCTGCCGACATTGGTGGACCGTGACCTGGCGTTGTACGAATCGACCGTGGTGATGGAATATCTTGACGAGCGTTATCCCCATCCGCCGTTGTTGCCGGTTTACCCGGTGGCGCGGGCCAACAGTCGTTTGCTGATTCACCGTATTCAGCGCGATTGGTGTGCGTTGGTGGACCTGATTCTTGACCCGCGCAGCAAAGAGCCGGCCCGTGTGCAAGCACGCAAGGAGCTGCGTGAAAGCCTTACCGGCGTGTCGCCACTGTTCGCCGACAAGGCTTATTTCCTCAGCGACGAGCTGAGTTTGGTAGATTGTTGCCTGTTGCCGATCTTGTGGCGGTTGCCGATATTAGGTATCGAGCTGCCCAAGCCGGCCAAACCGTTGCTCGATTACATGGAGCGCCAGTTTGCCCGCGAGGCCTTCCAGGTCAGCTTGTCGGGTGTTGAGCGCGATATGCGCTGAAGCTGAAGGAGCTTTCAATGAACTCCAGTCGTCCGTATCTGATCCGCGCCCTATACGAGTGGATAGTTGATAACGATTGCACGCCACACCTGCTGGTAAATGCCGAATACCCGAACGTGCAAGTGCCGCAAGGCTTTGCCAATGATGGCCAGATCGTCCTCAATGTGTCGCCCAGCGCTGTCCGTCATCTGCATATGGATAACGATGCGGTGAGCTTCGAGGGGCGTTTTGGCGGTATTGCCCACACCTTGTTCATCCCAGCGTCGGCCGTGTTGGCGATTTACGCACGGGAAAATGGCCAAGGGATGGTCTTCGACTTGGAATCGCCAGTGGCGGACGAAGAGCCTGAAGACGATCCGGATGGCGACGGTCCTGCAGGTGGTGAGCCACCGCGTCCAAGCGGTCGCCCAAGCCTGAAAGTGGTGAAGTAAAACGTAGGTTGGGTTGAGCCGTAGGCGAAGCCCAACGTTTACGCGAAACACAATAAAAAAGGCGATCCGAAGATCGCCTTTTTTATTGCCTGCAGTTTGGGTCAGTCGACGTACTCAAACAGCTTCACGATCTTCTGCACGCCCGACACACCCTGGACCAGGTTGCTGGCCAGTTGCGCCTGCTGACGGCTTACCACGCCAAGCATGTAGACGATGCCGTTCTCGGTGATCACCTTGATGTTCGAGCTGGAAACACTGTTGTCCGCCAGCATCTCGGTCTTGATCTTGGTGGTCAGCAGTGCATCGTTGCTGCGCGCCAGGGCCGAGGAGGGGGCAATCACTTGCAGTTCGTTGTACACCTTGCGCACGCCCTGCACGGAGCGGGCAGCTTGTTCGGCCGCCGCCTTCAGATCAGCGCGTGGGGTTTGGCCGGCCAGCAGCACGATGCCGTTGTAGCTGGTGACGACGACATGCGAGCCATTGGCCAGGTCGGGGCTTGCCTGGTTGATCTTCTGCTCGACATTCGACGGGATAAATTGGTCATCGATCTTGTTGCCGAACGAACGGCTGCCACACCCGGAAAGCACCAGGGTGACGGCAAGGGCGGCAAGGATTAATGGCGAACGGGTCATTCTTCACTCCCAAACAGTTGGCTATCAATCAGATCGCAGAGGCAGTGGATGGCCAGCAAGTGGACTTCCTGAATGCGTGCGGTGACTTTCGATGGAACACGGATTTCGACATCTTCAGGCAGCAGCAGCGAGGCCATGCCGCCGCCGTCGCGACCGGTAAGGGCCACCACGATCATCTCGCGGTCGTGAGCAGCCTGGATGGCCTGAATCACGTTGGCCGAGTTGCCGCTGGTGGAGATCGCCAACAGCACGTCGCCAGGTTGGCCCAGGGCGCGAATCTGCTTGGAGAAGATCTCGTTGTAGCTGTAGTCGTTGGCGATCGACGTAATGGTCGAGCTGTCTGTGGTCAGGGCAATGGCCGGCAGGCTCGGGCGCTCGCGCTCGAAACGGTTGAGCAATTCCGAGGAGAAGTGCTGGGCGTCGCCGGCCGAGCCGCCGTTGCCACAGGTCAGAATCTTGCCCTCGTTGAGCAGGGCTTGAACCATGACCAGACTGCCGTGCTCGATGTAGGGAATAAGCACTTCCATGGCTTGCTGTTTGGTTTCGATACTGGCTTGAAACAGCTGGCGGATACGGGATTGCATGTCCATCGGAGATGACCTTCAGTGTGGCTGCTGATCAGGTGGCCCAGGGTAAGTCTGGTGCCTGCCTGTTACAGGTAAAAATCGCTCGGCGCCGCAACGTTTGCTGGGCTGTGCCGAAACCGGGTTCGGTCTTGCACTAGGTTGCTGCCGTACAGCGTGCTGCCGGCAATCGCTTGTGTTGGTTCAGGCTGAATCAGGTGTCAAAGGCGTTGCGAATCCAGTTCAGGCGGCTCGCGTTTTCGCTGCTGGTGTTGATGGCTACGACATCGAAACGGCACGGATGTTTGGCCCAGCGCGGTTCCTGTTGCAAAAAGCTGCTGGCGGCGAGAATCAGCTTTTGCTGCTTGCGGCCATCGACACTTTCTACTGCGCCACCCCAGGCGGTATGCCGGCGGGCGCGAACTTCGACGAATACTACTGTATCGCTGTCCAGCATGACCAGATCGAGCTCGCCGCCCTTGCAGCGCCAATTCCTGGCGACCAGTTTCAGGCCGTGGCGGCGCAGGTGCTCAAAGGCCTCTGCTTCGCCTTCACGGCCGGCGTGCTGGGTGCTGGCGGCGATCAATCAGAAGCTGCTGCTGACAGGCAGGCGTTGCACGGTGCCGTCGCGGAACTCGGCCCATGGCAGCTGCCGCTCTACGCGCTGGTTGGCATTCACGCTCAAGCTGCCGGACAGACCGTCAACGCGGCTTTCTGGCAAGGCTTTCAGCTCAGTCAGACGCGGCGCCAGGCGATAGGCATCCACGCCCATGGCGTACAGGCGACCGAGGCTGCCAGCGGCTTGCGGCCATTGGCCGGCGACTTGTTGGCGCAGCGGGTCGTTGGCGTCCAGCAGCCACGGGGTTTCGCAGAAGCGAATGCCGTCCAGATCTTGATACTGCGCCGGGTTGCTGCCGCCTGTGAACAGGTGCGAGGTGGCGTATACCGGCACGTCGCCGGCGTATTGGAAGGCCAGAGTCGGTTTGATCTGCTGGGCTTGCTGCGGGGTGGCAGCGAGGAAGATAAAGTCGATGTCCTGGCGACGTGCTGGCTGCGCAGCAACCGAGGTACCAAGCACGCTTTGAATGCGTTTGGCGCGGGCTTCGCTCTGACGCAGTTGGAATAGGTCAGCGATCTGCTGGGCCAGTTCAACCGGCTGATCAACATGTTCAGCGGCGATCAGGCTGCCGCCCTTGGCTTGCCAACTTTGGCGGAAGGCATCCAGTACGCGGTCGCCCCATTCGCCACGTGGCACCAGGGCCACGGCGCGGCGCATGCCGTCGTCCCAGGCGCGGCGGGACACTTCCCGGGCTTCGTCTTCAGCGGCCAGGCCGAACTGGAACAATTGTGGCGGGCCTTCGCGGCCGGCATCGCTGTAGTTCAGGGCCAAGGTAGTGATCGGCAGTTGCTCGCGATCACTCAGCTGTTTCACCAGGTTCTTTTCCAGCGGGCCTACCACCAGTTGAATGCCGGCGGCTTGGGCCTGGCGGTAGAAGTCATCCATCGAGGCCAGGCGCGAGCTGTCGAATACTTCGATGCTCGGCGGATTTTGACCGGCCTGTTGCGCCTGGAAGTGCGCGGCCATAAAGCCGTCACGCAGGGCGCGGGCCACGGAGGCCAGTTGGCCGTCTTGCGGCAGCAGCAGGGCAATCTTGGTCAGCGGTTGGCTGGCCAGTTCTTTCAGTTTGGTCAGCGGCGCGGGCAGTTGCTCGGCGGCCGGGTGTTGCGGGTTCTGTTGGCGCCAGGCGTCGATGGCGGCCTGTTGCTGTTGCAGAGTGCTGGCGCTTTTCACCACGCTGGCCAGTTGCAGCCAGCCGGCCAGGTCGGCATCGCCGCCGCCTTGCAATTGGTCTGCAGGCAAGGAAGAGACCAGGGTCCAGATGTTTTCATGGTTGCTGGAAGCAGCTGCGCCACTGAGCAATGGCGCGATAAAAACGCGCTCGCGGGCGGCGGCGAGAGTTTGGCCGTCGGCTTCGAGGGCTTGGGCGCGAACCAGTTGGGTGCGCACTTGCTGATCGACCGGCAGTTCAGCCAGGCGCTGCATACCCGGCTGGTCGAGGGCCTGCAGAGCGCTTTTTGGTTTGTTGCGGGCCAGTGCCAGTTCGGCGCTCAGGGTGCCGGCGAACACTTGTTGGGCCGGTTTCAGATTGGCGACGGGCACCAGCTCCAGAATTTGCGCGGCGCGCCCCAGATCCTTCTGTTGATACGCCTGGTCCGCAGCGGCCAGGCGCAACGAGGCGGCCTGTTCCGGCTTGGCGCCGTCGGCCTGTTGCAGCAACTGATCAACGCTGGCTTGTGGGGTGCGGGGCAGTTCGCCAAGGGTGGAAGACGGCGAGCTTGAGCAAGCGGCCAAGAGAGCGGCGAGGCTGATAGCGAGGAGCGGGCGCAGGCCGGCGGTCAGGCGGTTGATCATGTAGGCGTTCCTGGTACTTGATCGAAGAGGGCGGATTGTACCCAAGGGCCGGCGCAGGCGCGATGTTGATGGCGTGAATCGGGCTACAATGCGCGCTTTCTGTGATTCATGAGGTGTGCGTTGTGACCACTCAGGGTGTTTTGAATTCCACCACCGGCACGCTTTATGTGGTGGCCACACCCATTGGCAATCTCGACGATATCAGTGCTCGCGCGCTTAAAGTGCTGCGCGACGTGGCGCTGATTGCCGCCGAAGACACCCGCCACTCCATGCGCCTGATGCAGCATTTCGGCATTCCTACGCCGCTCGCGGCCTGCCACGAACACAATGAGCGCGACGAAGGCAGCCGGTTTCTGGCGCGCTTGCAGGCCGGGGACGACGTGGCATTGATCTCCGATGCCGGCACGCCGCTGATTTCCGATCCGGGTTACCACCTGGTGCGCCAGGTGCGCGCGGCGGGCATTAAAGTGGTGCCGGTTCCCGGCCCTTGCGCGCTAATTGCAGCGCTGTCGGCGGCGGGGTTGCCGTCGGATCGGTTTATCTTCGAAGGCTTCCTGCCTGCCAAGGCGGTCGGGCGGCGCGCCCGTCTGGAAGCCGTAAAGGAAGAACCGCGCACCCTGATCTTCTATGAAGC
This sequence comes from Pseudomonas sp. CC11G, assembly GCF_056174845.1. Classification (NCBI taxonomy): domain Bacteria; kingdom Pseudomonadati; phylum Pseudomonadota; class Gammaproteobacteria; order Pseudomonadales; family Pseudomonadaceae; genus Pseudomonas; species Pseudomonas sp. CC11G. Next base: position 148,183 of record NZ_JBWBZC010000011.1, read on the forward strand.
CCCGCACCGTATTCTCGAATGCCTGGAAGACATGGAGTTGGTGTTCGGTGGCGAGCGCGTCGCGCTGCTGGCCCGCGAGCTGACCAAGACCTTTGAAACCCTCAATGGGCTGCCGTTATCTGAATTGCGCGCCTGGGTGGCGAGCGACAGCAATCAGCAGCGCGGCGAGTGCGTGGTGTTGGTGGCTGGCTGGCAAGCGCCGGAAGGTGACGAGGCGGTGAGCGCCGACACCCTGCGCGTGCTCGACCTGCTGCTCAAGGAAATGCCGCTCAAGCGTGCGGCCGCCGTGGCGGCGGAGATCACCGGGGTGCGCAAAAACCTGCTCTATCAGGTGGCCCTGGAGCGGCAATAACGGATTTCGGCTTGTTCTAAGTGGAGGCTGCCGCTACCCTGTGCGGCGGAGAGTCGATTGGACAGTCGCTGCCTCGTTTCGTTCACGCGAGCGGGGGGGAGGAAAGTCCGGGCTCCATAGGGCGGAGTGCCAGGTAACGCCTGGGAGGCGCGAGCCTACGGAAAGTGCCACAGAAAATAACCGCCTAAGCGCTTCGGCGCCGGTAAGGGTGAAAAGGTGCGGTAAGAGCGCACCGCACGTCTGGTAACAGTTCGTGGCTAGGCAAACCCCACTCGGAGCAAGACCAAATAGGGTTCCATGGCGCGGCCCGCGTCGGAACCGGGTAGGTTGCTAAAGGTGTCCAGTGATGGCCACCGTAGAGGAATGACTGTCCTCGACAGAACCCGGCTTACAGATCGACTCTCCACCTCCTTCCGCTATTCGTTGTACCTCCCGTCGCTGCGTTTAACCGCTCAAAAAAATCTCACTCTTAAGAAGTTACTTTAAGTTCGAGGCGCAGCCCCTTGAACTCGTTCGGCTGTACCCGTCAAAACAACGCTAAAACCCCTCTTCCTTGTTCCAAAAACATCGCTAAATCACCGTCCTATAAGGATTTTTCCCTGCAAGCGCGCCTTGACGGTGGGGTGGCTGCGTTCCTATAGTGTGCCGAAGTGGTACAAAGTGGTACGAAGTGGGTTTTCAAAGCACGGAAAGCTAGTAAAAAAGGGGAAGCGCAGTCGTGTTTCGTGGAGCTAACGCAATCAATCTCGACGCCAAAGGGCGCCTCGCGATGCCAAGTCGGTATCGGGACGAGATCGTGTCGCGTTCGGCTGGCCAGCTCATCGTAACAATCGACGCCATTGACCCCTGCCTCTGTGTTTACCCGCTGCCTGAGTGGGAAATCATCGAAACCAAGCTCCGTGAGCTGCCGTCCCTGCGTGAAGAAACCCGTCGCCTGCAGCGTTTGCTGATTGGTAATGCGGTGGATATCGAGCTGGACGGTGCTGGCCGTTTCCTGATTCCGCCGCGTTTGCGCGAGTACGCCAAGCTCGACAAGCACGCGATGCTGGTCGGGCAACTGAACAAGTTTCAACTGTGGGACGAAAACGCCTGGAACGCGCTTGCTGATGCGGACCTGGCAGCCATTAAACAGCCGGGCGGTCTGCCGGACGAATTGCGTGACCTCATCCTGTGACAACTACCAATAGCAGTGGCTTTCGCCACATCACCGTATTGCTCGATGAAGCCGTAGAGGCTCTCGCCGTGCGTCCGGATGGCTGCTATCTGGATGGCACGTTCGGCCGTGGCGGGCATAGCCGGCTGATTCTCCAACAGCTGGGCCCAGACGGGCGGCTCCTCGGTTTCGACAAAGACCCTCTGGCGATTGCGACCGGAGAAGCGCTGGCGGCCGAAGACGGCCGCTTTGTCGTTGTGCAGCGCAGTTTTGCCGAGCTCGGCGAAGCGGTGGCTGAGCGCGGCGACAGCGGCAAGGTGTCCGGCATTTTGCTAGACCTCGGCGTTTCGTCGCCGCAGCTGGACGACGCCGCGCGCGGCTTCAGCTTTATGAACGACGGCCCGCTGGATATGCGCATGGATCCAAACCGTGGCGTCAGCGCCGCGCAGTTCATCGCCACCGCGCCAGAAGAAGAAATTGCCCGCGTCTTTAAAGAATACGGCGAAGAACGTTTCGCCAAGCGCATGGCTCGCGCCGTGGTACAGCGCCGCGAAGTAACGCCATTCGAGCGTACGGCCGATCTGGCTGAAGTATTGAAAGTCGCCAACCCTGCCTGGGAAAAGGGCAAGAACCCGGCGACCCGCGCATTCCAGGGTTTGCGTATTCACGTGAACAACGAGCTGGCCGATCTGGAACGAGGCCTGCAAGCCGCCATGGACGCCCTGGAAATCGGTGGCCGTCTGGTGGTGATCAGCTTCCACTCGCTGGAAGACCGCATCGTCAAACTGTTTATGCGTCGCCTGGAAAAAGGCGAGGCCGACAAACTGCCGCGCAACCTGCCAGTACGGGTTGAGCGCTTCGAGCCGTTTATCAAAACCATCGGCAAGGCACAGTTCCCGTCCGATGCCGAGCAATCGGCCAATCCTCGCTCGCGCAGTGCTGTCATGCGTGTCGCGGAGAAGTTGCGTTGAGCCGCGCGTTTGCCAAGCCGTTGCCGACCGGCAGCACGCTGCTGCTGATTCTGTTCGTCGGCGTTCTGGTGTCGGCCATTGCCGTGGCCTACTGCGCCCACTGGAACCGCCAACTGCTCAACTCCCTGTATGGCGAACTCAGCGTGCGCGACAAAGCGCAAGCCGAGTGGGGCCGCCTGATTCTTGAACAAAGCACCTGGACCGCCCACAGTCGCATCGAGACTCTGGCCAGCGAACAGCTGAAAATGCGCATTCCAGAGCCAGCCGAAGTGCGGATGGTGGCGCCATGATGAAGCTCGAGGGCGCTCTCTACCCATGGCGCTTCCGTGTAGTGCTCGGTCTGCTCGGCGCCATGGTGGCTGCCATCTGCTGGCGCATCATTGACCTGCAAGTGCTCGACCACGCCTTCCTGCAAGGCCAGGGCGATGCCCGTAGCGTGCGTCACGTGCCTATTCCTGCACACCGCGGCCTTATCACCGACCGTAACGGCGAGCCTCTGGCCGTCAGTACGCCGGTCACCACCCTGTGGGCCAACGGCAAAGAACTGCAAGCCGGCAAAGACCGCTGGCCAGCATTGGCTGCCGCATTGGGCCAGGAGCCCAAAGCCTTCGCCGCCAGGCTGGAGGAAAATGCCGGGCGCGAATTTATGTACCTGGTGCGGGGGCTGACCCCGGAACAGGGCCAATCAGTGCTCGACCTCAAAGTGCCAGGCGTCTACTCCATCGAGGAGTTTCGTCGTTTCTACCCGGCCGGCGAAGTGACTGCGCACGTGGTGGGCTTTACCGATATCGACGATCACGGCCGCGAGGGCGTGGAATTGGCGTTTGATCAGTGGCTGTCCGGCGTACCGGGCAAGCGCGAAGTGTTGAAAGACCGTCGCGGTCGCCTGATCAAAGACGTGCAAGTCACCCGCAACGCCAAGGCCGGCAAGGCGCTGGCGCTGTCCATCGACCTGCGTCTGCAATACCTGGCCCACCGCGAGCTGCGCAACGTGGTCACCGAGTTTGGCGCCAAGGGTGCCAGTCTGGTGATGCTCGACGTGAAGACCGGCGAAGTGCTGGCCATGGTCAACCAGCCGACCTACAACCCCAACAACCGCCGGAACCTGCAGCCGGCGATGATGCGCAACCGCGCCATGATCGATGTGTTCGAGCCGGGTTCCACGGTCAAACCGTTCTCCATGAGCGCGGCGCTGGAAAGCGGGCGCTGGAAACCGACCGACACCGTCGACGTTTACCCCGGCACCTTGCAGATCGGCAAATACACCATTCGCGACGTTTCCAAGAATGAAGGCGTGCTGGATTTGACCGGCATCCTGATCAAGTCCAGTAACGTCGGCATCAGCAAGATCGCTTTCGATATCGGCGCCGAGCCGATTTACAACGTTATGCAGCAGGTCGGTCTGGGTCAGGACACCGGTTTGGGCTTCCCGGGCGAGCGCGTGGGCAACCTGCCGAATCACCGCATCTGGCCAAAAGCCGAAACCGCGACCCTGGCCTACGGCTACGGCCTGTCGGTTACCGCCATTCAGCTGGCCCACGCTTATGCAGTGCTGGCCAACAACGGTCGCAGCATTCCGATGACTCTGACCCGCGCCGATGGCCGCGCGCAGGACGGCGTGCAGGTGATCCCTGAAGCCACCGCCAAAACCATTCAGGGCATGCTGCAGCAAGTGGTTGAAGCGCCGACCGGGGTGTTCCGCGCCAAGGTGCCGGCCTACCACGTGGGCGGCAAATCGGGTACCGCGCGTAAAGCCACCGTCGGCACCAAGGGCTACACCGCCAACGCCTACCGCTCGTTATTCGCCGGCTTTGCGCCGATCAGCAACCCGCGTATCGCCATGGTTGTGGTGGTGGATGAGCCGAGCACCGGCGCCTACTTCGGCGGCCTGATCTCCGCACCCGTATTCGGCAAAGTCATGGCCGGCGCCCTGCGCCTGATGAACATTGCCCCAGACAACTTGACGCCGGCCGATGTTCAGCCCGCCGTGGCAGTCACCATTCCTCGGGGGTTAGCGCGCTAATGCCGATGCCACTGAACCAACTGCTGCCACAAGCCGAAAGCTCCGTGCTGATTCGTGAGCTGACCCTGGACAGCCGCAAAGTGCGTCCAGGCGATCTGTTCCTCGCCGTGCCTGGCGGTCAGCAGGACGGCCGCGTCCATATCGCTGACGCCATTGCCCGTGGCGCCGCCGCGGTCGCTTATGAAGCCGAAGGCGCGCAAAAAATTGAAGCGCAGGGCGCCGAACTGGTGCCGCTGAAGAATCTCGCCGGTCAGTTGTCGGCCATTGCCGGCCGCTTCTATGGCGAGCCGAGCCGTGGTCTGCATCTGGTGGGCGTCACCGGCACCAACGGCAAAACCAGCATCAGCCAATTGATTGCCCAGGCGCTGGACCACTTCGGCGAGCGCTGCGGCATCGTCGGTACCCTCGGCACCGGTTTCCACAATGAACTGGAGCAGGGCCGCCACACCACGCCAGACCCGATCGGTGTGCAGGCGGTGCTGGCCAATCTGAAACAGGCCGGCGCTCGCGCCGTGGCCATGGAAGTGTCGTCCCACGGTCTGGACCAAGGCCGCGTTGCTGCGCTGGCATTCGATGTGGCGGTGTTCACCAACCTGTCGCGCGACCACCTCGATTACCACGGTTCCATGCAGGCCTACGGCGAAGCCAAGGCCAAGCTGTTCCGCTGGCCGACCCTGCGTTGCCGCGTGCTGAACCTGGACGACGAATTCGGTCGCCAACTCGCCGCCGAAACCCACGAATCGCGCCTGATCACCTACAGCCTCGAAGACCGCAACGCCTACCTCTATTGCAGCGAAGCGGTGTTCGACGACCACGGCGTGCGCGCCAAGCTGGTTACGCCGAAAGGCGAGGGAAGCCTGCGCAGCTCGTTGCTCGGCCGCTTCAACTTGAGCAACCTGCTCGGTGTGGTTGGCGCCTTGCTCGGCCTGGATTACCCGCTGGACGAAATTCTCAAAGTGCTGCCGCAGCTCGAAGGCCCGGCAGGCCGTATGCAGCGTCTGGGTGGCGGCGCCAAGCCGCTGGTGGTGGTCGATTACGCCCACACCCCGGATGCTCTGGAAAAAGTCCTGACCGCACTGCGCCCCCATGCCACCGGCAAACTGCTGTGCCTGTTCGGCTGCGGCGGCGACCGTGACCGCGGCAAGCGCCCGCTGATGGCCGAAGTGGTGGAGCGTCTGGCCGATGGCGTGATGGTTACCGACGACAACCCGCGCACCGAATCGCCAGAACAGATCTTTGCCGATATCCGTGTAGGCCTGAAGGCGCCGGAAAAAGCCCAGTTCGTGTACGGCCGTGGCCAAGCCATTGCCCAACTGATCGCCACTGCCGATGCCGCCGATGTGATCGTGCTGGCCGGCAAGGGCCATGAGGACTATCAGGAAATCAACGGCGAACGTCAGCCGTTCTCCGACCTGCATCAAGCCACCAACGCCCTGGCGGCGTGGGAGGCCACTCATGTTTAAAGCCTTGCGCCTGAGCGAAGTGGTCAATGCATTGAACGGTTGCCTGGTCGGCGCCGATGCGACCTTCAGTGCCGTCAGCACCGACAGCCGCGCGATCAAGCCCGGCCAGCTGTTTATTGCCCTGACCGGCCCGCGCTTCGATGGCCACAGTTATTTGCAGGAAGTCACCCAGAAGGGCGCAGTCGCCGCACTGGTTGAGCGCGAAACCGTGGGTGTCAGCATTCCCAGCTGGTAGTCGCCGATACCCGTCAGGCGCTGGGCCAACTGGCTGCGCTGAACCGTCAGGCCTACACCGGCCCGCTGGCGGCCATTACCGGTTCCAGCGGCAAAACCACGGTCAAGGAAATGCTTGCCAGCATCCTGCGTGCCGGCACCGACGGCCCGGTACTGGCCACCCGCGGCAACCTGAACAATGACCTCGGCGTGCCGCTGACGCTGCTGGAGCTGGACGCCGAACACCAAGGCGCCGTGATCGAGCTGGGCGCCAACCGCGTTGGCGAGATCGCCTACACCGTCAGCCTGGCCAAGCCCCAGGTGGCAGTTCTGAATAATGCCGGCACCGCCCATATCGGTGAGTTCGGCGGCGCGGACAAAATCGTCCAGGCCAAAGGCGAAATCATCGACGGCCTCGCTGCCAACGGTATCGCCGTGCTCAACCTGGACGACAAGGCATTTGGCATCTGGAAAGTCCGCGCCGGTCTGCGCAAGGTGCTGAGTTTTGCCCTGACCAACGATCAAGCCGATTTCTACGCCAGCGACCTGGGCCGCGATGCCCGTGGTTGCCCGTCGTTCACCCTCAACTGCACGCTTGGTTCTGCCCCGGTGCAGCTCAATCTGCTCGGCAATCACAACGTCGCCAATGCTTTGGCGTCAGCAGCGGCGGCGTTTGCCCTGGGTGTGCCGTTGGTCAGTATCAAAGCCGGGCTGGAAAACGTGCAGCCGGTCAAAGGCCGCGCCGTAGCGCAGTTGGCGACCAATGGCGCGCGGGTGATCGACGATACCTACAACGCCAACCCGACTTCGATGTGCGCCGCCATTGATATACTCGCCGCCTTCTCCGGCCGGACCGTTCTGGTTCTGGGCGACATCGGCGAATTGGGCGAGTGGGCTGAACAAGGCCACCGCGATGTCGGCGCCTACGCCGCCGGAAAAATCGATGCTCTTTATGCCGTCGGCCCGAATATGGCGCATGCCGTTGCCGCGTTCGGCGCCAAGGGCCAGCACTTTGCCGATCAGGCCAGCCTGATCGCTGCCGTCGGTGCTGAGCCGGGCAACACCACCATTCTAATTAAAGGCTCGCGCAGCGCGGCGATGGAAAACGTCGTCGCGGCTTTGTGCACCGCCCTGGGGAGTCATTAAATGCTGCTGCTGTTGGCCGAGTATCTGCAACAGTTCTACAAGGGCTTCGCGGTCTTTCAATACCTGACCCTGCGCGGGATTCTGGGTGTGTTGACTGCCTTGTCGCTGTCGCTGTGCCTGGGCCCCTGGATGATTCGCACTCTGCAGATTCGCCAGATTGGCCAAGCGGTACGCAACGACGGCCCGCAGTCGCACCTCTCCAAATCCGGCACCCCGACCATGGGCGGCGCGCTGATCCTGTCCTCCATCGCCATCAGCACCTTGCTGTGGGCAGACCTGACCAACCGCTACGTGTGGGTCGTGTTGCTGGTCACCTTGCTGTTTGGCGGCATCGGCTGGGTCGATGACTACCGCAAAGTGATCGAAAAGAACTCGAAAGGCCTGCCGAGCCGTTGGAAGTATTTCTGGCAATCGGTGTTTGGTCTGGGCGCGGCGATCTTCCTGTTTATGACCGCGCCAAGCGCCGTCGAAACCACCCTGATCATTCCGGTATTCAAAGACGCCAGCATCGCGCTGGGCGTCGGCTTTGTGGTGCTGACCTACTTCGTGATCGTCGGCTCCAGCAACGCGGTCAACCTGACTGACGGCCTCGACGGCCTGGCGATCATGCCGACGGTTATGGTCGGCGGCGCCCTGGGCATTTTTTGCTACCTGTCGGGCAACATCAAATTCGCCGACTACCTGTTGATTCCTTACGTACCCGGTGCCGGTGAGCTGATCGTGTTCTGCTCGGCGCTGGTCGGCGCAGGCCTGGGTTTCCTCTGGTTCAACACCTACCCGGCACAAGTATTTATGGGTGACGTCGGTGCGCTGGCGCTCGGCGCCGCACTGGGCACCATCGCCGTGATCGTTCGGCAGGAAATCGTGCTGTTCATCATGGGCGGTGTGTTCGTGATGGAAACCCTCTCCGTGGTGATTCAGGTGGCGTCGTTCAAGCTCACCGGCAAGCGCGTGTTCCGTATGGCGCCGATCCATCACCACTTTGAATTGAAAGGCTGGCCGGAGCCGCGCGTGATCGTGCGCTTCTGGATCATCACCGTAATTCTGGTGTTGATCGGCCTCGCCACTTTGAAACTGCGTTAAGGACAAGGACCCGAATGAGCCTGATCGTTTCTGACCACTTCCGCATCGTTGTCGGCCTCGGCAAGAGCGGCATGTCCCTGGTGCGCTTCCTCGCGCGCCAGGGCATCCGCTTTGCCGTGGCCGACACACGCGAGAACCCGCCGGAACTGGCCGCGATTCGCGCCCAGTACCCGCAGGTGGAAGTGCGTTGTGGCGAACTGGACGTCGAGTTCCTGTGCCGCGCCGATGAGCTTTACGTGAGTCCGGGCCTGGCCCTGGCTACCCCCGCGCTGCAGGCCGCTGCCGCACGGGGCGTGAAGCTGCTCGGTGATATCGAACTGTTCGCCCGTCACGCCAAGGCGCCGATCGTGGCCATTACCGGCTCCAACGCGAAAAGCACCGTCACCACCCTAGTAGGCGAGATGGCTGTGGCGGCCGGCAAGCGTGTGGCGGTCGGCGGCAACCTCGGCACGCCGGCTCTGGATTTGCTCAGCGATGACGTTGAGCTGTACGTGATCGAGCTGTCGAGTTTCCAACTGGAAACCACCGACCAGCTGAACGCCGAAGTGGCCACCGTGCTGAATATCAGCGAAGACCATATGGACCGTTACAGCGGTCTGCCGGCGTATCACCTGGCCAAGCACCGGATCTTCCGTGGCGCGCGGCAGGTGGTGGTGAATCGTCAGGACGGCTTGTCCCGTCCGCTGATTGGCGAGAACACCCCGTGCTGGACCTTCGGCCTGAACAAACCGGACTTCAAAGGCTTCGGCCTGCTGGAAGAACAGGGCGAAAAATACCTGGCCTTCCAGTTCGACACGCTGATGCCGGCCCGTGAATTGAAAGTTCGCGGCGCCCATAACCAGGCCAACGCCTTGGCGGCTTTAGCCCTGGGCCATGCTGTGGGGCTGCCGTTCGAACCGATGCTGCAAGCACTGCGTGACTTCACCGGCCTGGTGCACCGTTGCCAGTGGCTGCGTGAACGCGATGGCGTGAACTACTACGACGATTCCAAAGCCACCAACGTTGGCGCCGCTCTGGCCGCCATCGAAGGCCTGGGTGCGGATATCGACGGCAAGCTGCTGCTGGTCGCCGGCGGCGATGGCAAAGGCGCGGATTTTTCCGCCCTGCGTGCCCCGGTGGCGGCCCATTGCCGTGCGGTGATTCTGCTCGGCCGCGATGCCCCGCTGCTGGCCGACGTGCTGGCCGATACCGGCGTGCCGCTGATTCGCGTGCAAACCCTGGATGAGTCGGTGGCCAAGGCCGCTGAACTGGCGCAGAGCGGCGACGCCGTGTTGCTGTCGCCGGCCTGCGCGAGCCTGGATATGTTCAAGAACTTCGAAGAGCGCGGGCGGTTGTTTGCCCAAGCGGTAGGGGGGCTGAACTGATGCTCGCCCGCCTGCTTAGCGTTCTGCGCCCGTACCCGTCGCCGCTGTTCAGCCGCCGCGGCATCGACCTCGACTTCCCGCTGCTGGCCGGTTGCTTCGCGTTGCTGGGCTTGGGTCTGGTAATGATCACCTCTGCTTCCACAGAAGTGGCGGCGGTGCAGACCGGCAACCCGTTCTACCACATGATCCGTCACCTTATTTATATGGGCATCGGCCTCGGTGCCGCCGGTTTGATGATGGTAATTCCGCTGGCTACTTGGCAGCGCATGGGCGGCACCTTGCTGGTGGTGGCGTTCGGTTTGCTGGTGCTGGTACTGGTGCCGGGCATTGGCCGCGAAGTGAACGGTTCGATGCGCTGGATCGGCTTCGGCGCCTTCAACGTGCAGCCCTCCGAAATCGCTAAAGTCTTCGCCGTTATCTACCTGGCCGGCTATCTGGTGCGCCGTCAGGAAGAAGTGCGCGAAAGCTGGATGGGCTTCTTCAAGCCCTTCATCGTGTTGCTGCCAATGGCCGGCCTGCTGCTGATGGAGCCGGACTTCGGGGCTACCGTCGTACTTATGGGTGCCGCAGCGGCCATGTTGTTCCTCGGCGGCGTGGGCCTGTTCCGCTTCTCGCTCATGGTGGCCTTGGCCGTTGCCGCGGTGTTTGTGCTGGTGCAGGCGCAACCGTATCGGATGGCGCGTCTGGTGACCTTTACCGACCCGTGGGCCGACCAGTTCGGTTCGGGCTACCAGCTCACTCAGGCACTCATCGCGTTTGGTCGCGGCCAATGGTTGGGCGTGGGCCTGGGCAACAGCATCCAGAAGCAGTTCTACCTGCCGGAAGCGCACACCGACTTCGTGTATTCCGTACTGGCCGAAGAACTCGGCCTGTTTGGTTCGCTGGCCACCGTGGCGCTGTTTGTGTTCGTCAGCGTGCGGGCCCTGTACATCGGCCTGTGGGCCGAGAAAGCCAAACAGTTCTTCGCGGCATATGTCGCCTACGGCCTGGCGTTCCTGTGGATTGGTCAATTCCTGATCAATATCGGCGTGAACGTCGGCCTGTTGCCCACCAAGGGTCTGACCTTGCCGTTCCTCAGTTACGGCGGCAGCTCGTTGGTGATCTGCTGTGCCTGCCTGGGGTTGCTGCTGCGCATCGAGTGGGAGCGCCGCACCATTCTGGGCAGCGAGGATGTCGACTTCGTCGAGAGCGATTTCGCCGAAGATGCGCCAGCCAGCAAAGCGTCCAAGGAGGTGGTCCATGGCCGCTAATGTTCTGATCATGGCCGGCGGCACCGGCGGCCACGTCTTCCCGGCGCTGGCTTGTGCCCGCGAATTCCAGGCGCGCGGTTACACCGTGCACTGGCTCGGCACGCCGCGCGGTATCGAAAACCAGCTGGTGCCGGAAGCCGGCCTTGAGTTGCACCTGATCAACGTCGCCGGCCTGCGTGGCAAAGGCTTCCTGAATTTGTTGAAAGCACCGTTCAGCCTGCTGCGCTCGCTGTTCCAGGCGCGCCGTATTGTGCGCAAGCTGAAACCCGTGTGCGTGTTGGGCATGGGCGGTTATGTGACCGGCCCAGGCGGCCTGGCGGCGAAGATGGCCGGCGTGCCGCTGATCATCCACGAGCAGAATGCCGTGGCCGGTACCGCTAACCGCAGCCTGGTGCGTTTCGCCAGCCGTGTGTGCGAGGCGTTCCCCAATACCTTCAAGGCCTCGCCCAAACGCCGCACCACCGGCAACCCGGTGCGCGAAGAGCTTTTTCTGGAAACCCCGCGCGACACGCTCAATGGCCGTCGTCCGCGTTTGTTGATTCTGGGTGGCAGCCTGGGGCTGAGCCGCTGAACAAATTGCTGCCTGAAGCACTGCGCGAAGTGGCGGTGGAAATCCGTCCGGAAGTGGTGCACCAGTCCGGCAAGAATCACGATGAAGTCACCACGGACCGTTATCAGGCCGCCGGTGTCCAAGCGCACGTTGCGCCCTTTATCAAAGACATGGCCGGTGCGTATGCCTGGGCCGACCTGGTGGTGTGCCGCGCTGGCGCGCTGACCATCAGTGAACTGGCTGCTGCCGGTCTGCCGTCGATGCTGGTGCCTTTGCCGCACGCTATCGACGATCACCAGACCCGCAATGCCGATTATCTGGCGCGTGAAGGAGCTGCCTTCCTGCTGCCACAAGCGACTACTGGCGCCGCCGAACTGGCCGAGCGCCTGACCGAGGTTTTGATGCATCCCGAACGTCTGATTTACATGGCCAGCACCGCTCGCCGCCTGTCCAAGCCTGACGCCACCCGTGCCGTGGTCGACATCTGTCTGGAGGTGGCCCGTGGTTGAGAGTCAGAAAGCGTTTCCGCAACCTGAAATGCGCCGTATCCGTCGTATCCACTTCGTGGGCATCGGCGGTGCCGGTATGTGCGGTATTGCCGAGGTGTTGTTGAACCTGGGTTACGACGTATCCGGTTCCGACATCAAGGGTTCGGCCGTCACCGAGCGCCTGCAGAATTTTGGTGCCCAGGTGTTTATCGGTCACCGCGCCGAGAACGCTCAGCACGCGGACGTGCTGGTCGTGTCCAGCGCCATCAACACCGCTAACCCGGAAGTGGCCAACGCCCTGGAGCGTCGCATCCCGATTGTTCCTCGCGCTGAAATGCTCGCTGAACTGATGCGCTACCGCCACGGCATCGCCGTTGCCGGTACCCACGGCAAAACCACCACCACCAGTTTGATTGCTTCGGTATTTGCCGCGGCTGGCCTGGACCCGACCTTCGTGATCGGTGGCCGTCTGAACGCCGCCGGCACCAACGCCCAACTCGGCACCAGCCGTTATCTGGTGGCTGAGGCGGACGAAAGCGACGCCAGCTTCCTGCACCTGCAGCCGATGGTGGCCGTGGTCACCAATATCGACATGGACCACATGAGCACCTACGAAGGTGACTTCAACAAGTTGAAGAAAACCTTCGTCGAGTTTCTCCACAACCTGCCGTTCTACGGCTTGGCGGTGGTGTGCATCGATGACCCTGTGGTGCGTGAAATTCTGCCCCAGGTGAAACGTCCGACCATGACCTACGGCCTGAGCGAAGACGCCGATGTGCGCGCCATCAACCTGCGCCAGAACGGCATGCAAACCTACTTCACCGTGCTGCGCGCTGGCCGCGAGCCGTTGGATGTGTCGGTGAATATGCCCGGCAACCACAACGTATTGAATTCCCTTGCGACCATCGCCATCGCGACAGACGAAGGTCTTAGCGATGAAGCCATCGTGCACGGCCTGTCGCAGTTCCAGGGCGTGGGCCGGCGCTTCCAGGTGTACGGCGAACTGCCGGTGGAAGGTGGCAGCGTGATGCTGGTGGACGACTACGGTCACCACCCGCGCGAAGTGGCAGCGGTGATCAAGGCCGTTCGCGGTGGCTGGCCGGAGCGCCGCCTGGTGATGGTGTACCAACCGCACCGCTACAGCCGTACCCGCGATCTGTACGACGACTTCGTACAGGTATTGGCCGACGCCAATGTGCTGTTGCTGATGGAAGTGTACCCAGCGGGCGAGGAGCCGATTCCGGGCGCCGATAGCCGTCAGCTGTGCCACAGCATTCGTCAGCGCGGTCAGCTGGATCCTATTTATATCGAGCGCGGCACCGAGCTTGCGCCGATCGTCAAACCGTTGCTGCGCGCTGGCGACATTCTGCTGTGCCAAGGCGCAGGGGATATCGGTGGCCTGGCGCCGCAGTTGTTGCAGAGCCCGTTGTTTGCCGGCGCGGTTGTCGCCGGTGGGAGTAAGAAATGAGTCGCCTGTTAGAAGCCAATCTGGCCCCTGAAGCCTTTGGTCGTGTTGCCGTACTGTTCGGCGGCAAGAGCGCCGAGCGTCCGGTGTCGCTGAAGTCTGGCGCTGCCGTGCTGGAAGCCTTGCAGGCCGCCGGTGTGGATGCGTTTGGCATCGATGTGGGCGATGACTTCCTGCAGCGTCTGGTCAGCGAAAAGATCGACCGCGCCTTTATCGTGTTGCACGGTCGCGGCGGCGAAGACGGCAGCATGCAAGGCCTGCTGGAGTGCGTGGGCATTCCGTACACCGGCAGTCGCGTACTAGCCTCGGCCTTGGCCATGGACAAACTGCGCACCAAACAAGTCTGGCAGAGCCTGGGCCTGTCCACCCCGCGTCACGCGGTGTTGGCCAGTGTCGATGACTGCCGGTCGGCTGCGACGGAACTGGGTTTCCCGCTGATCGTCAAACCGGCCCATGAAGGTTCCAGTATCGGCATGGCCAAAGTGAACAGCGTGGATGAGCTGATCAGCGCTTGGCGCGATGCCAGCGGCTACGACTCGCAAGTGTTGGTGGAGCAATGGATCTCGGGTCCGGAATTCACCATTGCCGTATTGCGTGGCGAAGTACTGCCACCGATTGGCCTGGGCACCCCGCACACTTTCTACGACTACGACGCCAAGTACCTGGCCAATGACACCCAGTACCGCATCCCGTGCGGCCTGGATGCCGCCAAGGAACAGGAACTCAAAGACCTGACCGCCCGTGCCTGTGAAGCCGTTGGTATTCAGGGCTGGGCGCGTGCCGACGTGATGCAAGACAAAGACGGCAAATTCTGGCTGCTGGAAGTCAATACCGTGCCCGGTATGACCGACCACAGTCTGGTGCCAATGGCCGCTCGCGCAGCAGGGCTGGATTTCCAGCAACTGGTCGTGGCGATTCTTTCCGACAGCGTTGAGGCACGAGGTTAAGACCATGCACGGCGCAACCCTCCGTCATCAGCAACCTGTTCCCGGCCGTGGCGCTTTGCCTCGCAAGCCGGCGCAGCGGGGTGCCAGCCGGATGGTGGCCAAAGAACCGTTGTCGGTGCGCGTGCCCAAGCCGAGTTTTTCGGCGATCAAGCGCGTGCTCTGGCCGGTACTGCTGCTGGTGCTCGGATTTGGTACCTACGAAGCGGCCCAGCGGCTGCTGCCGTATGCCGACCGACCGATTGCCAAGATCAGCGTGCAGGGCGAGCTCAGCTACATCAGCCAGCAAGCAGTGCAGCAGCGGATCGCGCCGTTCGTGGCGTCGAGCTTCTTCACCGTCGACCTGGCTGGCATGCGTGCCGAGCTGGAAAAAATGCCGTGGATTGCTCACGCCGAAGTCCGCCGCGTATGGCCGGACACCGTGACCATTTCGCTGGAAGAACAACTGCCAGTCGCCCGTTGGGGTGACGAAGCGCTGCTGAACAACCAAGGTCAGGCCTTCACCCCGCGTGAGTTGGCCAACTACGAGAACTTGCCGCAACTGGTTGGCCCGCAACGCGCCCAGGAAGACGTGATGCAGCGCTACCAGATGCTGAGCCAGATGCTGCGCCCGCTGGGCTTTTCAGTGGCGCGTCTGGAGCTGCGTGAACGCGGCAGCTGGTTCCTCACTACCGGGGTGAATAACACCGGACAAAGTATTGAGTTGTTGTTGGGTCGCGACCATCTGGTCGAGAAAATGCGCCGGTTCGTGACCATCTACGACAAGAGTTTGAAAGACCAGATCACCAATATTTCGCGCATCGACCTGCGCTACTCCAACGGCCTTGCCGTTGCGTGGCGTGAACCGATTGCGCCGGCGACTGACAAAACCGTCGCGCAGAAGTGAATTAGGAGAAGGCAGCAACATGGCAAACGTGCAGAGCGGCAAGATGATCGTCGGCCTCGATATCGGTACCTCCAAAGTGGTGGCGCTGGTAGGCGAAGTCACATCTGACGGCCAGCTGGAAATCGTTGGTATCGGTACTCATCCGTCGCGCGGCCTGAAGAAGGGCGTGGTGGTGAATATCGAGTCCACCGTGCAGTCGATTCAGCGCGCCATCGAGGAAGCGCAGATGATGGCTGGCTGCCGTATTCACTCGGCCTTCGTCGGCGTGGCCGGCAACCATATCCGCAGCCTGAACTCCCACGGCATCGTCGCCATTCGCGACCGTGAAGTGAGCCAGGCCGACCTGGAGCGCGTACTCGATGCCGCCCAGGCCGTGGCCATTCCCGCTGACCAGCGCGTGCTGCACACCCTGCCGCAAGACTACGTGATCGATAACCAGGAGGGCGTACGTGAGCCGCTGGGTATGTCGGGCGTGCGTCTGGAAGCCAAGGTGCACGTGGTGACCTGCGCGGTGAACGCGGCGCAGAACATCGAAAAATGCGTACGCCGCTGCGGCCTGGAAGTGGACGACATCATTCTTGAGCAGTTGGCCTCGGCCTACGCCGTGCTGACCGACGACGAGAAAGAGCTGGGCGTGTGCCTGGTGGACATCGGCGGCGGCACCACAGATATCGCCATCTTCACCGAAGGCGCAATTCGCCACACGGCGGTGATTCCGATTGCCGGCGACCAGGTCACCAACGACATCGCCATGGCGCTGCGTACCCCGACCCAGTACGCCGAAGAAATCAAAATCCGTTACGCCTGCGCCCTGGCCAAACTGGCCGGCGCCGGCGAAACCATCAAGGTGCCGAGCGTGGGTGATCGTCCGCCGCGCGACCTGTCGCGTCAGTCGCTGGCCGAAGTGGTCGAGCCGCGTTACGACGAACTGTTCACCCTGGTGCAGGCCGAGCTGCGTCGCAGCGGCTACGAAGACCTGATCCCGGCCGGCATCGTGCTCACCGGCGGCACTTCCAAGATGGAAGGCGCGGTGGAGCTGGCCGAAGAAATTTTCCACATGCCGGTCCGCCTGGGCATGCCGCATGGCATCAAGGGCCTGGCCGATGTGGTGCACAACCCGATTTATTCGACCGGCGTGGGCTTGCTCATGTACGGGCTGCAAAAGCAGAACGACGGCATCTCGCTGTCGGGTGGCAGCAGCTACAACGACGAACCAAAGACACCTGTACTGGAGCGGCTGAAACGCTGGGTCCAGGGCAATTTTTGATGTTAAACCGCGTGTGCTGTAGGCGTTACAACTAGAAAAGCAAAGGAGAGGGGACCATGTTCGAGCTCGTAGACAATATCCCGCAAAGCGCAGTTATCAAGGTCATCGGTGTGGGTGGCGGCGGCGGTAACGCTGTTAACCATATGGCCAAAAACAACATTGAAGGCGTTGAGTTCATCTGCGCCAACACCGACGCTCAGGCATTGAAAAATGTCGGCGCGCGTACCGTGCTGCAACTGGGCACCGGTGTCACCAAGGGGCTGGGCGCTGGTGCCAACCCTGAAGTCGGCCGTCAGGCTGCCATGGAAGACCGCGAGCGTATCGCCGAAGTGCTGCAAGGCACCGACATGGTCTTTATTACCACTGGCATGGGTGGCGGTACCGGTACCGGTGCGGCACCGATCATTGCTGAAGTGGCCAAGGAAATGGGCATTCTCACCGTTGCGGTGGTAACCCGTCCTTTCCCGTTCGAAGGCCGCAAGCGCATGCTGATCGCCGAAGAAGGCATCCGCGCGCTGTCGCTCAGCGTTGACTCGCTGATCACCATCCCGAACGAAAAACTGCTGACCATCCTCGGCAAAGACGCAAGCCTGCTGTCGGCTTTCGCCAAAGCGGACGATGTATTGGCCGGTGCCGTGCGCGGTATCTCCGACATCATCAAGCGTCCGGGCATGATCAACGTCGACTTCGCCGACGTGAAAACCGTGATGAGCGAAATGGGCATGGCGATGATGGGCACTGGCTGCGCCAGCGGTCCGAACCGTGCACGTGAAGCCACCGAAGCGGCCATCCGTAACCCGCTGCTGGAAGACGTGAACCTGCAAGGCGCACGCGGCATTCTGGTGAACATTACCGCCGGTCCTGACCTGTCTCTGGGTGAGTACTCGGACGTCGGTAACATCATCGAGCAGTTCGCTTCCGAGCACGCGACCGTCAAGGTCGGCACCGTAATCGACCCGGACATGCGCGACGAACTGCACGTGACCGTTGTGGCCACTGGCCTGGGCGCGAAAATCGAGAAGCCGGTCAAGGTTATCGACAATACCGTGCAAGCTGCGGCGCTGCCGTCGGCCGCTGCCCCACGCCACGAACAGCCTGCGGTGAACTACCGTGATCTGGATCGTCCGACCGTCATGCGCAACCAGGCTCACGCCGGCGCGGCTGCTGCAGCCAAGCTGAACGCACAGGACGATCTGGATTATCTGGATATTCCGGCGTTCCTGCGTCGTCAGGCTGATTAAAGAAATGTATCAGGAGTATTGGGGTGATTGGTGTTCAGCAAAGGCCGGGTCTGGTATTATCCCCGGCCATTGTTGAAAACAATTCGCAACTAGTGTTATAGCGGCCAATCCATGATCAGACAACGCACCCTGAAGAACATCATCCGCGCCACCGGCGTCGGCCTGCATTCCGGGGAAAAGGTTTACCTGACCCTCAAGCCGGCACCGGTTGATACCGGTATCGTGTTTCGTCGTACCGACTTGGACCCCGTCGTGGAAATTCGCGCGCGGGCCGAGAATGTCGGTGAAACCACCATGTCGACCACACTGGTCAATGGTGATGTGAAAGTGGACACCGTGGAGCACCTGCTTTCGGCCATGGCTGGCCTGGGCATCGATAACGCCTACGTCGAGCTCTCCGCGTCCGAAGTGCCGATCATGGACGGTAGCGCTGGCCCCTTCGTATTCCTGATTCAATCCGCTGGTTTGCAGGAGCAGGAAGCGGCTAAGAAATTCATCCGCATTACCCGCGAAGTAACGGTAGTAGAGGGCGACAAGCGCGCCACCTTCGTTCCTTTCGATGGTTTCAAGGTGAGTTTCGAGATCGATTTCGATCACCCGGTTTTCCGCAATCGCACCCAGAGTGCGAGCGTGGACTTCTCCAGCACCTCCTTCGTAAAAGAAGTGAGCCGTGCACGCACCTTCGGTTTTATGAGTGACATCGAGTTCCTGCGTTCGCAGAACCTGGCACTCGGCGGCAGCGTAGAAAACGCCATTGTGGTTGACGAGTTTCGCGTATTGAACGAAGACGGCCTGCGGTACGAGGACGAGTTCGTCAAACACAAGATTCTCGATGCAATCGGTGACCTCTACCTGCTGGGTAACAGCCTGATTGGCGAGTTCCGCGGCTTCAAGTCGGGGCATGCGCTGAACAACCGTCTGTTGCGCACCTTGATTGAGCAACGTGACGCTTGGGAAGTGGTGACATTCGACGACGTGAAGAGCGCGCCGATTTCGTACATGCGACCAGTTGCGGCTGGTTGAGCAATACCCTCCTTAGCTGTTGATGTTTTTAAAGCCACCCTAGGGTGGCTTTTTTTATGGGTTTTTTTGCCGGGTGTAAAAGCAACGAGATGATGAGCGTGGATCAGCCTTTCCCGTGCCGCGCCAACCGCTCAAGCGCTGCGCGTAAGCCTGGGTCGCTGATGCCTTCTGCCACTTCCTGAATCCCTTCGGCCGTTTCGGTCGACAACTGCATGGTGTGCCCGCGCAGCTTGGCGACGCCCACCCGCGGCTGAACCTTGAACAGAATGCGGCTGAGATTGTTGAAGGGTTCGAGCATTTGCAGTTGCCGCTCCAGTCGCCGCTGTTGATAGCGCAGTCGCGTGGCCCAGTGGCCGTCGGTGACAATCAGCAACAGGCAGCCTTCACGCCACGAAGCTACGTGGCAATGCTCGCGTGCCGCCGGTTGCAGTTGGCTTTCCACCAGGCGCTGCAGATGGTCCAAGCGATGGGCCTGGTTGATCAGCGCTTGCAAAGGTTTGGCATCGCGCAACAGCGCGGCGTGACCTTTAGCGGGAAGGGGGCGGAAAGCCATGGTGGGTGGTCTTCAGGGGAGAGGCGGGCATGGTAGCAGATGCGCGCGAGCGCCTGCTGCGGCGGCTAGGGAGGAGGGGCTTGATTGAGAAAAAATGCCCCCATATACAAGGCTTGGAAATGTTTGCAAGTTGTAACAGGTCAGGTTTTACGTCGACAACAAGCAGACTGAGCAGTCAATTTTGTAGTCCGTAACCGAACCAACCGCAGTGGAGTCATCGACTGCTGGCACCATGCAATAACGCTACTTTCCTCAATAACGATTCCGGGTAGAATGCCCGCTTCGCAAGCAGCCATGAAGGCTGCGCGGGCGACTCACGGGGCCGCCCTCCATCCATATGTGTGGAAGATCCTGCCGATATGTTTGCGCCTTTGTTAAAGAAACTCTTTGGAAGCAAGAACGAGCGCGAAGTAAAGCGCATGCAGAAGGTGGTGCAAGCCGCCAATTCGTTCGAAGAGCAGATGCTCGCTCTGTCCGACGAACAACTGCGCGCCAAGACCGAAGAGTTCAAGGCCCGTCTGGCCAAAGGCGAAACCCTCGACCAACTGTTGCCTGAAGCCTTCGCGGTTGCCCGGGAAGCGGGTAAGCGCGTCATGGGCATGCGTCACTTCGACGTTCAGCTCATCGGCGGCGCCACCCTGCACGAAGGCAAGATTGCCGAGATGCGTACCGGTGAAGGTAAAACCCTGGTGGGTACCCTGGCCGTGTACCTCAACGCCCTGTCCGGCAAAGGCGTGCACGTGGTTACCGTGAACGACTACCTGGCCCGTCGCGACGCCAACTGGATGCGCCCGCTGTATGAATTCCTCGGTCTGTCCGTAGGCATCGTCAGCCCGTTCCAGCCGCCGGAAGAAAAGCGCGCCGCTTATGCGTCCGATATCACCTACGGCACCAACAACGAATTCGGCTTTGACTACCTGCGCGACAACATGGCGTTCAGCGTTGAAGAGAAATTCCAGCGCGAGCTGAACTTCGCGGTAATCGACGAAGTGGACTCCATCCTCATCGACGAAGCCCGTACCCCGCTGATCATCTCCGGCCAGGCCGAAGACAGCTCCAAGCTGTACATGCAAATCAACCTGCTGATTCCACGCCTCAAGCAACACGTCGAGGAAGTGGAAGGCGTGGTTACTCAGGAAGGCCACTTCACCGTTGATGAAAAGACCCGTCAGGTCGAGCTCAACGAAGCCGGTCACCAGTTCATCGAAGACATGCTTACTCACGCGGGCCTGCTGGCCGAAGGCGAGAGCCTGTACTCGGCGCATAACCTGGGCCTGCTGACCCACGTGTATGCCGGCCTGCGCGCGCACAAACTTTTCCACCGCAACGTCGAATACATCGTGCAGAACGACCAGGTATTGCTGGTCGACGAACACACCGGCCGTACCATGCCGGGTCGTCGTCTGTCCGAAGGCCTGCACCAGGCCATCGAAGCGAAGGAAGGCCTGAACATCCAGGCCGAGAGCCAGACCCTGGCCTCCACCACCTTCCAGAACTACTTCCGTCTGTACAACAAGCTGTCCGGCATGACCGGTACCGCCGACACCGAAGCGTTCGAATTCCACCAGATCTACGGCCTGCCGGTTGTGGTGATTCCGCCGAACAAGCCGCTGGCACGTAAAGACTTCAACGACCTGGTGTACCTGACCCAGGAAGAGAAGTACGCCGCCATCGTTGCCGACATCAAGGAAAGCCAGGCCGTTGGCCGCCCGATCCTGGTCGGTACTGCTTCTATCGACAGCTCGGAATACGTATCCAAGCTGCTGGAAAACGAAGGCATCGAGCACAAAGTACTCAACGCCAAGTTCCACGAAAAAGAAGCCGAAATCATTGCTCAGGCCGGTCGTCCAGGCGCGCTGACCATCGCCACCAACATGGCTGGTCGCGGTACCGACATTCTATTGGGCGGTAACTGGGAGGTCGAAGTGGCTGCCCTGGAAAACGCCACCGAAGAGCAGATCGCGCAAATCAAGGCCGACTGGCACAAGCGTCACCAACTGGTGATCGAGTCCGGCGGCTTGCATGTAATCGCTTCCGAGCGTCATGAATCTCGCCGTATCGACAATCAGCTGCGTGGTCGTTCCGGCCGTCAGGGTGACCCGGGTTCCAGCCGTTTCTACCTGTCGCTGGAAGACAACCTGATGCGCATCTTCGCCTCTGACCGGGTGAAGAATTTCATGAAAGCGCTGGGCATGCAGTCGGGCGAAGCCATCGAACACCGCATGGTCAGCAACGCCATCGAAAAGGCCCAGCGTAAAGTGGAAGGCCGCAACTTCGACATGCGTAAGCAACTGCTCGAGTTCGACGACGTTGCCAACGAACAACGTAAAGTGATCTACCACATGCGCAACAGCTTGCTGGCTGCGAGCGATGTGGGCGACACCATCGCCGACTTCCGTCTGGAAGTGCTCGATAGCACCGTCAACACGCACATTCCGCCGCAGTCGTTGCCTGAGCAGTGGGACGTTGCCGGTCTGGAAAATGCGCTGTTCAGCGACTTCAGCATCAAGTTGCCGATCCAGCAGTGGCTCGACGACGACGCGCAACTCTACGAAGAGCCGCTGCGCGCCAAGATCCTCGAAGCCTTGCTGCTCGCTTACAACGAGAAAGAAGACGCCGCCAGCGCCGAAGCGCTGCGTACCTTCGAGAAGCAGATTCTGCTGCGTGTACTGGACGACCTGTGGAAAGACCACCTGTCGACCATGGACCACCTGCGCCACGGTATTCACCTGCGTGGTTACGCGCAGAAGAACCCGAAGCAGGAGTACAAGCGCGAGTCTTTCACCCTGTTCCAGGAACTGCTGGATTCGATCAAACGCGACACCATCCGCGTGCTGTCCCACGTTCAAGTGCGTCGCGAAGACCCGATCGAGGAAGAGGCGCGTCTGCGTCAGGAAGCCGAAGCTCTGGCCTCGCGCATGCAGTTTGAACACGCCGAAGCCTCGGCGCTGGACGAGCCTGAGCTGGAGCCGGAAGGTGAAGTGGCAGTCGCCACATTCGCACCCGTACGTAACGACCAGAAGATCGGTCGCAACGAACTCTGCTACTGCGGCTCGGGTAAAAAATACAAACATTGCCACGGCCAGATTTCTTAAGCCTGCAATGTAAAAGCTGTGTGATAAAACGCCGTGAACGAATTGCCGTTCGCGGCGTTTTTGCTTGAATTCATGCTGCGCCGAACGGGCGCGGTTACTACTCGGTTTGTGCCAAGGAGCTCACCCCATGCCTGTTGGTCTCGGTCCTCTGCCTACGCTGCACCCTGTCGCTGGTTTTGAACTCGGTATTTCCTCTGCCGGCATCAAGCGCGAAGGGCGCAAAGACGTGGTCGTGATGCGCTGTGCCGAAGGCTCGAGCGTGGCTGGGGTGTTCACCTTGAACGCGTTCTGCGCGGCGCCGGTAATTCTGGCCAAGAAGAACGTGGTGGGCGAAGTGCGCTACCTGCTGACCAACACCGGCAACGCCAACGCCGGTACCGGCGAGCCTGGCCTGCAGGCCGCAGCGCGCACCTGCGCCAAGCTCGCCGAACTGACCGGTGTACCGGAAACTGCCGTACTGCCGTTTTCCACTGGCGTGATTGGCGAGCCGTTGCCAGTCGAGAAAATCGAAGGCGCGTTGGCCGCCGCGCTGGCCGACTTGTCTGTGGATAACTGGGCCGCTGCCGCTGCCGGCATCATGACCACCGACACCCAGCCCAAAGGCGCCAGCCGCCAGTTCACCCACGATGGCGTGACCGTCACCGTCACCGGCATCAGCAAGGGCGCCGGCATGATCAAGCCGAACATGGCCACCATGCTGGGTTATATCGCCACCGACGCCAAAGTCTCCCAGGGCCTGCTGCAGGACCTGCTGCGCGACGCGGCGAACAAGTCGTTCAACCGCATCACCATCGACGGCGACACCTCCACCAACGACTGCTGCATGCTGATTGCTACCGGCCAGGCCGAACTGCCGGAAATCACCCAGGCCAGCGGCGCCTTGTTCGCCGAGCTGAAACAGGCCGTGCTGGATGTGTCCATGGAACTGGCGCAAGCCATCGTGCGTGACGGCGAAGGCGCGACCAAATTCGTGACCGTGCAGGCCAATGGCGGCGCGACTCATCAGGAATGCCTGGACGTTGCCTACGCCGTTGCCCACTCGCCGCTGATCAAGACCGCGCTGTTCGCCTCCGACCCGAACTGGGGCCGCATTCTGGCCGCTGTGGGCCGTGCCGGCGTGGCGCAGTTGGACGTGAGCAAGATCGACGTGTTCCTCGGCGACGTGTGCATCGCCAGCCGCGGCTGCCGTGCAACCACCTACACCGAAGAGCAGGGCGCTGCGGTGATGGCCAAGGAAGAGATCAGCATCCGTATCGAGTTGGGTCGCGGCACCTGCAGCGAAACGATCTGGACCACCGACCTGTCGCACGAGTACGTGCGTATAAACGCCGAATACCGCTCTTAAGTCGTACTCACCGCCGCGTATGCGGCGGCTATTCCCCCGGCCATTCCCCCAGCTTATGGGGGCATGAGCAATCGGAATTTGCCCTGAGCCCACGCGCTGCCTATTGTCGCAGTTCATCCATCGGGCTCAACAAAGGACGACGCACATGGCGCTCTCTCTGGTAATCGGCGACAAGACTTACTCTTCCTGGTCCCTGCGCGCAGCCCTGGCGCTGGAGCTTTCGGGTGCGCCCTACAAGGAACACCTGATTCGCCTGAACCAGCCCGATACCCGCGCGCTAATCCTGGAACATTCGCCCACCGGCAAAGTGCCGCTGCTGAAAACCGCAGAGGGCTCGATATGGGATTCCCTGGCCATCAGCGAATACCTCGCCGAAACCTTCCCAGAGGCGCACCTGTGGCCGCGTGGCGCCTATGCCCGTGCCATCGCCCGTAGCGTATGCGCCGAGATGCACAGCGGCTTCGTGCCGCTGCGTACGGCGATGCCAATGGACCTGTCGCGCGACGAGGCTCTGCCCGAGGTGCCAGGGGACGTACTGGCCGATATCGAGCGCATCAGCGCCATCTGGGCGCGCTGCCGCAGCGAGTTCGGCCAGGACGGCCCTTACCTGTTTGGCCATGTGAGTGTGGCCGACGCTTTTTTGCCCCGGTCGCCGTGCGTTTTCGCGGCTACCGGGCGGCGCTGTCGGCCGACGCCGCAGCCTATGTTGAAACCATCTACCAGTGGCCGGCGTTTCAACGCTGGCAGCAGGCAGCACGAGAGGAACACACCGCGTGAAACGAGTGCATGTGGCGGCAGCCGTTATCCGAGGGGCCGATGGCCGTATTCTGCTGGCCCGTCGGCCGGACGATAAACACCAGGGTGGCTTGTGGGAGTTTCCCGGCGGCAAGGTCGAGGAGGGCGAGTCGGTACGCGCCGCCCTGGGCCGCGAGCTGGCCGAGGAACTGGGCGTTCAGGTGACGGCCGCGCGGCCACTGATTCAGGTGCGCCACGATTACCCGGACAAACACGTGTTGCTGGATGTCTGGGAAGTCAGTGCCTTTACCGGCGAGCCGCACGGAGCTGAAGGTCAGCCGCTCGCGTGGGTCAGCAACCGTGAGCTGAGCGACTACGAATTTCCGGCGGCGAACCGGCCGATCGTGGCCGCCGCGCGGTTGCCCGAGCACTACCTGATTACCCCGGAAAACCTCGAGCCCAAGGAGTTGCTTCTGGGCCTCAAGGCCGCGCTGGAAAGCGGCATTCGTCTGGTGCAGCTACGCGCACCGAATATGTACGACCCGCAGTACCGCGACCTAGCCGTCGACGCGGTCGGCCTGTGCGCCGGCCGTGCGCAACTGATGCTCAAAGGCCCGTTGGAATGGCTGGGCGACTTCCCTGCGGCGGGTTGGCACCTGACTTCCACTCAGCTGCGCAAGTTGGTCAGCGGTGGTCGTCCGTTCCCGGCACATCGTTGGTTGGCAGCGTCCTGCCATAACGCCGAGGAGCTAGCGTTGGCGGCGCAAATGGGGGTGGATTTTGTAACCTTGTCGCCGGTGCAGGCGACCCAGACTCACCCCGACGCTCAGCCATTGGGTTGGGACGCGGCGCAGGAAATGATCGGCGGGTTCAATCAGCCGGTGTTCCTGCTCGGTGGAGTTGGGGCAGGGGATACCGAAAAGGCGTGGCAGGTTGGGGCGCAGGGTGTGGCGGGGATTCGGGCGTTCTGGCCTAAACCGTAGCCCTCACCCCCGGCCCCTCTCCCGCAGGCGGGCGAGGGGAGACCAGCCAAACGCATTCCAGCTCCCTCTCCCGCTCGCGGGAGAGGGTTGGGGTGAGGGCAGCGGTCACTCCGGCTTCGGCGCCGCCTGCCACAACACCTCATTGATCTGCATCCGCCGCCCAATCAAACGCGCAGCCACAAACAGCAAATCCGACAACCGATTCACATACGCCAACCCCACTCCGCCCAACGGCTCGACGGCATTCAACTGCTGACAGCGCCGCTCCGCACCACGCGCCTGCGCCCGGCACACATGCGCCTGCGCCACCAGCAATGAACCGCCCGGCAGAATAAAATTCTCCAGCGGCCCCAGCTCCTCATTCCACAGATCGATGGCCGCCTCCAGGCGCTCCACCTCGGCCTGATTCAACGCCTGATACTGCGGCATCGCCAGCTCGCCACCGAGGTCGAACAGGCGGTGCTGGCAGGGCGTCAACACGTCGATCACTTCACTTAGTCCCGGCCACATCACTTCATTTTCCGCGAGGCCAGCCAGCAGCAAACCCAATTGGCTGTTCAGACTATCCAGCTCGCCCATTGCCTCTACGCGCGGGTGGTCTTTAGGCACGCGACGGCCATCGGCCAGGCCGGTTTCGCCGGCGTCTCCGGTGCGGGTGTAAATCTTCGACAGGCGAAAACCCATGGTCAGCTCTCTTCGGGGGTATCGGGAGGTGTTGCCAGCGGCAAGCGCAGGGTAAAGCAGGTGCCCTGGCCCAGCGCGGACTGCACTTCCATCTGCCCTTTGTGGTTATTGGTGATGATGAAGTAGGAAACCGACAAGCCGAGGCCGGTGCCCTGGCCGACTTCCTTGGTGGTGAAGAACGGTTCGAAAATTCGCTTGCGCACCAGCTCGGGCATGCCGATGCCGTTGTCTTCCACCTGAATTTCGGCCCACGGCTCCGCCAGCCGCGTGCGCAGCACAATACGCCCCGGTTCCAGCAGAGAGCCCGGTTTGGCCTCGCGCTGGTGGATGGCTTGGGCGGCGTTTTTCAGCAGGTTGAGCAGCACCTGTTCCAGTTCGTTGGCGATGCCCGGCACCAGGCCCACCTGCGGGTCGAAGTCGCGCTCGATATTCAGCCCTTTGAAGTCGAAGCCTTCGGTGAGGTCGAAGTCATTGCCGGCAATTTCCACCGCCTGGTCGAGCAGGGCGGGCAGCTGACACGGCGCCAACTGACGGTTACTCATGCGGCTGAAGCTGAGCATGTGGGTGACGATTTTCGCCGCCCGCGAGCCGGCCTGGGCAATGCCGTCGAGCAACTGCGGCACTTCACGGCCTTGCAGGTACTGATTGACGGTTTCCAGCGACACGCCGACGGCGTCGGCAATCTCCTGGTTGCGCGGTAGTTCGGTGGACAGGCGCCGACGAATGTTCTGCACGTTATGCAGAATCGCGCCGAGCGGGTTGTTGATTTCGTGGGCCATGCCGGCCGCCAATCCGCCTACCGAGAGCATTTTTTCCGACTGCACCATCATTTCTTCCAGCGACAGACGCTGGGTGATGTCGTCGATACGGATCACCACGCCCCGGCCGGCGCCGCCCATCAAGGGGTAGAAGGTCAGTGCGTAGTGGAACTTGGTGTCGCCACGGGTCCAGGTCACGCGTTCGATCTTCTCCACCGTATGCCGCTCGGCGGTGCGCTTAAGTTGCGGCAGATAAGGTTTGAGCGGCGGAAACGCGAGAAACACCGGTTGGTTCAGCGCTTCGTCCAGGCGCGTGCCGGAAAGGGCGCTGGCCTCCTGGTTCCACTGGCTGACATACAGCTGCTCATCGAGGGCGATCAGCGCCGAGGGCATGGAGTCGATGATGCTGTTCAGGTAGTTCTGAAAGCCGGTGAGCTTTTTCTCGATCTTGCTGCGCACCTGCACTTCCAGCTCCAGCTTGCGGTTGGAGTGGCGGGTTTCCTCGGCCAGGTGCTGGGCTTGGTCGAACGACATCTGCGCGTCGTCGCGGGCGCGCTTGAGCTGCTGCTCACGGGCCTCGATGCGCGACAGCATGGTGTTCACCGCTTCAGCCAGGCTGCCGATTTCGTCCTGGTTACCGCGTTCGGCGCGCAGGGCGTAGTTCTCTTCCCGCGTGACCTGACGCGACAGCTCTTCCAGGCGGCGAATCGGCCGAGTGACCAGGCGACGAATCTGTCGCGCCACCAGCGACCAGAGCAGCACGCTGCAAGCCAGAATCACCAGGCTGGCGGTGAGGGTGCCGGTGTAAAAGGCGCCGGGCAGTTCACTGGAGGCCACCAGCAACAGATGGCCTGGCGGCTTGCCTTCCTGCGGCAGTTCAAACAGCTGGTTGGTGCGGAATTCGCCGTAGCGCCAGGTAGAAAGCTGCTCGATACGCCGTGGCAAATGCAGTTTTTCGCCATGTTCCAGTTGCGCCAGGCGCCGGCCATCGCTGCCGTACAGGGCAGCGGCACGCAGCGGGCTGTAACTGTCCAGCCGCTGCAGCAGGTCTTCGGCGGTGGCGCGCGAACTAAGGGCTTCGTTGCTCAGGGCCGGCGTGGAGAGCAGGCGGCCGACGGTCTGCAGGGCCTGGGGCGCCATGTTTTCCTGGGAGATCCAGTACGCGGCGCTGATAAAGGCGAGGTTGGCGACCAGCAGCACGGTGGTCAGCAACGCCAGCAATGCCGCCAACAACTTGCGGCCGACCGACAGGTTTTCCAGGCGCGTGCGCAGGGACATAGGCGAGGCAGAACCTTTTTTAGAGAGGTTGGCAGGGTAACGCCCACTGCAAGGTAGCTCAACGCTTTGTAGAGACCGCCGTACGCATCACCGCGCATGCCGCAGCATTCTGGGTCCCCGCCTTCGAGGGGACGACGCAGACGTTTCCAACTATCACCGTCATTCCCGCGAAGGCGGGAATCCAGAATCTATCGGCGAGCGGCGTTGGCGCTATGAGCTAGGCAGGCCTTTGGCGGTTAATTCCCCCTGCAAACGCTCCAACAACACCTGCAAATGCGGCACCGCACAGTTATGTCGGTGCGCCACCGCGCACGCGTGGCCAATCAGGTAACTGATTTCCGTACGGCGCTGCTGGGCGACATCCTGATGCATGGACGAGTAGTTGGCAGCGGTCGCCTTGATCACCCGCTGCACTTCCTCCGCCAGGTTTTCCGCTGCGGCCGGTTGCCCGCAAACGCTTAGCAGCTCGCTCAATTCCGTGCACAGGGTGGCCACTTCTGCCGGGTGCTCCTGCAGGCCGCCATTACGGCAGTCGTGCAACACGGTGAGCGGGTTGATTGCGCAATTGAGCGCCAGCTTTCGCCACAAACGGCTAAGGATATCGGGCGTCCATTCGTGGGAAATGCCGGCGTTTTGCAGGTCGTCCAGCCACTCGGGCGGTGTCGGGTTTTGCGGGTCGCCCAGCCAGGTATGGCCATGGCCGGCAAATACCACGCGGAAGTCGCCATCGCGAAAGGCGCCTTCGGTGCTGGAGGCCGGTATGCAGCGGGCCCGTGGCAGGCGCGCGGCGACCGCGTCCTGGCTGCCGAGGCCATTTTGTAGCAGTACGACGCTCGCATCGGCGGTAAGCCGGTGCGCGACGCTGGCGGCAGCGGCTTCGGCGTCGTAGGCCTTGCAGGCGAGCAATAGCAGGCGGATAGGACTGGTGTCGTCGACGCTTTGCGCTGGCACCGGATACAGGCTGGCCTGGCCCTGTTCCACCAGCGTCAGGCCGCCACCCTGGCGGTAGCTGGCCAGGCGCTGGCGGTTACGCAGCAGCAGGGTAATCGGTACGCCGGCGCGGGCCAGGCGAGCGGCCCACAGGGTGCCCAGGCTGCCGGCGCCCAGCACATGCCAGTGCATTTACTTGTACAGCGGCAGGCGCACCGCAGCGACGCGCCCACTGCCATAGGCCTCGGGCAGCAGGGTGGCGGCCTGATCGATCAGCTCTTGCGGCTGGATAGGCAGCGCCTTGGCGTCCATGCCCACCAGGCTGATGCCGGCCTTGAGGGTGATAAAGCCTTCGCTGGTCTTGAAGGCCTTGAGGTTCAACCCTTCGTGCAGCCGTTTGAAGCTGCTCGGCGAGCACTCTTGCAAGTCTTCAAGCAAGGTCAGCAGGCCGAAGTGGTGGTCGTCCAGACGTGCCAATACATCCAATGGACGCACCAGTTGCTGCAGGCGACGGGCCACGCCGTGCAGCAACTCGTTGTAGAAGGCCTCGCCGTATTGCTGGCGCAGGTTCGGCGCGTCTTGCAGGCCGATCAGCAGGTAGCACACGGCGCCGCCGCGCGATTCCACCTGGCGGATGCTGTCGAGCAGCATCTGATGCAGGTAGCGCGGGTTGCCGAGGCCGGTCAGGGAGTCGACCAGGTTGCGCTGTTCCAGGCTGGAAATGTTCTGGGTGAGCATGCGGTTTTCTTGCAGCAGGCGCTGCAAGGTGTTGCACAGGCGGTCGGCGGCGTACACGCGCGGTACCAACTGCTCGCTCATGGCCGACTTGCTGACAAAGTCATCGACGCCACGGTCGAACGCCTCGCTCAGCACGTTTTCGCCTTCCTTGCCGGTGAGCAGCATCACGTAGGTGTAGTGGTCGGCCATTTCGTCCAACTGGCGTACCCGGCCGGTCAGCTCAAGGCCGTCGATTTCCGGCATCAGCCAATCGGCCAGCAGTACGCTGGCGGGGCGTTGTTCCAACAGCGTCAAGGCCTCCAGCGCGCTGCTGGCGAAGCGCACGTCGAGGTAACCGGCTTGGCTCAAGGCACGGCCGATCATGGCACTGGAGAACTTGGCGTCGTCCACCACCAGGATGCTGAGATGGGGGTTGGGCATTGGCAGACTCGAGAGAAATAATTAAGGCGCCGGCAGTTGGCTGGGCGGTGTGTGTATCGGCAGATATATAATGATCCGGCATTTTAACCGTCAAGCTTTGGCGTGCACTGTCTGTAGGACTAATCGCGCCGTCTATCTGGAGAATTCCCATGCCCTCGTTCGACGTGGTGTCCGAACTGGACAAACACGAAGTGACCAATGCTGTCGACAACGCCGTTAAAGAGCTGGAACGTCGCTATGACCTGCGTGGCAAAGGCACTTTCGAATTCAAGGAACTGACCATCAACATCACCGCTGACGCCGAGTTCCAGCTTGAGCAGATGGTGGAGATTCTCAGACTCAGCCTAGTCAAGCGCAAGATCGATGTGCAGTGTCTTGAGCTGAAAGATGCTTATCCATCGGGCAAGAGTGTGAAGCAGGAAGCAGTTCTGCGCGAAGGTATTGATAAAGAGCTGGCCAAGAAAATCGTGGCCCATATCAAAGACGCCAAACTCAAGGTCCAGGCCGCCATCCAGGGCGAGCAGGTACGGGTTACCGGCAAGAAGCGTGATGACCTGCAAGAAGCCATCGCCGCCCTGCGTGCTAAAGAGTTCGGCATGCCTCTCCAGTTCAACAATTTCCGCGATTAAAACTACTGCGCTCGGCTAGGCGGCGTTGGAAACAGGTTAAAAAATGCTCATTGGCTACAGCCAACTCCGCTTTTTTCACCTGTTTCCGCCTTGCCTATCCTTCGCTCGCTACGTTTTAAAAAACCGTGTTTACGCGGGCGTAGACGGGTAACTGATGGGAACCATCCCATCTACGAGACGTCGCAACCTACATCACAGCTGTTTTTCATGACCGGCGTACGGGCGGTCAGGCAGCGGGGGAGTGGGTTATGGATTTCAATGCACAAGTGGACCACCTGGTGGACGCCTCACAGGCGTGGTTACCGGTCATCATGGCCTACAGCGGCCGTGTGCTGCTGGCCTTGGTGGTGTTGGCGATTGGCTGGTGGCTGATCAACCGGCTCACCAACAACCTCAGTGCCCTTATCGGCAAACGCCTGGGCGACCCCGCCCTGCAAGGGTTTATCGGCACGCTGGCCAATATCATTCTGAAAGTGCTGCTGGTGATTAGCGCCGCTTCAATGATCGGCGTTGAAACCACTTCCTTTATCGCCGCCATCGGTGCGGCAGGTTTGGCCATCGGCCTGGCCCTGCAGGGCAGCCTGGCCAACTTTGCTGGCGGTGTGCTGATTCTGTTGTTTCGCCCGTTCCGCATTGGCGACGTGATTGAAGCGCAAGGCGTGACCGGCACGGTGGATAACATTCAGATCTTCCATACCGTGCTGCGTACCGGGGACAACAAGACCGTGATCATGCCCAACGGCGGTTTGTCCAACGGCATCATCACCAACTACAACCGCCAGGCCACGCGCCAGGTCGTGTTCGATATCGGCATCAACTACGACGCCGACCTGCAAGCGGCCAAGCAAGTGCTGATGGACATGGCCGAGGACGAGCGCGTATTGAAAGACCCGGCGCCGGCGGTGGTAGTTGCCTCGTTGGGCGATAGCTCGATCAAGATGAGTTTGCGGGTGTGGGTGAAGACTGCGGACTACTGGAGCCTGACGTTCAGATTCAACGAAGAGATTCGTGATCGGTTGCAGAATGCTGGCATCGCAATTCCCTTCCCGCAGCGGGTAATTCGCATGGTGCAAGAACAGCCGGCGTGATGCTTCGAAGGCTTCGCGAGCAAGCTCGCTCTTACAGGCTTGGCACGTGGGGTCGTAGGAGCCAGCTTGCTGGCGAAGCTGTAAAAAAGCCGGCGAATGCCGGCTTTTTGTGCTCAGACCTGTTCAGTCCGCACTTTTTCTTCAGCGGCCACTGGCACATCTTCCGCCGGTACAGCCTTCTGACTCGCCATCCTTTGCCATTGCCAGCAAATCAGGATCAGCGTCGGAATACCCAGCAGCGCGGTGATCAGGAAGAACTTGTGGTAGCCGACGTTCTCCACCATCACCCCCGAATAACCGCCAATCAGGCGCGGCAGCAACAGCATGATTGAGCTGAGCAGGGCGTATTGAGTGGCCGAGAACTTCAGGTTGGTCAGGCTCGACAGGTACGCGACAAAGGCTGACGTGGCCAGGCCTGCGCTGAAGTTATCGGCGGAAATGGTCAGGATCAGCATGTCCAGGTTGGCGCCCATGTCGCTGAGCAACATGAACAGCAAATTGGTGGCCGCCGATAGCACGCCACCGATCAGCAGAATCGGCATGATGCCGAAGCGCACGATCAACAACCCGCCAGCGCCGGCGCCGAGCAAGGTCATTACCAGCCCGAACAGTTTGCTGACGCTCGCGATCTGTTCCTTGGTAAAGCCCTGGTCGATGTAGAACACGTTGGCCATCACGCCCATCACCGTATCCGACATGCGATAGGTCGCAATCAGGCCCAACAGCAGCAGTGCTTGCCAGCGGTAGCGTTGTACGAATTCGCTGATGGGGGTGACTACCGGCGCCATCAACAAACGCCCAGGTGCCGATAAGCACGCCAGCGCAATGAGCACATACATGGTGCCGCGCGGCCAGGCACCAGTGCTGAAGGCTTTGGCCGCTGCTGCTGCGGTGACCAGGATGATGATCAACACAATCATCGACACCGCCTGGTGCACGAAGTCGAAGTTGGGGATCACTTTGCCGCGTGCAGCGACGATCAGTTGCTTGCGCTGCTGGCTCAACAAGTCGCGTACCGGCGCAATTAGCCGGCGGCCGGCGGGCATCAAGCAAGCGCCGAGGAAGATGGCGTAGAGCGCCGCCCGTGGCCAGGCGCGGTCGAGCAGGCCGGTGATCATGGCCGGTAGCGAGATCAGCATCACCAGCAGAATCAGCACCGAATAGAGCTGGTCCTTGAGCTTGAAGCGCGAAGTGGTGGTTTGCACCGGCATATCGACGTGGGGCTCGCGCATCCACAACGAGGTGAGCAGGCCCGGCAGCATCATCACCGCGAACAACAGGTAGGTGCTGGCCCACGCGCCGAACTCGTAAGCGCCGCTGGTGGAGCCAAACCATTCGGCGAAGTACAGGGCGCCGGCGGTTGCGAGCAGGGCGGCCACGCGGTAGCCAAGCATATAGCTGGCGGCGAGGGCGGCCTGACGGGTGTCGTCGGCGATTTCCAGCCGGTAGGCGTCGACGGCGATGTCTTGGGTGGCGGAGGCAAAAGCGACCAGAACGGCAATCGCGATCAGCCAGGTCAGGTGCTCACGGGGGTCACACAGGGCCATGCCGATCAGGCCGATGGCAATCACGATCTGCGCCAACACCAGCCAGGAGCGGCGTCGGCCGAGGCGGCCCAGCAGCGGAAGGCGCCATTGGTCGAGCAGGGGCGACCAGATCCATTTAAACGCGTACGCCAGACCGATCAGGCTGGCAAAACCGATGGTTTCGCGCGACACGCCGGCCTCACGCAGCCACACCGACAACGTGGAGAACACCAGCATGTAGGGCAGGCCAGCGGCGAAGCCAAGAAGCAGCAGGGCCAGACTTGCCGGTGAAGCATAGGCGGCGAGCGCGGCACGCCAGGTTTTACGGGCCATTGGGCGGTTATCTGCCTGGAATTACAAAGACGTGAGAGGCCCAGTCGCACGTGTCGACTGGATCGCAAAAAACAGCGCGCACTCTAACCGCTGTGCTCCATTGGGCGCCAGCCATGGCGCTTGATATCCACTCGCTGGTTAACCATTCGCACCCCTTCGGCGCGTAGCCGTGCGCGCTGTTCTTCACCCGACACCGTACCGGCGGCCAGACTCAGGCGCCCCCCGGCAGCGACCACGCGATGCCAGGGCAGAGTGCTACCGTCGGGGAGCTGGCTCAAGGTGCGGCCTACCCAACGGGCGGCGTGGCCCAAGCCGGCCAACTCAGCCAGTTGCCCGTAACTGACCACGCAGCCACTGGGCACCTGCGCCAACGTCACGTACAGCGCCGTGCGGCGGGCGTCGGCGTCTTCATGGGACACAGAGGCTGAGGCGGTAGTCTTCGAACTGACGTGTTTGGCTGGCATGTTTTTCCCAGGCGAGGCTCAAGCAGGCAGAAGGCAGCTTAACCGAGCGAAGTTTTCGATCAACCGTCGACTCGTCTCCAGGCCCCGGTAACTGTTCGCTAAAGCCCAGCGGCGTTCTCTGGCCCAAGCCTTGCTGGGTAATTGCGTTGAACTTGAGGAGTTACCGCCGGTCACTCCTTCCAGTGTTTTTAGGTCTGCGGGTTTTTATCTTGGATAATGCCCGCCCTTCACTTTACGGAGCGGTACATCTCCCCATGCGGCTATCCAACAAGCTCTCCCACGCCCTTTCCTGCGCTGCCCTCACGCTGGCAGCCACTCCTGCAATGGCCGACACCGTCTGGTTGAAAAACGGCGACCGGCTGACCGGCACCATCAAGGTGTTTGACGGCGGCAAGCTAGTCGTCGAGACCAGCTACGGCGGCACCATCCCGGTGGATTGGAAGCAGGTAAAAACCCTGGAAAGCGACCGCGAGTTGATGGTCAAGCAGGATGAATTCACCGGCGAGCGCGCCAAGTCGCTGCAAGCGGCTGAAGACGGCAAGGTCACGCTGATCAATGGCGAGGCGCCGAAAACCGTCGAGCTGGCCAGTATTGAACAGATCATCAAGCCCAAACCGATACTCGAAGACCTGGTGTGGAAGGGCAACGTAGACGTCGGCCTGGACTACAAACGTGCCGAAACCGACACCGACGATTACGACGTCGACTTCAAAACCACCGCTCGCCACGGCGCCTGGCGGCACAACGCTGAAGGTGGCTACAACCGCGAGTCGCAAGACGACGTGACCACCACCAACAACTGGAACGCCGAATACGCGCTGGACCGTTTCCTCGACGAACACTGGTTCTGGCAAGGCCGCCTGAGCTACAAGCGCGACCATATCGAAGATGTGTCCAGCCAGCGCACCATCGGTACCGGCCCGGGTTACCAATTCTGGGACGACGAGCTGGGCGCATTCTCCCTGGCGACGTTGATCAACCAGAACGACTACGAATACAAAGATGGCGGCAGCGACAACTTCTACTCAGTGGGCTTCAAGTGGGACTACAACCGCTACCTCGTCGGCAAAACCTTCGAGCTGTTCAGTAACGGCGAACTCGGCAAGCCCATTGATAGCGACAGCGAGTACGAAGTCGAGGCCGAAGCGGGCCTGCGCTACAAGGTCACCGATTGGGCTTCTCTTAATATGAAGGCCGAGAAGAATATTGTGAGTGGTGCCAAAGAAGGCGAGATCAACGAAACCCGGTATAGCGTCGGCTTCGGCGTCGGCTGGTGAATACCTCGTTTGCAGGAATCGAGGCTGAAGCCTCTCCCACAATTGATCGAGTGTTCAGGTGGGTGAGTCTTTTGCTTTTGACCTTTCGATCTCTGCAACTCTCCCATCGAGATCGAGCGAGCTAGAGCGGGGCAAGGCAAAAAAGGGTTTTGAAGCGCAGTGGGCTGTAGCCCATGAGCATTCAAAACCCTTTTTTAACGCGGCCCCGCCGACGCGCAGCCGATCGATTAGTTACAAGCGCAGGCCGCCGTCCAGCTCCAGAATCCGACCGGTGTAGTAGTCGTTTTCCAGGATGTAAGCCACCGAGTGAGCGATCTCTTTCGGCTGGCCCAAACGACGCAGCGGAATGCCCGAGGTCATTTTTTCCAGGGCTTCTGGCTTCATGCTCGCGACCATTTCGGTCTCGATAAAGCCAGGAGCAACGCCAGCCACGCGAATGCCGTAACGCGCCAGCTCTTTGGCCCACACCACGGTGTCTGCCGCTACACCGGCCTTGGCGGCGGAGTAGTTGGCCTGGCCGATATTGCCGGCGCGGGAGATGGAGGAGATGTTGATGATCGCGCCCTGGTTTTTCAGCTCGATCATTTTCGCCGCCACTTCACGGGTGCACAGGAATACGCCGGTAAGGTTCACGTCGATGACCGACTGCCACTGGGCCAGGCTCATCTTCGTCAGCTCGCCGTCCTTGACCTTGATGGTCAGGCCGTCGCGCAGAATGCCGGCGTTGTTGACCAGGCCGTTGATGGCGCCGAAGTCATCGGCGATCTGGGCTACGGTGTGAGTCACTTGCTCTTCGTTGGCCACGTTGCACAGATACGCGCGGGCGTCGCCACCGGCAGCTTTGCAGGCGGCTACAGTTTCATCCAGACGTTCCTGGTTGAGATCCACCAGCGCCAGCTTGGCGCCGCGTGCCGCCAGGTATTCGCCCATGGCACGGCCGAGGCCTTGGCCGCCGCCGGTGATAACGATGACTTTGTCTTTCAGTTCCATAACCACTTCCCCAAAAAGGTTGGCCGGGCGTAAGGGCTGCGTCGGAAAGCACAGCTCGCCCCACCGGATACGTTGTTACCCCGTTGGCGCGCGCAACCGTTAAGC
The DNA here is from genome assembly GCF_056174845.1 of Pseudomonas sp. CC11G. NCBI lineage: Bacteria > Pseudomonadati > Pseudomonadota > Gammaproteobacteria > Pseudomonadales > Pseudomonadaceae > Pseudomonas > Pseudomonas sp. CC11G. Next base: position 184,996 of record NZ_JBWBZC010000011.1, read on the forward strand.
TGGGCACCTGTCCGTCTTCGAGACGAATTCTCAACAAGGAGTCATAAGGTGAGCGTGAAAGTCGGCAAGCATGCCCGAGAATTGCTACTCAAGGAATACCGTGGGGCGCTCTCCACATTGTCCAAGTCCATGCCCGGCTACCCGTTTGGCTCCGTGGTGCCGTACTGCCTGGACGCCAACGGCAACCCGTTGATTCTGATCAGCCGCATTGCCCAGCACACCCACAACCTGCAAGTGGAGCCCAAATGCTCGCTGCTGGTGGGCGAGCGCGGTGCTGAAGACGTGCAGGCCGTTGGTCGCCTGACGGTGCTGGCGCAGGCACGCAAGATCACCGACGAGGCGGCAATCGCGGCCTCGGCCGAGCGCTACTACCGCTTCTTCCCCGAGTCTGAGGGCTATCACCAGGCACACGACTTTGATTTCTGGGTGTTGGAGCCGGTGCGCTCGCGCTATATCGGCGGGTTTGGTGCCATTCACTGGGTCGACCAGGTCTGCCTGGCCAACCCGTTTTTCGGCGAAACCGAGCTGAGCATGGTCGAACATATGAACAGCGACCACGCCAATGCCATTGCCCATTACGTCGAGCTGGCCGGCTTGCCGACCCACGCGCCGGCGCAATTGGCCGGTATCGATAGCGAAGGTTTCCACCTGCGTATCGGCGTTGGCTTGCATTGGCTGGCGTTTCCAACATCCTGTAACACAGCGCTGGAAGTGCGCCAGGCCTTGGTAGCGCTGGCGCGGGCGCAAACTTGGCCGGCCACTGGGGAAGTGCCTGCTTGAATTCACGAAGTTTCAACGCCACCTAGAATTCAATGGACGTGCATTCCGCACCGAGGAAACCGATAGATGCGTGCTTTTCTGTTTTTGTTTCTGTTGTTCCCGATCATTGAACTGGCGGTGTTGATCAAAGTGGGCAGTGTCATCGGCGTGCTGCCGACTCTGCTGCTCATCATCGGCAGTGGCGTGCTCGGCGCCGTGTTGCTGCGGGTGGCCGGTGTGGCGACGGCGTTTCGCGCCCGCGAGCGCCTGGCGCGCGGCGAGTTGCCGGAGCAGGAAGTAATAGAGGGGCTGTTGATTGCCGTCGGTGGTGGCCTGTTGCTGCTGCCCGGCTTTATCAGCGACATCTTCGGCCTGCTGTGCCTGCTGCCGTTCACCCGTCGGTTAATCGTAGGCAAGCTGCGTAATCGTGCCGCCGAGCAGGCCTTGCGCCAGCGCGCCTTTGCCGACGACCTGGCCGCCCGCTCCGGGCAAACGCGGCCGAATGTGATCGAAGGCGAGTTCGAACACCGCGACCCGCAATAAGCCCACAGGGCTGATGAGCGCTCTGCTTGAGCGTTCATCGGCGTCCTTGGTGCAGTAAAAAATTTTCAGCCCCCGCCCTTGTAATCCAATTCCCAGCCCCTATGTAGTGGTCACCGCAAGGTCTCTGTGGTTTGCCACAGTCAGTCTTCCGCGTTGCCGCCCTGCGGCGCGCGACCGGCCACGCCGGATAGCAATCAACCAGTCGGCAGATAAGCCGGCGGCTTTAAACACCTTACTTGGGAGAGATCGACAATGAAGCTTCGTCCTCTGCATGACCGCGTCGTCATCCGTCGCAGTGAAGAAGAAACCAAAACCGCTGGTGGCATCGTTCTGCCAGGCTCGGCCGCTGAAAAGCCGAACCGTGGCGAAATCCTCGCTGTAGGCGCCGGCCGCGTGCTGGACAACGGCGAAGTGCGTCCACTGGCCGTTAAAGTCGGCGACAAAGTGGTGTTCGGCCCGTACTCGGGTAGCAACACCATCAAGGTTGATGGCGAAGACCTGCTGGTCATGAGCGAGAACGAAATCCTGGCCGTTGTTGAAGGCTGATTTCCGCTCAACGAATTCCGCGCTACCGAAACGAATTTGAGGAATAACGATCATGGCTGCAAAAGAAGTTAAATTCGGCGACTCCGCCCGTAAAAAAATGCTGGCTGGCGTAAACGTCCTGGCTGACGCTGTAAAAGCGACCCTCGGCCCGAAAGGCCGTAACGTGATCATCGAGAAGAGCTACGGCGCTCCGACCATCACCAAAGACGGCGTTTCCGTTGCCAAAGAAATCGAGTTGAAAGACCGTTTCGAAAACATGGGCGCGCAGCTGGTTAAAGACGTTGCCTCCCGTGCCAACGATGACGCCGGTGACGGCACCACCACTGCTACCGTTCTGGCTCAGTCGATCGTCAACGAAGGCCTGAAAGCCGTCGCTGCCGGCATGAACCCGATGGACCTCAAGCGCGGCATCGACAAGGCGACCATCGCCATCGTTGCTCAGCTCAAAGCTCAGTCCAAGCCATGCGCTGACACCAAAGCTATCGCTCAGGTCGGCACCATCTCCGCCAACTCCGATAGCTCCATCGGCGACATCATTGCCCAGGCAATGGAAAAGGTCGGCAAAGAAGGCGTAATCACCGTTGAAGAAGGCTCGGGCCTGGAAAACGAACTGTCGGTTGTAGAAGGCATGCAGTTCGACCGTGGCTACCTGTCCCCGTACTTCATCAACAAGCCAGACACCATGGTCGCCGAGCTGGACAGCCGCTGATCCTGTGGTCGACAAAAAGATCTCCAACATCCGCGAAATGTTGCCGGTGCTGGAAGCTGTTGCCAAAGCTGGCCGTCCGCTGCTGATCGTGGCTGAAGACGTTGAAGGCGAAGCCCTGGCTACCCTGGTTGTGAACAACATGCGCA
>NZ_JBWBZC010000012.1:0-174681 GCF_056174845.1 Pseudomonas sp. CC11G
ATTTTCCATGACCACTCCCTCCACCTTGAGCTTGAAGAAAATCTACTCCGGCAAGGTTCGTGATCTGTACGAGATCGACGCCAAGCGCATGCTGATGGTCGCAACCGACCGTCTCTCCGCCTTCGACGTGATTCTCGCCGAACCGATTCCGGACAAGGGCAAGATCCTCACTGCCATCTCCAACTTCTGGTTCGACAAGCTGGCCGACGTGGTACCCAACCACTTCACCGTGACCGTGTGGAAGATGTGGTGCCGGCCGCCGAATTGCCGCTGGTGGAAGGCCGGGCGGTGGTCGCCAAGCGTCTGCAACCCATCGCCGTGGAGCATCGTGCGCGGCTATATCGTGGGTTCGGGCTGGAAGGAATATCAGAAGAGCGGCACCGTATGCGGCATTCAGTTGCCGGCCGGTTTGAAAGAAGCCTCCAATCTGGCTCAACCAATCTTCACCCCGTCGACCAAAGCGGCCGTCGGTGATCACGACGAAAATATCTCCTACAGCAGTGCGAAGCCGTGATCGGCAAAGAACTGGCCGCCAAGGTTCGTGACACCGCGATCGCTCTGTACAGCGCAGCGGTGGAATATGCGGCAACCCGCGGCATCATCATCGCCGACACCAAGTTCGAATTCGGCCTGGACGAAGACGGCACCTTGACCCTGATGGACGAAGTGCTGACTCCTGACTCCAGCCGTTTCTGGCGGTAGAAAGCTACGTGGAAGGCAAGAACCCGCCGAGCTTCGACAAGCAGTTCGTGCGCGACTGGCTGGAGTCCACCGGCTGGAACAAAGAGCCACCGGCACCGGCAGTACCTGCCGACGTCGCGCAAAAAACCGCGGACAAGTACCGCGAAGCGCTGACCAAGCTGACGGCTTGATTCGCGCCAGGCGTTAAATCAGGAGAGGCTTCGGCCTCTCTTTTGCGTTAAGCGCGCAGACGGCTGCCGATTGGCGCAAGCATCTGAATGCAGGCGAAAAATTTCAAATTTTGGGTTTCACCAACAGAAATGGGCTGTTATCATGCGCGCCGCTGGGGAGATGCCGGAGTGGCCGAACGGGACGGATTCGAAATCCGTTGTGTTAGCGATAGCACCTAGGGTTCGAATCCCTATTTCCCCGCCATTATTTATAGCGAAGCCCTCGAAATTGTTAAAAATTTCGGGGGCTTTTGCTTTTCCGGGCCGCTATTAATGCCGCCCCTTTGATACTGCCGCTGGCAGCGTTCAACTCAATCAAGAAAGCAGCGGTCAAACAGGTACAGACTGGAAGGCTGAAGGTTTTCCAGCGTGGCCTGTGGTCGGCCGCCATCGCCATTTTTTTTTGCGCCCGGTTTCACGCAAGAAACCGGCCTCGGTCATTTTCATCAAGCGTTGGCGCATGCTGGTTTTCAGCACAGGGCGTGCGAGCACCTGAGAGAAATCGCAACAGCCTCAGGTGCGCTGAATTCGTTGCCGAGAAACATCAGCGGCAAGCTGCTGTAGAGCGATTTCGACACCAGCCGCTCATGTGTGGCTGCCACCAGCTGGTTATGGTCGAAAGGCAGCTTGATGGCGGCCGTGGAAAACGTCTGAAAGTGCGAAGAACGCCTGCTGGCTGTTCAGCGTCGGGTTGTCGTCGGAAACCGCCAGGTAGAAGGTGGACGACGACCAGCAACGCGGATCGCGAAAGGCATCGCCCACGGTACCGACCTGCTCGATATAGGCCAGCTCTATGCCGACCTTGCTAGACCCTCTCAAGCGTTTGACGGCATCGTCCAGCGTCAGGTCTACGGTGCTGCCATTCACCACAATGCCCGGCAATGCCCAATGGCCGGCGAACGGCTCGGCATCGCGCTTGTGCAGCAGAATCTGCAGGGCATGGGTGTCGCGGCAATAGCGCAATACACACAGGTCGACGGTGTGCAGGTAGGCGCTTTTTTCTTCTCGGCTGGTCGGCATATCGTTTCTGGCGCAAGGGTTAGCTGTTTGAAAGGTATATGTCGTGTACTTATTTTTCAAGGATCCGATGCCATCTCCATGCCTATAAATTTAATTTGATCGATGCGCTTGAATTGTAAGTACACGACATGTACCTTTTGGGTCGTGTACAGGAGACGCATGCCATGAACAGCACACTGCAGAAAACCGCTTCTTTTGATGTTGATGCGCAGAAAAGCTTTACCCCGCTGTGCCCGGATGAACTCCCGGTGGCGGGCGGCGATCTGATCGGCGCAGAACTCAACTTTATGGCGAGCCTGGCGCGCCTGCGGGTTGGTAGCAAAGATGCCCACACGCCGACCGCGCCTTGGGTGGTCGCCGAGCCTGGGCAAATGCTGCAGCCAACTGGCCTTGTGCATGCGGATATCACCTGGGTCAGCCATTGCGTGCCGGGCACCGCTGGCTTCACCTTGCTGGATGAGCTGCCCACCCCTTACGACTATGACTATTTCGTCTGGAAGGGCGTGGAGCCGGATTTACACCCCTACGGCGCTTGCTACCACGACTTGCACAACAAGCTGTCCACCGGTGTGATCGAGTACCTGCGAGCGCAGGGCATTGATCGCATTATCGTCGGCGGCCTGGCCCTGGATTTCTGCGTCAAGACCACCGCCTTGCAGCTTGCTGGCGCCGGGTTTGGAGTGATTGTTTATCTTCCCGCCTGCCGCGCGATTAGCGAAGATGGCGCCACTTTGGCAGTCGTCGAAATGCGTGCCGCCGGCATACAGATGGCGAGCAGTCGCGAACAGTTAGCCTCTCTGGAAGGGCAATAAGGACATCACCATGGAAAGTGCATACAGCCGCGAAGGCGGGGTGATTCAGAGTCTTCTGGATACCGACTACTACACCTTCACCATGATGCAGGCGGTGTTGCACCAGCACCCGAACGTCGATGTGGAGTACCAGTTCATTGTGCGGTCGAATGAAAACCTCGGGCACCTGATTCCGGTAATTCGTGAGGAATTGGAGAAGCTGGCCAGTCTGCGGATACGTGATGACGAACTGCGTTTTCTTTTCAATAAACGGTTTCGCGAATACCTCACGGCCGACTACGAGCAGTTCCTCGGCCTGTTCCGCTTTAACTTGCGCTACATCCTGGTAAACGAAGTAGATGGGCAGCTGAACATTCGCGTTCGCGGGCCGATGTTGCACTGCATCATGTTCGAACAGCCGGTACTGGCGCTGGTGAGCGAGTTGCGCAACCGCGAGAAGTACGCGGATGTTGAACTGGAGGACGTCACCCGCAAGCTGTATCAGAAGTTCGAGTGGTTGGAGAAAAACGTCAGCAAGGAAGAGCTGGCCGACTTCCGCGTCTCCGATTTCTCCACGCGGCGACGTCTGTCATTCAAGGCGCAGCGCGAGGTGGTCGACATCATGCGGCGCGATTTCCCCGGCGTTTTTGTCGGCACCAGCAACGCCCATATCGCCTACGAATTCGACCTGCCGCTGATTGGCACCATGGCTCACCAGTGGTTGATGGTGCACCAGCAGCTCAGCCGGTTGCGCGAGAGCCAGAACGTAGCCCTGGAAAACTGGGTGCATGAGTACCGTGGCCGGCTGGGCATAGCGCTCACCGACTGCATCAGCACCGATTTCTTCCTCAAGGATTTCGACCTGTATTTTGCCAAGCTGTATGACGGCCTGCGCCAGGACTCTGGTAATCCGATTGTCTGGGCGGATAAGGTGCTGGCCCGTTATGCGCAGTTGGGCATCGACACAATGACCAAGGAATTGATGTTTTCCGATGCGCTGAATTTCGAGAAGTGTTTGCCGATTCTGCGTCACGTGCGCGGTCGGGCGAAGTTTGGTTTTGGCATGGGCACCAGCCTTGCCTGTGATGTGGATGGCGTGGAGCCGCTCAGCATCGTGATGAAACTGGTGCGGGTGCATGGTGAGCCGGTGGTGAAGTTCTCCGATGACCCGATCAAGAATGTCTGTGAAGACGCGTCGTTCCTGCAGTACGCCTCCAACGTATTTGGCGTGCGCGACACTAATCAGCAATCAGGAGTTTGAAATGAGCACGCCAAAGCAAGATGCGATTGCACGCGAGCTGGGGGTTGATCGGCAGTTGGTGAAAGGCGGCGAGCCAGCCGAAATTGTTCGGCGTATCGCCTTTATCAAAGACGTACTGAGCAGCTCGGGCTGCAAGTCGCTGGTGCTGGGCATCAGTGGTGGTGTCGACTCGCTGACCGCGGGCCGACTCTGCCAACTGGCCGTCGAACAGCTGCGTGCCGAAGGGCAGCAAGCACAATTTATTGCCGTGCGTTTGCCCTACAAAACCCAGGCCGACGAGTCGGACGCGCAGGCGTCGCTTGATTTTATTCAGGCCGATCAGACCACCACGGTGAACATTGCCGATTGTGTTGAGGGCTTGATGGCCAATGTCTCCATCGAAGGGCTGCAACCGAGCGAGGGTTTGCTCGACTTCACCAAAGGCAACGTCAAAGCCCGCTCGCGCATGGTGGCGCAATATGCGATTGCCAACTTCACCAATGGCCTGGTGGTCGGTACTGATCACGCTGCCGAAGCATTGATGGGTTTTTTCACCAAGTTTGGCGACGGCGCGTGCGATCTCGCGCCGTTGACCGGTCTGTGCAAAAGCCAGGTGCGCATGCTCGCCACGGCTCTCGGTGCCCCGCAGAACCTGGTGTACAAAGCGCCGACTGCCGACCTCGAAGAATTGGTGCCTGGAAAGCTCGATGAAGACTCCTATGGCTGCACGTACGAAGAAATCGACAACTACTTGTTAGGCAATGCCGTACCGCCAGCGGCGATCGAGATTATCGAGCGAGCGTTTGCAAAAACCGCGCACAAGCGTGCGTTGCCACGGGTGCCTGAGTAAGCGCCTGCTTCTCTGTAAGACGCGTATTTGCTGGTGCGGTGGGTTACTTCGCGTATCAATATTTATACAGTGAGCAATGCGTTGTGTCGGTTACCTGCTTTCGCAGATACTGCGCGTGGAATTCTTCTCACCAGCCTTTTCACGGACCTGACAAAGGGCCGGCAGGGGTGGCGGGAGCGGTGCTAAGGATGGCAATTGAGGCATGTACCCAATCAGAGGTGCAGCCCGGAGCAGAACCGTAGTTGCATCCAGAAACTGACACAGGCGCCGCATAAGGACACTGTATGAAGCGTCTTTTGATACTGCTGACCGCACTGGCGATTGCCGGTTGTTCATCGTCCCTACGGTGCACAAAAAGTACGGCAAGAAAGCAGGCTTGCACATTAGTTGTTCGGGATTGAGTTCGTCGTGGGATGACTGCCTGAGCGAGGCCGCCAAAAACTGCGGCAGTGCCGGGTATAAAGTGCTGGCGAAGTCGGGTGTAGGCGAGGGTGATTACGACGAGAATTACCCTTTCGGTCTTAACCCGGATGGTTTCTCCAGCCGCAATATGATTGTGCTCTGCCGCTAGATTTCACTGCCAAAAGAACGGGCCAACGGTTTGGCCGAAGCTGACTGAGCGCGCGTAAGGTATGACTATGGCAAGGTGGATCGCAGCAAGTGGTGTGGCAGCAGTGCTGCTGTTGGCCCTGGGGGGGTGCGCGACGGTTAACGAAACCATCACCAAGGACGGCGACGAGGCCCTGAGCATTGATTGCTCCGGGCAGGCGCTGAAGTGGCAACACTGCTATGAAAAGGCCGCGCAGAGCTGCCCGAGCGGGTACGACGTGGTGGGTAAGAAGGGCCGTGCCGATGCTGCCCCGGATGACCGCGTGTTGGGCATGGAACCGGGTGACTATGCAGGCCGCAGTCTGGTGGTTACCTGTAAGTAACCGCCTCGATGCGCCCATAAAAAAACCGGAATCTGTGGCTAACAGACTCCGGTTTTTTTTCGCCCGTGTGGGCAATCAGGCGGGGATGTAACTCATCACACCGGCGTTATCCACCAACTGTTTTCTGATCTCCGAAGAGAGCGAGCCGGCGCGTACGCAAAGCTCGCGACGTACACCTTCTACCACCTGGCCGAACACTTCGGCACTGACCACTTCGTCCGAACTGATGACGCGGCTGTAGGCCATTTCATCGTTGCTGTCAGCGAGGGTGAGCACCACGCTGCCATCGGGGCGCCGCTGGCCCAGGGAAGGGCGCAGCGGGTGAAAGGCTTTTTCGAGCAGGTCGAAATTAACATGACGCATATCAGCGCTCCGTCGCGGGTGAGTTAGCTCTGACCGCCCCGCTTGCCGGAGGTTCAGGCCGCCAGGCCTTTGGTGGCCAAGGTCTGACGCGTACGGTCGATCACCTGTTGCAACGAGCCATTGGCGTATTGCTCGGGATAGAGACGTTCGCAATGCCGGGCAACGCCGCGATCATTGACGATGGTGAAGCTGAAGCAGCCATTGCGCACGGCCTGGATATGGCAGGCCAGCGGGGCGAAGGCATTACGCAGGGTGCTGATGGCATCCTGAACTTGGGGTTGGGTATTCATCATTATTAGATGTTCCTACACACGTGCGGCGTTCTTGCCGCTAACAAAAAAACTCCGATATTGGCCGCCAAATGGGCGAGCGCAAATGACTCTAATCGGAGCAGGACCGCACGATTAAGTTCCGCCAATTAGCGTGACTCAGGCGTGCAGGTAGGTACTTCGGAGGGCAGGCCCCACGGAACACTTTTATGTGCGGTTCCAGTGGTGAACCTGATCAATCAACGGATTGGCCGTTGCAGAGTTGGAGGCAACACGGCGGTCTTTACAGAGGGCGGTGGTGCTTTATCTGGAGGCCAGCCAGGCGTGCTATAGAGCGATCACTTGGCATCAGGCACTTCACATCAGCTGGGCTCGGTTGAGCGAGAGGCTGGAGAGGAGGGCTTAAATTGATTTTCAGACGTGGTACTAACCGGGCGGCACCCTACGGGAAAAAACGCCCTGTGACTAGCCAGTCTGACCAGTGGTTGTATTGCGTCCGTGACCGGGCTAAACCTGCGCCCATAAAAAAGCCCCACCGAAGTGAGGCTTTTTACATTCAGCGAGGGGCTGAATTAGGCAACCTGAACTTCTTCAGCTTGCATGCCTTTCTGGCCTTTGGCAGCTACGAAAGTAACCGACTGACCTTCTTTCAGGCTTTTGAAACCATCCGATTGGATAGCTTTGAAGTGTACGAAAAGATCGTCGCCGCCCGATTGTGGAGTGATGAAGCCGTAGCCTTTTTCATCGTTGAACCACTTAACGGTACCAGCTTGGCGATTGGACATGGTGTAGCTCCTTGAACAAAGTTAACTGAGGTCGTGAGACCAGGTCGGGACTGAGTGCAAAGAGTAAAAGGAGTCGTGTGGCAAGAGCGAGCTTCCATTGCGATTCACGGTGACACAAGCAGCACAGTGGCGACACCATACAAGGTTTATTCGAGGAGTGCGAGCCCTTCGCAACGGCCTCAAACCACCTTTTTTCAGGCGTCAATTTGCGGGCTGTAGCGGCGCATTCTGCTCGGTGAATTTGCTTAAAAATTGCTGCGTGCGCAGCTCTTGTGGATGAGCGAATAACGCCTTGGCTTCGCCCTGTTCGACGATCACACCCTGGTCGATAAATATCACTCGATTGGCCACGTCGCGGGCGAAACTCATCTCGTGGGTGACGATCAGCATGGTGCGGTTTTCTTCGGCCAGGCTGCGAATGGTCGCCAGTACTTCGCCGACCAATTCCGGGTCCAGCGCCGAGGTGGGCTCATCAAACAGAATCACGTCCGGCTGCATGGCCAGGGCGCGCGCGATGGCCACGCGTTGCTGCTGGCCGCCGGACAGTCGCCGTGGATACGCGTCCTCCTTGCCGGCCAATCCCACCTTCGCCAACAGCGCACGAGCCCGCTCGATGGCGCTTGCACGGGACTCCTTTTTGACCACGATGGGCCCTTCGATAATGTTCTCCAGCGCCGTGCGATGGGGGAACAGATTGAAGTTCTGAAACACGAAACCCACGCGTTGGCGCAGGCTGCGAATCAGCTCTTTCTGTTTGGCCAGCGGCTTGCTCGCATCGATCACCATGTCGCCGACACGAATGCTGCCGGCGCTCGGTTCTTCGAGAAGATTCAGGCAGCGCAGCAACGTGGTTTTCCCCGAGCCGCTAGGGCCGATAATGGCCACCACTTCCCCTGCTGCAACATCCAGATCGATGCCCTTGAGCACCGTTTGCCCGTTGAAAACCTTGGTCAGTCCGCGCACTTCGATCATGGGTTTTTCACGGCTCTTGGTTGTGGCGGTTCACCCGCGCTTCCAGGTGGTTTTGCAGCAGCGCCAGTGCGCTGGCAAGCACCCAGTAAATCAGTGCGGCGGCCAGGTACATGGTGAAGATCTCGAAGGTGCGCGCGGTAATCAGCTGCGCCTGACGGAACAACTCCGGCACCTGAATGGTGGCAGCCAGGGCGGTGTCTTTAACCAGTGAGATAAAACTGTTGCCCAGGGGCGGCAAGGCCGTGCGCGCGGCCTGCGGCAGAATGGCCCGACGCAGCGTCTGCGCGCGGGTCATGCCGATACTGGCCGCTGCCTCCCACTGACCTCTGTCGATAGAGCCGATGGCCGCGCGCAGAATCTCGCACACGTACGCCGCCATATTCAGCGAGAAACCCACCAGCGCCGCCGGCAGCGGATCGAGCTGAATGCCCAGCTGCGGCAGGCCGTAATAAATCATGAAGAGCTGTACCAGCAGCGGCGTGCCGCGAAAGAACGACACGTAGATCCGCGACGTCCAACTCAGCACCCGCAACGCCGAGAGGCGCATCAACGCCAAGGCAAAGCCCAGCAGCAGGCCGAAGAACATGCCTCCCAGGCTTAATACGATGGTGTAAAGCGCGCCCTTGAGCAGGAAGGGCGCCGAGTTCAAGGCGAGCTGTAGGCTGGCTTCCATTAGTTGGCTTCAATCATTTAGTCACGTCAGCCTTGAACCACTTCACCGACAGTTTTTCCAGAGTGCCGTCGGCGCGCAATTTGGCGATGGCTTTGTCGATGGCGGCGAGCAGTTGCGGGTTGCCTTTACGCAGGGCGATGCCGGCCTCCTGCGGGGCGAATGGCTTGCCGGCCACGGCCAGGGTGTCGCCGGTTTTTTCGATCAGCTCGAACGCTGCCAGGCGATCGCCGAGGATGGCGTCAAGGCGGCCTACGCGCACGTCCTGGTTGCGGCTGGCATCGTCGTCATAGGTACGGATATCAGCACCCGGCACGTTCTCTTTCAGCCACTGCTCGTAGTTGGTGCCCAGCACTACGCCAACTTTCTTGCCGTTGAGGTCGGTGGGTTTGGTGAACTTGTCTTCCTGACCTTTGCGCGTCAGCACCTGAATGCCAGAGACGGTATAGGGGCTGGAAAAGTCGTACTTCTTCTTGCGCTCTTCGGAGATGGTTACCTGGTTGACCACGATATCCAGACGCTTGGATTCCAGCGCCGCAAGAATGCCGTCCCACTTGGTTGGCTGGAACTCGGCTTTAACGCCCAGCTCCTTGGCGACCGCTTCAGCGAACTCCACTTCAAAGCCGGTGAGCTTGCCGCTCTCGTCCTGGAAGTTGAACGGTGGATACGTGCCTTCCAGGCCGATCTGGATCGAGCCCTTTTTCTGGATGGTTTGCAGCAAGTCGTCAGCGGCTTGGCTGCTGCCGATAAAGCTGGCGCCGAGCACCAGGCTCAGGCTGCCAAGAATGAAGGTACGGCGCAGTGCGGAAATGGTCATGGCGAATCCCTTTAAACCGTGAGTGGCAGTAAGTGGGGATAACTATAGAGCGAAAAATAATATGCAATAAAATAATAAAAAATTAGATATCGCTAACTTTATTGAATATGTATTTCAGTCTTGGGCCGGCTGATAAGCAAACAACGCTGGCGAGCCACCCGTGTGTAAAAACAGCAGCGGCCCCTCATTGGCGAAGCGCTGCGTGGCAATGCCGTCGAGCAAGCCGGCGAACGCTTTGCCGGTGTACACCGGGTCCAACAGAATGCCTTCGTGGCTGGCCAGCAGCTTGATCGCTGCGAGGGTGCCGGCATTGGGCTCGCCATAACGCGGGCCGAAATAGTCGTCCCACAGTTCTACCTTGAACGCTGCGGGCAACGGCATGCCGAGCAAATCGGCGGTGCGTTCGGCCAGGCCCTGCACCTTCGGCAATTGGGTGACGACGGGGCGCGACACGGTCACCCCAATCACCGGCAACTGCGGCAAGCGTTCCGCCAAGGCCAGCGCCAGTCCGCTGTGGGTGCCGGCGCTGCCGGAGGCCAACACCACGGCGGCAAACTGCACGCCGCTGGCTTCTATCTGATCCGCCAATTCCAGCCCGGCTCGCAGGTAGCCCAACGCACCCAAGGCGTTGGAGCCGCCAATTGGCACCACGTAGGGCTGCTTGCCTTGTGCACGAAGGCGTTCTGCCGCTTCCTGCAGAAGCTGATCGGCGTTGTCGAGGTTCGCGACCAACTCGACCTCGGCGCCAAACAAATCCAGCAGCAAGCGATTGCCGTTGCCGAGGTAATTGCGGTCTGCGGTGCCAATCGGGTTTTCCAGCAAGGCCACACAACCCAGACCCAGGCGCGTGGCAACGGCGGCGGTCTGGCGCACATGGTTGGATTGAATGGCCCCGGCCGTCACCAGCGTATCGGCGCCGAGGCGTTGTGCATCGGCCAGCAGGTACTCAAGTTTGCGCACCTTGTTACCGCCCAGGGCGAACTGAGTGGTGTCATCGCGCTTGATATACACGTCGCGCCCCAGCGCAGCCGATAAACGCGGCAGCGGTTCCAGCGGGGTAGGGGCAGTAAACAGCGGCAGGCGCGCAATGGGTTCAAGAAGGTGGCTGATCATGGTGGGCGGCGAGCACTCGGGGGCGGGAAAGCACAGGACTATAGGTAGCGATCGGCCACTTCACAACTCGCCGCCGTAGTGGCCTTTTGATCGAGCTGCACAGCTTTAGCGCATACCTGCGTGACAACCTGAAGACACGAAAAACGACTTTGCTGGGCTGGCCGCGAGGTCGCGTAACAGAAAGGCGTGATGAAATTGTGTCGGTTCGCTTACGCGCGACCAAGCGCCGCCTCAGTAGTTCCAAGGGTTCCAGCAATTACCGGGCAAAACTGGCCTCAGAATGCACCTACGGCCGCCCTCAAAAAGGGCGTCAGCCAAGCGACCGTCAAAACTTGTGCACAATTGGGAAGCGGCCCTATGGCGACGGCGGAAAATCCTATAAGGCGCTTCCAGGTTTTTTCTTTGCCGATTAAGTCAATGAAAAATATAGACTTTTTGAGTTGGTGAAAAAATCATCAATTCGACTTTGAGCCCCGCACCATCGGCCTTGGCGAGGCTTGCTCCCAAGTTACCCACTGAGTTATCCACAGGTTCTGTGGATTGTCCCAAGCGCTTGCTCTAGCTCGCGGGTGGTGGATTTTTTCAAGGCTTTACCCACGAAAAAATTGGAGTAAAGTGGCCGCCCTCTGTCGCCATTGCCCTTCTTTATGCCGCGCAATTCCATCCCTGCCGTTACACAGACGACGCGCTTTCCGTTACGCGTTGCGCTGTGGCTATTGGATAGCCCCCGCTTTGGCCAGAAGGTCAGTACCAAACAATTCGCCGGCCGCTTGCTCAAACAACCTGCTCGCCAGGGCGTAGTTGTGGCGCAAACCCGTCTGGGCGAATTGCTCTGCCGCGACTGTGGTAACACCCGCGACCGGCGCATCGGTTTTGAACTGCTGCGCCAGGCCGGCCGCGCCCATGACCGCCGCGCGCAACTCGAGCTGGGCCGCCTTTACAGCCAGCCTCGCCACTACGACCTTGCGCAAGCCAAACACTGGCTGGAACTCGCTACCGCCCAAGGCTGCGACGAAGCCAGCCAACGTTTGCAGGCATTGCCCGCGCCGCTGTAAACCGCGCAGCCTAGGCTGGTTATACTGCCCGGCATTCTTGCGCGGAGCCTTTCATGCCTATTGATGTTCCTTCCTTGTTAATCGGTCTGGCGGCCATGGCCGTGCCGTTGCTGGCGCTGCTCTGGCAACAGCAGCGGCGTGTGGCGCAGGCCTTGGCGCACAATGCCTTGCTCGATGAGCGCCTGGGCACCGCGCAACTGGCCCAGGACGGCCTGGCCGCACAGCTCGACGGCTACCGCACCGACATCGCCGAATTGATCGAAACCAAAGCCGAGCAGCAGGCCGAACTGGCCGCCCTACGCCGCGAAACCGACCTGCTGCAAAGCGAACGCAGCCGCGCCCGGGAAGCTGCTCAGGAATGGCGCAGCGAGCGCGAAAGCAAAGAAGCCGAACTGCGTCAGCTCAGCGTCGAGCGCGCCAGCCTCAGCGCGGAATTGCGCGAGCAGCAAGACAGTCACCAGCAACGCCTCACCGACCTGCAAGGCTCGCGAGATGAGCTGCGCGCGCAGTTTGCCGAGCTGGCCGGGAAGATTTTCGATGAGCGCGAACAACGTTTCGCCGAGACCAGCCAGCAGCGGCTGGGCCAGTTGCTCGACCCGCTGAAAGAGCGCATTCAGTCGTTCGAAAAGCGCGTGGAAGAGAGTTATCAACAAGAAGCCCGCGAGCGCTTTTCCCTGAGCAAAGAGCTGGAGCGTTTGCAGCAGCTCAACCAGCGCCTGGGCGACGAGGCCACCAACCTGACCCGCGCCCTGCAAGGGCAGAAAACCCAGGGCAACTGGGGAGAACTGGTGCTGGAGCGAGTGCTGGAACATGCAGGCTTAGAGAAAGGCCGCGAGTACCAGACCCAGGTCAGCCTCAAAGGCCAGGACGGCGCGCGCTTTCAACCGGACGTATTGATTCAGCTGCCCGGCGAGCGCCAGGTGGTGGTGGACGCCAAGGTGAGCCTGACTGCCTACCAGCAATACGTGGTGGCCGAGAATGACGTAACTCGCCAGCAAGCCCTCAAACAGCACGTGGTTTCGCTGCGCAGCCATCTCAAGGGTTTATCGCTGAAGGACTACCAGCGCCTGGAAGGGCTGCACAGTCTGGATTTCGTGCTGTTATTCGTGCCGATTGAAGCCGCTTTCGCTGCCGCTTTGCAGGCCGATCCGGGGCTGTTTCAGGAAGCGTTCGAGCAGAACATCGTGATCGTCAGCCCGACGACGTTACTGGCGACCTTGCGGGTGATCGACAGTCTCTGGCGCCAGGAGCGGCAAAGCCAGAACGCCCGCGAAATCGCCGAGCGCGCCGGGGCGCTGTACGACAAGTTCGTAGCTTTTATTGTTGATCTGGATGAAGTCGGCAGCCGACTTGGCCAGCTCGACAAAGCCTACGCGGCGGCGCGCAACAAGCTCGCCGACGGGCGCGGCAATATCATCAGCCGGGTGGAAAACCTCAAACTATTGGGCGCACGGGCGAGCAAGAGTTTGCCCAGCGAACTACTCGAGCGCGCCGCCGGCTTGCCGCATTTTGACGATGACGAAACCGTGGAAACAACTCCGGCCCCGTAGGGGTGTGCTCCGCGCACCAAGCGATGCCTCGGCGTGGGCGATGGTGCGCACAGCACACCCTACCGAGCGGTGCGCGCCACAAACTCGCGTACCCACGCCGCCAACTGAGTCGGCTCGGCCAACAACTGCCAATGCCCGACCGCCACTTCCCGGCGCGTGAGGTTTGGCGCCCAGTGCTGCAAGTTGTCGAACAGCTGCGGCCGTACAAAACGGTCGCGGGTCAGCACCACCAATTGCACCGGCACCTGGGTGAAGCGCTGACGCGGCGTAAACAGGCTACGAATAAAATTGGCGCGATAGAGCTTTACCCCGTGTTGGCCATCCTCACTTTGCGTACTGCTGATTCGCACCGGGCGGATACCTTCCACCTGGCGCAAAAAGCGCGGCCAGAGCTTGGCCATTCCATGGCGCCAGGCCAGTTCGGGAATCCACGGTAGGTGAAAAAACGCGATGTACCACGAGCTGAGCAATTGCCCGACAAGTTGGCGCAGTGCAGCGAACGTCGGGGTTTTGCCGCGCTCACCCATCCAGTAACCGACATGGTCCAGGCACGGCCCGGAAATACTGGTGTAGGACGCCAGGCGTTTTTGCAGGCGCGGTTCGGTCACTCCCTCCCAGCTTTGAATCGAACCCCAGTCGTGGGCAATCAGGTGCACCGGGCGGTCGGGGCTGTGGGCCAGAATCACCGCTTCCAGGTCATCGGCGAGCAGCGGCAAGCGATAGTCGTGACGGTGCTTGGGCCGGTCGGAGGCCCCGGCACCGCGTACGTCGTAGGCGATGATCTGAAAGTCGGCGGCCAGTTGATTGATCAATGGCAGCCACACTTCATGGTTGTCCGGATAGCCATGCACCAGCAGCAACACCGGCCCGGCCGGATTACCCCAGCGGTAGGTGGCCAGTTGCACGCCGGCGCTGTTCACCATCAGCTGTTGGGTGAGCGGGGCGGGGCAGGCGATTTGTACGGCAACAGTCATGGCGGCAGTCCAAACGGGGCAGGGCGCCAGTATTGAAGCAGCGTGAGGATCAAGGCCAGTGGATGGTGGCGGTTAACGGCAGATTCCAACCCAAGGTTAGGGCGGGAACGCTTTGCTCTACCGTCTCGCCGACTGATGGGCAAGGCGGTATCTACAAGCGCACAAACTGTCAGCGGCACTAACGGGGTCCTTCAGTTAAACTCCCGGCTTTTCCCAGGACCCGGCTTATGCGTATCGGCCACGGCTACGATGTTCATCGTTTTTGCGACGGCACCTTTATTACCCTCGGTGGCGTGCAGATTCCCCACAAGTTCGGCCTGCTCGCCCATTCCGATGGCGACGTGCTGCTGCATGCCTTGAGCGATGCCTTGCTCGGCGCGGCGGCGTTGGGCGATATCGGCAAGCACTTCCCCGACACTGATCCACACTTCAAAGGCGCCGACAGCCGCGTGCTGCTGCGTCATGTCGTCGGGCTGATCAAGGCCAAGGGCTGGAAGGTCGGCAATGTCGACGCCACCATCGTCGCGCAGGCGCCGAAGATGGCGCCGCATATCGAAACCATGCGCGCGGCAATTGCCGCCGACCTTGAGGTCGCGCTGGATCAGGTCAACGTAAAAGCCACTACCGAAGAAAAACTCGGTTTCACCGGTCGCGAAGAAGGCATTGCCGTACACGCGGTCGCTCTATTGGTAGCGCAATGAACGAATTTGAATTGCTGGGCCCGCTGGCGTTTGGCGAGGCGGCTGGGCGCGCGGTATTGAAAGCGACCGCCGAAGATTTTCAGGTGGATGAAGTGCTGGACATTCCCCTGGCCGGCGAAGGCGAGCACCTGTGGTTGTGGGTGGAAAAACGCGGCCTGAATACCGAAGACGCCGCTCGCCGTTTGGCCAAGGCCGCCGGTGTGCCGCTGAAGATGATCAGCTATGCCGGCCTCAAGGACCGTCAGGCGCTCACCCGCCAGTGGTTCAGCCTGCACCTGCCAGGCAAGGCTGATCCGGATTTTTCCGCCGCCCAGAGCGACAGCCTGATCATCGTCAAAACCGCCCGGCACAAGCGCAAGCTGCAACGCGGCGCGCACTCGGCCAACGGTTTTACGCTGCGCCTGACGCAGTTGCAGGGCGAGGCCGTGGCCATCGACGCCCGCCTGGAACAGCTCAAAGCCCATGGCGTGCCCAACTATTTCGGCACCCAGCGTTTCGCTTACCAGGGCGGCAATGTGGTGCAGGCGCGCGATTTCGCCAGCCGCAAGGAAATGCCAGACGCGCGCAATGTGCGCTCGCGTCTGCTGTCGGCGGCACGCAGCTATTTATTCAACCAGGTGCTGGCCGCTCGCGTTGCCGATGGCAGTTGGCAGCGGGCTCAGGTGGGCGACCTGTTGGCGTTTACCGACAGCCGCAGCTTTTTCCCGGCGGGCGAGGCTGAATGCAGTGACCCGCGTCTGGCGATTCTCGACCTGCACCCCACCGGTCCGTTGTGGGGCGAAGGCCCTTCGCCGGCTGCAGGTAGGGCCCATGAAATTGAGCAATCCGTCGCCGAAAAAGAGCCGGCATTGCGCGACTGGCTAGTCGCAGCGGGCATGGCTCACGAACGGCGTATCCTGCGCCTCCCCATTGGCGGTTTGACGTGGCATTATCCCGAGCCTGACATTCTGCAACTGGAATTCGTCCTGCCGGCTGGATGCTTCGCCACCGCTGTGGTGCGTGAAATCGTCGAGCTGTTGCCGGTAGGGCAGACGGACAACTCATGCGCATTCTGATTTCAAACGACGATGGGGTGACTGCACCCGGCCTCGCCGCGCTGCATGGCGCGCTGGCGGATTATGCCGAGTGCGTGGTGATTGCCCCCGACACCGACAAGAGCGGTGCCGGCAGCTCGCTGACCCTCGATCGTCCGCTACACCCGACTACCCTCAGTAACGGTTTTATCAGCGTTAACGGTACCCCGACCGACTGCGTGCACCTGGGCCTTAACGGCCTGTTGCCCGAGCTGCCGGACATGGTGGTGTCGGGCATCAACCTGGGCGCCAATCTCGGTGACGACGTGCTGTATTCCGGCACCGTGGCCGCGGCCCTCGAAGGGCGGTTTATCGGTGCGCCGGCATTTGCCTTTTCGCTCACCTCGCGCCAGGTAGATAACCTGCCTACTGCGGCGCACATCGCGCGCCGGCTGGTCGAGGCTCACGACCGCCTGAACCTGCCACCGCGCACGGTGCTCAACGTGAATATTCCCAACCTGCCACTCGAACAGATTCGTGGCATCAAGTTGACTCGCCTGGGCCATCGCTCGCGAGCGGCGGCGCCGGTAAAAGTGGTCAACCCGCGCGGCAAGGAAGGCTATTGGATTTCCGTGGTGGGCGAAGCCGAAGACGGCGGCCCCGGTACGGATTTTCACGCGGTCATGCAGGGCTATGTGTCGATTACCCCGCTGCAACTGGACCGCACCTTCCATGCGGGCTTGTCGAGTCTCGAGCCTTGGCTGGAGGGGTTGCTGTAATGGCGCGTGGGCAAGACGATCTGCAACACCGCGGCATAGGCATGACCTCGCAGCGCACCCGTGAACGGCTGATTCAACGTCTTTACGAAGAAGGGCTGTCCAACGCCGCCGTGCTGGAAGTGATTCGCCGCACCCCCCGTCACCTGTTTGTCGATGAAGCCTTTGCGCACCGTGCCTATGAAGACACGGCGTTGCCCATTGGCCATAACCAAACTATTTCCCAGCCTTATATGGTGGGGCGCATGACCGAGCTACTGCTGGCTGCCGGGCCGTTGGACAAGGTGCTGGAAATTGGCACCGGCTCCGGCTATCAGACGGCGGTGTTGTCGCAGTTGGTTGAACGAGTGTTCTCGGTCGAGCGTATCCAGGCTCTGCAAGAACGGGCGAAAGAGCGATTGCTGGCACTCAACCTGCGCAACGTGGTCTTTCGTTGGGGCGACGGTTGGGAAGGCTGGCCGGCGCTGGCTACCTACAACGGCATCATTGTCACCGCGGCTGCGGCCGAGGTGCCGCAGGCTTTACTGGATCAACTGGCACCGGGCGGTCGCCTGGTCATTCCGGTAGGCGCTGGCGATGTTCAGCAACTGATGCTGATCGTGCGCGAAGAAAACGGCTTCTCCCGTCATGTGCTCGATGCGGTGCGGTTTGTGCCGTTGCTGAACGGGCCTACTGCTTAGGTAGGGCGGTGGTTAAGTAGGCCCTGATGGCCAAACTTAGGGCTAGTTTTGCGTGATCTTTTTTTCAATTGTCACCGGATAGGGAGAGGCGGGTGAGTCTCACAGCCATTCAGCAGTGGATTTGCATCGCAGGCGCCAAGCGTCTAGTGAGTGGCTTGCTCCTTTGCGTGTTACTGGTCGGTTGCACCACCACCCCCAAGGGTGGGGTAAAGGTGGTAGACCGTACCACTGGCGGTAGCACTACCAGCAGCGTGGCCACGCCACAGCGCCCGGCCACCACCACCGGCCAATACCGCGTACAGCGCAGCGACACCCTCTATTCGATTGCCTTCCGTTTTGGTTGGGATTGGCGCGCCCTGGCGGCCAACAACAATATCCCTGCGCCTTACACCATCAAGGTTGGCCAAGTAATTCGCTTTGACGGCGGCCGTCCGCCGACCCTGGTGAAAGCGCCCATCGCCACCGCCAATAACGGCGCCAAACCGCCGCTGGTGATGGTGCCGACCACCACCGTTCCGGTCATCGCCAGGCCCGCACAACCCCCTGTGGCGACCACTCCGGCAACCACGCCGGTGCAGACAGTGAGTCGTTCCGCTACAGGCTGGGCGTGGCCGACAGGCGGCGCTTTGATTGGCAAATTCTCCTCAAACGGTAGTTTGAATAAAGGCATTGATATAGCCGGGGAATTGGGCCAGCCTGTTTTAGCCGCGTCGGATGGTTCTGTTGTGTACGCCGGAAGTGGATTACGGGGCTACGGCGAATTAGTGATCATCAAACACAGCGATACCTACGTAAGCGCTTACGGTCACAACCGCAAGTTGTTGGTACGGGAGGGGCAACAAGTCAAGGTTGGGCAGACGATTGCCGAGATGGGTTCCACCGGTACTGATCGGGTGAAACTCCACTTTGAGATTCGCCGACAGGGTAAACCTGTGGATCCGCTGCAATTTTTGCCCGCTCGTTGATCGGTTGTCAGCCGCTCCAGCCACGTAGGCCGGACGGGCTCAGGGATTGCCAAGGAATAAGGTGATGCCGGGGCTTATGTCGAACTCAGCAAGGGATAAGAACAATGGCACTCAACAAAGAAGCGCCGGAGTTTGACTTGGATGATGACCTGCTCCTGATCGAGCCTGGCATCGTTCTGGAAGACGTGCTCAACGACGAGTCGGAAGTTCCGGCCAAGCGCACGAAAGCCAAGCACTCCACTGCGGTCAAGCAACACAAATACATCGACTACACCCGGGCGCTAGACGCCACTCAGCTATACCTCAACGAAATCGGTTTCTCCCCTCTGCTTACTCCTGAAGAAGAAGTCCATTTTGCGCGTTTGGCGCAGAAGGGCGATCCTGCGGGCCGTAAGCGCATGATCGAGAGCAACCTGCGGCTGGTGGTGAAAATTGCCAGGCGCTACGTCAATCGCGGTCTTTCCCTGTTGGACCTGATTGAAGAGGGCAACCTGGGGTTGATACGGGCGGTCGAGAAGTTCGACCCGGAGCGCGGCTTCCGTTTCTCCACGTATGCAACGTGGTGGATCCGGCAAACCATCGAACGCGCGATCATGAACCAGACGCGCACCATTCGTTTACCCATTCATGTGGTCAAGGAGCTCAACGTCTACCTGCGCGCCGCGCGGGAGCTGACGCAGAAACTCGACCACGAGCCTTCGGCTGAAGAAATCGCCAATCTGCTGGAAAAACCCGTCGGTGAGGTCAAGCGCATGCTTGGTCTTAATGAGCGGGTGTCCTCGGTCGACGTTTCCTTGGGGCCGGACTCCGATAAAACCCTGCTCGACACCCTGACCGATGACCGCCCGACCGATCCCTGCGAACTGCTGCAGGACGACGATCTGTCGCAGAGCATCGATCAATGGCTGTCGGAACTCACTGACAAGCAACGCGAAGTGGTGGTGCGGCGCTTCGGCCTGCGCGGTCACGAGAGCTGCACACTCGAAGAGGTGGGCCAGGAAATTGGCCTGACGCGTGAGCGTGTGCGGCAGATCCAGGTGGAGGCGCTCAAGCGTCTGCGGGAAATCCTGGAGAAGAATGGTCTGTCCAGCGACTCGTTATTCCAATAGTTCATCAACGCATAAATGAACCCGGCCTCGGCCGGGTTTTTTGTGGCCGGCTTCTTACGAGGTATGCCTTTGTAAGACATTGCTTACAAAGCGTGTAAGCGATACGAGTAATGATAAGCCGGCGTTACACCTTTCTCGCCGATTCGCTTTGCATAAGTCATTGAAATTAAAGGGTTAACATATTTTGCGTAGATGGGATTGACTGTCTTTTAGGCGATTTCGCGAGTTGAACAGTGTCTGGATATCGCTAATATCACCCCTGTGCTTACGGACTAGCACGGGCTGCCAGGGATGTTGGCCAGGAACATCGAAGGAAACGATTCATCAGGACGATGAGCAGGAAATAGAGGGAATAGGGACGAAAGAGTGGGCGGGTCAAACCGCCCCTTTTTTTGCCTGCCGAAAAGGTGGGCACAAACAAAAGGCCCGCTTGCGGGCCTTTTGTCTTTATCACGGTTTTTGACGTCTTGTAGCGGGAGGCGCTTCATTGAACGCCTTCTCTCGCTGCCGCAACGCGGGAGCTTAACGCTCCAGCATTTCCAGCTTGTTCTTCTTGCCGTCCCACTCTTCAGCGTCGGGCAGGGCGTCTTTACGCTCGGTGATGTTCGGCCAGACTTCGGCAAGGTCAGTGTTCAACGCGATGAACTCTTGCATGTCTTCTGGCACTTCATCTTCCGAGAAGATGGCTTGGGCCGGGCATTCTGGCTCGCACAGGGCGCAGTCAATGCACTCGTCCGGGTGGATCACCAAAAAGTTCGGGCCTTCGTAAAAGCAGTCCACCGGACAGACTTCTACGCAGTCGGTGTACTTGCACTTGATGCAGTTGTCGGTGACGACGAAGGTCATTTCTAATTCTCTCCTCAGGCGGCTGGGGGGCCCTGTTCAGTAATCGGACCCCTCGGCTCGGGAAACGAGAGCGGCTGTCCAGGCTAATAGACGGCCGCTTTCCCAAAGCGCGCGGGATTCTAACAGCTTGTGCGCCAAGGCGTTAGATGCGTGCTTTCAATGTATATAACAGTTCGAGCGCACGGCGCGGCGTCAGATCATCGGGATTGATACGGCCCAATTCCTCAATCACCGGGTGCGGGGCGCTGGCAAACAGGTCGCTCTGCATCGGCACCGACGGCTTGCCCGGCTCGCTACGCGGCTGTTCATGGGGCAATGCGGTGGTTTCCAGGCGCGCCAGATGCTCCTTGGCACGCACGATCACGTCCCCCGGCACACCGGCCAACTGCGCCACCGCCAAGCCATAACTCTGGCTCGCCGGGCCCGGCAGAACGTGGTGCAAAAACACGATCCGTTCGTTGTGCTCGGTGGCATTGAGGTGCACGTTGGCGACGATCGGTTCGCTTTCCGGCAACACCGTCAGCTCGAAATAGTGCGTCGCGAAGAGTGTATAGGCACGCAAACGGGCCAGATGTTCGGCTGCCGCCCAGGCCAGCGACAGCCCGTCGAAGGTGCTGGTGCCGCGCCCAACCTCGTCCATCAGCACCAGGCTGCGCTCGGTGGCGTTGTGCAGAATATTGGCGGTTTCGCTCATCTCCACCATAAAGGTAGAACGGCCACCGGCCAGGTCATCGCTGGAGCCGATGCGGGTAAATATGCGATCCACCAGCGACAGCTCGCAGCTGGCGGCCGGCACAAAGCTGCCGATATGGGCCAACAACACGATCAGCGCAGTCTGACGCATGTACGTCGATTTACCGCCCATGTTCGGGCCGGTAATGATCAGCATGCGGGTGCTGTCGTCCAGGCTCAGGTCGTTGGCTACGAACGGTGTGGTCAGCACTTGCTCTACAACCGGGTGACGACCCTGGTTGATGCGCATGCAGGGCTCATCGACAAAGTGCGGGCGGTTGAGGTCAAGGGTCAGCGCGCGCTCGGCGAGGTTGCTCAGCACATCGAGTTCAGCCAACGCGGCGGCGCTGTCCTGTAGCGGGCCAAGGTGGCCGATAAGGCGTTCCAGCAGCTCGTCGTAGAGCATTTTTTCGCGGGCCAGGGCGCGGCTTTTCGCCGACAGCGCCTTGTCTTCGAATTCTTTCAGCTCTGGCGTAATAAAACGCTCCGCGCCTTTGAGCGTTTGCCGGCGAATGTAATCGGCCGGGGCCGACTCGGCTTGCTTGCTCGGCAACTCGATAAAGTAGCCGTGGATGCGGTTGTAGCCGACCTTGAGGTTGGCCAGGCCCGTGCGCGCTTTCTCGCGGGTTTCCAGATCCATCAGGTACTGCCCGGCGTTTTCGCTGAGCGATTGCAGCTCATCCAGCTCGGGGTCGTAACCGGTTTTCAGCACGCCGCCGTCGCGGATCACCGCCGGCGGGTTGTCGATAATGGCGCGAGCCAGCAGCTCGGCCAGCTCCGGGTAGGTGCTGACGGTGCCGGCCAGACTTTGCAGGTGCGGGCTTTCCAGATTGGCCATGGCCATCTGCAGGTCCGGTAACGCGGCCAGCGCGTCACGCAGGCGCGCCAGGTCGCGAGGACGGGCATTGCGCAGGCCGATACGGGCGAGGATGCGCTCCAGGTCGCCGATTTCTTTCAGTTGCGGCTGCAGATTCTCGAACCGGTAGCGCACGAGCAGGCAGGCAATCGACTCCTGGCGGGCATCCAGCACTGCGCGTTGGCGCAGCGGGCGATTGAGCCAGCGGGTCAGCAGGCGGCTGCCCATTGCAGTTTGGCAACGGTCGACCACCGATTGCAGGGTGTTGTCGCGCCCGCCGGCGAGGTTGGTATCCAGCTCCAGGTTGCGGCGACTGGCGCCGTCGAGAATCACCGTGTCATCGAGACGCTCGTGACGCAGGCTGCGCAGGTGGGGCAGGGCGGTGCGCTGGGTTTCCTTGGCGTAGGCCAGCAGGCAGCCGGCGGCGCCGATGGCCAGGGTCAGGGTTTCGCAGCCAAAGCCTTTCAAATCCTGGGTGGCGAACTGCTGGCAGAGGCTCTTGTGTGCAGAATCGCGCTCGAAATCCCACGGCGCACGGCGACGCGCGCCACGGCGTTTTTTCTGCCGGCAGGCCTGTGGCCAATCATCGGGAATCAGCAGTTCAACCGGGTTCAGGCGTTCGAGTTCGGCCAGCAGGTTTTCCCAGCCGGGAATCTCCAGCACGCTAAAACGGCCGCTGGTGATATCCAGCACAGCCAGGCCGAACAGCGTTCATCACCGAGCACAGCGGCCAGCAGGTTGTCGCGACGCTCATCCAGCAGCGCTTCATCACTCACCGTGCCGGGAGTGATGATGCGCACCACCTGGCGGTCTACCGGGCCTTTGCTGGTGGCGGGGTCGCCGATCTGCTCGCAGATAACGACCGACTCGCCCAGCTTCACCAGTTTGGCCAGGTAGCCTTCGGCGGCGTGATAAGGAATGCCGCACATGGGAATGGCCATGCCGGCGGACTGGCCGCGCGCGGTCAGGGTAATGTCCAGCAACTTGGCGGCTTTCTTGGCGTCTTCGTAGAAGATTTCGTAGAAGTCGCCCATGCGGTAGAACATCAACTGGTCGGGGTGCTGATTTTTCAGCCGCCAGTACTGCTGCATCATCGGTGTGTGTGCGGAGAGATCGCTCATTCCCAAGCCTTGCGCGCAAAAGGCGCTAGTGTACGGTATCCCCGTCATCCTCTTTAAGCCCGGAGATTGCCTTGGAAGCGATTACCCAGCTGGCCACGCAATTGGGTCAGGATTTGCGCGCGCTGGACGCGCAAGTAACCACCGCTGAGTCCTGCACCGGCGGCGGCATTGCCGAAGCCATTACCCGTATTCCCGGCAGCTCGGCGTGGTTCGAGGCCGGTTATGTCACCTATTCCAATGCGCAGAAAACCCGGCAGCTCGACGTGCCGCCGACGTTATTTGCCTCGGTGGGCGCGGTGAGCCGAGAAGTGGTCGATGCCATGGCTCGCGGCGCACAAGAGAAAAGTTCGGCGCGTTTTTCCGTCGCGGTCAGCGGCGTTGCCGGCCCGGACGGCGGTTCGGCGGACAAACCTGTAGGCACCGTCTGGCTCGCCTGGGCGGACGGCGAGCAGCTGTTCACCTGCAAGCGCCTGTTTGCCGGGGACCGCGACGCGGTTCGGCGACAAACGGTGGAAGCTGCACTGGCCGGGCTCATCCGACTAGCTGCAGGAGAAAATCCAGATCAGGGGTAGGCGCTCGACTTGCGCTGTGGAATAATACTGGCTACTTATACAGTTGTTAGCGGCCGCTAGGCCCTCTTGATCACGTGAGGATTCAATGGACGAGAATAAGAAGCGCGCCTTGGCTGCAGCCCTGGGTCAAATCGAAAAACAATTCGGCAAAGGCGCAGTCATGCGCATGGGCGACCACGAGCGCCAAGCCATTCCGGCTATCTCCACCGGCTCGCTGGGCCTGGACATCGCTCTTGGCATCGGCGGCCTGCCGCGCGGCCGTATCGTTGAAATCTACGGCCCGGAATCTTCGGGTAAAACTACCCTTACCCTGTCGGTCATCGCTGAAGCCCAGCGCATGGGCGCCACCTGCGCCTTCGTCGACGCTGAACATGCGCTCGACCCGGAATACGCCGGCAAGCTCGGCGTCAACGTCGACGACCTGCTGGTTTCCCAGCCCGATACCGGCGAACAAGCGCTGGAAATTACCGACATGCTGGTGCGCTCCAACGCCGTTGACGTGATCATCGTCGACTCCGTGGCGGCCCTGGTGCCGAAGGCGGAAATCGAAGGCGAAATGGGCGACATGCACGTCGGCCTGCAAGCCCGTTTGATGTCGCAAGCCCTGCGTAAAATCACCGGCAACATCAAAAACGCCAACTGCCTGGTTATCTTCATCAACCAGATCCGCATGAAAATCGGCGTGATGTTCGGCAGCCCGGAAACCACCACCGGTGGTAACGCGCTGAAGTTCTACGCTTCGGTACGTCTGGACATCCGCCGCACCGGCGCGGTGAAAGAAGGCGACGAAGTAGTGGGCAGCGAAACCCGCGTGAAAGTCGTGAAGAACAAGGTGGCACCGCCATTCCGTCAGGCTGAATTCCAGATTCTGTACGGCAAGGGCATCTACCGTAACGGCGAAATCATCGACCTGGGCGTGCAACTCGGTCTGCTGGAAAAATCCGGCGCCTGGTACAGCTACCAGGGCAACAAGATCGGTCAGGGCAAAGCCAACTCGGCCAAGTACCTGGAAGACAACCCGGAAGTGGCAAAAACCGTCGAGAAGCAGATTCGCGATCAACTGCTGATGGCCGGTAAAGACGCTGCTGCAGCCGCCGCTGCTGCCGCAGTGAACAATACCGAAGACGATCTGGCTGACGCCTAAGCCCCGCCATGTCCGTTGTACTCGACAGCCCTGCCGCAGTACGACGGACAGCCATGGATTTGCTCGCACGCCGCGAACACGGGCGTGTCGAGCTAACCCGTAAATTGCGCCAACGCGGCGCTACCCCTGAATTGATCGAACCGGAACTCGACCGTCTGACGGAAGAGGGCCTGCTATCCGAAGCCCGCTATCTCGAAAGCTTTGTCTCCTACCGTGCCCGCTCGGGGTATGGGCCTGTGCGCATCCGCGAAGAACTCAGCCAGCGTGGTCTGGCGCGAGCCGATATCGAGCAGGCATTGCGCGAGTGCAGCATCGACTGGCGCGAGCAGATGGCCGAGGTGTGGCGACGCAAGTTCGGCGAACAACCTGCGGACGCGCGCGAGCGCGCCAAGCAAGGGCGCTTTCTCGCGTATCGCGGTTATTCAATGGATATGATCAGTCGGTTGTTGCGGGGCGAGCTGTACGACTGAGTTGGGCAGCCATTTCTCTGCGTTTGCAGGCCAATCTATCGAGGCTTAAGCCTCTCCTACAAAGAAATACCGATCCATGTAGGAGAGGCTTAAGCCTCGAGCTTTTGATCTTTCCAAACGCGCAGTTAGTGCCTTTTCGAGCGAGAGTTCACGGAGTTAACCCGTCACCCAATTCTGCGGCGCATTAAGAAAGTCATATAGCTCCCGCAGCCGACCATACTCGCGCCCACGAAAAGCAAACGCTAACCGGCTCAACTGCGCCAACTCCGGCTCGTCTCCTTCGCTTTCAAACGCGCCTACCTGCTGCACGAACCCGCCGCTTTTGCACAGGTCGGCAAATAGCTCGGGCAGTTGCGCCACGGCCTCGGCATTCAGTGCGTGATGCAACCGCACTACAAACCGCTCTTTCAACCAGCGGCTGGAGTGGTAGTTGCCGTAGAAACGGGTGATGTGTTCTACCGCCTCTTCAGCGCTGTGCGCCAAGGTCAGCAGCTTCGTATCGCTCGGCAAAATGTAGCCATTTCCTTCGAGCTGCTTGTGAATAAATGCCAGTGCATCTATCCAGAAACTGCCGTCGGGCTCGTCCAGCAACACCACCGGCACCAGTGGGCTTTTGCCGGTCTGGATCAGCGTCAGCACTTCCAGCGCTTCATCCAGGGTGCCAAAACCCCCAGGGCAGAGCACCAGGGCGTCGGCTTCTTTAACGAAGAACAGCTTGCGCAAAAAGAAGAATTTGAAGGACAGCAGGTTGGCGCTGCCTTGCAAGGTGGCGTTGGCGCTTTGCTCGAAGGGCAGGGCGATGTTCAGCCCCAGGCTGTGTTCCAACCCGGCGCCTTCATGGGCCGCGGCCATGATGCCGCCGCCAGCGCCGGTAATTGCCATAAGCTCGTTACGCGCCAATACCGCGCCCAGTTCTTTGGCCAGTTGGTAAACGGGGTGATTGACCGGCGTGCGGGCTGAGCCGAACACGGTGACTTTGCGGCGCCGCTTGAACTGCTCCAGCACACTAAAGGCATGCTCCATTTCGCGCAGGGTTTGCAGCATGATTTTCGCGTCCCAGCGATTGCGATCAGCCTGGGCCATGCGCAGCACGGTGGAGAGCATGTCGCGGTAGAGCGGCAGGTTGAGGCTGGTGTCGGGGGTGGCGAGGGCGAGGAGTTCGTCGACCTTGGCAGCCAGGTCGGTGCCACGGGTTTGCACGTGGCGGGTTAGGTAATCGTCCGGTTCGTAAGGCATGGAACTGCTCCTTGTTGATGAACCATGGATCTTCGGGTGTGCCGGTCCGCGTGCGGGTGCACACCCTACTCAGTAAAGCTTATTTGATCGAGCAGTCAGCTTTACTGAAGTTCTCGGCGGCGATGTACTTGTTGGTTTTGTACTCGCTGAACTGATAGCGCAGCACGGCGCCACGGGCGAGCAACTGGCGGAAACCGCTGTTCTGGCAAACGCTGGCACCCAGCTGATTGCGCACGGCGTCGGGGTTGCCGCGCATCTGGGCGGCGTGGGCCGGTTGTACGCTCAGGTGGTTGATCAGCACATTGCCGTCGACGGTATAGCCCTGATCGAGGATGTCTTCGTTGATCGCGCGCGGGGTGCCGGCGCTGCTTTGGGTGGCCACCTGATTGAGCAGTTTGTTCAGCTCGAAATCCTGAAGCGAAGCCGCGTGCGCAGCGGGAAGGGCGAAGCAGAAGGCCAGGGCCGTGAAGCGCAGCATGTAAGTCTCCATATCCGTAAAGCGAGTTGGACCCTGGCACCGGGGCGAGGTTCGTCCTGCCGAAACTTTTAGCCAAGCCAGTGCCTAGCCAAGCGCTGCATCCTGACCAACCCCTGCGTGCAGATCAAGTTCGGCAGGTTTCAGGTCTATTTTCCCTGCGCCATATCTCCCGTCATCTGCGGCCAATGCCGCCCAGTTCTCAGAAAACCGTCGACAAAAACGCCGTGTTCCCGCCTGCAGCAAAAACAGTTCGAATCTTTTTGAATTATTTGGTCATACAAATTTGTACGGATTGGTGTGGATCGGTAACGGTTTTATTACACCCGTCGCAGTCGCTTCAGGCCAAGAACCACGGGCTTCGGGGGAAGTTGTGGTTTTGCCAGGTGCAATCCGGCCAAGTTTTTTACCGTCCGGGTGTTACCCCGGCGACGGCCGGATAAGACCCGAAGCAGTACGAAGGATTGGGGATCATCGAACAGGAGGGCCGGTCACAGGTCGCATACCGTTTCGTTCAAGAGTCGGTTTTTACCGCCGCTGTTCCGGTGTCCCGATGGCCTAATCGGGTGCGTGCAGCGGCTTATATCGAGCGTGCAGGAGTCGAGAATAATGATAAGAACTCGCCCGTCTTGCTGGCAGACCGCCTTGGTCACCACAAGCGTGATGCTGGTATGGACTCCGGGAGCCTTCGCTTCCGGGTATCACTTTGGATCGCAGTCGGTGGCCGCCCAGGGCACCGCCCACGCCAACGGCGCAGAAGCGGTCGACCCTTCGACCATCTTCTACAACCCGGCAGGCCTTACGCGCTTACCGGGTACACAAGTTACTAACGGCATTACCGTGGTTATTCCCAAGGGCAGTTTCAAAGACACCGGCAGCACGGATGTCTTTGGAAACTCTACGGGTGGCACCGGCGCCGGTTCTTTTCTGCCGGATGCGGCCGCCGCGCCAGACTTCTACTTTTCCAGCCAAATTAACGACCACGTGACTGTGGGCCTGGGCATCTTCGTGCCGTTCGGCGCCAAGCTCGATTACAAGGAAAACTGGTCCGGCCGTTACGGCATTCAATCGGCCAACCTGGAAACGGTGAATATCAACCCGAGCATTGCCTATCGCTTCAACGAGCATCACAGCATCGGTTTCGGGATTTCGGCGCAGTACATCAAGTCGATTCAGCGAGGCGCGGCGGATGTAAAAGGTGCTTCGCGGCAGTTGGCGGGGCAGTTTGTCGACAAGAACTACGAGGACACCCGTAATGCTGCAGATCCCATTCTGGGGCCAGTCGTAGGGCTGATTGCTGGCGTTCCCGTGCCCGAAGAAATTACCTCCTGCGGCGGCGTTTCTGACCGGGATGGATTCGTAGACTGCGTGGCGAAAAACTTCTCTGACAATGTCAGCGGCGACGGTTACTTCCGGGTAAAGGGAGATGATTGGGGGTTTGGCTGGAACATTGGCTACATGTTTGAGCCAACCGATAAAACGCGTTTCGGCATCGCCTATCGCTCCCATATCAAACACACCCTGGAAGGTGAAACGAAATGGAGTTTTGCCGACGTCAATGGCTCCGTGCCGTCTCCGGCTACTGACCTAAGCGGGGGACTCACCATTCCCCTTCCGCCACCGCTCGACATTCACATCCCGCCAGTCGATGCCTTGCAGCAAGTATTCGACCCCAACAACTGGATCAACCCCGGCAACTTCGCCGCCAGCAACCTGCACCCGAACTCCACGGCCAAGACCAATATCGACACACCCGAGTCCTTGTCGATCAACGCCTTCCACCAGATGAACGACAAGGTCGCGTTGATGGCCGACGTTACCTGGACCCGCCACTCGCGCCTCGATCAGGTGGCCATCCAACTCGATCAAGTCAACGGCTACCCCTACTTCAACGGTGTGACCGAGGGCGATGCTACCGTCGACCAGGACTGGAACGACACCTACAAAATCTCCCTCGGTATGAACTACCAATGGGACAAAGATCTGATGCTGCGTACCGGTGTGGCCTACGACAAATCTCCGGTCAATGGCAGCGACCAACGTCACCCGGCGTTCCCGGATGCCGACCGCTATTGGCTGTCGTTCGGTGCCAACTACAAGCTGGACAAGGACTCATCCATCGACCTGGCCTACAGCTACGTGCAATTAGCCAGCGGCAAGATGGATTACAAGGACAGTTGCTCGCCAGCCGGCTGGGCGCCGGGTGGCGGCAGCCTGTATGTGGACAGTGGCGTGCGGTGCACCGGTAACGGCGGCGAGTTCAAGGGTGAGTACGAAACCCGTATCCACTTTATCGGCCTGGCCTTCAATCAGTCTTTCTAAGCTACAAAACGCAGCGGGTCGCTGGTCGACCCGCCCTGCGGATTTACCCCACGCCTCTGCTAGACTCGCCGGCTTTCTTTTTCGATGGTCGGATGCAGTCCATGATCAGCCGTTTCTCCCAGCCGGGCCTTGCGCAATGAGCCACGCCGTTTCGCGTTTGCGCGCCGAGCGCCTGGAGATGAGCTCCAAGCCGTTTACCGCCCGTGGCTCCCGAGCGCCGCGCTGTGAGGGCTGCCGGGTGATTCCCGAATATTGCCTGTGTGCCCTGCGGCCCAAAGTGCCGACCAACGCGGGCATGTTTCTGCTGATGCACGATGTGGAAGCGTTGAAGCCCACCAACACCGGCTGGCTGATTGCCGACCTGGTGACCGATACGTTTGCCTATCGCTGGTTTCGCACATCGGTGGAGCCGGAAATTCCCGCGCTGCTCAACGACCCGCAGTGGCAGCCGTACCTCGTGTTCCCAGGTGAGTTTGTCGCGCCGGAGCGCGTGGTCACCGAAGTGAAAGTGGAGGAGGGCAAGCGACCGCTGTTTATCCTGCTGGATGCCACCTGGACCGAAGCGCGCAAGATGTTCCGCAAGAGCCCGTACCTGGATAAATTCCCGGTGCTGAGCCTGCAGCCCGAGCAGCTGTCGCGTTACCGGCTGCGCCGCTCGAAGCGCGATGACCATCTGTGTACGTCGGAAGTGGCGGCGCTGTGCCTGGAGCTGGCCGGCGAGCCGCGCGCCGGGGCGGCGCTGGATGCCTATCTGGATGTGTTTACTGCGCATTACCTGGGCGCCAAATTTCAGCGCCCGGTCGATCCTGAGGATGAAGTGCATCAGCGGATGGCTGAGTACCTCTAACGCCTTCTCTATATAAGGTGGCTTACGCCACCTTCGCCTCTGCCACTTCCTCGGCCACTTTGCGTGGCCACAGCTGCGCCACCAGCATGCCGACAAACATCAGCGCGCAACCGATATAGCCGCGCAGGTGCAGCGACTCATCGAGAAACAGCGCGCCGGCCACCGCCGCAAACACCGCTTCCAGGGAAAAGATGATCGCCGCGTGCGAGGCAATGGCGTGCTTCTGCGCAATCACTTGCAGGGTGTAGGCGATGCCCACGGAGATCAGGCCGCCATAAATGATCGACGGGCCGGCGGTAATGATGCCGGCAACCTGGATGTCTTCCAGCGATACGGCCAGGCCCAGGCTGATGATCGCGCATACGGCGAACTGAATGGCGGCCAGGCGAATCGGGTCGTAGCGGCCGGCAAAATAGCCCACCAGCAAAACATGGCTGCCCCACACAAACGCGCCGGCCAGTTGCAGCCAGTCGCCGGACGCCACGTGAAAACCATCGCCGACGCTCAACAGAAACATGCCGACCACCGCCAGCACGGCGCCAAGCCAGGTGCCGATGCCGGTCTTGTGGCCAAGAAAAATCCCCACCAACGGCACCACGATCACGTACAACCCGGTGATAAAGCCGGCGTTGGTCACGCTGGTAAACAGCAGGCCCACTTGCTGCAGGTTGATGCCCAGGGCCAGCACCACGCCCATCACCGCGCCGCCGATAAACAGGCCGCGATTGAAAGGTTGTTTGTTGCCGCGGCTGAGGAAGTACACGACCGGTAACAGCACCAGGGTGCCGAGCGCAAAACGCAGGCCGGAATACAGGTACGGGCCGATGGAATCCATGCCCATGCGCTGGGCCACAAAGGCGCTGCCCCAGATAAGCGCGGTTATCAGCATTAATAGGTCGGCGCGCAGGGCTTGGTTTCGCATGGTCGGTCTCGGCAGGAAAAGCCGCAAACTGTGCCGCAAACCTAAAGGCTTGACCACCCCATTCTGGCTCGGCATGCTGAGCGCCGCCGCTGCGCTGCATCTCCATGCGTGGCCGCTTTCGTACCGCAACAAGCGCCCCCTACAACAAGAGCAGCCCATGGCCGACTACGAAATCCTGATTGCCGATGACCACCCCCTGTTTCGCAGCGCGCTGCATCAGGCCCTGACCCTGGGCTTGGGCCCGCAAGTGCGTCTGGTGGAAGCGGCGAGCATTGCCGAGCTGGAAGCGCGGCTGGGGGAGAAGTCGGATTGGGATTTGGTGCTGCTGGATTTGAATATGCCTGGCGCCTACGGGTTTTCCGGTCTGGTGATGGTGCGTGGGCAGTACCCGCAGGTGCCGGTGGTGATGGTGTCGGCACAGGAAGAGGCCGCAGTGGTAGCCCGCGCTCGCGAGTTCGGCGCGAGTGGGTTTATCCCCAAATCCAGCCCGTTGGAAACCATTCAGCAAGCCGTGCGCGATGTGCTCGATGGTGAAGTCTGGTGGCCGCCGCTAGGCGAAGAGGGCGCTGCCCTGTCGGCCGAAGCGAAAGCCGTGAGTGCCGGTTTGGCCAGCCTTACACCGCAGCAGTTTCGCGTGTTGACCATGGTTTGCGACGGCTTGCTGAACAAACAGATTGCCTATGAATTGAGCGTGTCCGAAGCCACTATCAAGGCCCACGTTACCGCCATCTTCCGCAAGTTGGGGGTGCGCACCCGCACCCAGGCGGCGTTGCTGTTGCAACATCTGGAATCCATTCCCGCCGGTTAAGCCCCGGCAGGTCGTTGGTTTTTCACGCATTTTTGACCGCGTTTGGCGTAGCCTGCGGCCCTCATGAATTTTGGTTGTATTTCTTATGTCGCCATTCAAAGGCCAGACCGGCCTTAAACGTATCCTCAACGCCACCGGCTATTCCTTCGACGGCCTGCGCGCCGCGTTTACCGGCGAGGCGGCGTTCCGTCAGCTGGTGCTGCTCAATGTGGTGTTGATTCCGCTGGCGTTCTGGTTCGACGTCAGCCGTGGCGAGCGCGCGCTGATGATTGGCGTGTGCCTGGTGGCGCTGATTGTTGAGTTGCTCAACTCGGCGGTAGAAGCGGCGATTGACCGTATCTCGCTGGAGCTGCATCCGCTGTCCAAGAACGCCAAAGATATGGGCAGTGCGGCGCAGTTTGTGGCGCTGAGCCTGATCGGTAGCGTCTGGCTGGTGATTTTGCTCGGCTGAAAACTACTGCGCTCGGCTAGGCGGCGTTAAAAGCAGGTGCAAAAATGCTCATTGGCTACAGCCAACTCCGCTTTTTTCACCCGCTTTTGCCTTGCCTATCCTTCGCTCGCTACGTTTTCAATCTGTTTATATTTCAGGCAATCGACGGAAGCACAATCTCATCACTGCGCCGCACCCCGGCGGTCAGCTTGCGGCATTGCTCGAGGAATTCGCGCATGGCGCTGGTCTGGTACTTCTGCTTGTGCCAGATGAAGTAGAACTGCCGGGTAAGGTCCAGCTCCGGTGTTTCTATCGGCACCAGGCTGCCACGGCGAAACGCATCGCGCAGTGCCAGGCGCGAAATGCAGCCAATCCCCAGCCCTGATTCCACAGCCCGTTTAATGGCTTCGGTGTGCTCCAGCTCCAGGCGGATATTCAGCGCCGTGGGGTGATGACGCATGGCCTGGTCGAAGGTCAGGCGGGTGCCGGAACCTTGTTCGCGCAGAATCCACGCCTCCTGGGTCAGCTCCAATAACGTCGCGGTGCCATTGGTGGCCAACGGATGCTGCGGCGCGCAAAACACCACCAGCTCATCTTCCACCCACGGTTGCACTTCGATATCCGGGTGCTGGCAATCGCCTTCAATCAGGCCCAGGTCAATTTCGTAATGGGCCACCTGCTGTACAACGTGCGCCGTGTTTTGCACATGCAGCTTTACCCGGCATTCGGGGTGCTGCTGCATAAAGCTGCCGATCAGCAGCGTCGCCAGGTAATTGCCCACGGTTAACGTGGCGCCTACCGACAATGAGCTGAAACCGCCCTGGCCTCCGAGCATGCGTTCAATTTCTTTGGCTTGGTCGAGCAGGGCAACGGCTTGGGGCAATAGTTGATGACCAAGGGCGTTGAGCGACAAGCGTTTGCCCGCCCGGTCGAACAGCTGACAGGCCGATTGCCGCTCTAGCTCGGTGACTGCGGTGCTGGCGGCGGACTGCGACAGGGCCAAAGACTCAGCCGCCCGCGAGACGCTTTCCTGCTGGGCGACGGCGACAAAAACCTGAAGTTGGCGGAGTGTGAATCGCATATCTATATAACCGATAACCTATATCTTAATAATCCACTTAACAGATATTGTTGTCGCCCTTAAAATGCCGCGCAATAGCACCCGTCGGTCGGGTGCACGCGATTACCGAGGAAGCAGCATGAGCAACTTGAACTCCGAGCGTGTGCTCAGCGTCCATCACTGGAACGACACCCTGTTCAGTTTCAAAACCACCCGTAACCCAGGCCTGCGTTTTGAGAACGGCCAGTTCGTGATGATCGGCCTGCAACAGGAAAACGGTCGCCCGCTGATGCGAGCTTACTCGATCGCCAGCCCGAACTATGAAGAGCACCTGGAGTTCTTCAGCATCAAGGTTCCGGACGGCCCGCTGACTTCCCAACTGCAGCACTTGAAAGTGGGCGACGAGCTGATGGTCAGCCGCAAGCCCACCGGCACCCTGGTGCTGGACGACCTGCTGCCCGGCAAGCACCTGTACCTGCTGAGCACCGGCACTGGCCTGGCGCCGTTCATGAGCGTGATTCAGGACCCGGAAACCTACGAGCGTTTCGAAAAAGTCATCCTGATTCACGGCGTGCGTTACGTGAACGAAGTCGCTTACCGCGAGTTCATCACCGAGCACCTGCCGCAGAACGAGTTCTTCGGTGAAGCGCTGAAAGAAAAGCTGATCTACTACCCAACCGTTACCCGTGAACCGTTCGAGAACATGGGTCGTCTCACCGACCTGATGCGCAGCGGCAAGCTGTTCACCGATATCGGTCTGCCTCCGATCAACCCGCAGGACGACCGCGCGATGATCTGCGGTAGCCCGAGCATGCTCGACGAGACCAGCGAAGTGCTGGATAGCTTCGGTCTGAAAATCTCGGCGCGCATGGGTGAGCCAGGTGATTACCTGATCGAACGTGCCTTCGTCGAGAAGTGATGACGGATTAAAAAAGCCCGCCTATATGGCGGGTTTTTTTATTCCTGACCGATCGGCTGCGCGTCGGCATTGCGGCGTTAAAAATGTTTTTTAAATGCTCATTGGCTACAGCCAACTGCGCTTTAAAAAACATTTTTGCCTTGCACTGCTCTAGCTCGCTCGATCTCGATCTGCGTGAAGCTGAAATCGCAGAAGAGCCTTACGGCGATCACGCCAGGACAACCTCCAGCACACAAATCTGCATGGGCGTTGGGTAATGCCAGCGCACCTGCACATCCCACAACTGCGTGCCATAGATGCGGCTCGGTTCAGGCTGTTGATACGCCGGACGCGGGTCCTGAGCCAGGCATTGTTCGACCAGCTCCCGCACCGGTTGCTCCAGCCGCTGCCCATGTTCCAACGCTTGCGCCAATGCGCCGTCGCTCCACACCACCTCAATCAACCCGGGCGCACCATCGGCCATGCGATTGAACGCGCCGCTTACAGCGTCGGCATACGGCACATAGGGTTTGATATCCAGCACCGGCGTGCCGTCGAGCAGGTCGATGCCCGACAGCCACAGCTTGCCGGGTTCGACCCGCTCCAGCTTCACCACCGACTGGCCGATGCCATTGGGTCGGTGCGTGGCGCGGGTGGCGAACACACCCATGGATTGGTTGCCGCCCAGGCGCGGCGGGCGCACTTTCAGGCGGGGTTTGTCTTCCAGGGCCTGGTGAAAGAGAAACAGCAGCCACACATGGCTGACCTGTTCCAGCCCTTGCACGGCCTCGCCCTGATCGAACGGCGACACCAGTTCCAGCACCCCGCGGGCAGCGGGGGCCAGTTGCGGCTGGCGAGGGATGGCGAATTTCTCCTTGAAGCAGGAGCGCACAAACCCGATGGGGGAGACCGAATAAGACATAAAAAAGCCCGGCATGAAAACCGGGCCATCATACCTGCCGCGATGCTTTTGACGTTACATCGCAAAACCACCATCAATGGGGATCACGGTGCCGGTCATATAAGCCCCCGCAGTACTCGCCAACGCAATCGCCAGCGCGCCCATCTCTTCTTCACGGCCCCAGCGCTTCATCGGGATGATTGCGGTGTCTTCGGCCAGCGCTTCTTCATCGTTGGCGATATGGCTGGTCATCTTGCTCGGGAAGCGGCCCGGAGCGATGACGTTGACGTTGATGTGCTGACCGACCAGATCGCGGGCCAGCGAGCGCGACAGGTGGTGCAGCGCGGCCTTGCTCGGGCCGTAGGCGTAGGCTTCTTCGCCGTAGGAAGTAATGCCTGCCACGGAGCCAATATTGATTACCCGTGCCGGGCTTTCGCTGCTGCCGGCTTTGCGCAGCAGCGGCAGCAGTTTCTGGATGCACAGGAACACCGAAGTCACGTTCAGCTGCATGACCTTTTCAAAGCCTTTCACCGGGTAGGTTTCCAGCGACGCGCCCCACGTGGTGCCGGCGTTGTTGACCAGGATATCGAGTTGGTCGATCTGCCCTTTCAGTTGTTCTGCCAGGGCCACCACGCCTTCTTCGTGCGCCAGGTTGGCCGCGATGCCGTGGCATTCGCCAAAGGCCGACAGCTCGGCGGCGGTGGCTGCGCAGGCTTCGCCGTCACGGGCGCAGACATAAACGCGGGCGCCGGCTTCCACGAAGGCTTTGGCGATCATCTTGCCGATGCCACGGGTGCCGCCGGTTACCAGTGCGGTACGGCCTTGCAGGGAGAAGTAAGGGTGCATGGGGGCGTGCTCTTGTCAGGGTTGTTGTGCCAACACCCTAATGCGAGAGACGCGATTGTGCAGGGACTATTGCCGGTGAGAATGCAGGGGCATGCGGGAAGCTGTTTGTTCGGCACGTTGGGCTTCGCTGTGCTCAACCCAACCTACAATCGTGGCGTAGGTTGGGTTGAGCACAGCGAAGCCCAACATTGCGATCCTGATTACCCGCGCACGCGCTGGGTCAAACCCTTGAGAAAGTTACGCAGCAACTGATCACCGCACGTGCGGTAGTTGCTATGACCGAACTTGCGGAACAGTGCGCTGAGCTCTGGTTTGCTCACCGGGAAATCCACGCTCTGCAGAATCTCGTGCAAGTCTTCTTCTTTGAGCTCGAACGCTACGCGCAGCTTTTTCAGCACCATATTGTTGGTCACTGGCAGCTCAATCGGTTGCGCCGGGCGGCTGTCGTCTTTGCCGCGCAGGTGCACGATCAGGCCGTCGAGAAAGTGTGCGAGCACGTCGTCGTCACATTCCAGATAGCCCTCTTCCTCGTCCTTTTTCAGATAGGCGCGCAGGGTGTCGAGTTCGACTTCCAGGCCGGACAGCTGGATGACCTGCACCACTTTCTGGTCGCTGAGGTCGAGCATGTAGCGCACGCTGCGCAGTACGTCGTTGTTGATCATGGTGCGGTCCTGAATAGGGGAGAGGCCTGGGCCTTAGAATTTTTCGGTTTTGGCCAGGTAGCGCCATTGGCCGGCGGGCAGCTTGCCCATGGAAACGCCGCCGATGCGGATGCGCTTGATGCTGACCGGCGTTAGGCCGACGCTGGCGCACAGCGCGGCGAGCAGACCCGGCGTCGGGTTTTTCAATACGATGCGCAGGCGGGTTTCGTTCTGCCAGCTGGCTTTCACCGGCGGCAGCACCTTGCCTTTGATGGTGCGGCCCTGGTTCAGGCGGCTGAGGCCGTGCTCGATGATGTCGCCGCTCACTTCCACCACGTATTCCTGTTCCAGCTTGGCCAGGTCGTCGGTGAGCTTGCGCAGAATTTTCCAGTCCTGGGTGAACACCAGCAAACCGGCGGCGTTGTGCTGCAACGGTGCGGCGCTGTTCAGGCGCAGAAAGTGGCCCTTGAGCGGGCGGGTGCCGAAGCGGTGCTCGGCCGACAACGTGGCCGGGCTGATAAGCGTATGGGCCGCGTCGACAGTCAGCTCGGGCAGTTGGTGAAACAGAATGGTGACCGGCTCTGGCGCGGTAAGCACCGCGTCGGGCAGCAGCGCGACAGTTTGCTCGGCTACTTTGAATTGCGGTTCATCGACCACTTCGCCATCGACCGTTACCCAGCCGCCCTCGATATACAGCTCGGCCTCGCGACGCGAGCAGCCGATCACTTCGATCAGGCGTTTGGAAAGGCGAATGGGGTCTGTCATGACGAGGGCCGTAAAGAAGGGGGCGGGCATTGTACCCGCCTGAGCCGAACAAGGCCCGCCTGATTGGCCGACGGGCATACACGCGGTGAAGCCTAGCTGCTGGCGTAGGCTTTGCGCAGGGCGGCGACATCCAGCTTGATCATGCCCATCAGGGCGGTGAACACCCGTTGTGCGGCGGCTTTGTCGGGGCTGTTGAGCATGTCGTAGAGCGCGGTGGGCACCACTTGCCAGCTCACCCCGTATTTGTCGGTCAGCCAGCCGCATTGCACTTCCTGGCCTCCGTCGGCCAGGGCGGCCCACAGGCGGTCGACCTCGAACTGGTCGGCGCAATGCGCCACAAACGACACCGCTGGCGAGAACTGAAACTCCGGCCCGCCATTGAGGGCGATGAATTCTTCGCCGTCGAGGCTAAACCGCACCGTCATCACCGAGCCGGCCGGCTTGGGGGCGCCTTCGAGAAAGTAGTTGGTTTCAATGATTCGCGAGTTGCGAAACACCGACACATAAAACTGCGCCGCCTCTTCGGCCTGGGTATCGAACCACAGGCAGGGACCGATCTTTTGCATGACGGGGGCTCCTGTTCACTAGGGAATGGAGCTACCCAGTCTAGCCGGCCCTATCGGCCCAAGCGTTTGGCCACGTCGATATCCAGACCGGCCATAAAGTTTTCCACCGCATCGGTGTAAGCGCCAGGTGTGCCGAGCAACTGGTTGATCTCTTTGTGCGTCATGTCCTGCTTGAGCACGCTGATGGTCACATTGAGCATGCCGCCATGGTTGGCGAATGCTTGCGCCTGTTCACAGGCTACCTCACGGCGGGTGGAACACACCGCGAGGATTGGCGCTGCGCCCGTGGCTAGCACGTAGTTGGGCGAGGTTTGTTGCCAGTAGGTTGGGTCGCTGCCAAAAGCCTGGTCGTAGAAGCGCATATGCCGAGCTTGCATGATCTTTTCCACATCCAGCGCGGCGCTATCCAGGGCGACGGTGCCGAGCCAGGGTTTTACGCCCTGAGCGGCGGCGAGGGAGGGCGACGACGCCAGCAGGGCGACCAGATGAGCGCCGGCCGAGTGGCCCATGACGATGACTTGGTTAGCCGAGCCGCCCCAACTGCTGGCTTTGGCTTGGGTCATGGCCAGGGCCTTGGCCACTTCTTCGGCTTGTTGCAGCGGTTTGGTGTCCGGTAGCAGCGGGTAGTTGGTGGACACGAAAATAAAGCCCTTGCTCACCCAGCGCGCGATCTTGTTGGCCACCACTTGCTGGGCGGCTTTGTCGCCGGTTTTCCAGGCGCCGCCGTGCACCATGAAAATGATCGGTGCCTTGCTGGCCCGTTGCGGCAGGTACACGTCGATGCGCTCGCGTTCGGCGGGGCCGTAGGCGAAGTCTTTGATGGCAGTGGCGCCAGGCGGTAACTCTATTGCGGCGCTGGCTTGTTCGCGCTCGGCGCGGCGCTCTTTGATCTTGTCGAGCAGCGGGCCGGCGAGGGTGGCCTGGCAGAAAAGGGCGAGGAGTACGGCGAGGGCAGGGCGGTGGAAACGCAGCGACATGGAAGGCTCCCGCGATGCTTTTGTTCACATAGATCTAGATCGAGCGAGCTAGAGCAGTGCAAGGCAAAAACGCCTTTTGAAGCGCAGTGGGCTGGTGCCCATGACCATTCAAAAAGCGTTTTTAACGCAGCAATGCCGACGCGCAGCCGATCGGACAGGAGATCAGAGGGTTTCGGCCCAGAGGTCGTACTCGTCAGCGTCGGTAACGCGGCACATCACCTTGTCACCTGGCTTCAGATCTTTATCGCTATCGACATACACATTGCCGTCGATTTCCGGCGCATCGAAGAAGCAGCGGCCCACGGCGCCTTGCTCGTCCACTTCGTCGATCAGCACTTCAATCTCGCGGCCGATTTTCAGCTGCAGGCGGGCGGCGCTGATTTCCTGCTGGTGCGCCATAAAACGCTCCCAACGGTCTTGTTTGACGTCGTCCGGCACCACGGCCGCGTCCAGCAGGTTGGCCGGCGCGCCTTCTACTGGCGAGTACTGGAAGCAGCCGACGCGGTCGAGCTGGGCTTCGGTCAGCCAGTTCAGCAGGTATTGGAAGTCTTCTTCGGTTTCGCCCGGGAAGCCGACGATAAAGGTGGAGCGGATGATCAGGTCCGGGCACAGC
The DNA here is from genome assembly GCF_056174845.1 of Pseudomonas sp. CC11G. Classification (NCBI taxonomy): domain Bacteria; kingdom Pseudomonadati; phylum Pseudomonadota; class Gammaproteobacteria; order Pseudomonadales; family Pseudomonadaceae; genus Pseudomonas; species Pseudomonas sp. CC11G. The sequence continues at coordinate 39,605 of NZ_JBWBZC010000012.1, forward strand.
TCGCGCCAGCTTTTGATACGGGCCAGGGTCTTGTCTTCGAAGGCCGGGCGTTTCATGGCCTTGAGGATTTTCGGGCTGGCGTGCTGGAAGGGGATATCCAGGTACGGCAGGATTTTGCCGGCGGCCATCAAGGGGATCACGTCATCGACGTTCGGGTACGGGTACACGTAGTGCAGACGTACCCACACGCCCAAGGTGCTCAACGCCTGGCAGAGTTCCAGCATGCGGGTTTTCACCGGCTGGCCGTTCCAGAAGTCGGTTTTGTATTTGACGTCGACGCCATAGGCGCTGGTGTCCTGGGAAATCACCAGCAGCTCTTTCACGCCGGCTTTGACCAGACGCTCGGCCTCGCTCAGCACGTCGCCCACCGGGCGGCTGACCAGCTTGCCGCGCATGGACGGAATGATGCAGAAGCTGCAGCTGTGGTTGCAGCCTTCGGAAATCTTCAGGTAGGCGTAGTGGCGCGGGGTGAGCTTGATGCCTTGCGGCGGCACCAGGTCGATCAGCGGGTTGTGGTTTTGCGGCGGTGCCACGGCGTCGTGTACGGCAGTGACCACTTGCTCGTACTGCTGCGGACCGGTAACGGCCAAGACGCTTGGGTGCACATTGCGGATGGCGCTTTCTTCCACGCCCATGCAACCGGTGACGATCACTTTGCCGTTCTCGGCGAGCGCTTCACCAATCACTTCCAACGATTCGGCTTTGGCCGTGTCGATAAAACCGCAGGTGTTGACCACCACGACGTCGGCGTCCTGATAGGTCGCCACAACTTCATAGCCTTCCATGCGCAGCTGGGTGAGGATGCGTTCGGAATCGACGAGTGCCTTGGGGCAACCCAGGGATACGAAGCCGACTTTCGGCGTGGCGACGGTGGACATGACTAACCTCAGGCGTTTGGACGGGCACCTTGGGGTGCCTCTGGTCAAAAAGTGCGCAATTCTAGCGGCAGGTCACCCGCTTGACCAGCCTCCATCCGGCAGGTGGCGCCTCAGCTATGCTCTGGGCGGGCGTTATGGCCAGTTGGCTGCTTGAATTGCGTGGAGCTTGGTTCGTTCAGTAAGCAGTGCGATACGTAAACAGGTGCTTAGCGCCCCTGGATTCAGGTATAAAGCCGCCCAGTTTTAGTGCGCGCAGATAGCACGTCTGCGGGTTTATTCTTTCAGGAGCTTAGTGCATGTCCAAAGCGCATTCCGCGCCCGCGGCTGGTGGCAAGTCATCGACTGTCAGCCTGATGATCGCCGCTGTTGGCGTGGTATTCGGCGATATCGGTACCAGCCCCCTGTACACCCTCAAAGAGGTGTTCAACCCCCATTACGGCGTGCAGGCCAACCACGATGGCGTGCTGGGCATTCTGTCGCTGATCTTCTGGTCGCTGTTCTGGGTGGTGTCGCTCAAGTACGTGCTGTTTATGCTGCGTGCCGACAACCAGGGCGAAGGCGGGGTCATGGCCCTGACCGCTCTGGCCCGCCGCGCCGCTGCCGATTATCCCAAGCTGCGCAATGTGCTGGTGCTGCTCGGCCTGTTCGGCGCGGCGCTGTTCTACGGCGACAGCATGATCACTCCGGCGATCTCGGTGTTGTCGGCGGTGGAAGGTTTGGAACTGGCCTTCGATGGTATCGACCACTGGGTCGTGCCGCTGTCGTTGGTGGTGCTGGTGGCGCTTTTTCTGATCCAGAAGCACGGCACCGCGCGTATCGGCATTCTGTTTGGCCCGGTGATGCTCACCTGGTTTACCGTCCTCAGTGTGTTGGGCATTTACGGCATCATGCAGCGTCCTGAAGTGCTGCACGCCCTTAACCCCTATTGGGCGGTTAACTTCTTTATTTCCCACCCGGGCATCGGTATCACCATTCTCGGTGCCGTGGTGCTGTCGCTGACTGGCGCCGAAGCGCTGTACGCCGATATGGGCCACTTCGGTCGCAGGCCGATTGCCCGTGCCTGGTTCTTCCTGGTGCTGCCGGGCCTGGCGTTGAACTACTTTGGTCAGGGCGCCCTGCTGCTGCAAAACCCGGAAGCGGCGCGTAACCCCTTCTATCTGCTGGCGCCAAGCTGGGCGCTGGTGCCGATGATTCTGCTGTCGACCTTCGCCACCATCATTGCCTCGCAAGCGGTGATTTCCGGGGCCTTCTCCCTGACCCGTCAGGCTATTCAGCTCGGCTATGTGCCGCGCATGTTTATCCAGCACACCTCCAGCCATGAGCAGGGGCAGATCTATATCGGTGCGGTGAACTGGACCCTGATGGTCGGCGTAGTGCTGCTGGTGCTGGGCTTCGAGTCCTCCAGCGCCCTGGCCGCGGCCTATGGCGTGGCGGTGACCGGCACCATGCTGATCGATACCTTGCTGGCCTCGGCCGTCGTGCTGCTGCTGTGGCGCTGGTCGCCCTGGGCGTCGGTGCCGATGCTGCTGGCCTTCTTTCTGGTGGACAGCCTGTTCTTCACCGCCAACCTGCCCAAGATCCTCCAGGGCGGTGCTTTCCCGGTAATCATCGGCAGCGCGCTGTTTATTCTGATGACCACCTGGAAACGCGGCCGCCAGCTGCTGGTGGACCGTCTGGACGAAAGCGCCATTCCGCTGCCGCTGTTTATCAGCAGCATCCGCGTACAGCCGCCGCATCGCGTGCAAGGCACCGCTGTATTCCTTACTGCCCGCGCTGACGCCGTGCCCCACGCGCTCTTGCACAACCTGCTGCATAACCAGGTGCTGCACGAAACCGTGGTGCTGCTGACGGTGATGAACGAAGACGAGCCGCGCGTACCCAACGAGCGCCGTTTTGAAGTAGACGCCTTTGGTGAAGGCTTCTACCGAGTGGTGCTGCATTTCGGGTTTATGGACGAGACCGATGTGCCGGCGGCGTTGGGCCTTTGCCACCTGGACGGCCTGGACTTCAGCCCGATGCGCACCACCTACTTCCTCAGTCGCGAGACCATTATCTCCACCAAGCTGGTGGGCATGGCGCGTTGGCGGGAAATGCTGTTCGCCTTCCTGCTCAAAAATGCCAACGGCAATTTGCGGTTCTTCAACCTGCCGCTCAATCGGGTGATTGAGCTGGGGACGCAGGTCGAGATTTGATGGAGATGCGTAGGTTGGGTTGACGAAGGAAGCCCAACGTTCTCGGTGTTGAGGATTGTTGGGCTTCGCTGTGCTCAACCCAACCTACGCCGCGATGCTTTTAGCTGCGGCGCGGCAACATCCGCAGCAGCGTGTTGTCGCGAATCACATAGTGATGCGCCAGCCCCGCCACGGCATGCAGGCCAATCAGCCAGTACCCCACCGAGCCACCGAGTTCATGCCATTCCTTGATCTGCTTGGCCAGGTCGGGGTTCTTGCCGACCAGGTGCGGCAACTCCAGGCCAAAAAACGGCACTGGCTTATCGGCGGCGCTCAGAATCAGCCAGCCGGCGAACGGCAGGCCAATCATCAGCAAATAGAGCGCCAGGTGCATCAGCTTGGCCGGCAGCATTTGCCAGGCCGGTGGTGCCGGTTCAATGCGCGGCGTCGGTGCGATAACGCGCAGCAGTAGACGCAGCCACACCAGCAGGAAGACGCTGAGGCCGAGCATGAAATGGAATTGCTTCATCAGGTCGCGTTCGACGCTGTCTTTGGGAAAGATGCCACGCAGTTCGATGCAGGCGTAAACCGCCGCCAAGAGAATCACCATCAGCCAGTGCAATGTGATGCTGGCGGTGCCGTAACGGGACTCGCTGTTTTTCCAACTCATCAGGTCTTCCTTCTTCTGCCAGAGGCCCGCTCTTGGGCGGGTTAGAAGGGAGACCTTAGCATTTGATGAAGAGCACCACGACTGGCAGCGTCCACCGTCGTCCCAGCGAATGCTGGGACCCAGAATGTTGGATAGGTCGAGGTCTGAGGATCAATCCGAAATACTGGATCCCAGCCTTCGCTGGGATGACGGTGATGGGGCGGGCGTTCGGTCTACGGCTCCGGCCGCTTCTCGATGTCTTTGATCAGCCGCACGGCCAGCGCCGGGTAGTCTTCGTCGAAGTGGTGGCCGCCGGGCAGCTCCAGTCGTTCGCCGACGGTGGTGGCTTCGGTGCAACCGCTCTCAGCCACTTCATCCTTGCCGTACACGCACAGCACTTTGGCAGCGGGCAAACGGGCCACTTCTGGCCCAGTAGCGGCTTCCTTGCCGGTCGTGCCGAGCCAACCCTGCACTTCAATCTCAAAGCTGCCGCTGCGAGCCAGGGCGATCAGTTGAATGCCGCGGACTTGCTGCTGAGCAGCCGGCGGCAAGCGGTTGTAGATGGCCGGCAACACGTCGGCACCGAACGAATAACCGATCAGTACAAAGTTCTTCGCGCCCCATTTATCCCGGTACAGCTTCATCAGCTTCGCCAGGTCGACCGCGCTTTGTTCCGGGCTCTTGTGCTGCCAGTAGTAACGCAGCGCATCGACACCTACGACCGGGTAGTTGCGCTTGGCCATTTCCTCGGCCACGTCGCGGTCCAGGTCGCGCCAGCCGCCGTCGCCGGAATAGAACAGGCTGACGGTGTCGGAAGCTTTGTCGGGGTCAGCGGCAGGCACTTCCACCACCGGCATGGCATCGCTCTCACCTTGCAGCAGGTTGCGGACCTCTTTATCCAATACCTGGGGCAGGGTGGTGTCGTAGTCGCTGATGCTGGTGACGCCATTGCTCTGCTCGCGGGCAAACGCGGCGCTTGGGTCATCGGGGTTGTCGTTCCAGGCGGCTACCCAGTGGCCGTGGGGCGCTTTCGGCGGCTGCGGGCAGTCGGGTTTTTCGATGGAGAAGTCCACCGACAGGGCCTTGGCCTGGTCGTTGGTTTGCCCGGCCAACCAGTTCCACGCCAGGGTGGCGCCTGGGCCGATGCCGGCCACCAGAGTAGCGGGGCCGCTCAGTTGGGCGAGGCTGTCTTGCAGGCGTTTTTGCTGCACGGCGCAGTCGGTGCCTTCAAGGCTGAATTGCACGACCTGGGCCTGGCTGTCGCGGCTGATCGCCAGCAGCTGGGCCTCGGTCAGCAGCATGTCCGGCGGTACACCGATGGCCACTTGAGCCTTTGCGGTGCTGCGCGGAATTACCCGGGTCAGGGCGCTGCCATCGCTCAGTTGCAGTTGCTCCACCGTCGGTACGTTGCCGCCGCGTTTGAATAGCAGCACGGCAACGGCCACGCCAGCCACGAGAAGTGCGACCAACAGCGGTCGCCAAAAGCGTCGAATCATCAGCGTTTCACCAATCCTGTCAGGCCGCCCGCAATCAGGGCGGCGGTGTCGGCCAGGGCTACCAGCGGGTCAAGCCCGGCCGGTACGGCCATGTAGCGCGGTTCCCAGTCGGGCTGGAACTTGTCTTTGAAGCGGCGCAGGCCCTGGAAGTTGTACAGTTGTTCGCCGCGGCGGAACACCATGGCGCCCAGGCGCTGGGTAAGCGGTGCGCCGCGCCGCGGTTGCAGGCCGGAGAGCGGCACCATACCCAGGCTGAAGCGGCTGTAGCCAGCCTGCTTGTAATGCAGGATGAGGCCGAGCATCAGAAATTCCATGGTCAGCTTCGGCGCATCGGGGTGAGCGCGCATCAGATCGAGGCTGGCCAATTCCGTGCTCTGGGTTTCCAGCAGGTTAGCGAACGCCACGGCGCGGCCCTCAAAGCGCACGACGGCAATGCGGAAGCGCTTGAGGTACTGCGGGGTAAAGCGGCCGAGGGAGAAGCCTTTCTCGCGCACATTCTTGCCTTCGACCCAGGCGGCCGAGATGGCTTGCAGGTCGTCCATCGGCGCCGCGCCGGCTTCATGGATTTCCAGCGACAGGCCGTCACGGCCGCCACGGTTCCAGGTGTAGCGCAGGTCTTTCATTTCCTTGCCCTTGGCTTCAAGGTCGAAGGCGGCGAGGTCGACGCGCGCCTCTTCACCGAGCTTGAGGGCGGTCAGGCCGATGTCCATATAGAAGGGCAGGTTCTCCGCACGCACTTGGTAGAACACCGGGCGGGCGTGGTGCAGGTCGCAGAGATCGCGGAATTGCCAGATCAGTTCGGCACGTTGCTGCGCCGGGCCGATGGGGTCGTACAGCGCAATCATGCTGCGCCCGCGACGGGCGTACATCAGGAAGGCGTCGTCACCTTTGTGGAACAGCAGGGCCTTGTCGCCGGTGAGCGCCAGGCCGCCGTCAGGCTGGTCGGACGCTTGCAGGATGCGCGCGGCGGTGTCCAGCTCGGCGTCGTCGGGCAGGCGAATTTCCGGCGGCTCGGTGCGCAGCAGCCAGGTCAGCACCACGATCACCAGCAGCAGCGCACTGCCCAGGGCGGAACGCAGTGCGCGTGGGGCGCCGGCATCCAGGGCGAACTGCCACCAGAGTTGGTGCTCGTACGGCACGTTCTGGTAAGCGAAGAACATCATCCAGATCGAGGCGCCCAACACGCACAGCGCGGCGACCAGATACACCCACGAAAACGGCAGCTCCAGCAGGCGGCTGGGGCGGTAGAACGAACGGCGGAACACCGCGAGCATGCAGGCGGTCAAGGTCAGCAGGCTGGCTTCTTCCCAGTCAAAGCCCTTCATCAACGACAGCAGTGCGCCGAACAGCAGCAGCACCATCGTGAGTACCCAGGCGGCCGATAGGCGACGGCGCAGGCCTTGGGCGAGCAGCAGGCACAGCACGCCGATCAGGCTGGCGCCCAGGTGCGAGGCGTCGATGAGGCGGTGGGGAATCAGGAAGCCGAGGTCTTCGATGCGTGAGTCAATGGCCGGGGTGGCACCGGAAAACAGCAGCACCATGCCGGAAATAAACACCAGCAACGCCAGCACCGGCGCGGCCAGGCCGGACGCCACGCGCACTGCCTGGTGCTTGACGATCAGGCGGTAGGCTTCGTTGCACAGCAACAGCAGGCAGGCCACCAGCAGCGGCAACACCACGTAGATCAGGCGGTACAGCAACAGGGCGGCGGCCAGCGGTGCGCTGCCCAGTTGGTCGGCGAAGGCCGCCAGCAGCACGGCTTCGAACACACCGACACCGCCAGGCACATGGCTGAGCACGCCGGCGGCCAGGGCCAGCAGGTACACCAGCAGGAAGGCGCCAAAGGGCGGGGCTTCAGGCAGCAGGAGGTAAAGCACGGTGGCGGCGGCGGCCACGTCCAGTGCGGTGATCAACAGCTGCAACGCAGCCAGACGCAAACCGGGTACTCGCAGTGTGCGGCGACCCACCTGAATCAGCAGGTTATGCGCCATGGGTTGTTCTGCGGCGGGCAGGCGGCGACGGCCGATGGCGATTAGCAGTGCACCGCAACCCAGCAGGATGGCGACGGCGATGGCGGCCAGAACGCTGGCAGGCAAACGTAGGGCCGTTGATGCGGCCGGCAAATCACTCAGGGTGGCCAGGGCGGCGAGAACCGGAAGCGCACAGCCGAGCGACAGGCTGGCGAACAGCGTCATGCGCGCGACTTCGCCAGGGCCCAGGCCGTTGCGCGCATAGAGGCGGTAACGCACCGAGCCGCCGGACAGCATCGACAATCCCACCGCATTGCCGATGGCAAAGGCGTTGAAGCCGCCAAAGGCCAGGGTCGGCAGCGGCAGCTTCACATCGGCAAAGCGGCTGGCCGACCATTCGTAGCCGAGCAGAATGATAAAACCGACCACGGTGGCGCCCAGCGCGCCAAACAGGGCGCTCTTGGGCACGCTGAGTACGGACTCGCGCAGGGAGTCGGGGTCCAGGTCATTGACCAGATGACGGCAGGCAATCAGGGCGATGGTGAACAGCAGCAGCGTGACGGCCAAGCCGATGGGCTGGCGGTACGTGCTCAGGCGCTCCATCCATTGCAGGCGCGACGGGTGTACGTCGGAGGCTGGCGGGTGTTGGGCATCTGGAGGGCTAGCGCGCATTCGGCACCTCGCAAGGAGTCTGGATTGCCGCAAGGCGAACGAGAACGGGTGGAGCTGCGGAGGTAGGTCGCGAAGCGTACGGCGGTCCTGGGTAAAGCATGCATGACTCCCTATGGCGAACGAGCCCGGCAATGATCAGCTGCGTTGGCGCGCGGAGCAACCGGTTTGCACTTCCAGATGGTGCTTACTTAGTAGTGGTTCATGGCGGGCGAGCGGTCAAGCAGGATGGCAGGCTGCTTTATATATAGAGGAGGGAGCGGGGAGAGGTTCCAAACGCCAGAAACACAAAAGGCCACTTGTTTCCAAGTGGCCTTTAAATGTTGGTTGCGGGAGCCGGATTTGAACCGACGACCTTCGGGTTATGAGCCCGACGAGCTACCAGACTGCTCCATCCCGCGCCGGCAATTCTACAGTCAGGCGCTTCTGTGTCAACCGCTAATTTCTTTTTTATCAAAGAGTTATGCGCACACAAAAAACGCAGGCAACAAAAAAGGGCCACTTACTCAGTAAGTGGCCCTTTATTTGTTTGGTTGCGGGAGCCGGATTTGAACCGACGACCTTCGGGTTATGAGCCCGACGAGCTACCAGACTGCTCCATCCCGCGCCGCACATTCTACAGTCGAAGTCTTGGCTGTCAACCTTTAATCCTGAAAAACTGTTGTTTGTTCAGATGCTTAGCGCAGGCGCGATGTTACACTGCCGCCTTCCAGGCCATGCCGGACGGGGCTTACCGGACTTTTCGTGCGCAAGATTATCCATGTGGATTGTGACTGTTTTTACGCAGCCATCGAGATGCGCGACGACCCGAGCCTGGCAAACAGGCCCATTGCCGTGGGTGGTTCGGCGGATCGGCGCGGGGTAATCGCCACCTGCAACTACGAAGCGCGTGCGTATGGCGTGCGTTCGGCCATGTCGTCGCGCCATGCCCTCAAGCTGTGCCCGGACCTGTTGATCCTGCGCCCGCGCATGGACGTATATAAAGAAGTGTCCCGAGAGATTCAGGGGATCTTCCGCGAATACACCGAGATCATTGAGCCGCTGTCGCTTGATGAAGCCTATCTGGACGTGTCCGACTGCCCACATTTTTCTGGCAGCGCCACACGAATTGCTCAGGATATTCGCCGCCGCGTTTCGACCCAAGTGCATATCACCGTGTCCGCTGGCATCGCGCCGAACAAGTTTCTGGCCAAGATCGCCAGCGACTGGCGCAAACCCAACGGGCTGTTTGTGATTACCCCGGATGAGGTGGAAGGCTTTGTCTCGGTGCTGCCGGTGAGCAAGTTGCACGGCGTGGGCAAAGTGACTGCCGACAAAATGCTGCGCCTGGGCATCGAAACCTGCGCGCAATTGCGCGAATGGAGCAAGGTGGAGCTGGCGCGTGAGTTCGGCAGTTTTGGCGAGCGCCTGTGGAACCTGGCCCGCGGCGTCGATGACCGCGCGGTGCAGACCGACCATCGGCGCCAGACCATCAGCGTCGAAACCACCTACGACAAAGACCTGCCAGATCTCGACGCCTGCCTGGAGCGGTTGCCCGGTCTGCTGGACGAGTTGGACCGCCGCATGCAGCGCCTGGACGCCAGCTACCGCCCGGACAAGCCGCTGGTAAAACTCAAATTCCACGACTTCACCCAAACCACCCTGGAACAGGCCGGCGCCGGTCGCGATCTGGACAGTTACCGCAAGCTGCTCAGCAACGCCTTCGAGCGCGGCGGCAAGCCGGTGCGGCTGATTGGGGTGGGGGTGCGGTTAATCGATTTGCGGCGGGTGCGGGAACAGTTGGAGCTGTTCCCGTAGGACGAGGGCGCGCGGATTTACTTATATTCCGCTGGCCACAACCGCATCGGCTTACCTTCCGCCGGCCACAATTGCAGCTGATCAATCTCGGAAATATCCCAACGCTGCACTTCGCTGAGTGCGTTAAGGAAGCGTTGCTCCTGCTCCATCAGCGCTGGCGGGCACATTTTGCGCGTGCTGCCGGCCTGGCTGAAGCTGATCTGCTGGCCTTTGAGGCTATAGGTCGCGAACCAGTGGTTGCAGCCGGCGCTGCCGAAGGCGCGGCCGTCGGCACCGAGAGTGATGGTCAGGTGGCTGTTGTCGATCAGCGGACGTTCGCCAATCCATTCCACTTGGTAAGCGCTGTCCTGTTCCAGTTGCGGGGCATCGCTGGCGCAGCCCATCAGGCTCGCAGCAAGCACGCCGAGGGCGAGGTTTGCTTTCATCAGGCCTCCTTGGTTTGGCATGCCGGGCAGAGGTGACGACCGTTGCGGTTCTGCCAGTGCAGCTCGGTGATACGGGCTTCGGCAGCCGGGGCATGGGCTTTTTTGCCCAATGCGGCGTCCACCGCAAATTCAAAGTCCAACTGCTTGTCGCAGCCGTCGCATTTCACTTGCCAGTTGAGGATAGACAACTCGGTAAACACCGGGCCCTGTGCCACGGCTACCCATTGGCCGGTCGGGTTGATCAGGTGGCGAACCTTGTCGACGTTCAAGCGCATGGAAAGGTCGCGGCTGCCTTTGAGGGTAACCAGCAGCACGTCGCCGCTTTTTACCGAGCCGCCATTGCCGGTGACCTGATAGCGGCCGGGCACCAGGGCGCGGCATTCGATCAGGGTGTGTTCGGGGTTGAGCAGGTTGTAGCGAAAGTCGTGTTCGGCCATGGCGCAGATTCAGTTCGGTAAGAAAAACGAGGCCGGCATCTTACCACGGGCATCGCGGGCCGCCGGGCAGGGCGGCCAAGCGGCGGTATCCTCAGACGGTGAGTTTGACGGCATCGGCCAGTCGCACCATCGCCGCATCCAGCTCATCCAGTGCTGCCCTGTACGCCGGGTCGTCCTGCTTCAATAACGTTTCGGTGCGCTGGCACACTGCGCGCAGTTGCGGCACGCCGCAATAACGGGTGGCGCCATGCAGACGGTGCACGCGCTCGATCAGGGCTGCGCGGTCGTCGTTGTCGCGGGCCTGGCGAATAGTGTCGCGATCGCCGTCCAGGGAGGCGAGCAACATGCTCAGCATGTCGGCAGCCAAATCGGGCTTGCCGGCGGCCAGACGCAGACCTTCTTCCTCATCCAGCACTTTGTGAGTCGGTTGCGACTGCGGCGTTTCCGCAGCGCGCTCGTTACCTTGATTGCGCATGCCCAGGCCGGTCCACTTCAACACCACCTGCGCCAACTGCCGTTCGCTGATGGGCTTGGTCAGGTAGTCGTCCATGCCGCCTTGCAGCAACGCGCGTTTTTCATTGGCCAGGGCGTGGGCGGTGAGGGCGATGATGGGTGTCGGCACGGCTTCCTGCTCTGACTCCCAATGACGGATTTCTTCGGTGGCCTGGCGCCCGTCCATGCCCGGCATCTGCACGTCCATAAAAATCAGGTCGAAGGTTTTGTGTTTGACCACATCCACGGCAGCAAAGCCGCTATCCACCGCCGTCACCTCGGCGCCCATGTCGGTGAGCAGCGTGTGCACCAGCTTGAGGTTGGCCGGGTTGTCGTCGACGCATAGCAACCGCGGCGGCCGGCTAAGCGGCGCAGGTGGTGCGTGTTCGGCGGGCTGATGGCGCGGGCCGAGCAGTTCGATCAGCGCCCGCTGCATTTTTCGCGTGCATGCCGGTTTGGCCTGCAGCTGGCTGTGGGCGTCGGGCAACGACTCGTGATACAGCGCCTGTTCGGTGGTGGGGCACAGCACCAGGCTCTTGCAGCCGATGCGCTCCAGGTCCCATACGCGCTGGCTGAGTTGCTCCGGCGGCAAATCCTGCGACGTGACGCCAAGCACCGCCAGGCTGATGGGATTGTCGGTGTATTGCTGGGCGCTGACGGCATTGAGCAGGCTGTCCAGATGCTGGTGATGCACCACCAGCAACCCGCAGTCTTCGAGTTGATGTTGCAGGGCCTGACGCGCCAGTTCGTGTTGTTCGATCACCGCCACGGTACGCCCGAGCAGCGGCGCTTGTGGTTTGTCTTCGGCATCTTCACGGGCTTTAGGCAGGCTCAGGCTGATCCAGAATTCAGACCCTTCGCCCGGGGTGCTGGCCACGCCGATTTCACCGCCCATCTGCTCGATCAGACGCTTGGAAATCACCAGGCCCAAGCCCGTGCCGCCGGCTTGCCGGGACAGCGAATTGTCTGCCTGGCTAAAGGCCTGGAACAGTGCGCGCAGGTCTTCATCGGACAGCCCGATGCCCGTGTCTTGCACGCTAATACGCAGTTGCGCACGTTCGCCGTTGTCTTCCTCGACCATGGCGCGAATGGCGATGGTGCCTTCGCGGGTGAATTTGATCGCGTTGCTGACCAGGTTGGTCAACACCTGCTTGAGACGCTGCGGGTCGCCGATCAGGGCAATTGGCGTATCGCGGTACACCAGGCTGACCAGCTCCAGCTGCTTGGCATGCGCGGTAGGGGCGAGAATGGTGAGGGCGTCCTGCAACACGTCGCGCAGGTTGAACGGGATATTTTCCAGCACCAGTTTGCCGGCTTCGATTTTCGAGAAATCGAGAATCTCGTTGATGATGCCCAAGAGGCTGTCGGCGGACTTTTCGATGGTGCCCAGGTAATCCTGCTGGCGCGGGGTCAGCTCGCTTTTCTGCAGCAGGTTGGTAAAGCCGAGAATGCCGTTCAACGGCGTACGGATTTCATGGCTCATGTTGGCCAGGAATTCCGACTTGATGCGGCTGGCTTCCAGCGCCTCTTTGCGGGCGAAATCCAGTTCGATGTTCTGGATTTCGATGGTTTCCAGGTTCTGTCGCACGTCTTCGGTCGCCTGGTCGATGCTGTGTTGCAGTTCTTCCTGGGCGTTCTGCAGGGTTTCGGCCATGCGGTTGATGCCCGAGGCCAGCTCGTCCATTTCGTGGCTACCCAAGGGCGGCAGTCGGGTTTCCAGACGGCCTTCCTTTAATAGCGCCACGCCTTGCTTGATGCGCCGCAACGGGTCGTTGATCGAGCGGCTCATCTGCACGGCCAGCAAGGCTGTTACGCCCAGGCCGGTGATGATCAACAACAGGCTGGCGAACAGGCTGCGGTAACCGCGCAGCAAGGTGCCGTGGTGGGACAGTTCCAGTTCGATCCAGCCCAGCAGGCGGTCGGGGTCGTCGGCGACCGGGTCGCCCGACAAGCTGCGGTGGCGGCCAAACACCGGCAATAAAAAGCGCGTGGCATCGTTGCCGCTACGCAGCAACAGAATACGGTTATCGCCATCGGGCATTGGGTTGAGCATGCTTGGGCCGGCATTGGCCAGGCGCGAATGGTCGTTGGCCAGAAAGTGCACGGAGCGTACGTCGGGCTGTTCCAGCACCTCATTGGCGATGCGTTCCAGCAACGCCGAGTCGCTGCGCGCCAGGGCCGGGGCGGCGATGGGGGCCAGTTGCTCGATGGTCATTTGCCCGCGTTGCAGCAATTGCGCTTGCAAATCGGAGAGCTGCATCCAGGTGAAATAGCCGCCCAACACCAAGGCCAGCAAGCTGGTGGGAAGCAGAGTGAGCAGCAACACGCGGCCCTTGATGCTGAGATCCTTGAACACTTCACCCTCACTGAAAAACCGGCTCCAAGCCCGTTCCGCAGTGTAGCGCCTGGCTAACAGCGAATAAAACCGGCGTTCGCGGGCGTAGGTTGGGTTGAGTGCTGCGAAGCCCAACAATGCCTGAAGACGTTCTGTTCAAGCCCGTGCGGGGCAAGCCTTGAAGGCTTACCCAGAAGGTGCCCAAGAGGCAGGACGCAATGTTGGGCTTCGCTTGTAGCTCAACCCAACCTACCCCTGGATTCTCGCCTACGCGGGAATGACGCAGATACGTCAGCAACCACCGTCATCCCCGCGCATGCGGGGATCCAGAATTACCAGGCGTGCGCGGCGCGTGAAGCCAATCGCGCCGAAGTTCGGGAGGTCGTTTCCCCTAATTCTCGCTATTATGTGCCCCCCGCTGGATCGGACAGTTTTCTCATGACTACACCTATTACCTACCCAACCATTGCCGACACCGTTGGCAACACCCCTCTGGTGCGCCTGCAGCGCCTGCCGGGCGACACCAGCAATACGCTGTTGGTGAAGTTGGAAGGCAATAACCCCGCCGGCTCGGTGAAAGACCGCCCGGCGCTGTCGATGATTACCCGCGCCGAACTCAGCGGCGCGGTAAAGCCCGGCGATACGCTGATCGAAGCCACCTCCGGCAATACCGGCATCGCCTTGGCGATGGTGGCGGCGATCAAGGGCTACCGCATGATTCTGATCATGCCGGACAACATGAGCGCCGAACGCAAGGCCGCCATGACCGCCTACGGCGCCGAGCTGATCATCGTCAGTAAAGAAGAAGGCATGGAAGGCGCCCGTGACCTGGCCGAGCGTATGCAGACCGAAGGCAAGGGCATTGTGCTCGACCAGTTCGCCAACGGCGACAACCCGATTGCTCACTACAACGGTACCGGCCCGGAACTCTGGCGCCAGACCCAGGGCACCATCACCCATTTCGTCAGTTCCATGGGCACCACGGGCACCATCATGGGCACCTCGCGGTATCTCAAGGAGCAGAATCCGGCCATCCAGATCATCGGTCTGCAACCGATGGAAGGCTCGGCCATTCCCGGCATCCGCCGCTGGCCGGAAGAATACCTGCCGAAGATTTACCAGGCCGAGCGCGTAGACCGCATCGTCGACATGCTGCAACGCGAAGCCGAAGACACCATGCGCCGTCTGGCCCGCGAAGAAGGCATCTTCTGCGGCGTGTCCTCGGGCGGTGCGGTAGCGGCGGCGCTGCGCCTGTCGCAGGAAGTGGAGAACGCCACCATCGTTGCCATCATCTGCGACCGTGGCGACCGTTACCTGTCCACTGGCGTCTACGATGACCCACTCTAATGGCTAAGAAACCCACCGAGCTGCGCTTTCAACCCAGCGGCGGCACACGTGCGGCACAGATTCCGGTTGGCAAGAAACAACGCCTGAGTATCGAGCGCCTGGCCAACGACGGCCGTGGTATCAGCTTTTTCGAGAACCGCACTTGGTTCGTCGCCGGCGCCTTGCCGGGCGAGCAGGTGGAAGCGCGTGTGCTTGGCGCCCGCAGCCAGATTGTCGATGCCCGTGCCGAACGCATTCTTGTGGCGGCTCCGTCGCGTCGCCCGGCGCCGTGCCGACATGCCTCGGTATGCGGCGGCTGCAGCCTGCAACATATGCCCCATGAGCAGCAGTTGCTGCTTAAACAGCAACAGTTGAACGATCAGCTCACTCGCATCGCCGGCGTGCAACCGGACGAATGGGCGCCGCCTCTGGTCGGTCCGGAGTTCGGTTACCGGCGCCGCGCGCGCATTGCCGTGCGCTGGGACGCCAAGGCCAAGCGCCTGGACGTCGGCTTTCGTGCAGCGGCCAGCCAAGACATCGTTTCCATCAGCGAATGCCTGGTGCTGGTACAGCCCTTGCAGTCCATCGTGCAGGTGTTACCGCAGGTGCTGCGCCGTTTGTCCAAGCCCCAGGCGCTGGGCCACGTGGAATTGTTCAGCGGCACGGCCAGCGCTGTTTTGGTGCGCCATACCGCGCCGTTGCCGGACGCCGATGTGGCGCTGTTGCAGGCGTTTTGCGCTGAGCACGAAGCGCAACTGTGGCTGCACGGCACAGACGAACCGCAACCTTTTGATACCACCCAGGCACTGGGGTACGAGTTGCCGCAGTGGGATTTGCAGCTAGCCTATCGCCCCGGTGATTTTGTGCAGGTGAATGCGCCGGTAAACGAGGCGATGATCGCCCAGGCGCTAGACTGGTTAGCACCAGAGGCGAATGAACGGGTTCTGGATCTGTTCTGCGGGCTGGGCAATTTCAGCTTGCCCCTGGCGCGCCAGGTGCAGGAAGTGGTGGCAGTAGAAGGCGTGCAAGTGATGGTCGAGCGGGCAGCGAGCAATGCCCTGGCCAATGGTCTGGGCAACGTGCACTTTTTCCAGGCCGACTTGTCGAACTCGCTGGCCGATGCCCCCTGGGCCGCCCAAGGATTTTCCGCTGTACTGCTGGACCCCCCGCGAGACGGCGCGTTACAGGCCGTGGAGGGACTGGCCAAGCTGGGTGCCAAGCGCGTGCTGTATGTGTCTTGCAACCCCGCCACACTGGCGCGAGACACGGCGGTGTTGGTGCAACAGGGTTACCGGCTAAAACGTGCCGCAATCCTCGACATGTTTCCACAGACGGCACATGTCGAGGCGATGGCGTTATTTGTGGCGGACTAGGATGTTCGCGTAACCGACTGACCCGCAGAGGTCAGCGATATTCGGCGTGTGGACTGCGCGTCGTAGGGAAGGTAAACGATGGTACAGGTTAGAGCGCAGCAACCGATCAACACGGATGGCAGCATCAACCTAGAGGCCTGGCTCGATCATGTATTGAGCGTCGACCCGGCGCTGGATCGTGAGGCCCTCAAAGCCGCGTGCGAATTCGCCCGCGAAGCTGAGCAGCAAGCCAATGCTGCGCAGAACCTGTGGACCGAAGGCACCTCCAGCTTTCGCACGGGTCTGGAAATCGCCGAAATTCTCGCCGACCTCAAACTCGACCAGGACTCGCTGGTAGCCGCCGTGCTCTATCGCGGCGTGCGCGAGGGCAAAATTCCCCTGGCTAACGTGGCGCAGCGCTGCGGCGCGGTGGTGGCCAAGCTGATTGAAGGCGTGCTGCGCATGGCCGCCATCAGCGCCAGCCTCAACCCGCGCGAGTCGCTGGTGCTGGGCACCCAGGTGCAGGTCGATAACCTGCGCAAAATGCTCGTGGCCATGGTCGACGACGTGCGCGTGCCGCTCATTAAGCTGGCCGAACGAACCTGCGCCATCCGCGCCATCAAGAATGGCGACGACGAAAAACGTCAGCGCGTAGCCCGCGAAGTGTTCGATATCTACGCGCCGCTCGCCCACCGCCTGGGTATCGGCCATATCAAATGGGAGCTGGAAGACCTGTCTTTCCGCTACCTCGAGCCCGAGCAGTACAAACAGATCGCCACGTTGCTGCACGAGCGGCGGCTGGACCGCGAGCGCTTTATCACCGACGTCATGGCCCAGCTCAAAGACGAGTTGGCGGCCACCGGCGTGCAGGCCGATATCAGCGGCCGGGCCAAACACATCTATTCCATCTGGCGAAAAATGCAGCGCAAGGGCCTGGCCTTCAGCCAGATCTACGACGTGCGCGCGTTGCGGGTGCTGGTGCCGGAAATGCGCGATTGCTACACCGCGCTCGGCATCGTCCACACCCTGTGGCGGCACATTCCCAAGGAGTTTGACGACTACATCGCCAACCCCAAGGAAAACGGCTACCGCTCGCTGCACACCGCGGTAATCGGCCCGGAAGGCAAGGTGCTGGAAGTGCAGATTCGCACCCACGCCATGCATGAAGAAGCCGAGCTGGGGGTTTGCGCGCACTGGCGCTACAAGGGCACGGACGTCAAATCCGGCTCCAACCACTACGAAGAGAAAATCTCCTGGCTGCGCCAAGTGCTGGAATGGCACGAGGAGCTGGGCGATATCGGTGGGCTGGCCGAACAGCTGCGGGTGGATATCGAGCCCGATCGGGTTTACGTGTTTACCCCCGACGGCCACGCCATCGACTTGCCTAAGGGCTCTACGCCGCTGGACTTCGCCTACCGCGTGCACACCGAAATCGGTCACAACTGCCGCGGCGCGAAGATCAACGGCCGTATCGTGCCGCTCAACTACAGCCTGCAAACCGGCGAGCAGGTGGAAATCATCACCAGCAAGCACGGTGTGCCGAGCCGTGACTGGCTGAACAGCAACCTGGGCTACGTCACCACCTCGCGGGCGCGGGCCAAGATTGTTCACTGGTTCAAACTGCAAGACCGCGACCAGAACGTGGCCGCTGGCCGAACCATGCTGGAGCGCGAGTTGGCGCGCCTGGCGCTGCCCAGTGTCGACTTCGACAAGGTGGCGGAAAAAGCCAATATGCGCACCGCCGAAGACCTGTTTGCCGCCCTCGGGGCTGGCGACTTGCGCCTGGCGCAAGTGGTTAACGCGGCGCAGCAACTGGTCGAGCCGGAACGTGGCAACGAACAGCTGGAGCTGATTCCGCGCCGGCACACCGGCTTCAAACCGGGCAAACGCGGCGATATCCAGATTCAGGGCGTGGGCAACCTGCTTACCCAGATGGCCGGCTGCTGCCAGCCGCTGCCGGGCGATGCCATCGTTGGCTATATCACCCTCGGCCGTGGTGTGAGCATTCACCGTCAGGACTGCGCCTCGGTGCTACAACTGGGCGGCCGTGAACCCGAGCGCATCATTCAGGTGAGCTGGGGCCCGGTGCCGGTGCAGACCTATCCGGTCGACATCATCATTCGCGCCTATGACCGTTCCGGTTTGCTGCGCGACGTGTCGCAGGTGCTGCTCAACGAGAAGATCAACGTACTGGCGGTCAACACCCGTTCCAACAAGGAAGACAACACCGCCGCCATGTCGCTGACTATCGAGATTCCGGGGTTGGATGCATTGGGGCGTTTGCTCGGCCGTATATCCCAACTCCCCAACATCATCGAAGTGCGCCGCCACAGAACGTCTTGATACCGCGGGTCTGCAAAGATCAAAAACTCGAGGCTGAAGCCTCTCCCACAGGGAACCTCAATCCACTGTGGGAGAGGCTTTAGCCTCGATTCCTGGAAACACAGTGTCTCCATGGTTTGAGGGCTGCCTGTCCATGTACCAACTCCCCGACTTACTGCACCTCATGGCCCGCCTGCGCGACCCGCAATACGGCTGCCCGTGGGACTTGCAGCAGAACTACGCCACCATCGTTCCCCATACCATCGAAGAAGCCTACGAAGTGGCCGACGCCATCGAGCGTGCCGACTTCGAGCACCTGCCCGGCGAGCTCGGCGACCTGCTGTTTCAGGTGGTGTATTACAGCCAGCTGGCTCAGGAAGAAGGGCGTTTCGAATTCGCTACGGTGGTCGACGCCATCACTCGCAAACTGGTGCGCCGCCATCCTCATGTATTCCCCGACGGCGACCTGTACGGCGCGCCAGATATGGCCCGCTTGAGCGAAGCGGCGGTAAAGCAGCGCTGGGAAGAAATCAAAGCCGAGGAGCGCGCCGAGAAGCCCGCAGCCCCGGAGCAACTGTCGCTGCTGGACGATGTGCCGAATACGCTGCCGGCTCTTTCGCGCGCCGCCAAACTGCAAAAACGTGCGGCCCAGGTCGGCTTTGACTGGCCCGAAGCGCTGCCGGTGGTGGACAAGGTGCGCGAAGAACTCGATGAAGTGCTGGAAGCCATGAGCGCCAACGACGAGGAGGCGATGGCCGAGGAAATCGGCGACCTTTTTTTGTGGTGGTCAACCTGGCCCGGCACCTGAAGGCCGACCCGGAAACCGCGCTGCGTGCCGCCAACGCCAAGTTCGAACGGCGTTTCCGTTTTATCGAGCAAGTGCTGCGCGAGCAGGGCCGGGATATTCAGGCGTGCAGCCTGGAAGAGCTGGATACCATCTGGGGCCAGGCCAAACACGCCGAGCGCCAGGTGGCGGCATCGGGCACCGGCAGCTGTGGATAAGTCAGGCCGGTAGGTTTTATGCTGCGGCTTGTGGAAGAATACCGACGTTTTTTACCAGTGCCCTTGAGAGAGTCGTCTACGAATGAGCATGTCATTGCGTGACCAGTTGCTGAAAGCCGGCCTGGTCAACGAGAAGCAGGCCAAACAGGTCAGCAAGGAAAAGCAGAAACAAAAGCGCCTGGAGCACAAAGGCCAGGTTGAGGTGGACGACACCCAGCAGCGCATCGCCCAGGAAGCCAAGGCGGAAAAAATCGCCCGCGACCAGGAGCTGAATCGTCAGCAGCAGGAAAAGGCGCAGAAAAAAGCCGAAGCCGCGCAGGTGAAACAGCTGATCGAGCAAAGCCGTCTGCCCAAGCTGACCACCGAGGACTACTACAACTTCGTTGACGACAAGAAGGTCAAGCGCATCTCCGTCAACGCCCTGATGCGCAACAAGCTCAGCAGCGGCTCGCTGGCTATCGTGCAACACGGCGGCGGCTACGAAATCATCCCCCGGGAAGCGGCGCTGAAAATCCAGGAACGCGACCCTCGGCGCATCGTACAACTCAACGTGCAGACCGAAGAAGACGACGCCAACGATCCGTACGCGGCGTACAAGATTCCTGATGATCTGATGTGGTAAGCCCCTCGCCCATCCTTATCTGAAGCGCCCGCCCGCCTTCGCGGCGGGCAGTGGCGCTTCGCCTTGCCGACGACTACCTTCATTGCACCGCTGTGCTACGTGCGCCATCGCCCCTGCGCAGCGACATAGGACGGCGTGTGGTTGGCAAGAAAGCGGTCCGCAGTACCTGCCTGAGTAATCCCGTTCAATAAAAAGAAATGCCGTTCCCGTGCAAGCGGGCGCGCGCCTTTGGCTGTTCTGGTTTCTGCCAATTGAGCAACGGGGAGTTTTCAGGTGTGGGTGCTTGAAGACTCGAGGAGGGACTTCGAGGGCGCTTACATGACAACGTCGGACGACAACCAATCAGCTGGCCAAACCCTGCAATACAGTGCCGAAAAAGCTCGCATAAACCTGCGCCGCAAGTGCCTGGCGCTGGATAACAAGGCGCCGCCGGAGCGGCATTGGGCGCTGGCGTTATCGGGCGGAGGTATTCGCAGCGCTACCTTTGCCCAGGGCGTTTTGCAGGCCATGGCCAGAGCGCCGGCACCTGAGGCGTGCGGTCGGTATGGCGAAACAGCGGTGAGCCGCAAGCTGCTGCCGCATTTCGATTACTTATCCACAGTCAGCGGCGGCGGTTACATCGGTTCTTTTTTCGGCAGCCTGTTTATCCCGGGGCGATTGAGCCTCACCGAGAAAAAGGAAGGTGAGGATGGCATCTGCCGCCAATCGGTAAAAGATGCCGGTGAGTTGGCCTACAAAGTGTTCGAGTTCGAGCCGCCGGGGCGCATCCATTCGAACAAAGACTATGAGTTCACCACCAACCCCGGCGAAGGCCCCATGGCCTGGCTGCGGGAAAACGGCCGCTACCTGTTGCCCAACGGCTCGGGCGATCTGTTCTACGCCATTGCGTTATCGATCCGAAATTTCCTCGCCGTGCATTTCGTGATCGGCATGCCGCTGCTGTTTCTATTGACCCTGTGCATCTTGGCCTCGGTGCTGCTCGGCGATAGCTCGCTCTGCACACCGGGCGGCGAGTTGAGTGATAAAAAGATCGCGCCTTGGGTGTGTACCTCATTATGGGGGTTGCCGCTTGTCTGGTTCGCCGTGGCGGTAATGCCGCTGATATTGGCCTTCTGGATGGTGTACGCCCAGGAAAGCCAGGAGGAGCGCGCCAGGGCATTGAACCTCAGCCTGGCCCTGCATGTAATCGCCGCCGCCGGGCTCGCCACCGCCGGGTTTTATCTGCCGCCGGGAAGCAAAGCTACGGCCATTTTGTGTTGGGCAGTCGCGGCGATCATCGGTTGGGCGGTTGTGCTGCAACTGCTGATGACGGGACCGTTGAAGCTATTGAGCAGCCGGGATGATTGCCCTGGCGGCATCCTCTCGGTACGCAGCTTTCGGGTGGTCGCCACCCGGCGTCTTTCCGAGGCGTTTCTCTTTGCCGGCCTGCTGTTTTTTCTGGCGCTGGTGGTCGAAACCTCGCACTTCGCTTACGCCAAAGTGGTGGGCGGCTGGAACCTTGCCTACACACCGTCAGCGGTGCTGGTGGGGCTGATCGTACTGATTAAAAAGATCTCGACGTTGTTCGATGAAAAGACCCTGCCCAGCTGGTTTCAGAAAGTGCCGGTAAATGTGATTGCAGGTGTGGTGGGTGTGGTGATGTTGTTCTCACTGGCGGTGCTGTGGGGCATGGCGGTGGAGTGGGTGCGATGGAACGGCGGGGTGGTGAGCGACCCGCTCTGCACCGACGCCTGGTTACGGCTATCGGGCCTGCTAGTGGCCTCGTTCCTGCTGACATTTATGTCGGGCCAATTCATTGGTTTTCTCAATCTGTCATCGCTGCATGCCTTCTACTCCAGCCGCCTGGCGCGGGCGTATCTGGGGGCGTCCAACCGCCGCCGTTTCAAAACATTCAAACCGTTCAAAAATCGGCATACGGACAAAGCCGATGACCACGCCAATCTCGACCGGCAGTTCAAAAGTGTGGCCGATGCCCTGGTTGGCGACGACGTGTTGCTCGAGACCTACTACGGCACGCAAACCTGCGCGCCGGTGCACTTGATCAATGTGACCATGAACCTCACCGTCGACCCCGGCGAGCAGTTGGTGCAGCGCGAACGCAAGGGTAAGCCGCTGTGCCTGGCACCGAATTTTTATCCGGCGCAGCACGATATGGATGTGGTCAGTTACATCCTCGATGGTGAGCCGCGCACGCGCTCCACCCGGCATAAATGGTTTAGCGAAATCACCCAGCCGCTTTCTCTCTCGCACTGGGTGGCCACCTCGGGTGCGGCGGTCACTACCGGCCTGGGCCGGGCCACCACGTTGGGCACGTCGTTGGCGTTGGGGCTGGCGAACGTGCGCCTCGGCTGTTGGTGGCCGTGCAACTTCATTGACAGTGGGGAGGGCAAGCACGACCAGCGCGAGTGGAAAGACACGGGCCTGGCGCGGGTGTTGCCGACGCAAACCTACTTGTTCTACGAATTGACCGCGACCTTCCACGGCTACCGCCGCGACTTCCAATATCTGTCCGATGGCGGCCATTTCGAAAACACCGCCGCCTATGAGCTGCTGCGCAAGGGCCGCCAGGTCGAGTTGATCGTGTTATGCGACTCCGGCTGCGATCAGGCCTATGGGTTTGACGACGTTGCCAACCTGATACGCCTGGCGCGCATTGATCACGCGTTGGAGATCGAAGAGGACCTGGACATCCAGAAGCACCCCGTACTGGGCAAGGTGTTTTTCTCCATGAAAGAGTTCGCCGAGCCGGCGAGGCTGGGGCCTCAGGGCTGCGCTGTGATGCTTGATGTGTACGATAAAGACCGGCATATGGGGTTGCGCTGCAAGATTCTGGTCCTCAAACCCTGGAACATCGCCGACCTGCCCGCCGACGTGCAGAACTACGCAAAAACGCACCCGGCATTTCCCAACGAAACCACCGCCGACCAGTCGTTCGACGAGGCCCAGTTCGAGAGCTATCGGCAGTTGGGTTTGAATATGGGGCAGCTGTTGTTTGGTGAACCACGCGCCGATCAGCCGGATGTGGCTGCAGCCTTGTGGACGTATTTGCAGGGCCCCGGACCTGGCAGTCTGAAAGGCAACGCCATGCGCTATTGAACGGTAACGGGAAAGCGATGGGGCGCGCCGCTTGAAGGCGCCCTATGATGCGCAATGGCCATCAAACAGTTCGAACACTCTGGAACGTGCCCGGTCGAACCCCCTAGACCAACACTTCCGGAGGCCCGCCGATGGCCGATATCCACAACCTGCAACGCTTTGTCGATGCACAAGCCACCACCTACGACCAGGCATTTGCCGAACTGCAGGCGGGCAAAAAACAAAGCCACTGGATGTGGTTTATCTTTCCCCAGCTCCACGGTCTGGGCCATAGCGCCACCGCTCAACGCTACGGAATTTCCGGGCTGGACGAAGCCAACGCCTATGTCACCCATCCCGTTCTCGGCCCGCGTTTACACGCCTGCACCCAAGCCTTGCTGGCCTGGAGCCAACGCAGCGCGCGGGAGATTCTGGGTACGCCAGACGATATGAAACTGTGCTCGAGCATGACGCTGTTCGCCACGCTGGCCCATGAACCGAATATTTTTGCTCAGGTGCTGGAGCATTTTTTTGAGGGGCATGCGGATCCGCTTACGTTGGCGCGGGTGGGGTAGGTGCAGAGTGCCGGAGCAGGCATCTATTAACAAAAATCCAGATATCGAGATCAGTGAAGCAGTGAGCCGTGCCCGACACCAAACCGGACAGCTAGCTCGGCTAAGCGTTTATCTAACGTCCATAGCTGCGTGCCGGGGTAATAAGGGTTGAGGCAAGAAGGGTCAGGTCCACCAAACCACAGCCGAGGCCATAGAGCTTTTCATTTTCGATGAAAGCCATCACTTCGTTGAGGCTTGCCTGATTGGACGTCTGTAGCAGTGATAGGTAGAGCAGGGTATTTGCGCGTGGAGCCGGCGGAGTTCCACAAGCAATTTCCGCGATCACCATCGGATGAGTCATGGCCAGGTCCAGACTGATTAGTTTGGCCAGCCCATCATTTCCATTTCGGAAATGGTCTACCCACACCGATGTGTCGACCAGCACCCCCATATCAGGTTGCCTTCTCACTGCGGCGAGGAATGCCTTGCATATCAGGTGCCGAGCCACCCAATGCAGCCAGGCGCTTGCCGGCTTGTACACGAACGAAGGTTTTGAACGCTTCGCGGAAAATGTCCGCCTTATCCGTTCCCGGATCAGCCATCTCCAACGCTCTTTCGTAAAGCGAGTCGTCAATGGTTACGGTAGTGCGCATATGAACGAGCCCTCATCAAAGTTGATGCAATTATGCGTCAATAGTGAATCTAAAGATCCTGCGTTTTTTGGCAACCCTCATTGGCCTAGTAAAACCTCTTCTTCCCCACATCGCCCCTCCCGCATCTGCGCCAACACCCGCTCGGCATTGCTATCACAGCCCATGCCCTCGGGTTTGTTTTCGATATTGGCGATGATCTCCAGCAGCCGTGCCTTGTTCTGCGCCAGGCGTTCCTGCATGGCTTCAATCTCCCCCACCTTGCGTTGCAGGCTGCTCAGAATTTCGTCGTGCTTCCAGCCCGCTTCGTTGTTGTCGGGCAGGAAGCGACGGATTTCTTCCAGGCTAAAGCCCGCGCGCTGGGCGTTGAGGATGATTTCCAGGGTATGCACGGCGTGCGCCGGATAGTGCCGGTAGCCATTGGCGTGGCGCTGGGCAGCGATCAGGCCGCTGGCTTCGTAGAAGCGAATGCGCGACGGCGCGAGGTTAGTGCGTTGAGCCAGTTCGCCGATTTTCATGCGTGGTTTCCAGAAAGGGTATTGACCTTAAAGCTGACTTTAACCTTAGGCTCGTCCCATCTGCCAATACCCTTTTTCTTCTGGAGCTTGAGATGACTGTCTTTTCGCCTCTGCAATTGCCCAACGGCACCTCGGTTGCCAACCGAATCGCCAAAGCCGCTATGGAAGAAAACATGGCCGATGCCGGGCAGGGCCCTTCTGCCGAACTGCTGCGTTTGTACCAGGCCTGGGCCGACGGCGGCGTCGGGTTGATTCTGACCGGCAACGTGATGGTCGACCGCCGCGCCATGACCGGCCCCGGCGGCGTGGTGCTGGAAGATGCGCGGCAGCTGGACAAGTTTCGCCAGTGGGCGCGCATCAGCCGCAGCCAGGGTGCGCAGGTGTGGATGCAGCTCAACCACCCCGGCCGGCAAATGCAGGCCAGCCTGGGGCAGCAGACCGTCGCGCCGTCGCCGGTGTCATTGCAGCTGGGCGGCCTGTCGAAAATGTTTGCCGAGCCCAAGCCAATGAACGAGGCGGATATCGCCGAGCTGATCCAGCGTTTCGCCACTGCCGCGCAACTGGCCGAGCAAGCGGGTTTTACCGGCGTGCAGATTCACGCAGCGCACGGTTATTTGCTGAGCCAGTTTCTGTCGCCGCTGAGCAACCAGCGCAATGATCGCTGGGGCGGCAGCCTGGAAAACCGTGCGCGGTTGCTGGTGGAGGTGGTGAAAGCCGTGCGTGCCGTCGTAGCGCCGGAATTCTGTGTGGCGGTAAAACTCAACTCGGCCGACTTCCAGCGCGGCGGTTTTGATGCCAGCGATGCGCTCAGGGTCGTCGAGTTGCTTAACGAATTGCCGGTGGATTTGGTCGAGCTGTCCGGCGGCAGCTACGAGGCGCCGGCCATGCAAGGCGATGCGCGTGACGGCCGAACCCTGGCGCGTGAAGCGTACTTCCTCGAATTCGCAGGCGAGATCGCCAAGTCGGCCCGCATGCCAGTGATGGTCACCGGCGGCATCCGCCGTTTGCCGGTGGTGGAGCAGGTGCTGGCCAGCGGCGTGGCCATGGCCGGTATCGCCACGGCATTGGCCATCGAGCCGGCCTTGCCCAAGCGCTGGCAGGCAGGCCAGACCAGCAGCCCGGAGCTGGCGCCCATCACCTGGAAGAACAAAGTGTTCGCCTCGCTGGCCTATATGGCGGTGGTCAAATTTCAACTGCGCCAATTGAGCCGCGGTGACCGAACCAAGCCGGGCGTGTCGCCGCTGTGGGCGCTGGTGCTGGAACAGGTGAAAACGCTGCGGCGTACGAAGCAGTACAAGCGGTGGATGGCAGTGAATTAAGAGCCCGACCACACCGCCAACTCATACCCATCCAGATCCAGAAACTGAAAGCGGCGCCCACCGGGAAAGGCAAACACCGCCTTGCTGAGGGTGCCGCCGGCTTTCTCCACGCGTTGTTGCGTGGCGGCCAGATCATCGCCATACAGAATCACCAACGGCCCACCCGGGCGTACCGCCGCGCTGGTGGTAAAGCCGCCGGTCAAGCGGCCGTCGGTGAATTCGCAATAGGTGGGGCCGTAGTCGGTGAAGGTCCAGCCAAACACGGCGCCATAGAAGGCTTTGCTGCGTTCGATATCGGCGACGTTGAATTCGATATTGTCGATCTGCCGATCATTGCCTCGGGTACCCATGGTGCTCTCCTCGTTTAACGCGCGACGTTCTTCAACGTTAGCGGCGCGATCAATCGATGAAAAGGCGCAACGGGCACCATGTACAGCGTGCCCAGCCAGTTGTGGGTATGCACCACGGTCGACATCACCAGCGTGCGCGTGCCGTCGGCGTTGATGGGCAGGCGGTTGAGGGCCAGGTAGACGTCCAGGTGTTTGTCCTGGTCGGCCATGATCACTTCGTCAGCGTCGTTGCTGATCAAGGTGAAAATACCGACGCGTTCGCCGGGCTGGTAGGTGTTTTCGTCACGGTTGAGATCAATGCGGGTCAGGCGCCCCAGGTCTTTCAGGCCCAAGCGTCGGACGATGCTGTTGCGCAGCTGCATCATGTTGTCGATCCACTTGGGCGTGGCCGACATGGCGCGCAAGGCATGGCCCATGGCACTGCGTTCGGTGTTGGTGACGTCGATGCGCTGACAGTCGATAAACGAGGCGCCGGCAGCGCGTTGGGTCAGGCTGCAAACGGCGGGCAAGCCGCAGCTGTGGACGGTGGTCATAGGTCTTCCTTGCGCATCAATGATTCAGGCCAGATCGCGTATGGCGTCTTCTACCCGAGAAAAACGGAACACGTAGCCCGCCTCGAGCAACCGCGTTGGCGCAACGTTCTGGCCATCGACAAACAGCTCAGCCATTTCCCCGGCCAGTAGTCGAAATGGCGCGGCCGGCAGGTGTAGCCACACCGGTCTGTTGAGCACCTTGCCAGCCGTGGCTGCGAACTCGGCCTGGCTGATGGCATCGGGCGCGACCAGGTTGTAAACGCCCTGCATGCTTTTATCCGCGATGGCGCGGGCGATCAGCTGCAGTACGTCTTCGCGGTGAATCCAGCTGATGATTTGAGCACCGCTGCCCACCCGTCCGCCCATGCCGAAGCGATGGGGAAACAACAGGGGCCGCAATGCGCCGCCTGGGCCGAACACCACACCCAACCGCATGACCACCTGGCGTACGCCGGCAGCTTTGACTGGCTGATTCGCTGCTTCCCAGCGAGCGCAGAGTTCGGCCATAAAGCCGCGGCCTACGGAACTGTCTTCACTTAACAATTCTTCCGGACTGCGCACGCCGTAGTAACCGATGGCCGAGGCTTGTACCCACACCTGCGGTTTATGGCGGGCCGTATTGAGCCAGGCAACCAGGGCTTGGCTTACGCCCTCGCGACTGGCCAGCAATTGCGCCTGGCGGGCCGGTGTCCAGCGCGGCCCGGCCACCGGCGCGCCGGCCAGATTGATAACGGCGTCGAAGGTGTCGAATTCGTTGAGTGCGGCAAGGGTGGCGATGCAGCGCGCGCGGCCGTTGAACATCGTCGCCGCACGTAGCGGGTCGCGGGCAAATACGCACACGTTGTGGCCAGCATCCAGCAACTGGTTAACCAGGGTTTCACCGATAAACCCGGTGCCGCCGGTTACTAATACGCGCTGATAGGGAACGGCTGCAAACGGGTTTGGCGCGCTCGATGCGTTGGTCGGGCGGGGGCGCCGATCATGGCGATAGAGCCAAGCCAGCGGCACGAGCAAGGCGATCACGGCGGCGCTGTCCACCACTACGTGCGACCAGATACCCGCCTGCAATGAAATCCAGATGTCCTGAGGCGCCCACAGCACAATCCCGACCATGAGCGAGGCCCAGGCGGCGCTGCTTCTATGCCGATTGCCCAGGTACACCAGCGCGGCCATAAACACCGCATAGCTCTGCACGGTGGCGCCGAACAACGCGACCCACCACAGTTGCAGTTCGCGCGCGGCACTGGGCACATCCTGCCCCCAGAAAGCCTGCTCGATGCTGTGGTGGTAGCCCTCGAAAATGCCCGCGTGGCCCCACCAACTGAACAGTGCGCCACCGAGGAAATGGAGGGCGGCGACGGCATAGAGCCAGCGCACCAGCCACACACGTAGCGTATTGCTATCGACCTGTTGCATGGCGCTGGACTCCTGTCGAACGTGGTTGCCTGGCCGGATGATAGCAGCGGCGTCGCGTTATCCGCCGTAAAGGGCTAATAGGTGTAGCGCTGAATCACACTCCTGACCGTCTCCAGCGCGTGCGGCAACACGTTCAGCGCCAATGAGCCCAAAGCCAAACGCAGGGCATGCGGCACCTGCGCGGCCGTGCAAAACGGCTCGGCGGTCGACACGGCTACGCCTTCGCGCAACAAGGCCATGGCCACCTGATCGGCACGCACTTCCTCGCCCAGCGGCAACCAGACGAAATAGGACGCGGGGTGCGCCACCAGCGGCAAGCCCGCCAGCACGTCGCGGGCGATGGCCTGGCGCTCACGGGCATCGGCGCGTTTCTCCACTTCCAACCGCGCCACCGTGCCGTCCTCCAGCCAACGACAGGCGATGGCGGTCATTACGCTCGGCGTATTCCAGGTGGTGGCGCGAATACAGCGCTCCAGCGCCGGCACCATGGAGGTGGGTGCCGCAACAAACCCCACGCGCAAACCGGTGGCCACGCTTTTGGAAAAGCCCGAGATATACACCGTGCGCTCCGGCGCCAGCGCGGCGAGAGGCGGCGGTGGGTTGTCGACGAGAAAGGCGTAGGCCGCGTCTTCGATAATCAGCAGACCGTGTTGGCGAGCGATGGCAACCAGTTGCTCGCGGGTGTGCAGGTCCAGCACCCAGCCGAGCGGGTTGTGCAGGGTGGGCATGCAATACAGCGCGCGTACCCGGCGTGTTTTGCACAGCTGGTGCAGGGCATCAAGGTCGGGACCGTGTTCGTTGACAGGGATCGGTGCCAGCTCCAAGTGGTAGGTGTCGGCCAAGATCTTGAAGCCGGAGTAGGTCAGTGCATCTACTGCAATTACATCGCCGGGACGCAGCAACGCCATGGCGGTGATGGCCAGGCCATGTTGAGCGCCGCTCACCAGCAGCACGTTTTCGGCCTGGGTCGATACGCTTCTGTCGCGCAAGTGGGCGGCCACTGCCTGCTGCTCATGTTGGCGGCCGGCGTGCGGTTGATAACGCAACAGCGCTTCCATATCACCGGCCATGGCCAGCTCGCGCAGCGCTTTGCGCAACAGGTTGGCTTGGCCGGGCAGGGCTGCGTAGTTGAAGTTGAGGTCGAGTATGTCCGGGCTAATGGCCGGTTGATCAATGCCCAGCCCCGGCGGCAGCGCCGTTTCGCGCACAAAGGTGCCGCGCCCGGTTTCGCCGCTCACCAGGCCCATGTTTTCCAGTTCGGCGTAAATCCGCGTGGCCGTGGCCAGGGCGATGCCGTGCTCAAGGGCCAGCTGGCGATGGGTAGGCAGGCGAGTGCCGGGTGTGAGGTGGCCGCAGCGGATATCGGCGGCCAGGCGGTCAACCACGTGCTTGTAGCGGGCGCGAGGCATGGGAAATGTATCCATGACAATATTTTGATTGTGCTGAATATGGGTGAATAACATGGGCCGCCGCAACCCATCACCCATCAGGAAGCCCGCCATGCATATCGCCATCCTCACCTTCGACGGCTTTAACGAGCTCGACTCGCTGATCCCCTTCGGCATTTTGCAGCGGGTGAAAACGCCAGGCTGGCGGGTGTCGATTGCCAGCCCTACGCCGCACGTGGTGTCGATGAACGGGGTGAGGCTCCACGCCCATATTTCAGTTGAGGAAGCGTGTGCGGCCGACGCAGTGTTGGTCGGCAGCGGCATGGCTACCCGCGAGGTAGTGGCCAACCCGGCGTTGATGGCGCAACTGCATCTCGACCCGACACGGCAACTGATCGGCGCGCAATGCTCCGGCACGTTGATTCTGGCCAAGCTCGGCCTGCTGGAAGGCGGCGTGGCCTGCACCGACCTCACGACCAAACCCTGGGTAGTCGAAGCCGGCGTCGAGGTACTGAACCAACCATTTTTTGCCAACGGCAATGTCGCCACGGCCGGCGGTTGCCTGGCGTCGCAGTACCTGGCGGCGTGGGTGATTGCGCGATTCGAAGGGTTGGAAGCGGCGAAGAGCGCGATGCACTACGTGGCGCCCGTGGGGGAGAAGGAAGTGTATGTGGAGCGGGCTGTGGAGAATATTTCGGCCTACGTTTGAGAAAAATACACGTAGAGAGCGGAATGTTCAGCGTCCAAAACTGCACCTAATTCAGTACAGTTTTTTGCCTGGTCAATCACAGGGCATTGGCCAAAAAACGCCATTCCATTCTTCGAGGTGATTCCTGATGAACAAACACGTAGGCAGTGACTTCGATGCGTTCCTGGCCGAAGAACAACTGCTCGAAGAAGTCACGGCTGCGGCTCTGAAACGTGTAGTGGCTTGGCAAATCAGCCAACTGATGAAGGCCCAGCGCGTGAGCAAGTCCGCGCTGGCGCAGCGGATGCAAACCAGCAGAACAGTGGTAGGGCGGGTGCTCGACAGTGACGATGCGGGGCTTACGCTTGCGACGTTGGCCAATGCAGCGCGGGCATTGGGGCAACGAGTGGAAATACGCTTCGTACCGGAGGGTGGCGCTTAACCCGCGCTAATGTCATCCGCCCGCTGCGCGCGAAATTCCAGCACTTCGAGTTCGATCTCGATGGCGTGGGCAATGATGGTTACATCGTCTTCAGACAACGTGGTACCGCACGGAATGCAGGTGATCACCACCAGGTTTTCCCCGCTCTGCGGGTCGTACACCCGGGCTGTCATTGAGGTCGGCGAGCTCAACACACCTTCGAAGCCCAATGGCGCGAAGTGGTTTTGCAGCCTTGCGCAGGCGGCCGGGAAGATCATTCTGGCCATTTATGACTCTCTGGGAAAAATCCAACGGTGCCAAGGATAATTCAATCACAGGAAATGTGACAGGTTGCTCATTTTGGCGGCCACTTGATTGATGTGTGTCTGCACCACTTAGCGCGCTATCTGCTCAAGCCTATTCAGACGCTGCCGGTAGTGGGCGGGCGCTTCGCCGGTGTGTTGTTTGAACACCCGGCTAAATGAACTGAGCGTGGGGTAGCCAACCGCCAGGGCAATGTCGCCAATCGAAGCGGCACTGCGTTGTAACAGTAGCTGACTGCGCTCCACCCGTAGCTGTATCAGCCAGGTGGCCGGCGCAACGCCGGTGGCGGTGGAGAACGCGCGGACGAAACTGGAGCGCGACATGCTGGCCTTGGCCGCCAACGCTTCCACGCTCCAGTCGTGGCCCAGATCATCCAGCAACGCCATTGCCGCCTTGGCCAGACGTTTATCCCGCAGCAGCGCAAACACGCCCGGCAGTTCCTGCTGGTGCTCGCAGAAGTGGCGCAGCATCAGGGTGAACAGAATCACCGACAGCCCATCGACCACCGACTGATTGGCCAACTGTTCGCCTTCGGCCTCCAACCGCATCAGGGTAATGATCGCCTCCAGTCGGTCGCGGCTGGCCGGGGTGCTGGCGTTGATCACCAACACCTCCGGCAGCGCGGCCAGCAAGGTGGCCTGCGGGGTGTATTGGATACGCCCGCAGAGCATGTTCAGCGCGCCGCTGCCCTGGTCTTGGCGCAGTTGGGTGATGCGCCCGGCCTCGCGAATTGTGCGCGGCATACCTGCTGGTGCGGTGCCGGCTGCCAGCACATGCACGGCACTACGCGGCAGCAGCACGATATCGCCGGCACTGAGCCATTGCGCAGCATGACCCGGCAGTTCGAGGCGACAGGCGCCGTCCAGTATCAGGTGATAGCTCGCCTGCCCGGCGGCCAGCGGCGGGTGGTCCAGCGCCCAGCTGCCCTGCAGGTGGCAATTGAGGTCGAGCACCCCGCGCAGATTGGCCAGGGAAATCAGGTGATCGAAGGCATGCATTCGGGACGATTCGACAAGTGAATGAGCGGTGCGGAAAAGCGCGGCCGGCGTGCCAGGGCCAGACTGTTTACGTCGGCCACCTTCCGGCCGTTGGCAACCCAAGTCCCCCAAAGTAGGAGAATCGATCATGCTCTTCAACTGGTCCGAATACGTACCCGCAGTAAAGAAAGCCTTTGGCAAACTCGGCAAGGCGCACCCCAAAATGCTTCAGGCCTACGGTGCCCTTGAGGAAGCGGCGGCCGAAGGTGACGCCCTGGATGCGAAAACCCGCGAGCTGATTTCCATCGCCGTGGCCATCACCACCCGTTGCGACGGCTGCATCGGCGTGCATGTGCAGGCCGCACGCAAGGCAGGCGCGACCGAGGCGGAACTGGCGCAGACCCTGGCCACCGCCATTTCCCTTAACGCCGGCGCGGCCTATGTGTACTCGTTGCGGGCACTCGAAGCGTTCGAGCAACTGGAGGCTTGAGCGAGCGCCGGCGCATTGCGCAATGAAGGGGGCTGGCTATATTGCTTAACAAGCGTCGCTGCACGGTCGCCTTGTCTGTAGCCCCTCCCAGTTGCCGCGCATGTGCCGGCTCCTGTTGCGCAAGTGGCGTTTATCGGAGCCTTGCCCCCATGTTTTTCCCCAACACAGGTCGCCGCTGATGGCTCGCAAACGCCTGCAGCAGTTCTGGAATTCGGCAGACCTGGCCTTGATTCATCACCGCCGTGAACGGCGTATGCGGGTGCTCGCCAGCTTTGTGATGTGGGTGCTGGGCGGCATCTGGGCGGTGTTTTTTTCCTTGCAAGGGCACTGGTTAATCGTGGCGATCGACCTGGTGCTGATGGGCACCGGGGTAGCGGTGTTCACCCTCAGTTGGCTGCACTTTGACCGTACGGCCCGGCTGCTGCTGTTTGGCGTGCTGTTGCTGGTGATTGTCGGCATTTCGTTTGTGCTGGACGTGCCCAACGGCGCTGTTCCGCGCTCCACGCACCTGTATCTGTTGCCGCTCGGCGTGGCGGCGATGATGGCGTTTCGTGACGAACCCACCTGGCTGCGCTACAGCGTCATCGCTGTGTGCCTGGCCAGTTTTGTGCTGCTGGCCGGCACGTACTGGACGCCCATGCCCGGCTACAGCCTGCCCGACGAAACCCGTGGCCCCGGCACCTGGGTGAATACCACTGCGGCCATGCTGTGCCTCTTCGCCATGCTGCATGTGCTGCAAACCGATGCGGTGCAGCGCTCGGCTTGGGAAGGCGAACTGCTGGAGGCGTTATCGGCCCAGCAGTTTCAGCTGCACTACCAGCCGCAACTGGACAGCCACGGCAAAGTGATCGGCGCCGAAGCCTTGCTGCGTTGGTACCACCCGCAGCGCGGCATGATTCCGCCCGGCAAGTTTATTCCCCACGCCGAAGAAACGGGCCTGATCATCCCGATCGGCAAATGGGTGCTGGAAACCGCCTGCGCCCAACTGCGTTGTTGGAAAGACGACCCTGCGCTTGAGCACCTGTGCCTGGCGGTGAATATCAGCCAGAAACAGTTCAATCAGGGCAACTTCGAGGCCGAAGTGCTGGCACTGATCAAACGCTATGAAATCGTGCCTGGCCGGCTGCAACTGGAGATCACCGAGACGATGGTGGTGAAGGACATGGAAGAGCTGTCGCGCAAGATGACCAATCTGGTCAGCCTGGGCATCACCTTTGCCCTGGACGACTTCGGCACCGGTTATTCCTCCCTGAGCCACCTCAAGCGCCTGCCGTTGAACAAGCTGAAAATCGACCAAT
This sequence comes from Pseudomonas sp. CC11G, assembly GCF_056174845.1. Taxonomy (NCBI): domain Bacteria; kingdom Pseudomonadati; phylum Pseudomonadota; class Gammaproteobacteria; order Pseudomonadales; family Pseudomonadaceae; genus Pseudomonas; species Pseudomonas sp. CC11G. The sequence goes on from NZ_JBWBZC010000012.1 coordinate 73,549, forward strand.
CGTTTGTCTTCGATGTGCTCACCGACCACAACAGCGAAGCCATCGTGCGTACCGTGATCGGCCTGGGCAGCAACATGGGCCTGACGGTGATTGCCGAGGGCGTGGAAACCGCCGCCCAGCATCAGTTCTTGCTGGACAACGGCTGTGAGCAATTCCAGGGTTACTTCTTCAGTCGGCCGCTGCCGCTGGTTTCGTTTGCCGAGTACACCTTGGGCTGCAATACCTGAGCAACTGAACAATCAGGCAAAAAAAGGGGAGCTCGATGCAACATCGGCTCCCCGTTTCTTATCCCGTGGAATCAGACAATCAGAAGATTTCCAGCGGGTACTCAACGAACGCACGAATCTCGTTCAGGTTCGGGCCCACGTCACGGTCGGCGCGGTAGATCGAGTTACGCAGTTTCAGCGACAGGTCTTTGAGCGAGCCGTCCTGCACCACGTATTTCACCTGGTTGAAGAACTCGCGCTCGGTGCCGTCCTGCTCGCCGCCTGCATCGATATTGCTGCCGCGCACATAGGCGGTTTTGTAGCTCAGACCGGCAATGCCGTACTCGGAAAAATCCAGCTCGTAGCTCACCTGCCAGGACTGCTCGTCCTTGAGGTTGAAGTCCGAGTAGTAGGAGTTGGCCACGTAGATGGTGCTGCCGCCATCGCCGTAGTCGTAGGCGTAACCGGCATCACCGCTGCTGCGTTGGTGAGCGACGATAAACGCGTGTGCGCCCACGCTGTACTTGGCCGCCAGGCTCCACAGGGTGTTGGTGTCGTTGTTGCCGTCACCACCAAAATCCAACGCGGCCGTGGAGTTGTCGTCGTAGTCGGTGCGGTAGATGTTGAAGTCGAAATTCAACGCCTGGTTATCGCTCAGCACCTGGGTGAAGTTCACGTTGCCGTAGTACTTCTTGAAGGTGTCTTCCACGTCGGAGTGGTAGGCCGCCACGCTCAGGGCGTCGTTGACAGCGTAGGTGCCGCCGATGACGTCGATGCTTTTCAGGCGGTTAGGGTCGCGCGAGGAATCGCCCATCGGGCTGTCGGCGGTGAAGCGGCCGGCGTTGAGTTCCAGGCCTTCAATTTCCTTGCTGGTCACCAGGGTGCCGGTGAAGGCTTGCGGCAGCAGACGCGAGTCGTCATAGGCCAGTACCGGCAGCGACGGGAACTGGTTGCCGTAGCGCAGCACGGTGTTGGAGATGCGCAGTTTCACCACGCCACCGGCTTCGGAGGTGTCGTCGACCGGGTGGCCATCGCTGTCGGTATCAAAAAACGCGCTGTAGTTACGGCCGCGGCCGCTGTCCAGCTTGATGCCCAGCAAGCCATAGGCGTCAACGCCAAAACCCACGGTGCCCTGCGTGAAGCCGGACTGGAACGTGCCAATGAAACCCTGACCCCAGACCTTGGCGTCGTTGGTGTGGTTTTTGTAGTCGCGGTTGAAGTAAGCGTTGCGCAGCAGAACGTTCAGGCTGCTGTCTTCGACAAAACCCTTGGCGTCGGATTGTTCACTGGCGAAGGCCGGCGAAACGCTCAGCGAAGCCAGCGCGCAGGCCAGCGCGATGCGTGTGCGATTGAACATAGGTGCTCCCCATATCAGGTACTTGGCGTAAAGGTGTGGCAGGAGACTGCACGGCCATGGGAAGCCAGCGTAGTGAGCCGGCTGACTTCATGCGGGAAGTTATTAGCTATAGGAATTCCCAGCCTATGCAGTGGCTGGGATAAATACGCCTTCAGGATCCATCGGTAAAACTGCTTATTTCAATTTTTACTATCGATAGGATTGATGGCCTATTTCAGGCGAGGAGGATTACCATCGGCCCCGATGAAATCTCCAAGGTACTGAATTACGAGACTTATTCGGTACTTTGCTCTCTTCATCAACCTTTGGTTTTATTTGCCGCCTCAACTGGGGCGGCTTTTTTATGGGCGTTAAATAATCGAGCTATTCGATTGTTTATCAAGGGTGCGCAGCGCCATCGCTTCCCACCGGCGCAACTCTGGCAATGGCTTGCCGACGACTTTCGCCGCTTCATCCCAACGCCGCAGGCGCAGGGCGTCTTTGAATAAAGGACTGTGTTCAAACGCATCGGCTTGTTCGGCATTCATCGGCCCACCTTGCCAGATCAGGGTCTGCCGACTGGCCGGGCTCAGCCCTTCGAAATAGCCGGGTTCACGCGCACACAGGTAGCGCTTGGCGTCGACATGGCTGGCCACCAGGTCGCATAGCCGTCGGGGAAAACCCAGGCTGGCCAGCCAGTGCGCGCCGACCTGTTCGTGGCCCTGGCGGCCGTGTTCGTCCATGCGGTTATGGGCCTGTAGCGGCGCGCAGAAATGGCCGACGTCATGGAGAAACGCCGCCAACACCAACTCCTCATCGGCGCCTTCCTGCTCGGCCAGTTCGCCGGCTTGGGCCATATGTTCGAGCTGGCTGATGGCCTCGCCAATGTAGTCGGCGTGAGCCTGTTGGCGGCACAGCGCAAAAAGTTGGCTTACGGATTGTTCAGCACTCAGGCGTTCGGCCATGGACCTTCTCCCAGCAAGACAGCAATTGTGCGTTCACCCAAACCTAGCCCCACGCTCATGCCCAACCCGGTGTGCATCAACACGGCGGTAACGCCATCGGCGGCACGCAGCACACTGAACGGGCCAGGCCCACGCGAGCCGTATACGCCTTGCCAGCGCTCGACCACCTCGACCTTCATGCCCAACGTATGTTCGGCCAGCTCCAGCATGATGTCGTCGGTGCTCTCGGCATTGAACGGCGAGGCGTCGCTGCCGTAGTCGTGGGAGTCTCCGATGATCAACTCGCCATAGGGCGTGGGGCTGATCAGCAGGTGAATGCCCAGGCGCTCCAGTTGCGGCTGGTCGCGACGGATCTGTTTGCGAATGGCGTCGGCTTGCGGCAGGTCGGAGAACGCGCCGTAGTGGATGCAGCTCAGGCCGGTCAGCACGGAATGCTGCAAGGCCAGCGGTTCAGTTGGCCGGGCACGGAGCATTTGCAGGCGGCACACCTGCGGTTGCAGACGCGCCATCTGGTCGGCCAGCAGGGTTTGGTAATCGTGGCCGGAGCACACCAGGATATGCCGCGCGGTAAAACGCCCGGCGCTGGTGAGCGCGCTGCCCGGCTCCACGTCGCGTACCAGAGTAGAAAAGTGAAACTCCACGCCGTAGGCGCGCGCCAGATAGGCAACGATCTGCGGCAGGGCTTCACGCGAATACAGCTGCTGATCATCCAGACCATGCAAGGCCGCGCGGTGGTGGCTGAAACGGCCGCCATACAAAGTGTTCAACGCTTCGCCGCGCAGCAGCTCGGTGCGGTAACCCAGCTCTTCGCCGCGACCGTTGACGAAGGCTTCCACCAGCGCTTCTTCGGCCTCGGTACGAGCAAACAGCAACGAACCCTGCTGATACAGATTCAACCCGGCTGCTTGCGCCAGTTCAGCCCACAACCCACGTGCCTGGCGCGCCAGATTAAGCATCGCCCCCGGCGCCTGACCGCCCACCAGGGCCTGGCCGAAGTTGCGGATGGAAGCGCCCAGCGGCGTATGTGTGCGTTCGAATACCTTGACCTTGAGGCCGCGCTTGGCGCCGGCCCAGGCATGGGCCAGACCGAGAATGCCGGCGCCGACGATTAACAGATCGCAGTCTTGCTCAGCCATAAAAAACTCCAGAACCGGGTGCAGAGAAAAAAGCCCGCCCCTCATCACGAGGGGTGGGTGGTAACGCGGTACTTATTGAGGCAAAGGCTCGGATTTACCGTCATAGCGCTTGCGCCACTCGGCCAGAATCTGGTCGCGGTTTTCCGAGGCCCAGTTGAAGTCGTTTTTGATCAGGCGCTGCTCGTAGTCAGCCGGCAATTCCTGGAAGCGCTCGGCAATGCCGGGCTGGGCCAGTACGGCGAAGTTGGCTTTGTACAAGTCCATGGCTTCGCGGCTTGCCGAGAAGTCAGCGAGCTTTTTGGCCGCGGCCAGATGCGAGGTGCCTTTGATGATGCCGGTGGCTTCAATTTCCCAACCCAGGCCTTCTTTAGGCAACACGATATCCAGCGGTGCGCCTTTGCGTTTCAGCTGTACGGCTGGGTATTCAAAGGAGATACCAATCGGAAATTCGCCAGCGGCGGCGAGCTTGCACGGCTTGGAACCGGAGTGGGTGTACTGGCCGATGTTGGCGTGCAGTTTGTCCATGTAGGCCCAACCTTGTGCTTGCCCGAAGGTTTGCAGCCAGGCGCTGACGTCAAGGTAGCCGGTGCCGGAGGAGGCCGGGTTAGGCATCACGATCTTGTCTTTGTAAACCGGGTTGGTCAGGTCTTCCCACTTGGTCGGTTTGGGCAGGCCCAGCTTTTCGGCTTCCACGGTGTTGAAGCAGATGGTGGCGGCCCACACGTCCATGCCCACCCACGACGGCGGGTTGGCGGCGTCGCGGTAGTTGCTGCCGATCTTGTCGAGGTTGCCCGGTGCGTAGGCTTCAAGCATGCCTTGTTGTTTCAGAATGGCCAGGCTGGAACCGGCCAGGCCCCAGACCACGTCTGCCTGTGGGCGCTCTTTTTCGGCCAGCAGTTTGGCGGTGACGATACCGGTGGAGTCGCGTACCCATTTGATTTCGATGTCCGGGTTCTGCTTCTCGAAGGCTTCTTTGTAGGCCTTGAGTTGTTCCACTTCGAGGGCGGTGTACACAGTCAGCTCGGTGGCGGCTTGGGCCTGGAATGCGCAGGCAGCGAGAAGGCCGGCGGCCAGGGCGGTGCGTTTGAACATGGAGACAGCTCCTAGTGGTTTTACGTTGGCGTTGGTTATTCGGTTTCAGGCATTGCGGCTCAATGCCCCGGTGCCGGCTGACGCCAGGCTTGGGAGCGGCGCAACAGCCCACGGGAAAGACCGGCCAGCAGCAGCGATACGCCGGCCGAGGTGAGCAGAATCAGGGTGGACATGGCTGCCGCGCCGCCTACGTTGCCGGCGTCGTCCATGTTCAGCACGGCCACGGCGGCGAGCACGCTGTCGGGGCTGTAGAGGAAGATTGCGGCCGACACCGTGGTCATGGCCGATACGAACAGGTAGCGAATGATGTCCAGCAGGGCGGGCAGGCAAATCGGCACCGTCACCCGCAAAAAGTGGCGCACCAGCGGCACCTTGAGCGACAGCGCGGCCGCTTCGAATTCGCCATCGAGTTGGCGCAGGGCGGCCGCGGCAGTCATCTGCGCGGTGGTGAAAAAGTGCGCGATGGTGCACAGCACCAACAGGGTCAAGGTGCCGTACAGGCCGTTCAATGGGTTGTGGGTCTGGTTGAAAAAGAACACGTAACCCAAGCCAAACACCAAGCCCGGCACGGCCATGGGCACAAAGCTGAGCAAGCGCAGCGCCTGGGTGAGGACGGTTTGCCGGGTTTTCTCAATCAGGTAGGCGCCGGTAAAAATCACCACGCTGCCGAACAGCGCGCTGCATACCGCCAGCACCAGGCTGTTGCGATACGCCAGCCAGCCACCAGGCAATTCGGAGAAGGCGTAGTGGTCCAGCGACAGCGACAGGTTGTAGGGCCAGAACTTCACCAAGGAGGAATAGATGGCCATCCCGAATACGCCGAGCAGTGCCAGGCAGATGAGCACGGTGATGGCGAGAAAGGTGAAGTCGCGGTTGCGCGAAGGCTTGGGGTGATAGACCTGCGCTCGGCCGCCCATGGCATCGCGCTGACGGCGGCGTAGCCACAGGTCCACGGAAAAACTCAGCAGGGCCGGCAGTAACAGCACCAGACCAATCAACGCGCCGCGGCCGAATTGCTGCTGCCCGACCACCGCTTTGTAGGCTTCCAAGGCCAGCACCTGATAGTCGCCACCGACCACCACCGGCACACCGAAGTCGGTGATGCACAGCGTGAACACCAGACACAGCGCCGCGAACACGCCCTGGCGGCTGCCCGACCAGGTGATGCTGCGAAACGCCCGCCACGGCGAGGCGCCCATGCTGGACGCGGCATCGAACAGTCGCGCATCGGCCAGGGCCAGCGCCGAGAGCAACACCATCAGCGCATGGGGAAAGGTGTAGATGGCCTGGCCAATCACGATGCCCCAGAAGCCATAAATATTGTCGGCGAGCAGCCCGCGCAACACGCCCTGGTTGCCAAACAGATAGATCAGAGCAATGCCCGGCAACATCGACGGCGCCAACAGTGGCAGCAGGGAAATACCGCGCCATACCGGCTTGGCTTTTATGCAGGTGCGTTGCAGCGCATAGGCGAAGGCGTAGGCCAACGGCACCACGATAACGGCCACGGTCAGCGACACTTTCAGGCTATTGCCCAGCAACCAGCGGAAGTTAGCGCCGCCATACAGCGTGGCGGCGGCAGTAAGACCGCCGCCCTGGCTGGCGTCACCGGCGAAGCCACGCCAGAGCATGGCCAGTAACGGGAACACCACTGTGAGCAACAGCAGGAGCATCAACAGCCATTGGCCGCCTTGAATAAACAAACGATCAGGTACAAGAGCATCGAGGCTGAAGCCTCTCCCACTCCGTGCCTCGTTCCCCTGTGGGAGAGGCTTCAGCCTCGATTGGCCCTCAGCCGAAATGCACGTTTTAACCGCCATCACGCAAATACCTGCAGACTGTGCGGCGGCAACGCCACCCAGATATCGGCGCCGTTCAAGCGCGGCATGGCTTGCGGCTCCAGCTCGGCCAGCAACGAATGGCCGGGCAGGGCATCAAGTTCGAAGCGCAGGCGGCAACGGTTGCCGAGGAACGTCATTTCGCGCATTTGCGCGGAGAACAGGTTGTCTTCATGCACCGGCGGGTTGATCACCACCGACTCCGGCCGGCAGAACAGGCGACCACGGGCATGCCCCGCCACATGGCTAGGCAGGCGCAAGCTGATGTCGCCCACCTGCGCATGGCCATCCAGGCTGCGCTCGAATGGCAGCCAGTTTCCCTGGCCCACAAACTCGGCCACAAAGGTCGTGGCCGGGCTGCGGTAAATGTCTTGCGGACTGGCGTATTGCTCGACGCGGCCCTGGTTGATCACCGCGATGCGGTCGGCCATCAACATGGCCTCATCCTGGTTGTGGGTGACCATCAAGGTGGTGATGCCCAGGCGTTGTTGCAGCTCGCGCAACTCACCGCACAAGTGTTCGCGCACACGCGCATCGAGAGCCGACATCGGTTCATCGAGCAGCAACAGGGACGGTGCCGGCGCCAGGGCGCGGGCCAGCGCCACGCGCTGCTGCTGGCCGCCGGAAAGCTGGCCGGGGTATTTCTTTTCACTGCCCAGCAGGCCCACCAGTTCGAGCATCTCGGCCACGCGCGCCCTGATGGTGGCGCGGCTGTTGCCGTTGAGGCCGTAGCCGATGTTCTGCTCCACCGTCAGGTTGGGGAACAGCGCGTAGGACTGAAACAGAATGCCGTAGTCGCGTGCCTGCGGCGGCAGCTCGGACACATCCCGCGAGCCGATCACGATGCTGCCGCTGTCCTGACGTTCCAGCCCGGCGATGCAGCGCAGTAACGTGGTTTTGCCGCAGCCCGACGGACCCAGTAGGCAGACCAGTTCACCGGCGGCGATATCCAGCGACACCCCATCCAATGCCTTGAAGGCACCGAAGCCTTTGTGGATGTTGCGAACCTGCATATTCACTGAATGGGACATGGCCATCACAAAAACCTCGAAGCGCGACTGGGCTAGACCAGAGTCATGCTACTGAGGGGATGCGAAGGCTTTGTGGCAGAAGGGCAAAAGCTACCGATAGTGGTATTGGCGAATTTTGTACATGGCGCTCAGCTAGCGGCGCCGCTGCGCGCCAGGCTCAAAAAAGCCGCGGGCAATCGCGCATGACGGCGCTCTTTCAAGCAGTACAAATACTCGGCCATCAGCGGCGCGCCTTCGAGCTCCACTACTTTGAGTTGCGGATTATCCGGCACCTCGTGGCGGGCGATGATGCTGATGCCGATATTGCGCAGCACCGCTTCGCGGATGGATTCACGGCTACCGATTTCCAGCAGGGGGCCCGTTGCGATGCCGGCTTCGCGCAACAGATTCTCCGTCAGCACGCGGGTGCTCGAACCGGTCTCGCGCATCAGCAAACAATGCCCGGCCAGTGCGCTGAGCGGCACACGGTTATGTACCGCCAATGGATGGCTGCGGTGCACGGCCAATACCAGTGGGTCGTGGCCTAGCACTACGCGAATCAGGCGACTGTCTTCCAGCAGTTGCGAGGAGGCTGCGAGGTCGACGCGGTAATCCTCCAGGGCCTCAATCACTTCCTGAGAGTTGCCGATGGTGAGAGTGACTTCGCACTGCGTGAATTGCTCGCGAAAGCCGCGCACCAAGTCCAACACGTAATAGGGCGCCGTTGCCCCCACCCGCAGCGCGCCCTGTACCTGGCCGCTATTGCGCAGAAAAAACTCGATATCCGCTTCCTGCTGCAACAGGTTCTGCACCATGGGCAGCAGGCGCGCACCTTCGTCGCTCAAGGTCAGGCGCCGGCCGCCACGGTAGAACAGCTCGACGCCGTACTGCCCTTCAAGATGACGGATCTGGGTAGTCACGGTGGGCTGGCTTAGACCAAGCTTTTTCGCCGCCTGCGTGATGCTGCCCAGGCGGGCCACCATATGGAAAGATTTGAGTTCGGCGCAAAGCATAGGAGTAGTCGTCACCCAGGGCAGAACGCCCGAGGTGGCAACAGTATTAAAAAAACATGACGGCTATGTGACGGGGGTGTGAGCGCTATCGAGCGTCAGTCACCAGGCTGTCGTGAGCGGAATCGGCTCGCGTAACGGTTCCTGAGCATCCTGCTCGAAGCCACACATTTCGGTATGCACCTCGCAGTGCACCAGGTGAAACGGCACCACCACCGGCAGCCCCTGCAGCAACTCCCGCGCCTGGGTTACCGAACGCAAACGCAGCGTGTTGCCGTTCTGCATTTTGATGGCATGCACCCGGCCCTCGATCTGTGCCTGCAACAGATAAATGCCGCCCACCAGCGACAACAGTTCCAACCCTTGCAAATCGCCTACCGAGGCGTACTCGTAGACATCCTGAATATTCATGCTCGCGTCCCTCGCTTGGGCATGTGTCGCAGGGTGCAGCGAGAGCCAAAGACCTCGCCGCCAGATACCGGTACGACACAAACCGGGGTGCCTTTTTTAACCGTATGCGAGATTTGCGTTTTGTATAGTTTCCAATGCGAAGAATTTCACTTTAAGGGCTTTGCCATGCGGGTTCTGGCGGCAATTTTCAGGGCTGCGGCTACTGTTTTTTCCAGGAAACCGGGATCTGGAACACCTCTTTGTCGTTCCAGACCGTGACAAAAGCCGAGACGGATTGGCTCGATATCTTTATGGCACTGACGGTGTAGCGATATTCCGGGCCGGCACGTTCCATCGCCGCGTTTTTGGCTTTTTCGGCCGTTTCCCCGTTGAGCGCCACTTTCACCGATACGAATGTCAGCAAAATCATCCCAGCACCCAAGCCCACTGGAATGCGCATATCCCGTTTGCGCCGGCCGCTGGCTGCCCTGGCGGCCTCTACAGTGGGGTCGCCCAGTAAGACAACAAGCCAGACCAGCAACACGCTTATCGCGCCATAGAGAGCGGCTGCAAAAACGAACTCCCACGGTGCGAGGCGTGCCTGCACCAGCGTTAAATCCAACGGTTGGAAAAAGGGCAGAAACGGTAGCGAAGCGGCAAACGCGCTGAGTGTCATCACACTTATCCAGCGCACCAAAGACGCCGTGCGCAAACTGCCGCACATCAGCAGGAGCCCTGCGATCACGCCGAAGAAGTGGAAACCAGAGGAGTACCTCAGGTTGTTGCTGAAGCAATAGACAATCACGCCTATATCAATCACCCCGATGGTAAGCAGTGTCGCGCCCGCCAGCTTGAGTGAAGGCAGGTGGTCGGTATAGGGCGCAGGGGCTTCGATCGGGGTGCTTTCAGACGGCGTCATACGGGAGAACATCCATGTTGGAAGAGGGTATTCAAGCCCGCTACCACGGGCTAAAAACCGGACGCTACTCAAGCGCGCCGCCTTTGTCTAGGAGCTGGCGCGACTTGCCCTATACACCCAGCTCGGCGCCTGCCCCGGTACATCGTCCAGCACATCGATGCGCTGCATGCCGACCTTTTCCAACACCCGTATCGAGGCCAGATGCGCAGGGCGCACCACGGCAAATACCTCGGGTTTGCCCAGGTCTTCGAACGCGAACGCCAGTGAGGCCGCTGCCAGTTCACTGGCGTAGCCCTTGCCCCACGCTTGCTCGGCAAACCGGTAACCAAGGTTCAGGCGCTCCACGTCGCCATATAGGCGCGGGGCTATGCCGCCAAAGCCAATAACTTGCTCCGGCTCGTGGTGTGTCGCAATCGCCCATTGGCCGTAGCCGTAGTGTTGCCAGTGGCCTAGCCAAATGCCCAATACGTGCTCGGCCTGCTGGCGGTGGAGCATGGGCCCGGCGGGATTGAACTGGTTGGTGGCGGGGTCGGCGTGGATGGCGTGGAACACCTCCAGGTCGGCCAACGAGGGCGGGCGCAGCAACAAGCGGATGGTGTCTTTGCGCATCGGCGGGCTCGTGAATAGTGTTCGGTTGAGGCGCACTGTAAAACGTGCGTAGCCGCCGGCCTAGAGCCGTTTTATTGCCCTGCGTTTTTTCAACCAGTCACTACACTTGCCAAGGCTCGGCTCAGGCAGTGGCAGTCCGGGTATCAACGGAAGGAAATCTTTTACGGTAAGCGGAGATGACTGCATGCGTGCACTTCGACATTCATTGACTTGTGGCCTGGCACTCGCAGTGGTGGTGGGTTGTTCCTCCACCTCGCAACCGGGCAGAAGCACCACGCTGGGCGAAGACGTTAAAGGCTCAGGCTTTCTCGGCGATCTTTATTCGCAGATGAAAGAAGGCGGTGACGGTGAGGCATTGCGCCTGTACCGCAACCCCAAGTACGCCACTGCGGCGAGTTTTACCCGCTACAAAAAGGTATGGCTGGACCCTATCCAGATCTACGCCGATCCCACGTCCAAGCTGCATGCCGCTTCTAAAGACCAGGCCAATCTGATTGCGCAGAGTTTTCATAAACAGGTGACTGACCACCTGGGCAAGGACTACCAGATCGTGGATGCCGCAGGGCCCGATACCTTGCATATCTCCATTGCCATCGTAGAGGCGCAAGAGGCCAATACCACCGAGAAGGCCGCCTCCTATATTCCCATTCCCCTAGGCCTGCCAGGTGCCAAGGCCGCCGCGATGCAAGGCATTACGCAAACCACCGGGCAGCCACCTTTCACCGGCGAAATTTCCATTGAAGGCAAGATGGTTGACTCCCAGACCGGAGAAGTCATCGCTGCCGAAATTGACCGCCGCGTTGGCTCGCGCAAGCCCATCATCGGGCTGTTTGAAAGCGGTACGTATGACTCGTGGAATGACGTCACGAGGCCGAGCGTTACTGGGCCGAGTTGCTGCGCTATCGCTTGTGCATGCGCCGGGCGGCGGGGAATTGTGTTACGCCGACTGAGTAACCGTTCATGGGCGGTGGGTGATACGTAATCGGCCGCCCATGATGCTGCAAGTTGACGCTCAACTCATCGACGCAAAACGTTCGATAGGTGGTTGTGGACGGTGCTCGGCTTGCCAGATGTCGTAGCTAGCTTGTACCGCTAGCCAAAGGCGGGCGGTGCTGATTCCGGCGCGCTCCAGGCGCACCGCCAGATCAGGACTGATCGGAGCGTGGCCGTGGAGAATGCGCGAAAGTGTTTCGCGGGCAAAACCCAGGCGTCTGGCAAATTCCGCGATGCTGATATTCAGTGCTGGAAGAACATCTTCCAGCAGGGTTTCGCCCGGATGAGGCGGATTGAACATGCCCATGTCGGGTACTCCTAGTCAGTGGTAATCCAGATAATCGACCAGCTCGATATCGTTATTGATAAAGCGAAAGATCAGCCGCCAATTGCCGCTGACACTGAGCGACCAGAACTCAGCCAACTCACCACTAAGCGGGTGCAGCCGTCGGCCAGGAATTTCCAATTCGGCGGGTGTCACGGCGTCGTCCATAAGTTGCAGTAGGCGCGCTAGTCGCTTCGCATGATCGGCTCGAATGCCGCGGGTGGAGCCTGTCTCATGGAAAAGGCGCAGACCCTTGTGCTGGAAACTGACAATCATGTGCGTTGAGTGTGATGTGTTAGATCACACTTTGCAAGCCGTGCTTGCGTGGAAGTGGCATTCCATTCCATCTCTCTTCTCGCCGTGCCGTTGTGACAGCGGCGATCGACTATAGAAAGAGAGAAATACTGATGTCTGGAGGACGCTGCCTAAGCCCGCAGCGGAAAACCGCTAGCCCCGCAACAATGCCAACAACGCACTCGGCGCCAACCCCGTCCAACGCTTGAACGAGCGGCGGAAGTTGGTGGCGTCGTGAAAGCGTAAATGGCTGGCGACTTCGTCGTTGCTGTAGCCCTTGAGTTGATAAAGGTACAGCGCCACCAGCATGCGGATCTGGTCGTGTTGTTCCTGGTAGCTGGTGCCGTGTTTGTGCAGTTTGCGCTTGAGCGTGGCCGGGCTCATGGCGAACGCGGCGGCGGCATGTTCCAGGTTGGGGGCCTGGCGCACGTGGCGAAATAGCCAGCGTTGCAGGGTGTCGAGCAGGCTCGCTTCGGCGCCTAAACTTTGCAGCTGTGCGCGCGCTTGCTGGCAGGCGACCTGCGCAGTGCTTTGCACGGTTTGCGGCCAGGGCTTGGTGAGGCATTCGCGTGGCAGGCGCAGCAGGTTATAGGGCCGATTGAAGTGCAGGTCTTCGCCGAGGTTGACCCAGTATTGTTCGATATAGCGCGGCGCTGCCCCACGGAAGTGGCATTGCCAGGGCAGGTGTTCACCGCCCAGACGGCGACTCATGGCGACAACCGCAGTCATATTGGCTTCCAGCAAAAACCGTTGCTGCTCGCCGGCGCCACAGCTGTCGAGCCAGTACAGGTATGCGTGCTGGTCATCCAGCAGCAACCGTGGGCTAAGCAGCGGCGAGAGCAGGGCTCGCAGCTCACTCAACAGTTCCAGCGCTTGTTGCAGGTTATTGGCCAGTGCCAGGGCCTGGCTGGCGGCGCCGTGGTGGCCGGGCAGCAGGCGTTGGCCGAAGAGAAAACTGGAGTCATCGGCACCCAGCAATCGCTGGGCATTGTCGATCAGGGTGAGGAACTGCCCGGGGCTGATCAGGGTGTCGGCCTTGGGCACGTCTTCTACGAACAGGCCGGTGCCGCGCAGCAGGCGATGGCTGTCGATGCCGCGCGACAGGCACAGTTCGATCAGCGTGGCGGGCTGCTGGTGCGCGGCGATGATGCGGCTGTCGCACTCGTACCAGGGGCAGGGCAGTGTCATGGCCGGTCAGGCGCTCAAAGCCAGCGGACGCTTGGCTTTGGCCAGGGCCAGATTTAAACGTTGCAGCAGGTGTTCCGGCGTTTCATGCAGGGCCATAACGGTGGCTGCCGCCGCGCTCAATTGAATGCGTTCACCATGCTGGCGACTCTTGTGCGCCAGATGCTGCAGCGACTCGGCCAGCTCGCGGGCCAACTGGGCAGCCAGGGTTTCGCCGGTGTTGGGCAGCAGCACCACAAAGCGGTCGCCGGCCAGGCGGCAGAGCAAGTCTTGCTGACGCAGATTAAGCAGCAACAGCTGGGTGACAGCCTGCAACACGCGGTCCCCTTCGTCATGCCGTAGCGTTGGTGATCGTGTCGAACTGGTTATATCCACCACCACCAACGACAGCGCTGCTGCTCGCGGGCGCTCTGTTGCAGGCTCAACTCCAGCTGCTTGCGCAGGTAGTCGGCGCCACCCAGCGGAGTGAGTTTGTCGAACAGACGGTGCTCGCGAACAGCCGCTCGCGTTTTTCCATCTGCTGCGAAATGGCCAGTTGTTCGTGGTGCCAGTGGTAGATGCCGTAGGTCAGAAACAGCAGGCCCACCGGCATCGGCGCCGACTCCAGCCAGTGGTCCAGGTGATGGCATCGGGCAGGCGGATAAATTCGTCGAGCAGGTCGATCCACCAGGAAAAGAACACGCAGCTCAAGCCGATGGCAGCAGATTGGTCACCCGCCCGGCCGGCCGGCTTTTCAGAATCAGCCCCAGCCACACCAGCGCCAACAGCGTGGAGCCGCCTTCACCGACGATATCCAGCCACACCCATTCGGCCACGGCCTTGAGGTCGCCAACGGCCAGGTGCAGCAGCAAACCCAGGTTGGCCGCCCAGGAACAGCGCGGTGAGTTTCAGACGGTGGTGGTGCAGCAGGCTGGATTTCATTTCGGCTTCCTTTTTGGGGGCACTGCCATTGCCGCTACGTCGCGAAAATCTAGATCCCCCCTGCGCGGGGATGACGGTGTAATGCCAAGCACCTCCGTCTTCCCCGCGCAGGCGGGGATCCAGAATAGCGAGGCAACGAAGTATCTATGCCGCCCAGCTCACCAGAGCCTTATGACACTCAGGTTGCAATGGGGGAGGTCAATTGGGCTCAGGCAATCGTGCGGTTTTTTTTGCGTTGCGCTGAGCAGATGACAGCGGGTATGGCTGGGGCCATCGTTGGCCGGGTCATTTCAGCCCATTCGGTGCGCCAAACCCCGTAAAACCCCCGGTTTCACTGGCTTTGCGGCGGGTGCTGTCACAGAAGCGTCATGGCCGCTGCCTAGCGTGTCGCTCCACTTGCCGGGTTCCAGCCTGGCCTTTGCGACCACATGGGGAGTTACCGATGACGTTGAATTTCCGCCAGGCCGCCGTGCCGGGCATGCCCTCAGCGCCTGACCCTGGCCATCGCCGCCAGTGCCGTGCTGGCTGCCGAACCCGTGCCGAAGTGGCCGCCGACGGCGACACCGAGCACGTCAATGTGGTCGGCCAGGCCGTGAGCATGGACAAGGCCATCAAGAACAGCGCACCGCCGACACGGTGAAAAGCGTGGTCAGCGCCGACGGCGTGGCGCAGCTGCCGGATGAGAACGTGGCCGAAGCCGCGCAGCGCTTGCCGGTGTGAGCGTGGAGCGCGACCAGGGCGAAGGGCGCTTTGTGAGCGTGCGTGGCCTGGGCCCGGACCTCAACAGCGTGAGCATCAACGGCACCCTGATTCCCTCGCCTAACAGCGACACCCGCGCCGTCGCCCTCGACGTACTGCCTTCTGAATTGGTGCAGTCACTCAGCGTGATCAAAACCCTCACCCCGGACATGGACGCCAACTCCCTGGGCGGCACCATCGAGGTCAAGAGCCTGTCGGCCTTCGACCACAAGGGCCTGTTCTACACCGGCAGCGTAGAAGGCAGCCACGACGACAACACCGGCAGAACAGCCCGAAAGTCTCCGGCGCGGCCAGCGACCGTTTTAGCCTGGGCGACGGCACCAATAACTTTGGCGTCGCCGCAGCAGTGAGCTGGGGCAACGTGATTTCGGTTCCGACAACGTGGAAACCGGCGGCGACTGGGACTTCGAAGACGGCGCAAGCTGGAGCAATTCGAGCAGCGCGATTACGACATCACCCGTGAGCGCACCGGCGCCGGCCTGAACTTCGATTACCAGGCCGACGACTACAACAGCTACTACCTGCGCACCCTCTACAGCCGCTACAAAGACACCGAAACCCGCAACGCCGCCGGCGTCGAATTTGCCGATGCTCAGGCCGAAGGCGAAACGGGCGACAGCGAAGGATGGCGCGAACTGAAGAGCCGCGAAGAAACCCAGAAATCCAGAGCTACGTGCTGGGCAGCGAACCCTGCGCGGCGACTGGACCTCAATGCCCAGGCCGGTTGGAGCGAGTCCAGCGAAGACAGCCCCGGCCATATCGCCTCGGCGACATTCGAAGGCACCGACGACTTCAGCGATAGCGGTTTTAGCAGCTCCTCCAAGCCGCGTCTGAACATCGGCAGCGAGTTTTACAACCCGGCCAACTTCGACTCGACAGCGTGGAGTGGGAAGAACAGAACACCACCGACACCGAGAAAAACATCAAGCTCGACTTCGCCCGCGACTACGAACTGGCCGGCAACAGCGCCCAGGTGAAGTTCGGCGGCAAGCTCAGCCGCCGCGACAAAGACAACGACCTCAACAGCTGGAAGTACGAAGACTTCGACAACTACGGCATCACCGACGACGAGCTGTCGCTGACTCAATACACCAAAGGCACCGTGCACTACAGCCTGGACAACTTCGGCCCCGGCATCAGCGCCAGCTCCATCAAGAACCTGCTCGCCGTCTGGACCGCAGCGAGTTCTACGACGAAGAACAGTCGCGGGTAAACGACTTCACCATGAGTGAAGACATCAACGCCGCCTACCTGATGCACACCGTGGACGTGGACGCCTGGCGCATCATCGCCGGCCTGCGCTACGAGGGCACCGAGTTCAAGGCCAAAGGCACCGGTATTGAAGATGGCGCCTACGTGGCCAGCGACGCTGACAACAAGTACGACCACTGGCTGCCTGGCCTGCACGTGCGCTACCAGGTCGACAAGCAAACCCAGCTGCGTTTCGCCTGGACCAACACCGTGGTGCGGCCAAGCTTCGAACAGCTGGCGCCGGGCTTTGTAATTGATGGCGATGAGGCCGAATTCGGTAACCCGGATCTTGATGCGCTGGAGTCGAGCAACTTCGATCTGGGCATCGAGCACTACCTGAACAAAGACGGCGTGGTGTCGGCATTCGTGTTCTACAAAGACATCGAAAACTTCGTGTACAACGCCGACCTGTCCGGCAGCGGCCGTTGGGCCGACTTCGACGAAGCCAACACCTTTGCCAACGGCGAAAGCGCCGACTTGTACGGTATCGAATTGGCCTGGCAGCAGAAATTCAGCAGCTTGCCGGCGCCGTGGAATGGTTTGCTGATGGGCGCCAACGCCACGTTCAGCCGCTCGGACGCGCATATCGAAGGGCAGGGGCAGAAGCGCGATATCGACCTGCCGTTCCAGTCCGACACCGTGGGCAACGTGATGCTCGGTTGGGAGAACGACAAGCTCAGCCTGCGCCTGTCGGCCAACTACAAATCCGACTATCTCTACGAAGTGGCCGCCATCGACGACAAGGCTCACGACCTGCACGTGACGACCAGACCTTTGTCGACTTCACCGCGCGCTACTTCCTGACCAAGAACCTGCAGCTGTCGTTCGAGGCGCAGAACCTCACCGACGAGTCGTATTACGTGTACACCGGCAGCGGTGCCTACAACGGTCAATACGAAGAATACGGCCCGACTTACAAGCTCGGCCTGACCTTCACCCACTTCTGATTGCGCCCGCGCGCCCCGCGTGGCGCGCGTGGCCTGTGCGTTTTAGTACAAGGACACCGCTTTGATGAACCCGTTGTTTACCCGAACGTTGCTGTCGCCGGCCTGTTGCTGGCTGGCTGCGATGTGCTGCCCAAGGCCAGCGAAGCACAACCTGCCGTAAGTCTGTCGCCCTGGAGCGCTTCGGCGAAAGTGCAGGCCGAAGACGTACGTTTTCTGCCAGCTGACGCGGCCAACAGCGCCGATCTGCGCCTGGCCGCCAGTGAGCGCAATGGCCTGCTGTTACTGAGCACCGACGGTGCCGAGCTGGCGCGTTTGCCGGGCAATTACAGTGGCCTTGATAGCCGTACACTGGGCCAGAACGTGCTGGTCGCCAGCATCGATGGCGCCACCCAGCAAGCGGCGCTGGTGCTGCTCGACCCGCAATCGCGCCAGTGGGCCAAACCGCTGTTGTTGCCGGCGCGCGATTACGCCGTGTCGGGCCTGTGCCTGTACCGCGATGAAGCCGCCAACCTGCATCTGTTTCTGCTCGGCGAAGACGGCAAGGGCGAGCAATGGTTGGTCGGCAGCGGCACGCAACTGAACAAGGAACCGCTGCGTTTGCGCGGCGTACCGACGCCACCGGGCGCAGAATACTGCCACGCCGATGACGCCGCCAATCGCTTGTATGTGAATGAAGAAGGCGTCGGCTTGTGGGCGTTTTCCGCTGCACCAGAAGCCGATACCGCGCGAGTTCCTGTGGACCTGCGTGCGCCGTTTGGCACGCTCGCCGGCAGCCCGCAAGCGATGGTGAGTGTGCCGGGCGGCCTGGTGGCGTTGGATAGCGAGAACGCCACGCTGCACCTCTATCAACAAGAAGGCGAGCAGTGGAAAGGCGTGGCCAGTCTGCCGCTGAGCGGCATGCAGGAACCCGAGCGCCTCGACGCCCGCGTCACCGCCAACGGCCTGGAACTGTTGATTGAAGACGGCGAGCAAAAGCGCATCTACCAAGGCCAGTTGAACTGGAAGCCAACACCGCAAACCTTGCCGCCACCCCTGCCCAATGTGCCGGCGCTGCGCCAGACCGAACCGGTCGGCCGCCAAGGCGATGCCGCCGATGACCCGGCGATCTGGCTGCACCCGACCCAGCCGCACTTGTCGCGCGTGCTCGGCACCAACAAGAAACAGGGCCTGCTGGCCTACGACCTCGATGGCCGCTTGCTGCAAGAGCTGCCAGTGGGGCGGCTGAATAACGTCGACGTGCGCGCTGGCTTCACCCTGGCCGGCAAGCCCATCGACCTGGCGGTGGCCAGCAACCGCGACAAAAACAGCATCAGCCTTTTCGCCATCGACCGCGTCACGGGCGAGCTGCGCGAAGCCGGCGAAGTGCGCACGCCCCTGGCGGAAATCTACGGCATCTGCCTGTTCCAGCCGGCGCCGGGCGAGCTGTATGCGTTCGCCAACGGCAAGGACGGCACCTTCCTGCAATACCGCCTGAGCGATGAGCACGGGCAGATTCAGGGCCAACAGGTACGCCGCTTCAAGGTGGACAGCCAGCCCGAAGGCTGCGTGGCCGATGACCAGCAACAGCGCCTGTTTATAGGTGAAGAAGACGTCGGCGTATGGGCATTGGATGCGCGCCCGGATGCCTCCGGCGAGCTGACCAGCGTGCTCAAGGTTGGCGATGTGCTCAAGGCGGATGTGGAAGGCATGGGCCTCTATCACGGCGCACGCGGCAACTACCTGGTGGTGTCCAGCCAGGGCAACGACAGCTATGTGCTGCTCGATGCCCAGCCGCCGTTTGCCGTGCATGGCGCATTTCGAGTCGGCCTGAACGGTGCCCTGGGTATCGACGGCGCTTCGGAAACCGATGGCCTGGAAGTGACCGGCGCCAACCTCGGCGGCCCGTGGAGCCAAGGTTTGCTGGTGGTGCAGGACGGCCGCAAGCGCATGCCCGAGAGCACCCAGAACTTCAAGCTGGTGCCGTGGCGTGATGTGGCCAAAACCCTGGGCCTGCCATAAGCGACTGTCACGCCCGCGTAATCGAATAGCCGTACAACAAGCCCCGTTAGCGGGGCTATGAAATAAGGAGCTGCACCATGCACAGCACACTCGAACAAATGAGCGTCTGGAGCCTGATCAACGATGCCTCGCTGCTGGTAAAGGGCGTGATGGTGATTCTGCTGCTGGCCTCGTTGGTTAGCTGGTATTTGATCGTGCAACGCAGCCTGTTGTTGGGCCGTATCGAACGGCTGCTCAAGCAATTCCAACTGCAATTTCGCAACAGCAGCGACCTGGCTCAGCTGTACCGCGAAGGCGGCGAACAGCTGGACGATGACGCTTGTCTGCAACGGATTTTCCACGAGGGCTTTAGCGAATACACCCACCTGCGCCGCGAGCCGGGCATTACTCCGGAAGCGGTGGTAGACGGCGTGGAACGCCGCCTGCTGGTGAGCATCAGCGAGGAACAGGAACGCCTGGAAAAGGGTCTGGCCTTTCTCGCCACCGTCGGCTCGGTCAGCCCGTATATCGGCCTGTTCGGCACTGTGTGGGGGATCATGAATTCCTTTATCGGCTTGTCGCAGGTGCAGCAAGCCACGCTCGGCACCGTGGCCCCTGGCATTGCCGAGGCGTTGATTGCCACGGCTATCGGCCTGTTTGCTGCCATCCCCGCCGTGATCGCCTACAACCGTTTCGCCGCCCGGGTGGAAACCCTGAGCACGCGCTTCTACAGCTTCGGCAACGAGTTGCAAGGCCGCCTGCACCGCGCGCTGCAAGCCACCACGCGCCTTGCGCAAGCGGCCTGAGGAGCAGGTTATGCGCAAGCCAGTTCGCAAGCACGGGCCGAAGGCCGAAATGAACGTGGTGCCCTATATCGACGTGATGCTGGTGCTGCTAGTGATCTTTATGGTCACCGCGCCGATGCTCACCCAAGGGGTAAAAATCGAGCTGCCGAAAGTGGCCGCCGAAGCGTTGGCCAGCAATAGCCAGCAGCAGATTCTGACGCTCTCGGTGAAGGCTGATGGCGGGTATTACTGGAACGTCGGCGCCGAGCTCGACAGTCATGAAAAAGAAGACAGCGCCGTAGGCCTGGATGAAATGACTGCGAAGGTCGGCGCCATCATCGCGGCCCGTGGCGACACCCAGGTGTATATCCGCGCCGACCACAACACTGACTACGCCACGGTGGTGGCCGGGATGGCGGCGCTGCAAAAGGGCGGCGTGCGCAACCTGGGCCTGATCACCGAGGCGCCGCAATGAGTGCGGCGCTCATGTCTGCCGCTCAGCCCATGCCCCGCCTGCAATGGCCCAACCGTGTCTGGTCGCGGCATGCCCTGGCGGTCAGCATTGCCGTGGGTTTGCATGCGGTGGCGGTGCTGGTGCTGATCAGCCATTGGCAAACCAGCCCGCCGCCGGAGCCGCCGAGTCAGGTGATGACCACGCAGTTGATCACCTTGGCGCCGCCGCAGCCGCCCGCACCTGAACCGGTGGTTGCAGCGCCGGTTCCCGTGCCGTTGCAACCTGAGGTGTTGGCGCCTGCGCCAAAGCCGGTGGTGGCTAAACCCGTCGAAGCGAAACCCAAGCCCACCATCGACCACGCCGCCCTGGCCCGCAAACGTGTGCAAGAGCAGGAACAGCAAGCGGCCGATCGCGCGCAACAACTAGCAGAGCAACAACAAGCCGAGCAGCAACGTCAGCAACAAGTGGCCGCTGCAGCCAAGGCCCAGGCCGACGCCAAAGCACGCGCTGCCGCCGCCGCCCTGGCCGCCGAAAGCCGGCCCTATCTGCCGGTCAGCAAAGAAGCCCCGGAATATCCGGACAAGGCATTGGAAAAAGGCGTCGAAGGCGACTGCACCGTGACCTACACCGTCACCCCGCAAGGCCGGGTGGACAACCCGCAGGTGCTGGGCCAATGCCATCCACTGCTGGTGCGGCCATCGCTGGCGGCGGCGCTTACCTTTCGCTATCAGCCGCGCATCGTCGATGGCCAGGCCATCAGCGTCAGCAACGTAAAAAACACCTTTCACTACCGAATCGAGTAAGTTCGGCGCCAAGCGCCGGGCACAGACTTTACGAGAGCCGTCATGAGCCACGATCACGAGCAGTTTCATACCCGTCTGGAAAGCCACGACGACATTGCCATCAACCCCAGCGGCAACCCGAGCCTGGCCGACATCCTTAACCCCAGCCGACGCAATGTGCTCAAGGGCGGATTGAGTGTGGCAATTCTCGGCTTTTTCGGCGGCATCGGCGCGTGCAGCAAACTGGGCGCGAGCTCGCTGCTGAACTTCAAGGGCGTGCCGGTGCAACTCGACCCGCATTTTGACGGCGTAGTGGTTGCCGAGGGTTATCGCGCGGTGCCGTTTTTCTCCTGGGGCGATCCGGTAGAGGCGGGCGCGCCAGCCTGGAACCCGGATGCCAGCGACGATTGGCAGGCCCAGTTGAAACAAGCCGGCGATAACCACGACGGCATGGATTTCTTTGCGTTCGAGGGCGAGACCGACCGTGGCCTGCTGGTGATGAACCACGAATACATCAACCCGCATCTGCACCCCTCCAGCACCATCGACCAGAGCAAACCACGCTCGTTGGACGAAGTGCGCAAAGAGCAGGCCGCCCACGGTGTGTCGGTAATCGAAGTGAAAAAAGGCGCCGATGGCCAATGGGTGCGCGTGCTCGATTCGGCCTATAACCGCCGGATCAGCATGCTCACGCCCATGCGTCTGGCAGGCCCACTAGCTGGCCACGCCCTGATGCAAACCGCCAGCGATCCCGCGGGCCTCGAAGTGCTCGGCACCCTCAATAACTGCGCCACCGGCGTAACGCCGTGGGGCACGTTTCTGACCTGCGAAGAGAACTGGCCGAACTACTTTATCAACCGTGATCAGGCCGACTTCGCCCAGCGCGTTTCCCACAAGCGCTATGGCCTGGCCTCAAGCGGAACCAGTAAAAACTACGCCTGGGAAAGTGCCGACCCACGCTTCAACGCCACTCCGGACGCCAGCCAACCCCACGGCGGGCACGTCAACGAACCGAACCGGTTTGGCTGGGTGGTGGAAATCGACCCGTTCGACCCCACTGCGCAGCCGATCAAACGCACCGCCTTTGGCCGTTTCAGCCGTGAATGCGCGGCGCTGAGCCTGGGCGATGACGGCAAGATGGCGTTCTATTCCGGCGACGATGCCAAGGGCGAATACATCTACAAATTCGTGCCCAGCGGCACCCACGATGTGGCCAACCCCAAGGCCAGCCGCGACCTGCTCGACAGCGGCACGCTCTATGCCGCGAAACTCAATGCCGACGGCAAGGGCCTGTGGCTGGCGCTGGTGCATGGCGAGAACGGTCTGACCGCCGAGAACGGGTTTGCCAGCCAGGCCGAGGTGCTGGTCAACGCCCGCGCCGCCGCCGACAAGGCAGGCGCCACGCCGATGGACCGCCCCGAATGGGCTGCCGTGCACCCGCGCACCCGCGAGGTGTACGTGACCCTCACCAACAACGACGGGCGCGGCAGCAAACAGCCGCTGGACAACGCCAACCCGCGTGCACAAAACCTGCACGGGCATATCCTGCGGTTCAACGAGCAAGACGCTAACCCGACCGCCCTGGCATTTACCTGGGAGTTGTTTTTGCTGGCAGGGGAGGCGCAGGGCACCAAGGGCAAAGACGGCAAACCGGTGCCGGCCAACCTCACCGGCACCATCAACGGCGACATTCTGTCGTCGCCGGATGGTTTGGCGTTCGATGGCGCCGGGCGTTTATGGATTCAGACGGACTACGACGACGTGGAACCGGCGATGCAGAACATGGGCTGCAATCAGCTGCTATGCGCCGATCCATCAACCCGTGAAGTGCGCCGTTTTATGGTGGGGCCGCGTGGCTGTGAAATCACCGGCCTGGCCTGGAGCCCGGACGGCAAGGCGATGTGGGCCAATATCCAGCACCCCGGCATCAGCTTTCCCGCCAGCGACGGCAAGACTCGCCCGCGCTCTACGACCGTGATGATTACCCGCATCGATGGCGGCGTGATCGGCGCATAACGCTACGTTTGAAAACGTAGCGAGCGAAGGTTTGGCAAGGCAAAAGCGGGAGAAAAAGCGCAGTTGACACCCAGTCAATAAGCATTTTTCGCCTGCGTTTATCGAAGCCAAACCGAGCGCAGTAGTTTCGTTTTGAAAACGTAGCGAGCGAAGGTTTGGCAAGGCAAAAGCAGGGGAAAAAGCGCAGTTGACACCGAGTCAATGAGCATTTTTCGCCTGCTTTTAACGCAGCCAAACCGAGCGCAGTAGTTTTCTCAGGAGAAGAAGAGGGTGGCCTTGGCCTGCTGGGTGACATTGCCGGAGAGCTGCTCGCCGGCAAATCGCACAATCACGTAGTTGGCGCCGCTAGGGAATACCGAGTCGTTGGCGGCGGCGGAGGCCGAATACACCCCCAGGCGCTCCTCACGAATAACCGTGGCCTGGCTCAACTCGATGGAGCCCTGCGCAAAGCAGAGAATGATCTCGGCGGGGCCTTCATGCAGGATGCGGCGCGGCATGCGGTATCCAGCATTTCAGGCTGGAGTGGCGGCTGCAGGTTGTCGTTTTTTGGCGTCGTCGCGCATGATCGCCACGTCCTTCGGCGCGGCAATGCCAATGCGCACCTGGTTGCCATTGACCTCAACCACAGTCACCGAGATGTCAGTACCAATCTGCAGAGTTTCGCCTACGCGGCGGGTAAGAATCAGCATGAGCCTGCTCCAGTGGGTCACGATGCCGGAGCACCGCCTGTTGGCACTCCACTTGAGGGCTATGACCTAGGAATTTGCGCAGAGGTTTCAAGAATTTTTCCCTGACGTTTGATTGGGTCGTTTGCAGCACTGCGCCGTGCTTGCGGATACCCGCCGCGCGTGTATTCGCCCTGCGTGTTGGGGGCTTTCAGGGAATTGGCTGTTTTCCGCAGGTGCTGAAAACGCCTAAAGCGCTGAAAGGCACGTTGGTTAGGGGGAGGTAGGGTGAAGTGGAGTTCAGACAGGCGCTGCGCCAGCAGAGGACCCGACTGGCGCGCGCCCGGTAAAGCAGGCGTTAAACGCCCAGTTCGGCGAGCTTCTCCATCGTCCTGTCGTGCTCTTCATCCAGCTCTGTTTCGCCAATCAGGTCGGCCGCCAGGCAGGCTCTGCGGCTGATCAGCACCAGATCGGGAAACTTGTCTTCGAGGCGGTCCAGCACCTTGCGCAGTTCATTGGCCGTGGCAAACGGGCCGTACTTGCCGAACGGCGCGCGCTGAATATGTGCCTCGTCGAGTATGTAGTAATGCACAAAGCCGCGTTCCCGCTTCCATGGGGTTTTCAGGTGTTCCCTGAGGTCCTGGGCTTCCATGCAGCCGATTAACGAATCCACCACCGCTTTGGCCGACTGCAGGGTGTGATGGGTGAGCCAGGCGGCGTTGTCTTGCAGGGGCTGGCTGCCCATGGCGGCATCCATGATGCCGTCTTCCAGGGTGCTCAGCAGGCAGGAAACACTGGTGAGGGCGTCGATGACCGGTACGTCGGGCGTAACGGCGAATAGCGAGCGATGGCGCGTGACATCGCCGGTGGGGTGAAAACGGTGGCCGTCTTCGGTTTTGATGCTGTCCTTGTCCATGATGCAGTCCTTTTCAGGCGCGAAATTGCGCGTACTGAGAGTGGCTGGAGGGCAGGGGACGTTCCAATAGGAGCGTTAGCAGGCGCCTGTAGGACTAACGTTTTATCCGAGTGGCCAAGCGGGCGTGATTTTTACGGTTGAGCAAAACGCTTCACTTGCGCGCGCAGCCATTGCAGGGCTGGGTCGGCATCCTGGCGCGCGTGCCAGTAGGTCATCAGCTCCGGTGCCGGGTAGTCCACCGGCGGCTGGTGACAGCTCAGGCCAAAGGTGCCGGCAAACACCTGGGCGATGGGGCCGGGCAGGTTGCAGATGTAGCCGGTCTGCGCGGCAATCATCGGCATGGCCATAAAGTTCTGCACCACCGCGCCAACGCGTCGCGCCAAGCCAAGAGCTGCCAGGGCCTGATCAATCGGGTTACCGCCACGGTCCTGCATATTGATCACCACGTGGGGCCGCTCAACGTAGAGTTCGAGCGGAAATACCCCGGCCGGTAATTTTTCCTGGTGCCAGATCAGGCTCTGCAAATGCACTTCGCCGATGGCCTCGAAACGTACGCCGGCGCCCACGGCGGTTGGCGTATTGATCATCAGGTCGACGGCGCCGCTTTCCAGCAGGCCGGGCAGGGCGCTGGGTGCAGGCAACGGTTCAACGGCGATCACCACGCCCGGCGCTTCGAGAGCGAGGTGCTGCAACAGCCGCGGCAGAATCAGAAACTCCACGAAGTCGCCGGCGGCAAGACGAAAGCGCCGCTCGGCCGTAGCCGGGTTAAAGGCGTCGCCGCCTTGTAGCGCTTGGTCAATTTGCGCCAGGGCTTCGCGGATCGGGCCGATCAGTTCGCCGGCCCGCGAGGTGGGCACCAAGCCGCCGCGGCCGAGCACAAACAGCTCGTCGTCCAAGCGTTCACGCAAACGCCGCAGCGCATGGCTGACTGCGGACTGGCTTAGCGCCAGGCGCTCGCTGGCACGGGTGACGTGCTGGGTTTCCCACAGGGTGGCGAACACCACCAGCAGGTTGAGGTCCAGAGTACGGATATTAGGTTTGTTCATTGTTGGAATGGTGGATATTCATTTCACTCATTGTCAAGGCTTTGCTTTAGTACGCCCACCCCCACGGCGGCAGAGCACAAACAATGAACAATAAGACTCCCCTGAACATGGGCTGGTTTTGCCCAACCCTCGGCGATACCTCGGCCTTTGGCGACCCTAGCCAAAACATTGCCCAGTCCCGCGAGCACTTCGAGCGTGTGGCCCTGGCCGCCGAAGCCGCTGGCTTCGACTATATGCTGATGCCCGTCAGCGCCATCTGCTGGGACGCCTGGGTAACGGCGACCTACCTGGCCGCACGCACCGAGAAACTGAAAATGCTGGTGGCCCTCAAACCGGGCTACGTGCACCCGGTTGCGCAGGCAAAAATGATCGCCACGTTTGACCAGCTCACCCAGGGCCGCATCTACCTCAACCTGATCGCCGGCGTGAGCGAAAAAGACTCCTACGCTGAGGGCCAGTTGGCCTCCAAGGAAGAGCGCTACGACCAGTTGCTGGAAGAAGTCGAACTGATGAAACGGCTGTGGATGGAAGAGGGCGTCGAACACAACGGCACCTACTTCCACACCCACGGGCCGAAAGTGATTCCCGAGGTGTTCCAGCGCCCCCATCCGCCGTTCTTCCTCGGTGGCGGTTCGGAGCAGGCGGCGGAAATTTCGGCCAAGCATTCCGCCGTGCATCTGTTCTGGGGCGACTATCCCGAGCGCATCGCCGGGCAGATTATCGAGATGCGCGCCCGCGCCGCTCGCTATGGCCGCGAGAACGAAATCCGCTTCGCCATGCGCCTGCAGGTGATTTGCCGCGAGACCGAAGACGAGGCCTGGGCTGCGGCCGACGCGCTGATTGCCGGTGCGGAAAACTCGGCCTTGGCCGCCGCCGTGCAACTGGCCGCCAAAAGCAATTCCGTGGCCAGCCAACGCGCTGCCGAACTGTCGAAAACCGTGGGCCGCAAGCTGCGCCCGCACCTGTGGACCGGTATCACCGAAGTGCGCCCTGGCGCCGGTGTCGCCGTGGTCGGCAACCCGCAGCAAGTGGCCGATCAGTTGATGGAGTTCGTCGAGGCGGGCTGCACCGGTTTCTGCCTGTCCGGCTACCCCCATCACGAAGAAGCCGAGCGCTTCGGCCGTCTGGTAATGCCGCTGCTCGGCCAATGACCCTTTTCCCCGACCGCCCCGGTTGTGGGGCGCAGGAGTCTTGTTATGCAACACGCTGATTTCGATGCCCGCCAGTTTCGCCAGGCCCTTGGCGCCTTTACTACCGGCGTCACCATCGTGACCACACGCGGGGCCGATGGCCTCGATTACGGCATGACCGCCAACAGCTTCAACTCGGTGTCCATCGACCCGCCGATGGTGCTGTGGAGCCTGAACAAGGACTCCACCTCGGCGGCGGCCTTTACCCAGGCCAGCCATTTCGCGGTGCATATTCTGGCCAGCGAGCAGGAGCCGTTATCCAACCGGTTTGCCAAAAGCGGCGGCGATAAATTTGCCGGTCTGACGCCTGGTCGCGGGCCCGACGGCATTCCGTTGCTGGACGGCTGCACGGCGCGCTTCGAATGCCGCACGGCGTACCAGTACGAAGGCGGCGACCACATCATTCTGGTCGGCCACGTACTGGCCTTCGAACGCGTCGAGCGCGCGCCATTGGTGTTCCACGGCGGCGGCTACCGGCGCCTGCAACTGCCGGCCATGGCGGCGGCAGTCTAGGCGCACGCACTTACAACAATAAAAAGGCGTGAGGTGTTTTGTATGTCGAGTGCCACCGAGTTTCCCCAGGCTTACGCGATAAGCCCTGCGCGGGCTAACTACGCCGTCGGCGTGCTGTTGCTGGCCTATGTGTTTTCGATCATGGACCGGCAGATTCTCACCTTGCTGGTGGGGCCGATTCAGCAAGCGTTGCAGGTGAACGACAGCTGGATGGGCGTGCTGCATGGCTTCACCTTTGCCGCGTTTTACTCGCTGGTGGGCTTGCCGATTGCGCGGCTGATCGACCGTGGCAACCGACGCTGGATCATCACCCTGGGCGTGGCGCTGTGGTGCCTGGCGACCGCGGCCGGCGGCCTGGCTACCGAGTTCTGGCACTTGCTGCTGGCGCGGGTGGGCGTGGCGGTGGGCGAGGCGGTATTGCTGCCGGGCGCGGTGTCGTTGATCAGCGACCTGTTCGGCGCCGAAAAACGCGGCCGCGCCCTGGGCGTGTTCGGCATGGGCGCCTCGTTTGGCGCGGGCGCCGGGCTGCTGGCGACCGGGCTGGTGCTGGGCTATTTCACCGCCCACCCGCTGACATTACCGGGCCTTGGCGCGCTGCAGCCGTGGCAAACCACCTTGATGTCCATCGGTCTGCCGGGCCTGTTTATTTTGCTGTTGCTGCGCGGCGTACCGGAACCGCGTGAGCGAGGGATTGTTCAGCACGCCACTCCCGCCACGATTCCATTGGCCGAGGTGCAGGCGTACCTGCTGGAACACCGGCGCACCTTCGTCGGCATCCTGCTCGGCGCCGGCTGTTTTTACGCCGGCGTATACGGCAGCGGCAGTTGGGTGCCGAGCTATTTTGTGCGCGAGTTTGGTTGGACGTACGCCCGCATCGGCGCCTGGATGGGCGCCATCATGTGCGTGTGCGGGCCGCTGGGCGTGATGCTCGCCAGCCTGTTGGGCGAGTACTGGCGCAACAACGGCGTGGTCGGCGGCAACTTGCGCGTGGCGCTGGCGGCGAGCATTGCGTTGCCGCTGTTCAGCGTGCCGATGTTGCTCGCGCCCAGCGCACCCTGGGCACTGGTGTTTCTGCTGTTTACCTCGCTGCTCTGGACCTGCCTGTTCGGCGTCGGTGCCGCCCTGATTGTGGATATCACCCCGGCGCCTTTGCGCGGCCAATTCATGGCGCTGTTCACCGGCGTACTCAGCCTGCTGGGCGCCGGTTGCGGGCCGGTGGCCGTGGGCCTGTTGACCGATCACTGGCTGGGCCCGGCCGGCACCCATTACGCGATTCTGCTAGTCACCTCTGTAGGCGGCGGATTGGCCTGCCTGCTGTTTGCCAGTGCGCGTCGTTCATTCGCCCACACCGCGCAACACGCGGTGCAGTGGCAACCCCGTTCTACCCCTGTTGAGGATTACCCATGAGTTACTCCGGCAATTGCCTGTGCGGCGAGATTGAATTTGTATGCGATGCCGCGGCCGTCACCACTGCCATCTGCCACTGCCATGATTGCCAGAAGCAATCGGGCAGTGCGTTTTCGGTCAACCTGCTAGTGCCGGCCAACGCCCTGCACGTGTCGGGCGACAGTCTGAAAAGCGTGTTCACCGAGGGCGCCAGTGGCGCGTCGGTACGTCGGCATTTCTGCGGCAACTGCGGCACGCCGATCTACACCGAAATGGCCGCGCTGCCTGCGCTGGTCGCCCTGAAAGCCGGCGCGCTGGCAGACACCAGCGGCATCACACCCAAGGTGCAACTGTGGTGTGCGTCGGCGCAGCCATGGGTGGAACTGGCCTCGGACATGCCGCGTTTCGACCAGGCCGCCAGCGTTTGAGTTAACCCCCAAAGCCCGTAGTTGCCTGGCCACTACGGGCTGCCTGCAACGAGAAAAACCGATGAAGAATTTGTCTACGGCGGCCCCAAGGCCTGCGCCGCGACGCCTGCTGCTTGCCTTGCAAAACCTGGCGCCCGGCTTGCTGGTCAGCTTGGCTATCGCCATGGCCTCGGCGTTTATCGCTGACCACTACGGCGGCCCCACGTTGCTCTATGCGTTGTTGTTCGGCATGGCTTGTCATTTTCTCAGCGAGGACGGCCGCTGCCTGCCCGGTATCGAGTTTGCCGCGCGGCATATTCTGCGCGTGGGTGTGGCGCTGCTCGGGGCGCGTATCACCCTGGAGCAGATCGGCTCGCTGGGTGTGTCGACCGTAGTTGCCGCTGTAGCGGCAGTGGCGCTGACCATCACCGTGGGCTGGCTGAGCGCGCGCCTGCTGGGATTGCGCGCCGACTTTGGCGCGCTCACCGGAGGTGCCGTGGCTATTTGCGGCGCGTCGGCGGCCTTGGCTATTTCGGCGATTCTGCCCAAGCACGAACACAGCGAGCGCGACACGCTGGTGACGGTGGTCGGGGTAACCGGCCTATCGACCCTGGCATGATCAGCTACCCGATCGTGAGCAAGCTGCTTGGCTTGGGACCAGAACAGGCGGGGATCTTTATCGGCGGCACCATCCATGACGTCGCCCAGGTGGTGGGCGCCGGCTATATGATTTCGCCGGCCACGGGCGATATCGCCACGGTGGTGAAACTGCTGCGCGTGGCGTTGCTGGTGCCCGCGGTGGTGGTACTGGCTTCGCTATTTCGCCGTCAATGCGCGGCGGCCGGTGGTGGGAAAAAACGCCTGGCGCTGATTCCGGGGTTTCTGGCGGCGTTTATTGCGTTGGTGGTGGTCAACAGCCTGGGCGCCATTCCAGCGGCGGCGAGCAATGCGCTTGGCGATTTATCGCGAGCCTGCCTGGTAACGGCCATTGCGGCGCTTGGGGTGAAAACCTCGTTGCAGAAACTGGCTGCCGTGGGCTGGCGGCCTATTGCGTTGCTGGTGGGGGAAACCCTGTTTCTGGCTTGTCTGGTATTAGCGTTGTTGCTGTTTGCACGTTAAGCCCATAGCGCGTCACCACCTGCTCAAGGTTGTAAAACAGCCGTTCGGGGCCGAGTAACTGCCCCAGCGGCGACGGCAGAATAATGGCCGAAACCCCTGGGTTAAGGCCGGCCATCCACACCGTAATGCCCTTTTCCCGCTGGCGTTGCTCAAAGTCATTGAGCATCTTCAAGGCGGTGTATTCCACGTCGAACACCCGGCTTAAATCCAGCACCACCACCTGCGGGTGTGCCTGGGCGATCAGCGGTAGAATTTTCTGCCCGACCCGTTCGGCATTGGCAAAAAACAGACGGCCTTCGGGGCGCAGCAGAAGCAAGCCTGGAAAGTGCTCGTCATTGGGGTGTAGCGGGCTCTGCGGGCGGAAGACATTGGTGCCCAGCTTGCGCCCGAGCACATACACCGGCGGGTCGGATACCTGATGCGCCAACGCCAGTAGCGACACCACAATGGCCACCACGATGCCCTGCAGCGTGCCCAGCAGCATCACCCCCAGTAGCGCCACCACGGCCCAGATAAATTCGGTTTTGCGCACCCGCAGAATGTCGCGAAACTCTGACGGCTGGATCAGCCCCATCGAATAGACGATCACCACAGCGGCCAGGGTGGCGTCGGGCATCAACCCAATCACCGGGCCGAGCAACAACAACGCCGCCAGCGCCAGCAATGCCGTGATTAGCCCGGCCAGTTGCGTTTGCGCCCCCGCCAGACGGTTTACCGCCGTTTGCGTGGTGCCGCCGCCGGCCGGCATGGCGCCGAAAAACGCACCGCCTACATTCGCCAAACCGGTGGCCAGCAGTTCACGGTTGGGTAGCACGCTGGGGTCGTCGTGGGCGGCAAAGGCTCTGGCTGCGGCAATCGTTTCGGTGAAACTCATCAGCGCGATACCCATGGCGGCGGGCCATAGCTGCACCACCAGATGCCAGTCCGGCAAAGTCAGCGGCGGCAGCCCGGCGGGAATCGCGCCCACTGTGGCGATGCCGTAACGCTCAAAGCCAAACAGGCCGATGCAGGCAATCCCCAATGCCACGACCACCAAGGGCGCCGGCACCTTCGGCACATACTTTTTCAGCAGTACCAGGGCGGCCACCATGGTGACACTTAGTACGACCGTGGGGAGGGACGCGTGGGGTATGCCTTCGACGGTTGCCACCAGGTTCTGCACAAACGAACCCTTGTGAATGTGAATGCCCAATAGCTTGGGCAGTTGGTCGAGCACGATGACAATCCCGATGCCCGCCTTGAAGCCGATCAACACCGGCTCGGAGATAAAGTTGGCGACAAAGCCCAGCCCCAATAAGCCGGCGACGGCCAAGGTGATGCCGACCAATACCACAAGGGTGGCGGCGGCCGTGGCCAGGTTTTCCGGGGTGATGCCCGCCTGGCTGAGGGCCGTGGCGGTGAGAATGGCCAGCGTGGTAGTGGTACTGACGCTCAACGGTCGTGAGCCGCCCAGCAACGCGTAAATCAGCGTTGGTACAAAAACCGTATACAGCCCGACTTGCACCGGCAGCCCGGCGATGGTGGCGTAGGCCAGGGCCTTGGGAATCACCACCGCGCCAGCCGTCAGGCCCGCGACCATATCCAGGCTCAGCCAGCGCCGTTGATAGCGGTGCATCCAGGTTGGCAAAAACGCTCGCATAAGGCCTCTCAATTGAACGCGTTATGGGCGGCCTTGCCGGATCATGTCCATCACGGCGGCGGTCATGGTGGCGGTCGAGACGCCGAACATCAGCACGCCGTTCGCCGCTTCCAGTGGCGCGAGCAAACGCCAGGCAGGGGTCATCACCAGGTCGCCATAACCGATCGTGGTGAAGGTCACGCCGGAGAAATACAGCGCAGTGGAGTAGGTGTCGAACTCACCCAGCAACCGAAACAGCCCGGCCCATATCCCCTGGAGAAAGTTGCCGAGCAGCATCAGCAGCATGACCGGCGACACCACCACGATGTTCCAGCCTGTCGAATGGGGCTGCGGGCGTGCTGCGCTGACGGTTTGGTACAAACGCAGGCACAGCGTCAGGAACGCGGCCTGCAACACCAGACAGAGCAGCATTACCGGTAGGCCAGTGAAAAAGATCAGCAGCACGTGTGCCCCCGTCGATCAATGGAACGGGAAGATGTAGTTCATCCAGGAAGACATGCGCAGCAGAATCTTGCGCATGATCGCCACGTGGTGAAAGTGCTGGCTGTAGATCGCCGCCTGGCCGTAGGAACCACCGGGCATCACCGCGCGGAACTGCTCATAGTCCGGGTCGGTGATCTCGATCACCACCGGCACTCGCCCCGCTGGCGGTGAACCGGTGTAGCTGATCAGGGTGCCGGAAGGCTGCACCTGGCCTTCACCAATAACCGGCAGCACATTCTTCACCTTGCCCTCAAATACTTTGCCGGGAATACCGTCGAACGCCACTTCGGCCTCGTCGCCGAGTTGCAAACGCAGTTGGCTGTTCTGGCGCATCCACGCGGTGAAATACTGGGTTTCGGCGGGAATAAATACCATCGACGGGCGTAGCGGCAAGCGCGTGGCCATCATTCCTGGGCGCAGGGATACATGCACCACCATGCCATCGCCGGGGGCGCGTACGGTGGTGTTGTCCAGCTCAAACTGGGCGATGTTCAGTTGCGCTTGCAGATCGTCGACGCGGGCGGTGGCGATATCTTCATCGCGCCGGTTGCCGACATTGCGCTTCACCAGTTCGCTGGCGCGAAACAGATCGGCACGGGCCGAAACCAGCTGCGCCTTGATCGACTTCACTTTGTTGGTAAAGGGCGTGGGGTCGATGCGAAACAGAATGTCGCCCTTTTTCAGCGGTGTATTACCTTGCACCGGCACGTCGATCACCAGGCCGCTGACTGCCGGCACCACCGGTGTCGACACAAAGTACGCACGCGCCACCTCGGAGTAGGGATGGTTGTAGTTCATGGTGAAGATCAGCGCGCCGATCAGAATCACGCCGCCCAATACCGCCGTGGGCACGGTCCATTTGTTCAGCGGAATACGGAACAGTTTGAAGATCGCCACGCAGAAGGCGGCGTAGGTCAGTACCAGTAATAAATCCATGTTCAGCCCTCCTTGGCGTCGGTGGTGATGGGTGGCAGCGGAGCTGGCGGCGGCAAGTCTGGCGGAGCAGGCGGTGCGGCCTGCGCTTCAAGGGCGGCGAGGCGCTGCTGAAGGTCGAGCACTTGTTCTTCCAGATGCTGCACATGGATTTTCGGCGATTGCCCATCGCCAAACCCCCAACCGCGGTCCTCGCGGTACAGGGTTGCCCAGATCCACAGAAACGGCCACAGCACATGCAGGGTAAACAGGCTTACCCAGCCGGTGGCGTGAATGGCGTCCTGGTGCGGATGGTTGCGGTGTACGGCAATTTCGTAAGGGATGTCGTGCAACGCGATGATGCCGTAGAACAGCACTATGCCCACGAAAAACAGCATCCCCAGAGCGATGTAATCGAGCATATGAGCAGCGCCTCAGACCATTGCTTTAGCGGTCGGGCTGCTTGATGCAGCGGTGAGTGCAAAGCCTTCCATAGCATCTGCCTCCCGATCCGTAGAGCAAGCGTAGATCAGTATTTATTTCGCGCTCTGTGTAGTACTGAGGAGGCGTTCACCAATTCAGGCCAATACCCAGTAGGTAGTGATGATTTTGCTCGGTATGTTCAGCAAAGCCATACCGCTCAAGCTCATACAGCAGCGACAACCTTGCCCAATCATTAAGGCGGTAACTGACGCCATACTCGCTTTGGAACAGGTAGTCGATCGTTTCTATCCGAGGCAGCTTCACCTCGCCTTTGCTGGTGATATCGATTCGGCTGCCCCATAGGGTGCGTTTGAAGTCCCAACCAAGCCCCAGGGTATTGAACGCTAACCGGGCATTGGTGGTTTCCAGCGAAACCCGGGTGAATTGGCCGATTATTTCCAGCCGTCCCAGTTCGTTATCCCAAAAGCGATAGCCAGGGCCAGTACCTAGCTCACGCCAGATTTCCTTATCACCCTGGCGTTCTTCCTCTTGTGCGGCGCTGGTGCGAGCGAACCAGTGGTGGGAAAAGAAGTAGTCGAGGTCGTAGTCGAGTTCCCAGTTATCTTCAGTGCGTTTTTGGTCTTTTGCCTTGCGTACTGTCTGGCCGTTGATGACGTGCCGCCAGCTGTCGTGCTCAATGCGGGTTTCGCCCTTGAGGTTCCACTCCTGGCTGTCGTGTTCGTCGTTGTCCAGGTCCACCTTGACGTCGAGCTTGCCTTGCCATTTGAAGTCGCCAAGTACCTGAGAAGGCGGCAGCAGCCGGGTGATGTTGGCCAACGGCACATTTTGGCTAGCGTCAGTGCCCACTTGTACCGTGCCGCTGGTGCTGGCGAACAGACGGCTTTGAAACTGATTGCCGCGGTCTTTGCGCCGCAGGAGTAAAGGCTTGTCCGAGGCCAGCGTAGTGACGCCTTGCCAGTTGATCTGCACGCGGCCGGCCAGCGGCGTGTCGAGCAGCAATTTGTCGCCGTCGAGCAGCACGATGGTGCCACTGAGTCGGTCACCATTACTTAGCCAAACGGTGTCGGCAACGAGGGGCAAGGGCAGTGCCCAGCACAGCAGAAAAATCAAATAACGACGCATGGCAAGACGGTCCGAGGAAGGACCCCGAGCATGCGTACAGGTGGACCGACTAAAACGCCGGGCTAAACCGAAAGATTTGTGTGCAACCGATTAAAAAACGGCTGATTTTTCCTAGCCGACCATCACCTGATTACGTCCCTGATGCTTGGCCTGATAGAGCGCCGCGTCGGCACGTTGCAGCAGCGTTTGTGCGCTGCTGTCGACACCGGGTTGCAGGCTGACCACCCCGACACTGAGCGTCACATGCCCCAGCGGCGAAAACGCGTGGGGCAGGGCTAGCACGGCCACGGCCTGCACCACCTTGAGCGCCATGGCCTGAGCTCCGGCAGCGTCGGTCATGGGCGCGAGAAACACAAACTCCTCGCCGCCGTAACGGGCCACCAGGTCGCCGGACCGGCAGACGGTAGCGGCCAGGGTCTGGGCGATCTGCTTCAGGCACGCATCGCCGGCCGGGTGGCCGTAGTGGTCGTTGTAGGGCTTGAACCAGTCCACATCCATGATCGCCAGGGTCAGCGGCGCGCCGATGCGTTGGGCCCGCGTCCATTCCTGGGCGAGCACGTCGTCGAAATGGCGGCGGTTGGCGATGCCGGTCAGAGCGTCGGTAAGGCTCAGGGTTTCCAGTTTGGTATTTAGCACTTGCAGTTCTTCGGTGCGCTGCGCCACCCGTTGTTCCAGCTCGCGCTCGGAGCTTTGCAGGGTTTGTACGAGCTGCTGTTGGGTGAGCAGCAGCTGTTCACGCACGCGGGCTTTTTCGCGGCGCATCACGTTGTAGCGGTCGGCCAACGCAAAGGCCAGCAACAGCATTTCCATGGCCGAACCCAACTGCAAACCGTCCACGGTAAACAGGTTGGTGGGCAGGATGCCCATGGCCCGCAGCGAGGCCATGGCCCCGCCCAGCATCAGCAAAGCAAAAGCACCGAGAAAGAAATACGCACTGCGCTGGCGCTTGAAGGCAGCCGCCACGCCGACGGCCAACACGACCAGCGCGGTCGCCAGGTTGAGCAGAATCGCCGCGCGGGAAAACACCGGCAGCGCGATGGCGTAGGCAAGCGGGGTAAGCAGATAAACCACCACCAGCCCGAGCAGTAGACGGTCTACCCGTGGCAGTAACTGCGCCGTGCCGAGCATGCGCCGAATAAACAGCAGCATCGCCGCCAGGGCCAGCGAAGTCCCCGAGTAATACACGATGTTGGAATTAAGCGGCACGCTGCCCAG
The DNA here is from genome assembly GCF_056174845.1 of Pseudomonas sp. CC11G. Lineage (NCBI taxonomy): Bacteria > Pseudomonadati > Pseudomonadota > Gammaproteobacteria > Pseudomonadales > Pseudomonadaceae > Pseudomonas > Pseudomonas sp. CC11G. The sequence continues at coordinate 109,806 of NZ_JBWBZC010000012.1, forward strand.
CAGCCAGTCCGGCGCCAGGCCGTTTTTGATTGCCAGGGTGGCGAAGGTGCAGGCAGCGAAGGCGATGTACAGCAGGTAGATGCGGTCGCGCAGCGAGACGAAGAGCATCAGGTTGAGCAGAATCATTGCCGTGGCAATGCCGAAGTACCAGGCCTGACCCACGTAGTCGTCGCGCTCATGGGCGTGGTAGGCCGGCGGCGTCCACAGCTGCAACGGAATCAGCAGGCCGACGCTGGACTCCATGCGCAGATAAATCACCTGTTCCGACTCGGGCGCCAGGGTGATGGGGAAGATGAAGTTGCGGTTGGGGTACACCTTGCTGCTGGCGGGCACATCGGAGCCTGTAACCACGGTTTGATAGGTGCCTTGGGCGTCGGGCAAGTAAGCCTGAATATGCGAGATACGCGGGTTTTCCACGGCCAGCATGCGTTGCAGGTTGCTGCTGGTGGTATTGCGCAACGGCAGGCGCAGCCAATAAGCCGAGCGGGTAAACCCAAGGCCCAGGGCGCTGCTGGCAGGCAGGTCGGTCTGGAAACGGGCGGCCACGTCGGGGCGCTGCACATCGGCCAGGGTCAGGGTGCGGTCGGGATCTTCGAGCAGGGCCACAAAGGCGGTGAGGGCCACCGGTTGGTCGGTCAGCGTGGCCGCATCGAGCGGGGCGGCGGCCCAGGCGGGCGAGCTCAGCGCGCTGGCAATTAACAGCAGGCAACCGAGCAGGTACCGGCCAAAGCGGGAAACATCCATTTCACTCAAACCACAGGCAATAAAGCGGAGGGAGTCTACAAGAGCCGCGCGAGCGTCGGCAAAAGCCGCCTGTCGCCGCGCACGTTACGGTTGAATTTGCCGATTTGGCTGTCTAATCTCGCATAAACCTGCAAATACGAGCATAAACATGCAAAGCAATCATGCCGTCACCGATCTGCCCCAAGTACGGCGGCAGAAAATTCTCCTGCTGCTGGAGCGCGATGGTCGGGTGCTGGCCAGCGAGCTGAGCACGCACTTTGAAGTGTCTGAAGACACCATTCGCCGCGACCTGACCGAGCTGGCCAATGCCGGCCTAGTGCAACGTGTGCACGGCGGCGCGCTGCCCCGGCCGAAGGATTCGGGCAAAGACTATTTCGCCCGCCTGAACGAAACCGATGAGATGAAACGCCAGCTCGCGCAACTGGCCGCGCAGCAAGTGCAGGACGGCCAGGTGGTGATTTTCGACTCCGGCACCACGCCGCTGCATATCGCCCGTTCGCTGCCGCTGGATATTCGCCTGACTGCCGTCACCGCATCGCCCATGACGGCCGTGGCATTGGCCGAATACCCCGGCATAAGCGTGATTCTGGCCGGCGGCCAACTCAACCCGGCAACCATGGCCACCAATGGCCGCGAGGCGCTGGAGCTGATTCGCAGCATCAAGGCCGATTTGCTGTTTACCGGCGTGTGCGCCCTGCACCCGGAAATTGGCCTGACCTCGCCGCGCTTTGAAGAAGTGGAACTCAAGCAGGCGCTGCTCGACAGCGCGTCCCAGGTAATTGCCGTGACCACGGCCGACAAGCTCGGCGCCGTCGAACCCTTTGTGATCGCCCCGTGCAACAGGGTGCATACGCTGTACACCGAAAGCCGGGTGCCGACCGGGGATATCGAGGACTACCGTCGTCTGGGCCTGACCGTGGTGGTGGCGTAACGGCTTACTGCCCCTAGTCGACCTTTACCGTCAACGAATCCCCAGTGAGGTAAAACTGCCCGCCGGCCACATAGTGCAGGCTGCGCCAGGTAGGCTCAGCCTTTTCAAACTGCCAATGGCCATCGGCGAAAGCACGGGTATCGGCCCAGGCGCCGACCACCTCGGCAATAAACAGGTCGTAGGTTTGCTGGTTATGCGGCTCGGGAATCAACCGGCACGCCAGCCACGCCGAACAGCCCGCCACGAAGGGCAGGTCATGCCCTGGAAACTCGAATAACTCCACACCGGCGCGGGCCAGTTTGTCCGGCTGCTCCGCCAGGCTGTGGGTGCCCACGGCATGGGTGAGTTGCGCCTGGGCGGCGGTCGGCACCTGAATCACAAAGGTGCCGCTGCCTTCGAGCAGGGCGCGGGTGCGGGTCATCTTGTCCACCACCACGGTGAGCTTGGGCGGGCTGAAGTCCAGCGCACAGGCCCAGGCCGCCGCCATCACATTGCTCTCACCGTTATGGCGGGCAGACACCAGCACGGTCGGGCCGTGATTGAGCAGGCGGTAGGCTTTGGCAAGGTCGACGGGGGCGATGGTGGGGGACATAAGACGGTTCTCTATGGCTGAGCAGGCGATGGTAGCGGCGGGGTGTTGCGCAGTGGAAGGGCACGGAATCGTTAACCCTTCCTACAGAAGCTTCAGGTTTGCAAAGCTGCAGGCTCGGCGTACAGTCAGCTGAGTTAATTGGTTCAGTCAAATGACTGAAAGGAGCCGATCATGGCCACCCGTAAGCCCGGTAAAAACACCCCGAAATCCACGGCGAAAATCGCCAAGTACGCGGAGGCAGAGCGTCCCGCCCTCCCGGCTATCGCTGAAGAAGTCGCCAGTTATGCGCAGCGAGCACCCGCCACTCCATGGGCAGGTATAGGCGAGGGGCAGGGCGATGGTCTCGAAGACTTTCAAGCCATCACTCGTCTGATGGAGGGCATGACTGACGAAGCCCAAGTCAACATCATCCGTCACGGCCTGAGCGCTAATTTTGCCCGCAGCCTGGGGCAAACCTTCGCGATTTCCGTGGGCGAGTTGGCCAAGGTGCTGTTGGTGTCGGAGTCCACCCTGACCCGCAAAACCCGCGATAACGCGCTACTCGATCCGTCCGCCACTGAGCGCATGATGCGCATCGCCGCCATTACCGCGCTGGCCACCGATGTTTTCGAAGACGAAGCCAAAGCCACAGGCTGGATGACCCGCGCCAACGTCGCCCTCGGTGGCCAGACGCCGCTGTCACTGTGCGACAACGACATCAGCGCCGGGCAGGTACGCCGTGTGCTGCGCGCGATCGAATACGGCGGTGTGTTCTGATGCGGGCTTGGCGATTATGCAAAGCGCGCTGGGCAGACAACTTCGACGGCATGGGCGCGGCGCAGGAGGGCGGGCGGTGGAACGAGCAGGACGTTCCGGCCATCTACCTCGGCCTGGATTCTTCCACCTGTGTGCTGGAGACCTTCGTGCACCAGAGCGGTCCGCCGCTCATTGCCATGGTGATGGTGGAAGTGGAACTGCCGGACGACGCCAGCCTGTATGTCAAACCACCGCTCAGCGAGTTGTCCACAGATTGGGACCGTTTGCCAGCCGATGCCGCCAGCCGCCACTACGGCACCCGGTTTCTGCAAAGGTCCGGCAAGTTCGGGCTGATTGTTCCCTCCGCGGTTAACCCGCTGGCCTCCAATATTGTGCTCACGCCCAACCACGAGGCGCGCTTCGATATCCGCGTGGTGAGTAAGCAGGCATTTGTGTATGACGAGCGGATGTTTGCCGTGCACCCCCTCGAATAAATTCAGATCAAACGCTCAAGGCTGAAACGCGAGGCTTGGCGGTCTGGCAGTCACTGATTACAGTGCGCCATGCGCAACCTGCGCTCTTCAAAAGGATTTGGTCCATGTTTGCTCGCCGTTGCCTTTTCCTATTGCTGCTGGGGTGTGCACTGCCCCTTCAGGCGCAGGTGTACACGTGGGTCGATGTCAGCGGGCAAAAACACTTCGGTAATCAGCCGCCACCCACTCAGGCGGCTGAAGAAGTAAAAATCCAGCAGGGCTATGTAAGCGACGGTCCGCCCCCGCAAACCGCCGACACTGCCAGCACCGCCGCCGCTGACAACAGTGCCAGCAGCGAAGAATCCGCCGATGAGAAAATGTGCCGCGAAGCGATTCGCTGGACCGACATCGACCTGCCCAACCTCAAGGAAATCGCCGGTGAGCGCAGAAAGGACGGCAGGCTCACCTTCGACCAATACAAGAAGGCCGTAAAAGGGTTGGATCAGGTCAAAGGTGAAATAACCCTGAGGGATTGCCTGGCCAGTACCGGCAAAGACCGCGAGCAGTACAAATGCCTGGCCGGTGGCGCTGGTGTGTTGGTTTGCTCCGGAGCGCTGGGCAGTTTGCTGAAGTAAGGCGCGGCCATTTTCGACGTTGCAATCACCGGCGACTTACCTATGATTGCCGGCAGGCCGATGCTGCCTGCCGCTCGCACCCAATGGGTACGGTGAAAGCATTGCGGTAAACCCCCTCTTTCTGGTTCTTCCAAACCGTCGAAGGTTGGCAACGCGAGCACTGACAAACTTCGACCGAGGAGGAACGATGTCCACCATCACCCAGGCCAAAACCATGGCCAAACTGCTGCGCGCTTCACTGGCCGCGCAACAGCACGAAATCTCCCACTCCGCCGCGCTGGAACTGGTCGCCCAACAGCTGGGTTTCAAAGACTGGAACACCGCTAGCGCCGCGCTCCCGGAAAGTGACGCGCCCACCGGCATCACCTTCACCAAAGCCATTCCCATTTTGCGCATTTTCGATGAAGCCAAAGCCCGCGAGTTCTACCTGGGTTTTCTCGGTTTTAGCGTGGAGTTCGAACACCGCTTCGAGCCTACGTTGCCGCTGTACCTGGGCATTGAGCGGGCAGGGCTGCAGCTACACCTTTCCGAGCACCACGGCGATGCCAGCCCTGGCTCCACGGTGTACGTGCCGATGCAAGGTATCGAGGCTTACCGGGACGAGCTGATCGCCAAGCAATACGGGTATGGGCGGCCTGGAATCGTGGAGCAGCCGTGGGGAAAAATTCTTGAAGTGTATGACCCGTTCGGGAACCGGATTCGGTTTAGTCAGAGCTGAACGGCGTGCGCTGCGAGTGAGATAAAACCTTCGAAATTCTGGATTCCTGCCTGCGCAGGAATGACGGTGATGATGGCCAAAACTTCCGTCATTCCCGCGCAGGCGGGAATCCAGATTCTTGCAGGCGTGCACCTTCAGCCAAACCAACTACGCTCAGCTCCGATCGCCATGCCCACTCACGCATTTAGGCCCCTGGAGCACCCCATGACTCGACTGCTACTCGCCACCGTTTCATTGCTCGCCTTAAGTCTTTCCGCCCACGCCGCCATCACCCCTTTTCCCGCGAGTTTCAAAACCCAGGAGATCGCCGTAGAAGGCGCCACCCTGCACGTGCGCGTAGGCGGTAGCGGCCCGGCGGTGGTGCTCATACACGGCTTCGGCGACACCGGCGATATGTGGGAACCACTGGCCGCTGACCTCAGCCGCGACCACACCGTAATCGTGCCCGACCTGCGCGGCATGGGCTTGTCCTCCATCCCCAGCGAGGGGTACGACAAAAAGACCCAGGCCGGCGACATTCGCGGAGTGCTCACCAAACTGAAGATCGACCACGCCACCATCGTCGGCCACGACATCGGCACCATGGTCGCGTTCGCCTACGCCGCCCGTTATCCCGAGCAAACCGACCGCCTGGTGGTAATGGATGCCCCGGTGCCCGGCATCGCCCCGTGGGATGAAATCGTGCGCTCGCCGATGCTTTGGCACTTCGACTTCGGCGGCCCGGATGCCGAGCGCTTGGTGGCCGGCCGTGAGCGCATTTACCTCGACCGCTTCTGGAACGAATTCGCCGGCGACCCGAAAAAAATCGACGAAGCCACCCGCCAGCACTACGCCAAACTCTACGCCCGCAAAGGCGCCATGCACGCCGCCTTTTCCCAGTTCCACGCCATCCGCCAGGACGCCATCGACAACAAAACCGCGCCACGCCTGACCATGCCCGTGCTGGCCATCGGCGGCGAAAAATCCTTCGGCGCCAACGAAGCCGTCGTGATGCGCAACGCCGCCGACACCGTCACCGAACTGGTGGTGCCCGGCGCCGGCCACTGGCTGATGGAGGAAGCTCCGGGGCCGACGACTAAGGCCATTCGCGCGTTTATCACCCAGTAAACCGCACACGCAAAAAAGCGGGCCGGCTTTACGCCGGCCCGCTCAATAACGCCCTCGCTTCAAGCCTGCACAGGCTCCTTCTTACACGCCGCTACCACCGCACGCGCCATCTCGCTCAGATACTGCAAGCTGGCCTGGGCCGTGCCGTTTGGGGTGGTGGCGTCGCACACCACCAGGTGTTCAATGCACTCCAGCAGAATGGCGGCTTGCTCCAGGGCATCGTCAACCGGGATGCCAGGGTTAACCGAAAACAGCGGGAGACCTTCGGTAGGGGAGAAGTGGGTTTGGGTGGTTACTGCGGTATGGGTCTGATTCATAGCTTCCTTTCTCTCATTGAATGGCCGAAACAACGCAACGTTGGGATCGGCCGGTTTGATTGCTTGATGCGAGGACTGTGCGTTCGGCATAGTCCTCGCTTCGTGGGATTGCGGTTAAAGTATTTCCCTTTAAAAGATTACTGTAAATGCCTTGAGGGATACGTTTGTGTTCATTGGGAATCGTCTGAGGGAAGAGCGAGAACGCCTAGGATTCACCCAGACCGAATTCGCGGCATTGGGTGGGGCCACGAAGAACAGTCAATACAACTACGAGAAAGGCGGGCGAAGCCCTGATACCGCTTACCTGCTCGGCATAGCCGCGCACGGTGTCGACATCCTCTACGTCGTAACCGGCGAGCGAGTGCCAATGAAGCAGGATGGGCTGACGGTAGAGGAAGCTGAGTTGTTACTTGCCTATCGGGTCATGGCGGAAGAAGACCGTCATGCGCTTGAGCGTGTGGCAAAAGCGTTTGCGAAAGGACAGGGCGAGTAAGTGATTTGAGCCAAGAGGTTCATGTAGTGTCATCGACGAGCAGCGCTGGTGCTCTGAATTGAAATACCTGGCCGCTACTACTCACATCAGTAGCGGAGAGCTAGTTAACAATGGCTGAGTTTTTGCAGTCCTCGGACGCATGGATGTGAGTAGAAAAGCGCTTTTCCCTCGGCTGGCAGTTATGGAAGGTTTATGAAAAAGGAATTTTTGCTGACCCTGTTGGTGGGGCTTGTCGCTCTACCCACGTTGCCTGTACAGGCAGACGTTGCCCTCGCGCCAATTCCCCCAGAACTCCTTGCACAGGGTGCCAACGCCAAGCTGCGTACGACCGATAGAGGCGGCAGTGGCTTTACCCAAGCTGTGGGTGATTTCGACGGCGACGGTCAGGCCGACTTCGCCGAGTTGAAGTTGCAAGCGCCGGAACAAACCCGCTACGCGCTGGTGGTGACCCTGAGTAGTGCGGGCAGAAAAAAGCGAGTGCTGGAAAGTGGTGCAGATGTGCAGTCGGTAGGTATTAAAACGATCAAGCCCGGTACCTACCAAACTGCCTGTGGAAATGGCGCAGGCCCTGCGGCCGCCGCGTGCACGACGCAGATAACCATTGCCCATGATGGGATTTCGCTGTTCACCTTCGAGTCTGCCGACTCCTTGCTGTATCTCGACGGTGAGCAGTTCAATCGGGTCTGGCTGACGGACTGACCCAGTCGTTTCAATTCAACGGCGCGGTATCCCGAATCTCATAAATCGCATCCTCGCTGCGCATCGGCGTGAGGTAAATCAGGTAGCTGGCCTTGGGTTGGCCCAGGTTCATTTCGCTGAGGTTGTAGCGCACGTCGAGCTTCAGGTATTTCAGCTCGCCGCCTTCACCGTCACGCTTTGCTCGATATCCCGCGGCTCCCAATCGGCAATCTTGCTAAGCCCGGTAATCCGCACGGTGTGTTTGCCGGGCGCCAGGTCTACGGCGAAGTGGCTGTTGAATTTGAGCAGGCCAACACTGGCGCCATCGATCTGCACGTCGGGGTAGGCCGTGCGCAGGGGTTGCATGCCGGGGTTGTCGGCTTTGGGGCGGTAGAAGTAGATGGTGCTGGAGTTGGAGGCGACCTGGCGTGGCTCAAAGTAACCGGGGCTGCTGCTACAGCTGGCCAGCAGCAGGCAGGAGCTCAGTAGCGACAACAGGGTTGAACGGGTGGTTTGCATGGGGCTGGTCGTCCTTGGGTGAATGGGCTGCTTGGAACTTAGATACGCCTGTGGATAACGTCCAGTTGCTGAGTAAAAAAGGAGTGCTCATTTATCGTTGGCGGCAGGCGCTTCGTGGCGCCTGAACGGCTGCATTGGCATATAGGTGTAAACCACTTTTTTCAGCTGTAAACCACCGTGGTTTACAGTGCAAAAAAGTGGTTTACACATAGCCCTTCATAGACTGGCCTAGAAGGCCATTCACGGACCAATCACGCACCCCACGGACCAAACGCGCAGCCATTTGCGCGGTCGGGTTGTTTGTCATATTCGGGTACCAGGCGCAGTAGAAAGTGGCCAGCCTCAATTTCGTATCAATGAGGCTACATTGTGTTGCAACGTCTGCTGTGTTCCCTGTCGCTCCTGAGCCTGTCCATTGCCGCTGCCCAGGCGGCCGATACCTACACGCTCGATACCGCGCGCCTGACGGGTATCGATAACTTCCGTGACATCGCCGGCACTACCACGGCCTACACCACGACCAACGATGGCGTGATGCGCGCCGGGCAGTTCTATCGCTCCAACGCGATTACGCCCACGGCCTCGGACCTGGCCACGCTTAATAGCCTGGGCATTACTGCCGTCTACGACTTGCGCACGCCAAGTGAAATTGCTTCGACGCCAGACACGCTATTGACCGGCGCCAGCTACACCAATATCGACATCATCGGCAGCACCACGTCGGGCTCGAATATCACCAATATCAACTTCACCAGTGCAGCGCAGGCCATCACCATGATGGAAGACACCAACCGCGCGTTCGTGAACGACAGCGGCATGCGCGGCCAGTTTTCCACCCTGTTCAACGAACTGGCAGCCACCGATGGCGCGCAGTTGTTCCACTGCACCGCCGGCAAAGACCGCACCGGCTGGACCACTGCCGTGTTGCTGAGCATCGCCGGCGTGGACAGCACCACCATCATGAGCGACTACCTGGCCACCAACGACTACACCGCCGCCCGCGTGGCAGCGACCCTGGCCTACATGCCGGCCAGCATGGCGGCTATCTACGCGCCGCTGCTGGGCGTGCAGGCCAGCTATCTGCAGGCCGGCCTGGACGAAGTGACGGCCGAGTACGGCAGCATGGACAACTACCTCAAACAGGGCCTGGGGCTGTCGCAAGAAACCATCTACGTGCTGCGCGCCAAGATGGTTTATTACAGCAGCCTGCCGGGCGAAGTTGCCTCGCTGGGCAACGCCTCGGCCGGTGCGCAGCTGTTACAGCAATTGCAGAACAGCAGCCTGTCGGGCACGTACTCGGCGTACAACTTCTACCTGCAATCGGCCATCGATGCCGGCACGCTCGGTGGTGTGGACTCCACCATCGGCGGCCAGGTGCATGCCGATGCGGCCAGCTACCTGCTGCGCCAGGACGCCTTGATCGACCAAGCCGCTTCGCCGTTTACCAGCGGTATCGACCAGAAGGTCGGCCAAAGCCGTTTGTGGACCACCGGCCTCGCTGGCTACCTGGGCACGGACGGCTCCAGCCAGGCGGCCAGCAGCAACGAACACACCCAAGGAACAATGGTGGGGCTGACCCAGCGCTTCTCTGAGCAGCTCAGCGCTCACGCAGGCTTTGGTTACAGCAAAGGCAGCGTCGGCGGCGATGGCGGTGAAGTGGATACCGACTTCACCTTCGTCAGCGGCGGCGCGCGCTTTGCGCCGGGCAGCCTGGAGCAGGGTGTGTTTGTGGAGGCCAAGGCCAGCGCTGGCTATGTGGCCTACGACAGCAAACGCGACCTCGGCGGCGGTTTGGGTTCGGCCAAGGGCGACACCCATGGCACCTTGAGCGGCGCGAGCCTGGCGCTGGGCTACCGTGCACCACTGGCCAGCCTGACCCTGGAGCCGAGCCTGGGCTTGCGCGTCAGCCATGTGAACCTGTCCGGCTTCCAGGAAAAAGGCAACGACCTGGCCCTGGATGTAGACGGCATTCAGGAGACCCGTCGCAGCGCCGTGGCCAATCTGAAAACCACGTTCGCGCCGTTCGCTGTAAGCGGCGGCTGGCAGCTGGTGCCGGGCGTTGAAGTGGGTTACGAACATGCCCTGGGCGATCAGAAAATCGAGAGCGAAGGGCGCTTGCTGGGGCTGGATATCGAACAGCGCGCGGCCTTTGATAACCGCGATCAATTCACCGGTGCGGTCAACCTGACGGCCAACCTTGGCGCGTTGAGTATTGGCGCTGAAGTAGGTGCCAACTGTGGCGGTGATAGCCATGGTTACAGCGGTAGCCTGAAGGCCAGCTATTTGTTCTGACTGACCACCCGGTGCGCCGCAGTGGCGACGCACCGGGTGTTTTCAATGGCGGTTACGCAGGCCCTTTTTCAGGTCCGCCGGACTGACGCCATACGCATTCTGAAAGTACTGGCAAAACCGGCCGACATTGCTGAAGCCTAAGCGTAACGCCACTTCCGTCACCGACTGCGCACTATCTTCAAGCAACACCTGATGGGCCCGCTCCAGCCTCACCTGGCGCTGGTACTCGACAATCGAGCTGCCAACAAACCGCCGAAATCCATCCTGCAACGCCCGCAAACTCACATTGCTTAGCGCCGCCAGTTCGGTGCCGCTGACCAAGGAATCCGGGTGCGCCTGAATGTACTCAAGCGCCAGCTTCACATGCCGCGGCGCAATGGCCGGGCTCGGGCGATGCAGCGCTTCGCTGTAGTTATGCGGCCAGCTATCGAGCACCGCGTCGATCAACATTTCCTGCAGGCGACTGGGCATCAGCACGCTGGAGTTGATCAGCAAGTCGAACTCATTGCCGGTGGCCAATCCCACGATCGCCTTGATGCCTTGAAAGGCCGGCTGGTTGAAGTCCACCACGGGCTGAAAACGTACCTTGTCGATAATGGGTTTACCCAACAGGGTCGACAGCCGCTCGGCAAACAACCCGCGGCGAACCGACAGACCGTATTGCGCATGCCCGTCGAAAAACCGCACCGAGCTGACACTGGCTTTTTCCACCGCGAGGCCCATCTGCGGCGTGCCGATGGTGTCGGTTTTCTGGGTGAATATGACGGTGCCGGCGGTGGGAATCACAAAGGTGATTTCATCGTTCAAGTCCGGCAGGGCCGTGGTGAGGTCGCCGCGATAACCCATGCGCCGAAAACTCACGCCCTCATGCCGGCCGTAGACGCCAGCGATCACGATTTTGTGCTGCGGTGGGGGCAGGTCGGAATACAAGTCGCCGAACATCTGGATATACAGCGCGCCGAACTGGTCGGCGTCCATGGCGTCGGAGCGGATAACGATTTGCTTGCGCGAACTGAGCGAATTCAACCTGGGCGTCCACGTATAGAAAGGGCGCGCGGACGGTAGCAAGTGGGGGTGACAGTTGCGTGACGCGGCTTTTGTAGGTCGAAAGCAGAACGCCCACGTGCCGTGTATTGGCCTACACCGAATACCGCAACGCCTCGCGCAACAACGTAAACGCCGGTGACGCCTGGCGTCGGCTGGGGTAGTAGAGGTGGTAGCCGGTAAAGGGTTCGCACCAGTCCGCCAGCACATGCACCAAACGTCCTGCGGTGATGTGCGGTTGCACGACGTCTTCGGGCAGATAGGCCAGTCCCAATCCTTGCAGGGCCGCTTCCAGCCGCAGACCTAGAGTGTTGAACACCAACTGCCCTTCGACGCGAACCTTCAGCTCCTGCCCATTCTTTTCAAACTCCCACACATACACGCCGCCATAGGTGGGCAAGCGCATATTGATGCAGTTGTGCTGCACCAGATCGCGCGGCATTTCCGGGCGCGGGTATCGGCTGAAATACGCGGGAGAGCCGACCACCGCCATGCGCATATCCGGGCCGATTCGCACGGCGATCATGTCTTTGGCCACTTGCTCGCCCAGGCGCACGCCGGCATCGAAGCCTTCGGCGACGATATCGGTCAGGCCATAGTCGACGCTGATTTCGATGCTGAGGTCCGGGTAGTCCGGCAGCAGCTTGGCCAGCACGGGCTGCAACAACGAATTGGCCGAATGCTCACTGGCGGTGATGCGCAACTTGCCGGCTGGCTTGTCGCGAAATTCGCTGAGCAACGCTAGCTCGCTGTTGATCTCCTCGAACCGCGGCGCCACCACTTGCAGTAAATGTTCACCGGCTTCAGTCGGCGACACGCTGCGCGTAGTGCGGGCCAGCAAGCGCACGCCCAGGCGCTCTTCCAACTGACGCATGGCCCGGCTTAACGCCGGCTGCGACATGCCGAGCTTGGCGGCAGCGCGGGTAAAACTGCGCTCTTGCGCCACCACGGCGAAAATGGCGATCTGGTCGTAGCTCTCGGTGGCCATTTATTTATCTCGGGTATGAGTTGGCTGGGATTATGCCACCTGTTTACGGCACCATACGGGCATTCCCTGCGGCAGATGCAAGACCACACCGAGGCACCCAGCCATGCAACGTCGTGACTTCAGTGACGTGATGAAAAACAAAAACTACCGCTACCTGGATGACGAAAAGAAAGCATCCGGCAAACCGGCGCGCGTAGGTTTCTGCTGCTCGAACACTTTTCCCTGCCGGCCTTCACCAAGCGCTGGACGCGCTGATAACCGCCAACCTGTTGCAAAGCGGGTTGTTCGCCGTGACCCACTTCAGCCTCGACGGCAACGAGGTGATCAGCGACCTCGGCCTGGTTATCCGCCCGGACGCCACGTTCAACCACGCGTGTTTGCAGTCGCTGGATTTGCTCATGGTGTGCGGCGGCTATCGCACCGCCTTGCAAGCCACGGCAGAGCTGAACCGCTTGCTCAAAGACGCTGCCGAACTTGGCATCCCGCTCGGCGGCCTGTGGAACGGCGCGTGGTTTCTCGGCAATGCCGGCCTGCTCAACGGCTACCGCTGCGCCATCCACCCCGAACACCGCTCGGCCTTGGCCGAGGTGGCCAAGCGGGCGGAAGTGACCAGCGAATCGTACGTGATCGACCGCGACCGCCTGACCGCATCCTCGGCATCCGGCGCGCCGACCTTGATTCTGGAATGGATCAAACAACGCCACACCCGCGCCCTGGTCGACGGCGTGGAAGACATCCTCGCCTTCGAAGCCTCGCGCTACCGGCGGGTAAATCCCAAGTCCCTGCTGAAAATCAGCGACCCCACGCGGCAGGTAGTTGAGCTGATGGAAGCCAACCTTGAAGAACTGCTGGAACTCGACCAACTCGCCGAATACGTCGGTCGCTCACGCCGCCAGGTTGAACGCCTGTTCCGCGAGCAGCTGGGCACTACGCCGCAGCGCTATTACCTCGAACTGCGGATTACCGAAGCGAGGCGGTTGCTGCAACACACCAAGCTGTCGGTGGCGGACGTGGGGCTGGCGTGCGGGTTTGTGACGGGGAGTCATTTCAGTCGGTGCTACAGCTCGTATTACGGGTATCGGCCTTCGAAGGAGAAGCGGTTGGTGTGAGTGCGGTCCCTACTCGCGATATGAGGGAAACGAAAAAGCCCCGCTTTTGCGGGGCTTTTTTGTGTTGCAGATTCTGGAGCGGGTGAAGGGAATCGAACCCTTTATTTTCAAGGGCTTAGGCTAGCTTTACCCCGCTATGCCTGAGCTTATTGGAATTCTATCTCGCTTTACCCCGCCTTGGTCAGCGTTGTTTCCGACACTTTTTAGACACGCCGCTTAATTATCATGCTTCCAGTTTAGAAATTTGCATAGACCTTCCAGATCAGGGAATAGCGTTCTGCTACTGATGCCGTGGCGGTCTAAGGATTTTAAAATCTTGGATCTAGACTGCTGTGGAATACATATTTCCAACAAAGAAGTTTTTATTTTTGAATTTTTTTCTAAGGCAACGAAGTAGTTTGTTTTAGTAGAGAATGAATGGGCTGAAAACCAACCGTGCTGGGCGATAATTCTTGGATTGTTTAGGGTTGGCTTGATCACTACTGTTTTACTCATTTGAAATGGACCTTTGTCAGATCCACTCAAAAATTCATCAGCATATAGATAGTAAACATAAGTATCGCCTTCGACTCGATCGCTACACGCAAACCATAGTGCGACTAACGGATTGCTCGTCCAGTCAAGTAGCCTGGTTTTTAATCCAAAGTGTTGGGCGGAAATTAGAAGCTCCCAATCATTAAGGTCGCTACTAAAAAATGCCCCGCCCATTCTTCTCAGTTCGTTAAGTTCCTTGATTTCATCTTCTTTTGTATTTTTTTGGGGTTTCCCCTCGCGATACCGGGGAGTAAGTTCCCTTGTATGGCCTGGCCTCTAAATAGTACAAGTTCTTTGCTTTCGTCTATTGACTCAATGTGACTTACGAAGCTTTCGAAACTATCTGTTACTATTGAATTCATTAGTTATTAGCCTTATTTTTCTATAGGAGCGCATGTTCGTTTTTATCATATATCTGGCGTCTTATATCCATTAGGAGCAGTAGAATCCACTCGATAATTTCCCTGCTTCATCAACTTCCCGTGCCTTCTGGTAATCCAGCGCTTAGCTACTTATATCTTGATTGCTATCCCGCGCTTTGATCGGGCAATTTTGAATTCACTTCATCATATTCAGGACTTGTTTGGCCGGTCTCGGGAGATATCTTACCGGTGGCTATTCATAGTCATAAGAAACGCAGTTATCCAATGCTTTTAGCACCTCAATTGAATCGTGAAAATTCGTAATGATGATTGCGATATCTAAGTCGGGGGTGCCTCCGTGAGCAAACTCATTTCGTGCGTCAACTAAGCAGGTCAGTGCACCCTTCAATTTGGGCTTGTCTGCTAGGCCAACTAGTTCATCGAATCGCCCCCTCCATCTATCATCGAATTCAGAAAGTAAGTTTTCAATTGCGCCTAGTCTTGGATTCGTCGAGCTTTCTCTGACCTTTCTTTTGATGAAGTTTTTTACGTGTGCTTCGCTATTTTGGTCAACTCTATCTGCAATTATTTGTTTAAAACCAACTTCTATGCAGCCGGTCGCTCTCATCACTGCGTATCGTTTCAGATAGGGTGTTGGACGGGCCTCTTCTCCATTTCCGGTAATGAATGCTCTTATTCCTTCTAACTCATCTATGCAAGATTGAATTGACGCCGCTACTTCATCGTTATTCATTGCCCTCACCCTCAAACAATGCGTAATACATATCGGCCACTCGATCCCGAATGTTTGGAATACGCATAGTTTCCTGGGACAGTAATTTTTGATAATCAGGACTGCGAAGTAGTTGCAGGCGTCTGTCGTTCATTCCGGCTATATAGTTTTCTGCTATTCCGCCTCGAATACCCATGTCGACCGCTATCATGATAGAGTCGAATAAAGTTGGACTAAAGTTTGGAACCAGTCTGTTTTCATCGGAAGGTGAGATGTTGTGAAAGGCAGTTGGCCCGATATGTTCGGCTACAAAATCAATAGTATTGATGAACCGAGTCCTGAAAATGGCACAGAATTTTTCGTCATTCACTAAGTCCATGTACTGGTTTAGATATTGTTTTAACGAAATTCTGGCCGGTGCGTCATCATCGTGTTGAATTTTATCTGAAGAAAGAGCAAAAAATCTTAATATGACTTCTAAGTCTCTCATTCGGGAGTCTTGAGTCGGTTTGCCCCACAAACGCCTCCAGTTTTCGTTCGTGTTTAATTCAAAAAGCAGAGTATTCATTGGTCCCTGATACACGCAATTTCTAATTTCCTGTGGGAGCAGGGATCTCCCACTTGAGTTAATTCTTTCAAACACTTGGTAAAGGCTTGTGTCACCCTCGGTTGGTTGCTTTTGCATAAATATAATTGCATGAATGGTCGTGTTTCTTATTTTTCTTTGATCTTCGGGAGATAATTCTAAGAACGATTTTCCCATCCAGCGCTCGTGAATTTTGCCGCTCCTAGATAGCTTGAATATAGTGCCGTCTTTTGAAAATATTCCTTTAACGAAGTCTCTGACGGTCATCAAACGTTGGTACCCGTCTATTATGAGCAACTTTTCGTCTGTTGTTTTCGCCAAAAAAATACTTGGTACCGGTAGCCCTAGCAATACTGAGTCTATAAACCGAGAAGCCTCGGGTTTATCCCATACGTAGTTTCGCTGTAGCTCTGGCTTGACTAACTCGTCGTCGTCGTAACGGGCTATAAGTTCTCTAAAACTTAGATCTGCTCCCCAAGACGATATTTCAAACAGATCGTCATCGCTGTAGAAGTCATCCTGTTCTTCCGCAGGAAGCTCTATCCCATCTTCGCTGATTATTTCGCTCATACAGATCCTTGTTGACTGAGTGGCTGTGTTTTAAAGTTCGTGAGAAAAGCTTTCGTATTGGTCAGGCATACGACTTGAGAACCCTTTGCTTCAGATTAAGCAACATGGTTTTTAATTTAGGGAAAAGGACAGATCTATTTTTTATACTCTAGAACTCTTTACACAGGGCTAGAGGGTCGAACAAAGCTCCGCTTGAAGCTTACAATCAGTATGATCTCTAGCTCTACGTTGAAGGCTTATGCACAGGAAGCGTCGGATGTTTGGGCTTGTTTTCCGGGTTTACATGGCGGCGTCGGTCATCTTTCCCGTCATCTCGCTTGGGCTTTGGGCCTGGTTTGATGTTCAACATATCTCGTCCCCTGAAATGGATTGATCTCAACGCCGGCTTGAAGCCTAGCCCATGCACATCATTTGGCCACTACGGTACACAGAGCCGCGTCCCGCAATCAACGCATTTCCACGTCACTGAATTTTAGCGTGATGGTCTCGTAGGCTTTGTCGCGGAAGAGCAGCTTGATCGCTGGCGACTTGGTCAACTTGTTGTTGCTCTGCTGGAAGGTCAGGGTGATTTTGGTTGGCACGTTACGAACCAACTGGAAGCTGAACAGACTGTCCTCTTCCACTTTGCCAACTCTTGATGCGCTTACCCGCAGCGGGCCGCCGGTTTCGTCGAACAGGCGCGAGTCAGAGCTAAATTGGAAGTCGCGATCCACATTCAAGTTGGTCAGCTCGAACGTGCAGGTAGGAATCCGGCCAATATTTTCGCAGCCTTCGAGTTCGATCCGAATGTTGTCGAGCACTTCCATGCGTTTGCCGAGCAGGTTGTTACCGTCGTTCTCTACGACCTTTGCTTGCACTTTGGCGAACTCGAACGACGGCTTTGCGTACTCCATGCCCATGGTGAAGAACCCGAAGCTCAACACGCTCACGATGCAGACTTGCAGAAAACCTCGTAGCAATGGTGTGAGGTTGCGGATTTGCCAGCCGAACGAAATGGCACCCAAGAAGAGAAAGGTGCTGACCACCACAATCACGTTCTTCCAGCTGATAAAGCTGAAGCCAAATACGCTCGGGTCTGGCACTGCGTAGGTAATCAACGCCCACAAGCCTCCGAGCACGACGCTGAGGCCGGCCATGCCACGGGTGATCAGCGAGGTGAGCTTTTGAGGGAGGGTATTTACTGCGGGTGCATCGGACTGGGACATCATTACCAACAACTCCTTGTTTTCTCGCCGTTACGTTCGTCCTTGAAGCTGACTGTCGGCCGGCTGTGATTTTGTGGGTGTAGCAAAGCTAAAAAAAAGCCCCGCATCAGCGGGGCTTTTTGTTGTTTCAGATTCTGGAGCGGGTGAAGGGAATCGAACCCTCGTTATCAGCTTGGGAAGCTGGAGTAATGCCATTATACGACACCCGCTTTTGCGGCTGACGTTGTACCAGAAGCCGGCGGGGAATTGAAGCCCGCCGTGATAACAGGGCAATGTTTTTCACGGCGGGCGGACAATTCTCTCAACCTCATACTGCGATGGCGGCGGTGCTCTCGTGTACCGGGCGGCGTTGTTGGTTGCCGGTTTGCAGAAAGCCGAGCATGGCGTTCTGCGTCTGTTGCCAGGCGCCTTTGTGTTCCATGTCGAGGAAGTGCCCGGCATTGGTCACGGTGGTGAACTGGCAGTCGTTGAGGTGGTTGCCGAAGATGCGTGCATCGGTAGCGGTGGTGTATTCGTCGTGCTCGCCGTTGATGAACATAAGCGGCGTGTCGATGCTGTGCAGGCACGCCATCTGGCAGTGGGTGTCCAGGTGCAGCACTTTGTGGATGTGCGCGTGCATCTGCCGGTATTCGTGGTCGTGCAGGGTGCTGATGTGCCGGTGGTTGTAGCGTTTGAACAACGACGGCAGGTGTTTGCCGATGGTGTTGTTCACCAGGTGGCCCATGTTGTCGCGGTCCATGGTCTGCAGGTAGTACAGGCCTTTTTCCAGGTAGTCGAGCATGGGTTCGTTGAGCAGCGGCGAGAACGAGTTGATCACCGCTTTCTCGATGCGTTTGGGCCTTTGCGCCAGCGCCAGCAAAGAAGCCACGCCACCCCAGGAGAAGGACGACAGGTAGTCGGCGTCGAAGTGGTCGATGAGCTCGAGCAGAATTTCCGCTTCGTCTTCCTTGCTCAGCGGGTGCACGTGGGCGTTGTGCGCTTTGGACTGGCCGGCGTAGGGCTGGTCGTAGCACACGACGTTGAATTGCGGTGTCAGGTATTTGAGCGTGTGCGCGAATGAGGCGGTTGTGGCCAACGAGCCGTTTACCAGGATGACGGTTTTACGCGCCGCCGGGTTGGCGTAGTACTCGGTGTGCACATTGTGACTGTATGCATGAACGACTGCGGTTTCTGGCCTCATGTCGTCTTCCTCCTTGGCGCAAGGTAGTGCTCACATAAGCGGGGTAGCCGCTAAAAAGAGCCGTGTTGGGCAGACAGCAAAACGCCAAGACATGACAAACGAATGTCAGTCAGCAAAATTTATAAGTTATTGTTTTTAAAGCGGTTAGGATCGAACAGCGCAACTGCCACACGGCGTGGGGAACGCGTGTGAAAAGGCGGGTGAACCAGGCAGGAATCCAATTGGCGCAGAGCGCCAGTAACCGGGGAAGTGCTTAGATGGTCGCTGTGACTGGTGAGTCACGCTCTGACCTTGTGATTCGAGTTAAGCACTTGCTGTTTTCAGCTGCAAGCGTGGGCGGGGACTTTTTCGGTAATTAAAACGCTCTGGCGCGGCCGGTCCGATGAGTGACCGGTTTGCCGACCGGTCACTGCCATTCACTTCTGCAGAACGGCCAGGGTTTCGCCGGTGCTCGGGCAGCTTTGTGCGCCGAGGTAGCGTGAAGTGTCGAGCCACTTTTTCTGTGGGTAGTAGGCAAAAACGTAGCTGCCGGTTTTCAAGGTGTCGATCAGTTTGCCGGCGATGGCGGGGCGTACGGCGGGGCAGCCTTGGCTGCGACCCAAACGGCCGAGGCCGGGTACCACTTTCGGGTCGGCATAGGCGGCGGCATGCATGACGATAGCGCGCGATTGGCTGTTGTCGTTGAAGCCCGGCTCCAGGCCAACCAGGCGCAACGAGCGGCCGTGTTTGCCGCTGTAGGTGACGCCGGTCTGGTACAGGCCGATGGAGCTCTGGTAGCTGTTGGGCACGTTGGAGAACGAGGTGGCCATGTCGTCGCCGCTGTTCTTGCCGTGGGCGACCCACTCTTCGAACAGCAGTTTTTTGTGCGCCAGATCGAACACCCACAGGCGTTTTTCCCGCGAGGGTTTCGAATAGTCGATGACGGTGAGCAGCTTGTTCGGGTCGGCCACGCTGGCGCATTGGTACGCGGTGAGGGCGAGCTTCAGGGCGGTCAGGTTGGCGCTGGGGGCCAGGCGTTGCAGGTCCGTGGCGCTGGGCAGCGTTTGCGCGTGAGCGGCGAAACTGGTGGTCAGAACGAGCAGGCCGCACAGGCCCGCACAGCGCCGCAGGGCGCTTCCCCAAGTGGTTCGAATAAACAAGCAGAAAACCCTGTTTGAGTAATTGTGCGCGGGCATTGTGCACAATTGACGGCACGCTTCCGATCATTTTTTGACCAGCGGTTATTTGCCTTTTTCCGCTTCGGTGGTGATGACGGTGAAGTTGCCGTTGCTGCGGGTTTCCGAGGTGGAGGCCAGATCGGTGATTACCAGGGTGGTACCGACGTCCATGGCGGCATGCAGATTTTTCAGAAAATCGGGGTTCACATTCAGTGAGCCGAGCTGTTCACGGGGCGAGTTGCCGAACTCTGGATTGCTCACCTGAATGGCCGACCAATGCAGCGGTTGCGCCGGCAGCAGTTCATTGGTGGAGGGTTTTTCCAGCAGCGAAAACACCGCCATGCCGTTATGCGGCTGGTTACTGTCCAGCGCCATCACGGGTGCGCTGCCGACCAGTTGCCCGCCGCGAAACACGTAGGTGCGCAGGTCGGCGCGGCTGATCAATACCGAGAGCGGCCCGGCACTGTCGCCAGGATCGTTCCAGAAGGTGTCGCCGCTGAGTACCGCGGTGGCCACCGGTTTGCCGGCGCTTACGGTGGGCGCTAGCAGGCCCGGGTGATAGACCTCCACGGGCGCGCTGTGGGAGTCGGAGACAATCACGGTGGTGGAGCTGAAGCCGGTGGTTTCGAACAGCTTTTTGGCGAACTCCATCGGCAGCCGCACACAGCCGTGGGATGCCGGGTAACCGGGCAAGTGGCCGGCGTGCAGCGCGATGCCGTCCCAGGTCAGGCGCTGCATATAGGGCATGGGCGCGCTGTTGTAGAGATCGGATTTATGGTCGACGCTTTTTTGCAGAATGCTGAACACGCCGGTCGGGGTTTCGCGGCCCTTTTTGCCGCTGCTTACCGTGCTCACGCCAATGGCGATGCCGTTGCGGTACACGTAGGCGCGTTGCTCGGTGAGGCTTACCACGATGGTCACCGGGCCGGCCGGTGACACCTGCGGGTACCACAGAAATTGGCCCGGTTTGAGCTCTTGCAGCTGCTGGCGCAAGTCCTGCGCCGCCGGAATCGGGGCCAAGATTGGCGGCGGGGTAACGGCCCCCATCAAGCTGATCACGACGAGTGAACCCACTAACAACGACAGCGCTTTCATGCCGGCCCTCCAAAACGTCTGCATGGGTTTTGAGCCCGTAGCAGCGACTTTAGTCCCGATTTTTTTTGCCGCAAATCCCAAAGCAGCTTTTCCTGGGATCGAGGCTAAAGCCTCTCCCACACGTTTCGCCGTCAATGGTGGGAGAGGCTTTAGCCTCGAGTTTTTGACTTTCAGAACGCCGCGATTTCGTCTGACATAAGCGCGCGGTATTCACCGGGGGCCAATGTGGGATCGAGCACCAGCGCCCCCACACTTTCCCGATGCAGCCGCACCACCTTGTTCTGAAAGTGCCCAAACATGCGTTTTACCTGATGGTAACGGCCTTCATACAGCGTTAGTCGAGCGCTATGGGGCGTGAGAATTTCCAGCCCAGCGGGCAGGGTGGTGAGGTCTTCATAGGCGAAGTACAGGCCTTGGGCGAACACGTCGATGTACTCGGCCGTAATTACCTCTTCGGTCTCGACGTAGTACACCTTCGGCTGTTTGCTGGTCGGCTGGGTAACCCGTCGCGACCAATGCCCGTCATTGGTCAGCAGCAGCAAACCCGTGGTCGTCAGGTCCAGGCGCCCGGCTAGGTGCAAGGTGTGTTCGGCGGCTTCGGGCAGCAGGTCGAGCACGGTCGGGTGCTCGTCGTGCTCGGTGGCGCTGACGTACCCAGCCGGCTTGTGCAGCATGAAATACAGCGCCGGCTTGCCCGCCTGCAGCACGGCGTCATCCAACTCCACTTGCTGGAATTCGCGGATATCCAGCAACCCATCGCGCACTACCACGCCGTCCACTTTTACCCGCCCGGCCGCCAGTTGCTGGCGGGCGTCGAAGCGGTTAGCGGCGGGCAAGTTGGCGAGGAAGCGGTCGAGGCGCATCAGGCTTTCGGCTCATCACCGGAAGCGGCGGCAACGCCCTTGGCGCAGCTGGGGCACAGGCAGCTTTTGTCGATCTGTTCTGCACTCAATCGCGCCAATGCGGCGGGCGAGATCGGCGTGCTGAAACACCAGCACGCCTCGCCGTTGCTGGCCGGGTCGACCTGGCTGCAGCGGTTGCGCTGGCCGCACAAGGGGCAAAGTTCGACATCAGTGGGCATGGGGCGAGCGGCTCTGGAGGGATGCGCCATGCTAGCTCGCCCTCTGCGTGGCGCCTACTACGCCTTGCTTTTCAGGTACCCACGCCAGCCGCCAAAGTGGCTGATATCGGTCGCGCCGGCCAACCCATAGGGCTCGCAGATAAACCCGCTTTCCCACGTGCCGTCGGCCAACTGCACCTTGCCCAAGCCCAGCGGGGCGGCAATGCCGGTGAGGAACGAGCCCAGCTCGCTGCTCGGCAGTTCCCACACTTCCACTTCAATGGCCACGCCGCCTTCGGTCACGCGCATCATGCCGGGGCGGAACGGCGGGCCGCCGGCCAGGGCCCAGAGTTGGTAGTCGGCCGAGCTGTGTGTGGCTTGCAGCAAACGCCCGCCGCGCTGCTTGAGCTGCCAGTTCAGCGGCAGGCCATCCAGGTGCGCGCCGCATACCACCACCCGCGCCAGGTCGTGGCGGGCCAGGTTGGTCGGCGCGGTAACGCCCAGGCTGCGTTCGCCGGCCAAAGGCAGGTCGGTTTCGCATTGCAGCCCTTCGGCCAGGCTCAGCAGGTACTGGTCGGTGAACGGGCGACCAAACAGCGTCACGCCCCACGGCAGCCCATTGGCCATAAACCCGGCAGGTACGGCGATGGCGGCGTAGTCGAGCATGTTCATAAAGTTGGTGTAGTAGCCCAGGTCCGAGTTGCGTTTGACCGGCTCGGCGTCCAGTTCGGCCAACGTTACCGGGCGCGGATAGGCCGGGGTCAGCACGCAATCCAGCTCGGCCATGGCGCGGTCGCAGATGGCTTTCAGTTCCTGCAGGCGGTACTGGGCGCGGAACAGTTCCACGGCAGTGGTGCCGGGCGCCTTGGACAGCACGGCATGAATCACCGGCAACACGGCATCGGGCTGCGCTTCGATCAGCTCGCCGGCCACGCTGTAGCGCTCGGCCACCCACGGGCCTTCATAGAGCAGACGCGCCGCTTCGGCGAAGGGTTCGAAATCCAGTTCCACCGCCACGCCACCCAATGCTTCGAGGTGGTTGATGGTGGCGGCAAACAGCGCCGGGCTTTCCGTGCAGCCGAGGAATTCCAGTTGTTTGGGCACGCCAAAACGGAAGCCTTTGCGCGGCAGGCCGAAGGCGCTGGCATCGTTCCACAGCGGGTTTTTGCGGCTGTAGGCGTCGGCCGGGTCGAGGGTGGCGGTCAGGCCGAGCAGTTGGCTGGCTTCACGGGCGGTGGCGGTGAAGTAGGTGACGCAATCCAGGGTGCGGCAAGCCGGTACCACACCCGCGGTGGAGATCAGCCCTTTGGTGGCCTTGAGGCCGACCAGATTGTTCAGTGCGGCCGGCACCCGGCCGGAGCCAGCGGTGTCGGTGCCCAGCGAAAAACTTGCCAAACCCAGGGCCACGGCTAGGGACGAACCGGCACTGGAGCCGCCCGACGGATAGTCCGGGTGCACGCTGTTGCGGCATGGGCCGTACGGCGAGCGGGTGCCGTTCAAGCCGGTGGCGAACTGGTCGAGGTTAGTCTTGCCCAGCGGCACAGCGCCGAGTGCCAGCAGTTGCTTGACCAGAGTGGCGGACTCGCTCGGTGTATAGGCAAACGCCGGGCAGGCGGCGGTGGTGGGAATGCCGGCCAGGTCGATATTGTCCTTGATCGCAAACGGCACGCCGAACAGCGGCAGGCTGTCGGCGGTCTTGCCGTCGAGGGCGGCGAGGTAGGGTTCCAGCTCATCGGCGGTGAGCAGGTGGATGAACAGATTGAATTCGGGGTTTAGCGCAGCGGCGTGTTCACGCAGGGCGCCGATGAGTTGGCGCGGGGTGGTGGTGCCGGCCAGGTAGGCGGCTTTGACGGCGCTTAGGCGCAGGTCGTGTGGGTGGTTCATAGGTTGCTCCTTAAAAAGTTTCTCGCATCTCTCGTTCGGTCCCCTCTCCCTCGTGGGAGAGGGTTAGGGTGAGGGGGGACCTTGATTTGGCGTTTGGCCCAGCCCTCACCCCCAGCCCCTCTCCCGCAAGCGGGAGAGGGGAGCTCAATCAAACCTCTTCCAGCACAACCACACGCTGCCCAGCCCTTACCGCCGACCCCGGCTGCACGCGCACTTCCTTCACCACCCCGTCACGTGGGGCCAGTAGCGGAATTTCCATCTTCATCGACTCCAGAATCACCAGCACATCGCCAGCCTTCACACTGTTGCCGGCCTCGACCTGCACCTGCCAGAGGTTGCCGGCGATATGGCTTTCGATGCTGTGTTGGCCGGCGGCCAGTGGGGCGTCTTCACCGAGTTCTACCACCGCTTCTTCACTGTCGAAGTGCGCCTGGCCGCTGGCGATCCAGCGCTCGCGTTCGGCGTTGAACGCGCCTTGCTGTTGGCGGCGGAAGGCGCCGATGGTGTCGGCTTCCGTGGCCAGAAACGCTTGGTAGTCGGCGAGGTTGAGCACGCTGTGTTCGATCTTCAGGTCATAGCGGCCCAGCGGGAAATCCTTGCGGATTTGCAGCAGTTCTTCGGCGCTCACCGGGTAGAAACGGATCTGGTCGAAGAAGCGCAGCAGCCAGGGTTTGCCGTCGAACGCGGCCACTTCGCGGTAGCGGTTCCACATCTGCAGGGTGCGGCCGACGAACTGGTAACCGCCGGGGCCTTCCATGCCATACACGCACATATAGGCGCCGCCGATGCCCACCGAGTTTTCCGCCGTCCAGGTACGCGCCGGGTTGTACTTGGTGGTTACCAGACGATGGCGCGGGTCCAGCGGCGTGGCCACCGGCGCGCCGAGGTACACGTCGCCCAGGCCCATCACCAGGTAGCTGGCTTCGAAGACGGTGCGGTACACCTCTTCGAGATTGGGCAGGTCGTTGATGCGGCGGATGAACTCCAGATTGCTCGGGCACCAGGGCGCGTCTTTGCGCACGGTGGTCATGTATTTCTCGATGGCCAACTGGCAGGCCGGGTCATCCCAGGAGAGCGGCAGGTGCACGATGCGCGACGGCACCTCGAGGTTCTGCGCGGCGCACACGGCGTCCCACTCGCCGGCGATGATGCCGAGCAAATCGGTGAGGCTGAGGGTTTCCGGCTGGTAGTGCACTTGCAGCGAGCGGATACCTGGGGTCAGGTCGATAACGCCGTCCAGGGCTTTGGCTTCCAGGGCCTGCATAAGGGCGTGGCCGCGGAAACGCAGTACCAGGTCCAGCTCGGGGGCGCCGATTTCTACCAGTAAGTGGGTGTCGCCGGAGAGGCGGGCGACGAGGCGGGTGTCGGCTTGGCCGAGGTCCAATACGATTGGTGAAACGAGCGCCAATCGGCTCCCTCGCCCGCTTGCGGGAGAGGGTTGGGGAGAGGGGCTTTGGATTGTGCTGGCTGCGGCCCTCTCCCCCGGCCCCTCTCCCGCGAGCGGGCGAGGGGAGACCAGCGAGCGTGCTGTCGCAATATCGACCGGGGTGAACTGCACCTTATCGCCAGCCTTCAGCTGACCCAACTGCCACAAGTCCGCCTCAATAATCGTCACCGGGCATACAAACCCGCCCAGGCTCGGCCCATCCGGGCCAAGAATCACCGGCATATCCCCAGTGAAATCCACCGCGCCGATGGCGTATGGGTTGTCATGGATGTTGGAGGGGTGCAGCCCGGCCTCACCGCCGCTCTCGCGTACCCATTGCGGCTTCGGCCCGATCAACCGCACGCCGGTGCGGCTGGAGTTGAAGTGCACTTCCCAATGGGTGGCGAAGAAGGTGTCGATGTATTCAGGGGTGAAGTATTCCGGCGCGCCGTGCGGGCCGTAGATCACGCGGATGGTGCGCACCGCCGGCAATGGCGGGTACTGCTCGGCGTCGAGGCTGGCGCCATGGCTGTTGCCGGTCAGCGCCGGTATATGCAGCACATCGCCGCCGCGCAAGGCACGGCCGCCGTGGCCGCCGAACTGGCCGAGGGTAAAGGTGCTTTTGCTGCCCAGGTAATCCGGCACTTGCAGGCCGCCACGCAGGCACAGGTAGCTGCGTGCGCCGGCACCGGCAATGGTGCCGAGGGTCAGAGTGCTGCCGGCTTTGATCAGCAGTGCGGTGTTCATGGCTTGGGCCGCGCCGTCCAGGCTCAGGGGAATAACCGCGCCAGTCACGGCCACCACCGCATCGGTGTTAAAGCGCAGGGTCGGGCCGCTCATGGTGATTTCCAGTGCGGCGGCGCCCTCGACGTTGCCCAGCAGGCGGTTGCCCAGGCGCAGCGCCAGGCTGTCCATCGGGCCTGATGGGGGTACGCCGACGGCCCAGTAGCCGAGGCGGCCGGGGTAGTCCTGTACGGTGGTCTGGGTGCCGGCGCCGAGCACTTCGACGGTGTCGGCTTTGTACACCAACTGCTCAAGGCAGCGGGTCCACGGATTGCCGCTGGCAAACGGGACGTCCTGAATGATCTGGCGCAGGTAGTCGCGGTTGCTTTCCACGCCGTACAGCACGCTGTCGCCGAGGGCGTTGTAGAGGCCGGTGCTGGCTTCTTCACGGGTCGGCGCCCAGGCGATCAGCTTGGCGATCATCGGGTCGAAATATGGCGGAATCTCGCAGCCGGCTTCCACCCAGGTATCGATGCGCAGGGTTTTGCCATCGGCGGTTGGGAATTGCACGGCAGTTAGCAGGCCAGGGCTCGGCTGGAAATCACGGCCCGGGTCTTCGGCATACAGGCGCGCCTGAATGGCGTGGCCTATTGGGCTCAAGCCCTTGATCAGCTCTTGCAGCGGCGGCAGGTCACCGGCGGCCAGCTGAATCATCCAGCTCACCAAATCAACGCCCCACACTTGTTCGGTAACGCCGTGTTCCACCTGCAGACGGGTGTTCACTTCCAGGAAATAGAACTGGCTCGCCTCGCTGTCGTAAACAAATTCCACGGTGCCGGCGCTGCGGTAGTTCACCGCCTTGGCCAGCTTGATCGCGGCGGCGCACAGTTCATCAGCCATGCCGGCGGGGAGGTTGGTGGCCGGGGTTTCTTCCAGCACTTTCTGGTTGCGGCGCTGCACGGAGCAGTCGCGCACGCCGAGGGCGATCACCTCGCCCTGGCCATCGCCGAACACCTGTACTTCCAGGTGACGGGCGCGCTGGATGTATTTTTCGATAAACACACCAGCGTCGCTGAAGTTGTTCTGCCCCAGGCGTTTGACGGCATCGAAGGCTTCGCTCAGTTCGGCCGCCGAGCGGCACACGCGCATGCCGATGCCGCCACCGCCTGCGGTGCTTTTCAGCATCACCGGGTAGCCCACCTGGTCACCGGCGATTAGCGCGGCGTCGAGGTTTTCCAACAGTTCGGTGCCTTCGAGCATGGCCACGCCGTGTTGCTTGGCCAGGGCGCGGGCGGTGTGCTTGAGGCCGAACACGCGCAGCTGCTCCGGCGTCGGGCCGACAAAGGCAATGCCGGCCGCTTCGCAGGCTTCGGCGAAGGCGGCGTTTTCCGAAAGAAAGCCGTAGCCGGGGTGAATGGCCTGGGCGCCGGTCTGTTTGGCCACGGCGAGAATCTTCTCGACCTTCAGGTACGTGCCGGCAGCCGCGCCTTCACCCAGGCTGTACGCCTCGTCGGCCTGCTGGATATGCAGGCTGGCAGCATCGGCCTCGGAATATACGGCCACACCCTGCACTTCCAGCGCACGTAAGGTGCGCAGAATGCGGCAGGCAATGGCGCCACGGTTGGCGATCAGCAGTTTGTTGAACATGGCGTAAGCCCTCGAAAGGGGAGGCGGGCCGTCCCGCTGTATTCGGTCTGCACCGTGGTCGTCCACGGTGGGGAATTCTTGCTAAGCGATCAGGTGGACTCGGTCAGTCCCCTCGCCCCAGCGGGGAGAGGGTTAGGGTGAGGGGGGACTTTGATGGTGCGTTTGGCCCTCGCCCTCTCCCCCAGCCCCTCTCCCGCAAGCGGGAGAGGGGAGTCCATCCGCGTTCAGGCATTGCCCACTGCGACTCTGGCAAAGCGCAAACAACCACCGCCGAATCAGTCCCATACCAAAAACTCCGCCGGCGTCGGGTTGTAGCCGTTGCAGGGGTTGTTCAGTTGCGGGCAGTTGGAGATCAGAACAATCACGTCCATATGCGCCACCAGCTCGACGTATTTGCCGGCGGCCGAGATGCCGTCTTCAAACGTCAGGCCGCCTTCGGGCGTTACCGGCACGTTCATAAAGAAGTTGATGTTGGCGCTGATGTCGGCCTTGTTCAGACGGCCGTCGTGCAGGCTGGCGCGCAGGAAGTTGTCGCGGCAGCTGTGCATGTAGCGTTTATCCAAGGCGTAACGCACGGTGTTGCTCTCTTGTGCGCACGCGCCGCCCAAGGTGTCGTGCCGCCCGCAGGTGTCGGCGGTGATGGTCAGCAGCGGGTTGCCGAGGTTGGAGTACAAAACGGTGCCGGTGGTGAGGTACACGCGGTTCTGTTTGCGCAGGGTGCGTTGTACGTCGTAGCGCTCGCGTGGGTTGCTGGCGCTGAAGAACAGGGTGTCGACCGCCTGGTTACCTTCCAGGTCGAGCAGGCGCAGGGTTTGCCCGGCCTTTACCTCTTTCAGAAACGGTTCGCCGGCGCCGATGGTGGCGCGAAATACGGCGGCTTCTTCATGGAGAGGGCTGTGGATAAGTGACATGGCGTGGCCCTCAGATGTACTGACGTTCGGTGTTGTGGAAAGCGCGGCCGTTCTCCGGGCGCGAGGTGCGGCACAGCACGCTGATGCCGTCTTCGGCGACCTGGCTCCAGTTCAGCTGCACAGGTTTTGGCGCGTATTCGGGGTTGGGGTCCATCGGGTGTTGCAGAGCGGTGAGCACTACGAGCGTGTCCATTGGCGCGTACAGCTCCACGTAGTCACCGGCCTTGGAATTGCCTGCGGCGAAGTGGAAGCAGCCGTCGCTGTCGACGGTCACCTTGCTGAACAGGTTGAGCACCATCAGCAGGTCTTGCAGGTTGAGGTTCCACTTGCCCATTTCCACCAGCAGGTTGTCCACGCCGTTGCGGAAGAAGCTGTTGCGCAATTCCTGGTAGCGGCCTGCGCCGTATTTTTCCTGCACTTCGGCGGCACTTAGCACGCCGCCAAAACTGTCGTGCCAGCCGCAGGTGTCGGCGGTGATGGCGGCTAGCACGCGGCCCATGTCCGAGTACAGGCAATGGCCGACGGTGAGCTTGGCGGTGTGCTGGCCCTTGAGGCTGTCCGGCAGGTTCAGCCGCTCACTTTTCTCGGCGGCGTTAAGCAGCATCAGGCTGACGTTGGCGCCGCCTTCAAGGTCGGTAATGCGCAGCAACTGGCCACGCTTGAGAACGAACGAGGTGTGGCCGCCGCCGGGTACGGTTTCTTCATACAGGCTGGGGCGCAGGCTCAACGCGCTGGTCATGATCAGGCTCCTTGGTAAACGGTATGGAGGCTGCCGGTGACGTGCGCCGGCAAGGCTTCGACGGCGGCGCGGGTGGCGCGGCGGTCGGGGTTCAGGGAATGTCGTAGGTAATGCGTGCGCCATAGGCGTTGGGGGCGTGCGGGTCGTGGCGGACTTTGTCGAACACCATCAACCGGGTGCCCAACGTGAAGCCTTCGGACAGGTCGTGGGTGACCATAAATACCGTCAGCTTGGTCTCGCGCCACAGCTCCAGCAGCAGTTCGTGCATGTCTTTGCGAATGCCGGGGTCGAGGGCGCCGAAGGCTCGTCGAGCAGCAGCACGCGCGGCTGCATGATCAGCGCCTGGGCAATGGCCAGACGCTGCTGCATACCGCCGGAAAGTTGCGTGGGGTATTTGTCCAGCGAGTGGCCCAGGCCGACCTTTTTCAACAGCGCCGCCGCTTGCTCGCGGGCATCGCGTTTGGCCTGGCCGAACAGGCGCCCGAACAGCGGCGCGCGGGGCAGTTCCAGCCGAGGGCGACGTTGTTGAGTACCGAAAGGTGCGGGAAGACCGAGTAACGCTGAAACACCACGCCACGGCTGGAATCAGGCTCGCCGACGAGCTTTTGCCGCCCAGCAGAATCTCGCCTTTGCTCGGTACTTCCTGGCCCAGCAGCAGGCGCAGAAAGGTGGATTTGCCGCAGCCGGAGGTGCCCACCAAAGTGCAGAACTCACCTTCGGCAACGTTGATATTCAGCCCTTCGAGAACGGTTTGGTCGCCGTATTTCTGCCAAACGTTTTTGACTTCGATGAAGGCGCTCATGCTTTCGCCCCTTCATACCAAGGGAAGGCCAGTTGAGTCAGGCGCTTCAAACCCAGGTCCATCAGCCAGGCCAGCAGGGTGATCCACACCACGTAAGGCAGAATCACGTCCATGGCCATATAGCGGCGCACCAGAAACACCCGGTAGCCCAGGCCGTCGGTGGAGGCGATGGCTTCGGCGGCAATCAGAAACAGCCACGCCGAACCCAGTACCAGGCGCAGGGCAATCAGCAGGCGCGGCAGCAGTTGCGGCAAAATTACCCGCAGAATCAGTGTCCAGGTCGAGGCGCCGAGGGTTTGTGCCTTGATCAGCAATTCCGGCGGAATTTCCCGCGCCCGTTGTTCCAGGTCGCGGGCCAGCACCGGGGTGATGCCGATGACGATCAGCATCACTTTCGACAATTCGCCCAGGCCGAACACGATGAACAGAATCGGCAGAATCGCCAGCGGCGGCACCATCGACAGCACCGTAAGCAGTGGCGACAGCGGTGCGCTGAATAGCGGCAAGGTGCCGGCGGCAATGCCCAGGCACAGGCCGATGAGGGCGGCGATGCCCAGGCCCATGCCGAGGCGTTGCAGGCTGGAGGCGGTGTCTTGCCAAAGCAGATAACCGCCGCTGCGTTTGTCTTCGGTAAAGGCCATGCGTTTGACCGCATCGGTCATTTGCACGGCGCTGGGCAGCAGCTTGTCATTGGGGTTGTCGGCCAACCGCGCGGCGGAGCCGGTGAAGTAGGCAAACAGCAGCAGGGCGAACGGCAGCAGGATTAGCAGCAGTCTTCCGGCACCGTCTGGGTGGCGATTGATCAGGCGCATGGCGGTCTCAAATTCATGGTCGGGTTGTCCCGACATCTCCCGTCATCCCCGCGTAGGCGGGGATCCAGAATTTCGGCATTCAGGTGGGCTTGAGAAAGGGCGAACCCTTCCAGATTCTGGGTTCCCGCCTGCGCGGGAACGACGGAGGTTTTTGTCGCGTTCATCGTCAGTCACGCTTACAAGGTGCCGTCCGCCGCCATCTGCACGTAGCTCGGGTCAAAGCGCAGCTTGATGTTGTCCGAGTCGCCCGTGACCTTGCCTTTGGCGAAGCTCATACCCACGGCGCCGGCGTCTTTCGCGCCTTCGCCGAGCAGGCCATGGGCGAAGGAGAAGTTCGCCACCTTGCTCATGGTTTCCGGCAGTTGCGGGCTGGTGGCGAAGGTCAAGGCGTCTTTGGCGGTGTAGAAGAGTTTGGTGGTCGCCAGCTGGGCTTTGAAACCAGCGAGGTCGGTGCCCGATGCCTTGGCCATATGTTCGAGGGCGGCGGTGGCGCGCGGGCTTTCGGTGGTCATCAATTCCATGATTTCGAACCAGGCTCCAGTCAGCGCTTTGCCCAGGGCGGGGTTGTCTTTCAGGGTGGCGGTGTTGACCACCATCATGTCCATGATCTCGCCGGGAATCTGGCTGAGTTGAACACTTCAGTGGTGTCGGGCAGGGCTTGATTTCGGCCAGCATCGGGTTCCAGGTCACCACCGAATTCACTTCGTGGTGTTTGAAAGCGGCGGCGATATCGGCGTCGGAAGTGTTGCTACGCTCAGGTCTTTTTCGCTGCCGGCGGTTTCCAGGCCGCGCGCCAGCAGGTAGTGCGACACCGAGAGTTCCACCAGGTTGACCGGCTGGCCCTTGAGGTCGGCCAGGGTTTTGCCCTTGCCTTTGAGCACGATGCCGTCGTTGCCGTTGGAGAAGTCGCTGACTACCAGCGCGGTGGAGTCGACGCCGCCGGCGGCCGGAATGGTCAGGGCGTCCATGTTGGTCATGGTGCAGCCGTCGAACTGGCCGGCGGTGTACTGGTTGATCGACTCGACGTAGTCATTGAGCTGCACCACGTCGATGGCGATGTTGTACTTCTTGGCCCACTTGTCGACGATGCCTTCGGCGGCCGCGTATTCCCACGGCATCCAACCGGCGTAGAGAGTCCAGCAGACGCTGAATTTGTCTTTGGTGGCGGCGTGGGCGCTGAAACTGAAGGCGGCAGCAAGGCCGGTGAAAGCGAGGGCTAGAAGACGGGACTTGCGCATAAAAAACCTCCAGTTCGAGAAAAAGCGGGCAGGCGCAACGCGGCTTGGCGTTCGTCTCCCGGGCTTTTGTCCCGCCGTGTAACCTCACTGGAGGTCGATAACTCTCGGACCAGTCACTGAGCGTTTTAAGCGCTAGCCGGAACCCTAGTCATCCATTGCAAATTGTGGTGCCGCGTACCCGGGCCTTGGCTCGGGTGAATCCTGCACACCTGAACTAAAGCGAGAGACGTGCCAAGTTGGCTTCGGCCAGAAGGGCCGGGGGCTAGGGCGAGATAGGTAGAAAGAGGCCGGGCAGGGCGCGCACGAAAATAAAGCGCGCACTGAAAGGGTGCTGCTCTTTGGTGCGCTTATGAAATAACTGGCAATGGAATATGAATGCCCCTACAGCAAGCGGCGTTCTTTTCGTGCTGTCCAAGATTGCGGGAACACCAAAAGAGCGGCATTCGTTGCTCGGTTCCCGTGCGGTCTCAGGAGGCTGCCATGATGCGCTATCGAACCCTGCTGCTTGGTCTGATAGGCCTGTTTTTGGCTGGTTGTGCGGGTTATGACTACGACGACAGTTACGACCGTGGCTACCGCGGCGGTTATGGAAATGTTTACAGCGCGCCGGTGTACGGCAGTGGCTATAGCGTGCAGCAATACCGCGTTTACTCGGCACCGCGCTATTACTCGCCGCCGCCGGTGTATCGCCCGGCGCCGCGCTACTACGTGCCGGCCCCCCAACCGCGCTATTACAGCGCGCCGCGCCGTGCGCCGATGCAGCAAGGCTGGAATCAGCCTGGGCGTGGGCCGGATCGTCAGCACGCCCGTGGCCGCGATGACCATCGCCGTGACGACCACCGTCGGGATGATCATCGCGGCAATGATCACCGTGGGGACAACCGCAGCGGGCATGGGGATTGGCGGCAGAAGAATCGCTAAAGCCGACGCGCATACACTGACTTGAGACTCTGGATTCCCGCCTTCGCGGGAATGACGGAGTCTCTACTACAACCACCGTCGTCCCCGCGTAGGCGGGGACCCAGAATTTCGAGCCTGACCATCAGACAAACAAAAGCCCGCTCTCGCGGGCTTTTGCTGGATTCAACTCCCGGTTGAATCAAGGCTCATGCAACAAACCGTCAGCCTCTGGCGCCATGGCTGGCTTGACCGCCTTTGCGGCCCGCTTCCGAGGCTTTCTGTGGATCATTGGCGAAGTTACCGCCGCTGTTGTGTCCACCCTTGCGCCCAGCTTCCGAGGCCCTCGCTCGATCGTTGGCGAAATTACCGGGGTTTTTGTTGGTAGGCATTTTGGTTTCTCCTCTTGCTATGAGTAGTAGCAAAACCCTAATGGGCCTTACACGAACTCTGAAGGCCCTCACCGCATATCGTTCGCTTAAATTAAGTCATTGGCGACAAACGGTTTTTTGATATTAAAGTGCAACTTCGGGGCAAACTTCCGATTATGCCGCTGCGCTTGCGCGAATGAATTTAAGCAACTAAGACGCATAAATCCGCTGCACTGAAATGACCGCTCATCCTTTGTACGGAACTGCCTTTACAGCGTTTCGCTCGGATACTTCACAGCCCGTAGCACTAGGCGTGCGGGCGGCAGTGACATTCAGGGATAAATGCAGCATGGGCGACTACCACATCAACCGTGTGCCAGAGGGTTGGCAACTGATCAAACGCGGCGCCACGCGCCCCTCCAAACGGCGACAACAAAAGGTCGCCTGATTCAGGAAACCGAGCGGTTTTTACGCGGCAAAGATGCGGTGCTGATCATTCATAACGAAGATGGCACCACGGTGGAAAAGACCTACCAGGCCGGCAAGCTGGTGCCGCCCAAATGGGCCAAGTGGCAGGAAGCGGAGTCCGCAAACGATAAGGAAGAGGGGTAGGGCGAATACCGTTGAAGACGATATTCGCCATGCCGATAGAGCGGTGGAGCGTTACGCCGGCTGTTCTTCGTCGCGAATCAGCACGCACAGACGGCCGCTTTCATCTTCCACGGCGTCGTACACGTAATACATCACCACTTCACCCAAACCGGGCAGGGCGGCTACGTAGTCGCCGATCTCTGCGCTGAAGTGCGCTTTGCCGCCGGGCTTGGCTTCGCTTTCGATATAGGCGTTGAAAAACAGGCCTGGGTCGGCGTCGCCAAAGAAGTCGTCACGGGCTTCTGCATCCCATTCGGCCGGGGCATTGAATTGGCCGGCGAACAGCACCTTGCCATCGCCGAGGTCTTCTTCTTCGGCTTCCGGGTCGGTTTCATCAAGGCGGTACACGGTGCAGCTCAGCGCGTCGGCGTGGCCGAGAATAAAGGCGCGGGCGGCCATACGCTTGTCGGTATCCATTACAGACATGGGTGTCTCCAGTTGTGGCGGCGTTGTGCCTGCGAGCGCGCAGTGTGCCGCTCAACCCCCGGGCTCGCAAGCGTGGACACCGGGGGTATTGAGACAAAGCGCCGAGCCAATTGGCCGGCGCCTTCTGGGGCGGGGTTTACAGCGCGTCGACCATCGGATCGCTATCGGGCTGCACCTGCACGAAAGGCAAGTTCAGCCGCGCGCTGCTCCAGGCGCGGGTGCTGTTGGTCAGCTCGAGGTTGTTGTTCAGTTTCTGACCATAGGAAGGAATGATCTCCTTCAGCTTGGCCTGCCACTCGGGGGTCTTGACCTTGTCTTTGAAGGTCTTTTCCAACACCGAAAGCATGATCGGCGCCGCCGTGGAAGCGCCAGGCGAAGCACCCAGCAAGGCCGCAATGCTGCCGTCGGCGGAGCTCACCACTTCGGTACCGAACTGCAGAATGCCGCCCAGCTCGGGGTCTTTCTTGATGATCTGCACACGTTGGCCAGCGTGGACCAACTGCCAGTCGGCATCCTTGGCCTCGGGGAAGTACTCGCGCAAAGCGGCCATGCGGTCGTCCTGGCTGAGCATCAATTGGCCGACCAGGTAAGTGGTGAGCGAGGTGTTATCCAGACCGGCGTTGGCCATCGGCATCAGGTTGTGCCAAGTCAGGGCGCCGAACATATCCCACAAGGAGCCATTGATAAGGAACTTGGTGGAGAAGGTGGCGAACGGGCCGAACAGCAGCGCCTTCTGGCCGTCGATTACGCGAGTCCAGGTGCGGCACCGACATTGGCGGCGAGCCCACTGAGGCTTTGCCATACACCCTTGGCCTGATGCAGCGCGACGATTTTCGGGTTCTTGGTCACCAGGAACTCGCCACCCACCGGGAAGCCAGCGTAGCCGTCAGCCTCGGAATGGCGGATTTCTGCAACAGCTTCAAGGCGCCGCCGCCGGCCCCGATAAACACGAACTTGGCGTTGACGCTGTGCAGCGCTTCGCCGTTGCCGAGGTCAGCGACCACCACGTTCCAGGTGCCGTCGTCATTGCGCACGATATCGCGCACTTCGTGTTGCAGGTGCAGCGCCACGCCCGGGCGAGTGGTGAGCGAGCCGAACAGCTGGCGGGTGATTTCGCCGAAGTTCACGTCGGTGCCGATGGGCATGCGAGTGGCGGCGATTTCTGGTCGGCGGCGCGGCCGTCCATCACCAGGGGAATCCACTGTTTGATTTGCGCCGGGTCTTCGGAGAACTCCATGCCGCGTAACAGCGAGCTGTGCTGCAGCGCCGCGTGGCGTTTTTGCAGGTAGCTGACGTTTTCATCGCCCCACACAAGCTCATGTGCGGCACGTTGTTGATAAACGAGGTGGGGTTGTTCAGCACCTTGTGTTCAACCTGGTAGGCCCAGAACTGCTTGGAGATTTCGAACGACTCGTTGATCGCCACCGCCTTGCTGATGTCAATGCTGCCATCGGCGATTTGCGGGGTGTAGTTCAGTTCGCAGAATGCCGAGTGACCGGTGCCGGCATTGTTCCAGGGGTTGGAGCTTTCCTCGGCGACCTGGCCATGCGTTCGTAGATATCGATGCTCCAGCCCGGCTCCAGCTCATTGAGGTAGGTGCCCAGGCTGGCACTCATGATGCCGCCGCCAATCAGCAGCACATCTACGGTTTTTGTCGGTTCAGGGGTTTTCGAGCACCCGGTGAACACCAGGCAGACGAGGGTTAACAACAGCTTTTTCATCAGTTCAACCATTTCCAGTTTGCTATCCATAAGGCGTAGAGCAAGACCGGGGCCAGGTGCGGCAAGGCGCCGCAGGGCGCGGGTTGTAGCATTTTGGGGTGAGGTGCCGGTGGCGGGATCTGGCCAGATCCCCCACTGCAAGGCGAGATCTCGCCGTTTATTCCGCGGCGGGTGCGGTTGGCAGGCGATGGCGCAGGCGTTGTCGGCCATAAACAGCGCGATCAATAGCGGGATGGCGGCAATGGCGGCGTCCAGCAACAGCAGTTCGCGGAACGCCATGCCCAGTTGCTCGCTGCTCACGTTACTCAGGCTGGTGCTGATGTGCTCGGGATCGACACCCGGCAGCAGTTGCCAGAGCAGGCTCGACAACAGCGTGACCCCCAGCGCACCGCCCAGGCCGCGGAACATCCCGCACGCGGCCGTCACCACGCCCAGATGGCTGACTGGCGCGGCGCTTTGCACCGCTACCATCGAGGTGGGGACTGCAAGCCCAACGCCACGCCGCAGCACACCAACAGCGGCAAGCTGAGCGCATCCAGGCTCGGCGGCAAAAACGCCAACGCCACCAGCGCCACCGGCAGCAACAAATTGCCGGTGAGAATGAGCGGTTTGTAGCGGCCCAGCTTGGAGCTCATGCGCCCGCCAATAAAGGCGCCCAGCGGCGCGCCGATGGCAATCGCCATCAATTGGCTGGCTCCCGTGCCGGCGCCGCCTTGGGCGTGGGCATGCAGTGGGAACAACACGGCCAGCGCCACGGCCTGGAAGTTGGCAAAAAACAGCAGGCACCAGCCGGCGCGAACCGGGCCGATGCGGAACAGCTCCATGGGAATCACCGGCTCGTTGGCTCGGCGTTCCTGCAGCACAAACAGCAGCAGCCCCAATACGGCAATGCCCAGGCCCACGGCGTTTTCCAGGCTGGCCCACTGGCGCTCCTGGCCCAGACGCGTAATCAGCAGCAACAGGCTGCCCAGGCCGATCAGCAACAGCAGGCCGCCGAGGTAATCGAGTTGGGACTTGCGCCGTTTTTCGACCAGGCCGGCCAGGCGCCGCTGGCTTAACCAGATGGCCAGCAAGCCAATCGGCAGGTTGATCCAGAACACCCAGCGCCATGACAGCTGGCTGCTGAGCAGGCCGCCCAGCGGCGGGCCGATCAGGCTGGCCAGGGCGAACATGCCGCTGAACCAGGCCTGGTACTTGCCACGTTCGGCCGGGGCAATCAGGTCGCCGATCAGCGCCTGGGTGGTGGCCACCAGGCCGCCGGCGCCAATGCCTTGCAATGCGCGGGCGCCCACCAACTGCAACATGTCCTGGGCCAGGGCGCAGAGCACCGAGGCGAACACAAACAGACTGATGGAAATCAGCAGCAGCCGGCGGCGGCCGTAGAGGTCGCCGAGTTTGCCGAAGAACGGCGTGGAGATGGTCATGGCCAACATATAGGCCGACACCACCCAGGCGAGTATTTCGCTGCCGGATAATTGCCGGGCGATTTCCGGCAGGGCGACGGCGACGATGGTCTGGTCCAGTGCCGAGAGAAAAATACCGAGCAACAAGCCCACGATAATCTGACGAAGCTGGGTGGGACTTAGCGGAATAGGGGAGGAAGCAGCAGTCACGACGGGCCCTTAACGGCTGGCGGGAAGTGAGGGTAAGACCTGGCAATGGTGTGCGAGTTTGCCCAAGCGCGCTGGGTCTGAACAGTGGGGTTTTAATGTGTGGCGGTTTTGCTTGTGGGCAATGGCCTGCAAGCACGGCGGATTGCGGGAATTATGGAATCGTCCTACGTGCCGCGAGGGCGCTTCCGATTTCAGCCCCGCCCGCATGCAGCGTTTAATTCCCGGGCGATGTACAACGCATTTCTGAACGATCAACCGAAACCGAGTAGGCGATACGTGTAAGCAAAGTGGCAGCATCGTTACCGCAGTCGTAGATAAAGTTGTGTGACCACGTAGTTGTTGCCTCAACGGTTGCAACATCCTTTTGAAGCTTTTGTTGTTCAGCCAAGCCGCTCGCAATGAGCGGCTTTTTTTTGCCCGGTTTACAGCGCGTAATGCGCGAGCTCGCGGGCAATCAGCAGGCGCTGAATTTCACTGGAGCCTTCGTAGATCTGCGTAATGCGCGCATCGCGGTAGTAGCGCTCCACCGGGTAGTCCTCCAGATAGCCATAGCCGCCATGAATCTGGATGGCGTCGGAACACACGCGCTCGGCCATCTCCGAAGCAAACAACTTGGCTTGCGAGGCTTCCGATAAGCACGGGTGGCCAGCGGTTTTCAGTCGCGCGGCATGCAGGATGAGCAAGCGGCTGGCGTTGAGCTGGGTGTGCATGTCGGCGAGCTTATTGGCGATGCTCTGGTGTTCGATGATGGGCTGGCCGAACTGCACCCGTTCCCTGGCATACACCAGCGCCGCTTCGAAGGCTGCACGGGCGATGCCCAGCGCCTGCGCGGCAATGCCGATGCGCCCGCCTTCCAGGTTGGACAAGGCAATGGCCAAACCCTTGCCGCGCAGCCCAAGCAGATTGGCTTCAGGAATAACGCAGTTGTTGAGGGTGACGGCGCAGGTATCCGAGGCCTTGATGCCCATCTTCTTTTCGCTGCGGTCGACCACAAAGCCGGGGTTGTCGGTGGGCACCAGAAACGCCGACAAGCCTTTCTTGCCCAGCTCCGGGTCGGTGACGGCAAACACGATGGCGAGCTTGGCGCGTTTGCCGTTGCTGACAAACTGTTTGGCACCATGGAGCACCCAATTGCCGTCTTTCAGCTCCGCGCGGGTGCGCAGGTTGTTGGCCTCGGAGCCGGCATGCGGCTCGGTCAGGCAAAAACAACCGATGGCCTCGCCGCTGGCCAGCGCCGGCAACCACTGCTGCTTTTGCGCCTCGCTGCCGTAGTTGAGCACCGGGCCGCAGCCCACTGAGTTATGCACGCTCATCAAGGTGCCAGTGGCGGCGTCGGCGGCGGCCACTTCTTCCACGGCCAGGGCGTAGGCCACGTAGTCGGTGTAGGAGCCGCCCCAGCTATCGGGCACCACCATACCGAGCAGGCCCAGTTCGCCCATCTTGCTCACCACGGCATCGTCGATCCAGCCGGCAGCCGCCCAGGCCTGGGCGTGGGGGGCGATTTCGCTGCGGGCAAAGTTGCGGGCCATGTCGCGGATCATGCGTTGTTCTTCGCTTAGTTCCAGGTCGTGCATGGGGTCTCTCTTCTTATTCGGGGGTGCCGGTGTAGAGCCGGATGATGGCGGAAAAATCCAGCTCGCCATGCCCTTGGGCACTGAAGCTTTGGTACAGCTGCTGCGCCAACGCGCCGAGCAATACCGGTTGCTGCGCCTGTTTGGCCGCTTCAGTGGCCAGGCCCAGGTCCTTGAGCATCAGGTCGGTGCCAAAGCCGCCGCTGTAGCCGCGCGCCGCCGGGGCGCTGTCCAGCACGCCGGGAAAGGGGTTGTAGGTGTCCGAACTCCAGCAGCGGCCGCTGGAGGTGTTGATCACGCCGGCCAGCACCTTGGCGTCCATACCCAGGGCCACGCCGAGGTTCATGGCCTCGGCCACGCCGATCATGGAAATGCCCAGCAGCATATTGTTCGCCACCTTGGCCACCTGGCCGTTACCGGCGGCGCCGCAGTGCACGATGTTTTTGCCCATGTTCGCCAGCAGCGGCTGCGCGTGGGCAAAGTCGGCCACGCTGCCGCCGACCATAAACGTCAGGGTGCCGGCCGCCGCGCCGCCGGTGCCGCCGGATACCGGCGCATCGAGCATCGGGTTGCCTTGCTTGGCCGCTGCGGCAGCCACTTCGCGGGCGGTCATGGGGTCGATGGTGGAGCTGTCGATGAGGCGCACGCCGGGGGCCACATGGGCGAGCAAGCCGTCTTCGCCCAGGTACACCGCTTTTACATGGCGGGCGGCGGGCAGCATGGTGATGATCAGCTCGACATTGCTGCGCGCGATGTCGGCAGGGGAGGACAGGGCGTGGGCGCCCGCGTCGGTAAGGCGCTGTACGGAGGCGGGCACCAAGTCAAAGACCTCAAGCGTATGGCCAGCCTTGAGCAGATTCAGGGCCATGGGGCCGCCCATATTGCCCAGGCCGATAAAACCGATATTCATGAAGCGTCCCTCTTCTTGGAATTATTTAAGGGTAATCGTGGTGTTCACAGCTCCAACTTCATCTTCATCGAACCAGCGCTGAGTGACCGTTTTGGTCTGCGTATAGAACTGCACCACCTGCTTGCCATACGGCCGAGGTCGCCAAGTTTCGAGGCGCGCGAACCGGAGAACGAAAAGATCGGCACCGGCACAGGAATCGGCACGTTGATGCCGACCTGACCCACATCGATCTCCTCCTGGCCGCCGCCGCGCCGGAGCGGGTGAAGATGGCGGTGCCGTTGCCATTGGGGTTGGCGTTGATCAGGGCGATGGCCTCGTCCAGCGAGGCGGCATTGAGCACGCACAGCACCGGGCCGAAGATTTCTTCGCGGTAGATACGCATGCTTGGGGAAACGTCGCTGAAAATGGTCGGCGCAATAAAGTTGCCGCGTTCAAAGCCGGCAACGGTGGGGTTACGCCCATCGAGGGCCAGGGTGGCGCCTTCTTCCACGCCGGCGGCGATCAGGCCCTGAATACGGTCCAGCGCCGCGCACGACACCACGGGACCGAGGTCCGCGCCGGCTTCGGTGCCGGCATTGAGCTGCAGGGTTTTGCTGCGCTCGATCAACTCGGGTAGCCAGGTTTGCGCTTCGCCCACCAGAATTACCGTCGACAGCGCCATGCAGCGCTGGCCGGCCGCGCCAAACGCGGCGCCCACCAGGTTGTTGAGTGTTTGCTGGCGGTTGGCGTCGGGCATCACGATGGCGTGGTTTTTCGCGCCCATCATGCATTGCGCGCGTTTGCCATTGGCGGTGGCGCGGTTGTACACGTGGGTGCCGACCTGGGTGGAGCCGACAAACGACACGGCCTTGATCGCCGGGTGATCGCACAGGCGGTTCACCACATCGGCTCCGCCGTGCACCACATTCAACACGCCCGCCGGCACCCCGGCCTGCATGGCCAGTTCGGCCAGGCGCATGGTCACCATGGGGTCTTGTTCGGAGGGCTTGAGCACAAAGGTGTTGCCCGTGGCGATGGCCATGGGAAACATCCACAGCGGAATCATCGCCGGGAAGTTGAACGGGGTAATGCCGGCGCATACGCCCAGCGGTTGCAGC
This sequence comes from Pseudomonas sp. CC11G, assembly GCF_056174845.1. Lineage (NCBI taxonomy): Bacteria > Pseudomonadati > Pseudomonadota > Gammaproteobacteria > Pseudomonadales > Pseudomonadaceae > Pseudomonas > Pseudomonas sp. CC11G. Next base: position 151,102 of record NZ_JBWBZC010000012.1, read on the forward strand.
AGGGTGTAGGTGTCGACGCCGCCGGCCACATTGTTGGCCAACTCGCCCAGTTGCAGATTGCCGATACCGGCGGCGTGCTCCACCACTTCCAGCCCGCGAAACACATCGCCTTCGGCATCGGCCAGGGTTTTGCCTTGCTCGGCCGTGAGCAGTGCGGCCAGCTCCTGCATATGTTCGCGAATCAATTGTTGGTATTTGAGAAACACTCGGGCGCGGGCGCCGATGGGCGTCTTGCGCCAGGTTTTGAACGCCTCGGCCGCGGCGTCTATGGCTGCATCCACTTCCGCCGGGGTGGCGAAGGGCACGCGGGCCAGCACCTGTTGGGTGGCGGGGTTGATGATGTCGCGCCACTGGCTGGTGGTGGAGTCGATCAGCTTGCCGCCGATCAGCAGTTTTACGGTGGGAATAGCGTTGGGTTCGGTCGTTTGCATTGTTGTTATGACTCCGGCATGAGCGGGGTTGAGCAAATCGAGACGTGGCTGAGCTTAGCAGTGTGGATTTTCTGGATACAGAGGCAGGTAACCAACGTTCCTAGGAAGAGCCCTACATGGATTGACCGTCAATTCTACAGAGGGGGTTTCTGCACTTTGCCATGCTCGCGCCACTGTTTCCCGCGAGTACTTCCTCATGCAACGTCCCTCTGAAATCGACTCTCCTTCTCCTGCACTGCGTGCCCTGAAATGCCTGGGCTTCGCGCTGGTTACCCTTATTGCCCTGGCCGCTGTCCAGCCAGAATTTCCCGCCCGCCTGTACGACCTGATCCTGCTTGCGGAGTTGTCTCTGCTGTCCTGCTGCTGACCTTCAGCTTCCCGGTTTGGCCGCCAGCAGCACGTCATACAAGGCTTGCGCGGCCACCGACAATTCATGATCGGCCTTACGCAAAATCCCAATCGCCCGCTCGATAACCGGCTCACGCAACGTGAGACACCGCGCGCCCAGCTCATGCATTTGCGCCACACATAACGCCGGCACCGCGCTAACCCCCAACCCACTGGCCACCATACGGCCGACCGTGGCCAGTTGATGGCTTTCAAACACCACCGGTAATTTCTGCCCGCGCTGGCGCAGGTGGTCTTCCAGCATAAAACGCAGGGTCGACGGTCGTTGCAGGGTGACGAAGGGGTAGTGCAGCAGGGTGTCCCAGTCCACTTCTTTCAGCTCTGCCAGGGGCGAGTCAGCGGCCACCACGGCCACAAAGCGGTCCAGATACAGCGGCGCGAAGTGCAGGGTGGCATCGGCCTCGGGGGCAAAGGCGATGCCCAGTTCCACCTGACGGTCGCGCACCATCTCGATCACCTCTTCGTTGATCACGTCATTGACCGTGACATTCACCCGCGGATGCCGCGCACGAAACTGCACCAACAGCGAGGGCAGCAGGTTGCAGGCGAAGGAGGGCATGGCCGCCAATGTCACGCGGCCTTGCTGCAAGGTGAAGCGTTGGCGCAGCTGGTCCTCGGCGTTTTCCCAGTCTGCCAGCAGCCGCCGGGCCAGCGGCAGTAGCGCTTCGCCTTCGGGCGTGAGGCTCACGTTGCGTGTGGTGCGGCTGAACAAACGCCCACCCAAACCTTCTTCAAGGCCTTTAATGGTTAGGCTTAAGGCCGATTGCGAGAGGTACAGGCGCTCGCCGGCCTGGGCAAAACTCAGGCTCTGAGCCACGGCCAGGAACGCGCGCAGTTGCTTGATGGTCATAAATACCTGTAAGAAAACGCGAAGTAATTGTGCTGTTTTATCAATCAATCCATTTTAAAAATCACTTAACAATAAATCCCCGCGCACAACACTCACTGCACTGGGCCTCAGGGCCCCCACCAAAACAAGAGAGGCGCCGCAAATGGCTGGTTTCGATAAACGTGTGGGTTCGTACGAGGAGGCCCTTGCTGGCCTCGAAGACGGGATGACGGTGCTGGCGGGCGGCTTTGGCCTGTGCGGCATTCCGGAAAACCTGATGCCGAGATCAAGCGCAAAGGCGTACGCGATCTGACCGTGGTGTCCAACAACTGCGGCGTCGACGGTTTCGGCCTGGGCGTGCTGCTGGAAGACCGGCAGATCCGCAAGATGATCGCCTCCTACGTCGGCGAAAACGCCCTGTTCGAGAAACAGCTGCTCAGCGGCGAGCTGGAAGTGGAACTCACCCCGCAAGGCACCCTGGCCGAGAAAATGCGCGCTGGCGGCGCCGGCATTCCCGCGTTCTTCACCGCGACCGGCGTCGGCACGCCGGTGGCAGAAGCAAGGAAGTGCGTGAATTCAACGGTCGCGAATACCTGATGGAGCCCTCCATCACCGGCGACTTCGCCATCGTCAAAGGCTGGAAGGCCGACTGGTACGGCAACGTGATCTACCGCCACACCGCGCAGAACTTCAACCCGCTGGCCGCTACCGCCGGCAAGATCACCGTGGTGGAAGTGGAAGAAATCGTCGCCCGGGCGAGCTCGATCCGACGCAGATCCACACCCCCGGCATCTACGTTGATCGCCTGATCCTCGGCACGTTTGAAAAGCGCATCGAACAACGCACCGTGCGTACCTGATCGCCTTCCTTCCCCCTTTTTGTAGAGAACAAGACTATGGCGCTTACCCGCGAACAAATGGCCCAGCGTGTCGCCCCGAATTGCAGGACGGCTTCTACGTCAACCTCGGCATCGGCATTCCGACCCTGGTCGCCAACTACGTGCCAGACGGCATGGAAGTGATGCTGCAATCTGAAACGGCCTGCTCGGCATGGGTGCATTTCCCCGCGCCGAAGAGATTGATGCCGATATGATCAACGCCGGCAAACAGACCGTTACCGCGCGTACGGCGCGTCGATTTTCTCCTCTGCTGATCCTTCGCCATGATCCGTGGCGGCCATATCGACCTCACCGTACTTGGTGCTTTTGAGGTGGACGTACACGGCAATATCGCGTCGTGGATGGTGCCGGGCAAGCTGGTCAAAGGCATGGGCGGTGCGATGGACCTGGTGGCCGGTGCGGAAAACATCATCGTCACCATGACCCACGCTTCCAAAGACGGCGAATCGAAACTGCTCGGCAACTGCACCCTGCCGCTGACCGGCGCCGGCTGCATCAAGCGCGTGCTCACCGACCTCGCTTACTGGAAATTACCGATGGCGCCTTTGTGCTCAAAGAGCGTGCGCCGGGCGTGACGGTCGAGGAAATCGTGGCCAAGACCGCCGGCAAATTGGTTGTGCCTGACAACGTGCCGGAAATGCAGTTTTGAGGAGTGATGTTATGCAAGACGTCGTAATTGTTGCCGCCACCCGTACCGCCGTCGGCAGTTTCCAGGGCGCGCTGGCTGGTATTCAGGCCGTGGATTTGGGCGCCGCGGTTATCCGCGCGCTGCTGGAACAAACCGGCCTGGATGGCGCGCAAGTGGATGAGGTAATCCTGGGCCAAGTGCTCACCGCTGGCGCTGGCCAGAACCCTGCACGCCAAGCCGCCATCAAGGCTGGCCTGCCGTTGCCGTACCGCACTGACCTTGAATAAAGTCTGCGGCTCCGGCCTCAAGCCCTGCACCTCGGCGCACAGGCGATTCGCTGCGGCGATGCCGACGTGATCATCGCCGGCGGCCAGGAAAACATGAGCCTCTCTCCGTATGTGATGCCGGGCGCCCGCACCGGCCTGCGTATGGGCCACGCGCAGGTGATCGACAGCATGATCACCGATGGTTTTGGGATGCGTTCAACGACTACCACATGGGCATCACCGCCGAAAACCTTGTGGATAAAACGAGATCAGCCGCGAAGCGCAAGACGCGTTTGCCGCCGGTTCACAGCAGAAAGCCGTGGCCGCGATAGAAGGCGGGCGCTTCAAAGACGAGATCACCCCGATCCTGATCCCGCAGCGCAAGGTGATCCGATTTCGTTTGCCACCGACGAGCAACCGCGCGCTGGCACCACCGCTGAAGCATTGGCCAAACTGAAACCCGCCTTCAAGAAAGACGGCACCGTCACCGCCGGCAACGCGTCCAGCCTCAACGACGGCGCTGCTGCCGTAATCCTGATGAGCGCCGAAAGGCCAAGTCTTTGGGCCTGCCAGTTCTGGCGAAATCGCCGCCTACGCCAACGCCGGTGTAGACCCAGCCATCATGGGCATCGGCCCGGTCTCGGCCACCAAACGTTGCCTGGAAAAGGCGGGCTGGACCCTCGACCAACTCGACCTGATCGAAGCCAACGAAGCCTTCGCCGCGCAAGCGTTGTCGGGGGTAAGGAACTCGGTTGGGATGCCAGCAAAGTGAACGTCAACGGCGGCGCCATCGCCATCGGCCACCCGATCGGTGCATCAGGGTGCCGCGTGCTGGTGACCTTGCTGCACGAGATGATCAAACGTGATGCCAAGAAAGGCTTGGCCACGCTTTGCATTGGGGGAGGGCAGGGCTAGCGCTGGCGTTAGAGCGCGCGTGATCGTAACGGCGGATATCCGTGATGCGGATATTCGCCCTACGCCGAACCTGCGGCCAACCGCTTTACCAATGTTTCCAATGCCGCAAAATCGCGCACTACATGAAAATTCGCCAACCCGGCGAATTCGCTGAAATCCGTCTCCCCATACCCCGCCACCTGCGCCCCGGCGCTGATTCCGGCTTGTACGCCCGGCACGCTGTCATCCACCAATAAACACTGCGTGACCGGCAAGCCCAGCACATCGGCTGCGTGTTCGATCAAGCGCGTGACGGCTTCCACGCGTTCACTTCGTACGCGCTGACAATCCGCGCCCCAAACACCTCCAAACAAACCCACCGCCTCCAGGCTGGTTTCGATCTTCGCTCGCGGGCCGTTGGAGGCCACGCAAATGGGCAGCGGCGTATCGCGCACAAAGGCTACCGCGCCGGGCATTTCCCCTACCTGGTCGCGCAACAGCGGCAAGCTGCGGCGGCGAAATTCATGGGCCAGGTGGGTGCCGTTGAGCGCCGGGTGCAGGGCGCATAGCTCGCTGATGAACTGGGCAAACGGAATTCCGCGAAAGCGCCGCAGCACCTCGTCCACCGGCATGCTGGTGCGTTGTTCGGCAAGCAGTTGGTGCAGTAACTCGGCAGCCAGGCGCTCGCTATCCACCAGCGTGCCGTCGCAGTCGAAAATCAGGCCGGCAATCTTCACAGGACCGGTTCCTCACAAAAATGGGCAAGCAGGTGTGACCGCAGCGCGCCGCCAGGGTTGCGCATTGTCATACGCAACGGTGAGGATAAATGGACGGGGCTTGCAGGCGTTGCCAGGTAAAAGCAGGCGAGCTTGGGCTTCGCGGGTACTTATGGAGGTGATAGCATTTGGCCCTATTTCCGGCTGTTTCTCGGCCTTCCTCGAGTCCTCTCTCCATTTCTGCAAGGACGCCCGGCATGGCCGCTCCCTCGAAACGTCTTGAACGTGCCCTCATCATGGGCGCGCTGTTATTGCTGCTCTGGCTGCCGCTGCCCATCGGCAGCAACCGCGATTGGTCGATGGGCCTGCTGGTGTTCCTGTGCTGCGGCCTAGGCGCCGGTTGGGCAGTAAATGCCTGGCGCCGAAACCGCGACCTCGGCCCCACCCTCAGGGCCGGCCTGCCGATGCTCGGCCTGTTGCTGTTGACCCAGCTGTGGGTGCTGCTGCAATGGCTCACCGGCCTTACGGTCGACACCGCCGCCACCTTCCAATACCTGATGCTCGGTGTGGCCTACAGCCTGCTGTTTTTGCTGGTGGTGGACCTGTTTCGCACGCGGAAACGCCTGAGCCTGCTGCTGGCGGTACTGGTGGTCAGCGGCACGTTTCAGGCGTTTTTTGGTGCGGCGATGACGTTGTCGGGCGCGGAAGATTTACTCGTGGGCAGCAAGACCAGCTACCTGGGCGATGCCACCGGCACTTTTATCAATCGCAACATTTGGCGGGGTATCTGGAATTGACCCTGGCGGCCGGGGTTGGCCTGCTGCTGGCGCTGCGCGATGAGCGCCCGTTTCGCTGGATCAATGTGCTGGAGATGCTGCTGGGCCCCAAAGGGCGCCTGCGCCTGGCGCTGGTGCTGATGACCATTGCGCTGGTGATGAGCCATTCGCGCATGGGCAATTCAGCGTTTTTCACCAGCCTGTTGCTGGTGGGAGGGGTGTTTATTCTGGTGAACAAGCAGCATCGGCTGCGCAATAGCCTGATCCTCGCCAGCCTGATTCTTATCGACCTGTTGATCGTCAGTCAGTACTTCGGCCTGGGCAAATTGGCCGAGCGCATTGCCAATACCCAACTGCAAGCCGTAGTGGTCGCTGGCCAGACCGTCCAGGCCGCCAATGAACTGCGTGGCACGGTGTATGAGCAGGCCATTCCATTGGCCAAGGAGCAATTGCTGACCGGCCATGGCGCCGGCACCTTTGAAGTGTTGTTCGGCAAAGTTGCCGGCCCCGAAATCGGCATCCTGCACTTCGACCATGCCCACAACGACTACCTGCAGTTTCTGATTGAATACGGCCTGCTCGGCAGCCTGCCATTGCTGCTGTTTGTGCTGTTCGGTTTCTACCATGCGCAACGCGCCATGTGGCAAAACGAGTCCACTTACCGGGCCGGTGTCGGCTTTGGCACCAGCGTGGGTATCGTGGCGCTGCTGATTCATTCCGCCGCCGACTTCAACCTGCAGATCCCCGCCAATGCCGCCACGTATGTGGTCATCTGCGCCATCGGCGTGTTGGCCAACAACCATTACCGCGAGCGCCGCGCGCGCAATCGCGAGTAAGGGCGTGGTTAGCCAAGCGCGGTCTGCCCGGCGAGGGCGGGTTCGCGCTTGAGCCACTTCTTGCCGGCCGCGATGCCGGGCAATTCGATGTAGCGGTAAGTCAGGGTCGATACCGCCAGTACGGCCACCAGTTGCACCACGATCAGCACGTTGTTCAGCACCGCGCTGCCGGTGTCGAAGTAGCGCTTGATCGCACCCGAGTCGGTCTCTGGCAAGTCGAACAGCAATGGCTGACCGGTCTGGCTGCTGACCACTTTGAGGGCCAGCAGGAACAGCACCAGCAGGGTCGCGTGGGTCATGTAGATGGAATACGACAAGCTGCCCAGCCACACGAAGAACCGCTGGCGCAGCAAGGTCGAGAGCGTGCCCGCGCCAAAGGCAAACACCAGCACGGCGGTGCAGAACAGCAAGCTCATCAGCACTTTTGGCGGTGTGTTCACCCGCGCCAGAATCACCACGATGGTGCCCAACACAAGCGCTTCGAGCAGGCTGCCTAACCACGGGCTAAGGGTTTTGGTTTGCACCGCCCGATACAGCCGATAGGTGAGCGCACCGCTGAAGAAACAGCCCAGCCCTTGCAGCGCATGCGCGGTGATCCAGGCCACATCGAGCGCGATGGCCGCCCAGGCGAGAAACGCGATACAGGCGAAAACAACCTGCGCCTGTTGCCGCAACAGCAGCGCGATGACCGCAAACAGCATGTACATGTAGTACTCGATGCTGATGCTCCACGCCGGGTAGTTGAACGAAAACGGATCGAACCCCGGCCACCACGATTGCAGCAAAAACAGGTTGGGCAGAATTTCGCTGACCGCGCGTGGGCCCTGGAAACTCGGGCTGCCGAATGTTATGCCGCGGTGCTCGCCCCAGAGCTTCACGCACTCGATGACCAGCGCGAACGCCAGCAACACCAGGTGCAAGGGGTACAAGCGAAAGGTACGGCTCAGAATGAACTGCCGCACCTGCGCCCAGGCAGTCAGTCGGCTGCCATAGCTGTGGCACAACACGAAGCCGCTGAGCACGAAGAAGAAGTTGACGAAGTAGTCGGCGTTTCGAAAAACCGCAGTTCAGTAAAGGTGTGCAGGGCATGGGCATGGAAAATTGCCACAGCCACGGCAAGCAGCCCTCGAAAGCTGTCGAGGGTTGGAAAACGCGTCATTACAACATCCTTGTTAGTGGCGATTTGCTAGTGTGTCAGGCGCTGTACCCTTCCGGCAACAACCCGCTTTGCAATGGGCTTATCCGCCGGTATTGGCTTGGCGCTGCAGCTGCAGGCGCTTGGCTTGCAGGGCCAATGCCAACCCGATCAGCACGCCGACCACGTTGGCCACCATGTCGCCCAGCGAAGGCGTGCGCAGTGGCAGCAGGCCCTGGGTCAGTTCGATCATCAGGGCGAACAGCAGGCAATACAGCACGGTCCAGAAGGCATGGGTGTCCGGGAAGGCTAACCGCGCACTGCACACCAGTACGGCGAATGCGGCCAGATGGTGAATAAGGTCTTGGTATTCGAACGCTTGCGGCACCGGTTCGCTGCGTAGCCCCGTGTAGAGAATCACCACGAGGGTAAGGAAGAACACCAGCATGCTGATTAAACGACCCATAAAAAATTCCTAGCTTGGTTGCTCGCTGTTGACCTTGGCGGCCACGGGGAGCGTGTTGTCTTTTTTGGCTTCGGTGGCGGCGGCAGAGCGCAGTAGTGCGTTGCGCAGAAAACGTTGCGCCGGGGTTTCGAAGTAGTGGTAGCTGAGCAGGCACAGGGGAATCAGCACGGCAAAAAACGCCAGCATCGAGAGCTCGCCGTAGAAGAACTGCGGGCTGACGCCGTTCTGCGTCAGCACCGTGAAAAACACCAGTTGCAGCGGAAAGTGCAGCAGGTACGAGGAGTAGGTGAGGTTGCCGACCATGGCCAGCCGCCTACCCAGATACCCGCGACGGGTTTCCAGCAGCGCCAGGCTGAAGATGCTCAGCGGGAACAGTACGGCCACCACGATGGCACGGGTGCCGCCGTGTACGGCTTTGTCGGCTAAGCCTGCCAAACGTTCCGGCAGTACGCTTTGCAACAGCGCCTGCACGTGCGGCCAGAACCACGGGCTGCGCACCTCCAGCACCGTAAACAGCCACAGCGCCGTTACGAGGCCAACGGCCCAGGGCAGCACACGTGGCAGCCAGCCGCGCTCGCACACGTGGCGGTAGAAACGGAAGGTCAGGCCACCCAGGAAGAACGAAAAAATGCCGCGACCCACAATCGGCTCCGCCACCATCACCACCACGCCCAGGGCAAGCATCGCCACATGGGCCCACAGGCGCTGGCGGAACAACAGGCAGACGACAAAGAACACGATGTACATCAGCACTTCAACCGACACCGACCAGATCGGCCCGTTGAACGATGGGCCTTTCTCAAAGCCCCAGCTTGAGGCCATAAACAGGTTGAGCACGGCGTGGTAAAGGTCGTTGAACGGCACCACGAAGTAGTTGCCGGTGCGCGCCATCACCCAGTGCTGGGCCAGCAGCACGAAGACAAACGTTGCGATATGCAGGGGGTACAGCCGCGAAAAACGCAGCACGAAAAATTCCCAGCCGCCGATATCCCGCTCGGCGATCTCGCGGGCATACAGCCAGAAAAAGATAAAACCCGACAGCGAGAAGAAGAAGTCCACCGCCAGCCAACCGGTTTGGTAGAACAGAAAAAACACCGAATAGAACGGCTGCTGTTCCATTTCGTAGGGCACGAAGGTGCTGCCGGCAAAGAAGAAATGCTGCCAATGCCAGAACACCACGGCCAGTGCGGCCAGCCCACGGATAAAGTCGAGCGAATAGAAACGCCGTGGAAGCGGGTAGGTCATGGTTGTGTCTCTACAGAAGGGGCATCAGGGGTCACGCCTTGCGTGGCTGAAAACATGCTTTGGAACAGCGGTCGCAAACGGTCACCGCCGGCTTGGCTCAGGTGATCGTCATCGAAATACAGCGGGTGGCCGTCGGCGTCGCCGTAACAACTGCCGTCGTGGCACAGGTAGGGCAGGGGGTCGAGAGTCTTCACCCCGCAGCGCGCGGCGGCCAGGTCCTGGGTTTCCCAGACAAAGGCGTTGCGCTCGTGGTACTCCGCGAGGCTGATCGACACCCGCACCTGCTTACCCTGCATCAGGGCGCGGCCCATGGTTTTGGGCACGTCCTGTTTTAGCTCCGGAATCGGCCGCAGCATATACACCGGCCGCTGCTTGGCGAACGCGCAAGCGGTGTCGATGATGCCCTCACGCATGGCCTGCAAGTACTCCGGGCTGCGTGAGGCAAAGGGTTGGTTCAGGTACAGTTCGGGCACTGGAATTTCACGGGTGCGGTCGGGCTCGTTGGGACCCAGCAGGTAGTACGACGTGCGGTTGATGATCAGCATGGGCTGTGTGCCCAGCGCGGGGGCCGGGTGGCGGATTTTTTCCGCGATAAAGGTGCCGCACGTGTAGGTGAGCTGGCCCACCGCCTTGACGTTGGCGATGCTCGGGCAGTTGCTGATGGTCCAGTCCAGCACGTGTTCATCGGTGCTCGGCAAGGCGCGTTCCACTGCGCGGATCAGCGCCCCGGCGTGGCTGTCGCCCAGCACGATAACGCCCAGTTTGGCACCGCCGTAGGTGCACTCTGGCACGCTGCTGAATTCGTTCTGCATGCACTCGCCCTGACGCGGGTTCTTGTTGTCGGCTTCGGCAAATACCGCATCCACGGCGGCCGGCAAACGTCCGGGAATACCGTGCTGCAACAGGATGACGCCCGCCGGCACCATCACCAACAACGTCACCGCCACTATCACCAACGCGCCCAGGCGTTGGCGCATCAGGTTCAGGTTGACCCGCGCCGGCTGCTCCACAAAACGGTACGACAAGGCGCCCAGCACAAGTGTCAGCACCAACCCGGCGGCAATGGCGGTTACCGAGTCCTGGCGTTGCAGGAAAACTAGGCCCACCACCAGCGGCCAATGCCAGAGGTATAACGAATAGGACGTGTCGCCCAGCCATTGCGCCAGGCGGGTGCCGGTCCACCAGGAGTCCTGCCGTGCGGCGGCCAGCACCAGCATGGTCGCAAACACCGGCAAGATGGCGCGCCAGCCGGGCCACTGGCTGTCGCTGTCGAACAGAACGATGGTGGCGATCAACAAGGCAAAGCCGGCGAGTTCCAGCGCGCGTTGCACGGCAGGGGAGAGCACCAGCCGCAGACTCAGCAGATACACCAGACCACCGGCGAGCATTTCCCACGCACGGGTTGGCAGCAGGTAGAACGAGGCGGTGGTCTTGATGGGGGTGCCGACGACGCACAGTGCCAGCGACAGCAGCAGAATCACCAGCAAGGCCACCGCTTGCGCACAGCGGCTTTGGCGGAATTTCCAGACCAGCGCCATAAATACCGGCAGCAGCAGATAGAACTGCCATTCCACCGACAACGACCAGGTGTGCAGCAACAGTTTGTCGTGGGAGGCCGAGTCGAAATAGCCGTCTTCACGCCAGAACATCACGTTGGACAAAAAGCCCAAGGCGCTGATGGCGTGCTTGCCCAGTTGCTGGTACTCGGTGGCCGGCAACACAAACCAGCCCACCACCATCAGCACCAGGCACAGCACCAGCAGGGCGGGCAGGATGCGCCGGGCGCGCGACAGGTAGAAGGCGATAATCGAGAAGCGCCGAGCCCCGTGCACGCCGCCTTGGGCGGCTGCGGTACCGGCCTCCAGACCGCGCAGAATGATCCCGGTCATCAGAAACCCGGAGATCACGAAAAACACATCTACACCGACAAAACCGCCGGAAAACCCGGCAACACCAAAATGAAAAAGAACTACCGCTACAACGGCCCATGCGCGCAGGCCATTTATGTCCTTGCGGAACTTATTATTGGAATTCTTCATGTATTGCCTGTTCGGGATCGGCTACTACCAGAGAGGGATTCCCTGTAAACCTTGCGTCCGAGAGACAGTGCCATCAGGTTCGGCGTCACGAGCGCCGTTTGTACCGCTACGCCGTTGAACGGCGTAGCGGGGTGACCTTATTTGCCTTTCAGATACAGCTCTTCAAAGCAGAAATTGGTCGCTTCCACATAGCCTTCAGCACTGCCGCAATCGAAACGTTTGCCTTTGAATTTGTACGCCAGCACACAGCCTGCCTTGGCTTGTTTGAGCAGCGCGTCGGTGATCTGGATTTCGCCGTTCTTGCCGGGCTCGGTGTCGGCGATCAGGCCGAAGATATCCGGGGTCAGAATGTAGCGACCGATAATGGCCAGGTTCGACGGCGCATCTTCGGGTTGCGGTTTTTCCACCATGCTGTGCACGCGATAAAGGTCATCGCGGATCAGCTCGCCGGCAATCACGCCGTACTTGCTGGTCTCATCGGCTGGTACTTCCTGAATCGCCACGATGGAGCAGCGGAACTGGTTGTACAGCTTGATCATCTGCGTCAGCACGCCATCGCCTTCGAGGTTGATGCACAGGTCGTCTGCCAGTACCACGGCGAAGGCCTCGTCACCAATCAGCGGTTGGCCGCAGAGAATCGCGTGGCCCAGGCCGTTCATGGCCACCTGACGGGTGTAGGAGAAGGTGCAGCCGTCGATCAACTCGCGGGTGCCGGCCAGGAAGTGTTCTTTGGCGGTGCCACGAATCTGGTGCTCCAGCTCGTAGCTGATATCGAAGTGGTCTTCCAGCGCGCGTTTGCCACGGCCGGTGACGATGGCCATGTGTTGCAGACCGGCATCACGGGCCTCTTCAACGCCGTACTGAATCAGCGGCTTGTTGACGATAGGCAGCATCTCTTTCGGCATGGCCTTGGTGGCAGGCAGAAAGCGGGTGCCGTAACCGGCAGCAGGGAATAGGCATTTGCGGATCATAAGAAGCTCCTTGCGAAAATGGCGTGTTCCAAGCGGGTCTTTTGTGGGAGAGGCTTCAGCCTCGATGCTGTTGATCGTTTAAAAGCATCGAGGCTGAAGCCTCTCCCACATCGACCGTGTGACTATTGCGCATACCCCTGCGGATTGGCCGATTGCCAACGCCAGGTGTCGCTCATCATTTCTTCCAGGCCGCGGGTGGCTTTCCAGCCGAGCTCAGTTGCCGCCTTGGCCGGGTCGGCCCAGCACTCGGCAATATCACCTGGGCGGCGTGGCACCAGTTGGTAGGGCACGGGCTGACCGCTGGCTTTCTCGAAGGCCTGCACCATCTGCAGCACGCTGTAACCCTGGCCGGTGCCGAGATTCCAGATCTTCACGCCACCGGTACCGGCAATCGTCTGCAAGGCTTTCAGATGGCCGTCAGCCAAGTCTTCGACGTGGATGTAATCGCGCACCCCGGTGCCGTCGACGGTGGGGTAGTCGTTGCCAAATACCGACAGCTGCTTGAGCTTGCCGATGGCCACCTGGCTGATATACGGCAGCAGGTTGTTGGGAATGCCATTGGGGTCTTCACCAATCAGCCCGCTGCGGTGCGCGCCCACCGGGTTGAAGTAACGCAGCAGGGCAATGCTCCACTTCGGTTCGGAGCGCGCCAGGTCCTGCAGCAGCTCTTCGACCATCAGCTTCGAGCGCCCGTACGGGTTGGTCGGGATGCCGGTGGGGAAGGCTTCGCTGATCGGCATCTGGGTCGGCTCGCCATACACCGTGGCCGACGAGCTGAACACCAACCGGTACACGCCGGCATGGGCCATGGCCTGGCACAGCGTGACGCTGCCGGCCACGTTGTTTTCGTAATACGCCAACGGTTTGGCCACGCTTTCGCCAACGGCTTTCAAGCCCGCGAAATGCAGCACGGCACTGATGTTTTTCGAGGCGAACAACTCATCGAGCAATACCCGGTCACGGATATCGCCCTGGATAAATTCAGCCTGCTTGCCGCAGATTTGTGCCACCCGTTGCAACGACTCCGGGGAGCTGTTGCACAGGTTGTCGAGTACCACCACGTCATAGCCTGCTTCCAGCAGCGCCAGGGTGGTGTGGGAGCCGATATAACCGGCGCCACCGGTGACCAGAATAGTTTCGCTCATGGGGCATCCCGCCTTTGCTTAGCGCCACTCATCCGGGCAGCTGGTTTTCCAGTCAGCGAAGGCCGTGGCCAGGCTGTATTGGTAGGGGTAGCCGTTTTCTACAAGAAAATGCGGCAACACATTGTTCGAACGCACCAGCTTGCGAATGCGCACCGGGCTGAACGGGTGTTTGATCCCCAGCGGCCGGGCAATGGCATCGATGCTGTAGGCCACACCCAGCAGCAGCGGGTAGGGCACGGCCGGCACTTTGCGTTCGATAGCAGCCACCGAGCACACGGTGTCCACGTATTCGGAAATCGACGGGCCGGGGTTCATGGTCATGTTGAACAAGGAGAAGTGGCCGCCTTGTTCTTTCTGCCGCGCCAATACCCAGAGCATGGCTACGCAGAGTTCTTTCACATAGGTGCCAGCTTTACGCGTGGTGCGGTTGCCCATGTAGAAGAAGTAACGCTTGATCACCGCTTTCACCAGGCGCGAAACGTTGCCGCCTTCGCCCGGCCCGAACACCACGCCAGGGCGCACGATTACCAGGTGACGGTTAGCCTTGTCGGCGGCGAGCCAGGTCTGGTGAATCTTTTCTGCTGCCAGTTTCGAGCCGCCGTATGCGGTGGCCGGTACCGGCAGGGTGCGTTCGTCTTTCTGCTCTTCGCTCGGCCCGTAGGGCGAGATGGAGCTGGTGAAAATCACATCGTTGCAACCCACTTGCTCGGCCCAGGCCGTCACGTGCTCGGCGCCCAGCAGGTTGGTTTCGTAGTATTCGTAATCTTCGTGGCCGGGCTCTCTGTGCACGGCGGCGAAGTTGGCGATCAGGGCCACGGTTTCTTCCGGCTTCCAGCTGATGGGCTGGCGCACGTCACCGTTGATCTCGACGATTTCGGCGCTTTCATGCACCAGGCGAGCACGGTAGGGGAAAGGTTTCTGGGTGACCTGCTCTCTGTCGAACAGGTAGACCTTGTCGTAACCACCTTGGGCGAGGAGTTGTTTGGCGAAGAACACGCCAATAAAACCCGAGCCACCAAAAATCACGGCGCAGTTCATCTGTTCCATCCTTCAATTCATAGGTGCTGTAAGGCGACTGCCTTCGAGGCCGAACGCCGGTGCGGGGCACCGGCGTGGCTACGGACAACCTGAGGGGATCAGGCGCGGCCGTATTTGTCTTCGAACCGCACGATGTCGTCTTCGCCCAGATACGGACCGGATTGCACTTCGATCAGTTCAAGGGGAATTACACCGGGGTTCTCCAGGGCGTGAACCTGGCCGATCGGGATGTAGGTGGACTGGTTTTCGGTGACCAAAAAGGTGGTGTCGCCGTTGGTAACCTTGGCCGTGCCGCTCACCACAATCCAGTGCTCGGCGCGGTGGTGGTGCATCTGCACCGACAGCTTGGCGCCCGGCTTCACGGTGATGCGTTTCACCTGATAGCGGTGGCCGTCGTCGATGGAGTCATACACACCCCAGGGGCGGTACACCTCACGGTGGTTGATGTGTTCCTTGCGGCCGCTCTCTTTCAGCTGCTCGACGATTTTCTTCACGTCTTGCACGTTGTTTTTGTGCGCCACCATGATCGCGTCCTTGGTTTCGACGATCACCAGGTCTTCAACGCCCACCAGGGTCACCAGACGGCTGCTGGCATGCACATAGGTGTTGGTGCTGGCGTGGTGCAGCACGTCGCCCTTGAGCACGTTGCCGTGTTCGTCCTTGTCGCTGACGTCCCACAGCGCCGACCAGGAGCCGATATCGCTCCAACCGGCATCCAGCGGCACCACCACGGCGTCGGCGGTTTTTTCCATCACGGCGTAGTCGATGGAGTCGTCCGGGCACAGGGCGAATTCAGTGGCATCCACACGGGTGAAGTGCAGATCGAGCTGGCCGCCGGCCAACGACTTCTTGCAGGCGTCGAGAATCGCCGGGGCGAAGCGCTCGAGCTCTTGCAGGTAGCGGCTGGCGCGGAACAGGAACATGCCGCTGTTCCACAGGAAGTCGCCGCTCTTGAGGTAGTCGGTGGCGGTGGCCAGGTCCGGCTTCTCGACGAACTGGCTAACGGCGAAACCGCCTGCGCCGTTCGGCGTGCCTTTCTCGATATAGCCGTAACCGGTTTCCGGGTGATCCGGCACGATGCCGAAGGTCACCAGTTTGCCGGCTTCAGCCAGTGGCATGGCCGTGCGCACGGCAGTGTGGAAGGCGTCGACGTCTTTGATCAGGTGGTCGGCAGCCAGCACCAGCAGCAGCGGGTCTTGCCCGTCGGCCACGGCTTGCAGCGCGGCGAGTGCGATGGCCGGGGCGGTGTTACGGCCGACCGGTTCCAGCAGGATGTTGGATTTCTCCATGTCCAGCTGGCGCAGCTGTTCAGCGGCGAGGAAGCGGTGTTGTTCATTGCAGATAAGACGCGGCAGGGCGATATCCAGGCCCTTCAAACGGGCAATGGTGGCCTGCAACATCGACAGCTGGGCATCGGCCAACTGCAGGAATTGTTTTGGGTTGAGTTGCCGCGACAGTGGCCACAGACGTGAGCCAGAACCGCCAGCCATGATGATAGGTAAAAGCATGATAGACCTCCTTGTTGCCGTCATTCAGTAAGGGCTGGACGTGCAGTGGCGTGGGGGGTGCGTTGTACGGCCGGGCCGGAACCCAGCAACGCGTCATCGACAAACGCTTGAATGCGCTGCTTGAAGATACTCTTGTCGAAGGTGGCTGCGTGCGCATGCAAGGTCGCCGGGTCGAAGGTGACCGCGCCGCTTTCCACTTGCTGCACCGCTTGAATCAGGGACTCCACCGTCTGCTCCGGGAACAGGATGCCGGTCTTGCCGTTGATCACTGTTTCCAGGGCGCCGCCTTTACCGTAGGCGATAACCGGAGCGCCTGCTGCCATGGCTTCCACCGGCACAATGCCGAAGTCTTCCATGCCCGGGAAAATCAGGCCGCGGCAACGTTGCAGCAGGTCCTTGATTTCCGGGAAGGGCTGGCGGCCCATCAGTTTCACGTTGGGTTTGGCGATGGCCTTGAGCTTCTCGAAAATCTCCCCTTCACCGACTACCACCAGCGGCAAGCCGAGCTGGTTGAAGGCTTCCACGGCGAGGTCAGCGCGCTTGTACGCCACCAGTTGGCCGAGGCACAGGTAGAAGTCGCCGCGCTCTTCATTCGGGCTGAACTCGGTGGTGTTTACCGGCGGGTAAATCACTTCGGCATCGCGGCGGTAGAACTTGCGAATGCGCTGGGCCACGAAGTTGGAGTTGGCAATGAACTGGTCAACACGGTCGGCCGACAAGCGATCCCATACCCGCAACCAGTGCGACACGAACGGGAACAGGGTGCGGATCAGGCGGCCGGCGCCGGAGAGGTACTCGTGGTACATGTCCCAGACGTAACGCATCGGCGAGTGGCAGTAGCAGATATGCACCGCGTCCGGGCGGGTGACCACGCCTTTGGCCGGGCCCGATTCGCTGGAAAGAATCAGGTCGTAGGCCGACAGGTCCAGTTGCTCGAGGGCCATCGGCATAAACGGCAGGTACTTCTGATAGTGCTTTTTCGCCCCGGGCAGGCGCGAGATAAACGTGGTGTTGATGGTGCCGGTAAACGTACTGGGCAACGCTTTGCGCACTACGTCTTCGTTGCACACGTGGATATACAGGTCGGCGTACGGGAACAGTTCGACCAAGGCCGAACACACCGCTTCGCCGCCACGATTGCTGAGCCACCAGTAATGGATGATTGCGACTTTCATTGAAACTCCCTTATCACCTGTAGAAGGCGTGAGGCCGATGCTGCCCAGCTGTAGCGCTGGATATTGGCGCGCCCTTTTTCACGCAGGGATTGCGCCAGCTCCGGGCTGGAAATAAGCGTCTGTATTTGTTTGGCAATGTCCTGCACGTCATAGGGCGAGCAGTACAGCGCCGAATCACCACAGACTTCCGGCAGGCTTGCGGCATTGGCCGCAATTACCGGGCAACCACAGGCTTGCGCCTCCAATACGGGTAGCCCGAAGCCTTCGTAGAACGATGGATAGATAAAGGCCGACGCCCCACTGTACAACCGCACCAGCTCTTCATCACTGACGCGGCCAAGCAGCTTGATACGGCTATCGGTTTCGATCTTTTTCACCAACCCGGGGTCGGCGAAATTCTTGTTCAGGGAGCCGACGATGTAGAGCTTATGGCTGCTTTGTTGCAGCGCGCTGAACGCATCGACCAGGCCGTGGAAATTCTTCTGCGTGTTCAGTGAAGACACCGCCAGCAAGTACGGCTCGGCCACGTCATGGGGCTCTGGTTTGAACTCGCCGGATACCGCGTTAGGCACAACCACCACACCTTCCGGCGCCACCTTGTACACCGCGCAGATTTCCTGCTTGGAAAACTCACTGACCGTCAGCACCTTTTTCGAGGTTTTGATGGTGCGCGGGGTGGCCAGTTGGTAGGCCAGGCGGAACTTCCAGGAGAAGTTTTCCGGGAAGCGCTCGAAGGCGATGTCATGCAGCGTCGACAGTTTGTTGCTGTAGAGCAGGGGCGCGGTGTTGGCCAGGTTGACCAACAGCGGCGAGCCTTTACTGCGCAAGAATTTGGGCAGATCAAGCTGTTCCCAGGCATGCCCGGTACGCGAGCCGATCAGCTCAACGCCCAGGGCCTCGGCGGCTTCATGTTGAACAATATTGCGCGGGGCAACGAACCGGATCTCCGGCATCTGCTCACGCAGTTGCAGGCTGACCTCCAGGGAGTAACGTTGCACACCGGTCATGGCTTGCGTGAGGAATCGCGCATTTACATAGGGCACGTGTTGCTTCCTGTCCGAGACTGAATGAAAAGTTGGCAACTAAGGCTCATGCGAACTTCGCAAAGTTCAGGGAAGAAAGGCGTTTGATCTCGGTTTTGTTGTCGGTCAGTTGCTGCTTGGTGGCGCTGAGGTTGTCGATAAAGCGCAGCAGCTTGGCCTTGAACGCAGCTGGGTCATTCATGATTTCGTGGGCGTTGGAAAGGTTGCTGGTGTCCATCTGGAAGTGCTTCATCAGGCCGCTCATCTTGCCCTTGTACTCGATGCCGAACACCGGGGTACCGGCGCCGCACGAGGCGATCATCAGGTGCATGCGACCACTGACGATGCCGTCCAGGTAACCGGCCACACCTTTGAGTTCGGCGGCGCTCAGGCGCGTTTCTGGGCGGAAGGTGAAGGCGGCGGTATCGCCGGCCAGGGTTTTTTCCAGTGGGTCGAGGCAGTGGTAGTCGGCCGAATCGCCACGGAAGTCGTGGTCGATCAGCAGCACGCTGATGCCCTGGGTCTGAATCAGGTCCTTGGCCACGCTGGAGAACTTCTCCACCACGCGGTGAATGTCCTGGCGCTCCTGCAGGTCGAGCAGCAGCGGGTGCATGTTCAGGCCGATCACCTTGCGGCCCTGGGCATGTTGGCTGTCGATCCAGGTGCGTGCCTGTTGCACCGGGTCGGTGTCGTTTTGCGGTTCCAGCAGAAACGCCAGGTCAGCCACCAGTTTGGCGTTAGCCGTGGTCAGTTTCTGGAAGCGGCTGAACGACAGCGGGTCGCGCAGGTTGAACACCACGTCGTGGCTGAATTCGTCGAGCAGGAACTTGAGCTTGCCGTACGGCTTTTCGCTGACGCTGAAACCGGTGACCACGCAGTCCACACCCCGGCGTGCGAGCATGCCGGTGAGCATGATCAGCTTGCCGGAAAAGGCCTGGCTGTAACTGCCGTCGAGCACGTCGGCGCCGACCGTGACGCTGGCGCAGATGTTACGACCCTCAAGCATGGCCAACGACTGCTTCAAGCTCAGCTTTTCATCGAGAATCCGCAGTGGCTCGGTGCCCAGCGCGCGGGCGCATTTGTCGGCTTCGTCTTCGGCGGTGGCGACGATGAACTGCACCGTCGGCCACTTGCGTTTGAAGTAGGTGGTGACCACCGACAGCATGGCTTCATCGCCCTTGGAGGCGGTGAGCAGGGCAGGGTCTGGCGGAATGATCAATACCACCGGGGCCGCCTCGGAGCGTGGCCACGGCTTGGCATCCTTGTCGTTATGCCATTCCTTCAAGAGGGCTCGATATTGAGCGTCCAGGTACATCGTCCTGATTCCCAGATTGCGCCAAACGTATTTCAGAGCGGACTTGACCATGGTGTCTTCCAGAAAAATAAATAAATTCAACTGCCGACGCAGAACCGGGTGACACCGCTAAAAGCGAGCGTCGGGTGCAGAGAAGAAAGTCGACGAATTCAAACAGCGGGCTCGGGTTACGCCGGTAACAACATGTCCACCATGCGTTGCGCCGACTTGGACCAGGTGAAGATTTCACCGTAGGCCCGCTGTCGATCTTCCACTGGCACCACAGGCATCTGTTTCAGCGCGGTTTCGATCCCGCCCAGATCCGGCACCACCACGTGCCCTTGGCCATCGGCCGCTTCCTTGAGCTCCGGGATGTCCGACACGATCACGGGCGTACCCACGGCGCGTGCCTCGAGAACCGGCATGCCAAACCCTTCATACAACGACGGCATCACCAGCACATCGGCCAGGGCGAACACGGCCGGCATCAGCTCATCGGGTACGTACCCGGGTAGGACAATGCCGAGTGCCGCGTTGTCGCTAATTTTTTGTGCGAGCTCTTTGTTCTGCCAGCCCTTGGCGCCGACCAGCACCAGTTGGTGGTCATGCAGCAGGCCGGCTTCCTTGAGCTTGACGAAGGCACTGACCAGGATGCCGATGTTCTTGCGCGGCTCCAGGGTCGACACGGCCAGCAGGTAGGGCGGGCGAATGCCCCGTGGCGCGAGCGCCTGTTCGGCTATTTCGCGATCACCTACATCCATCGGGTGGAAGTCCGGGCGCACGCCTGGGTGAATGACCCTATCGGCCGCGCGGCCTACCCAGTGCAGCAAACGATCGGAGGTGCCCTGGGAGTTGGTGAAGACGGCATCGGCGCTGCGCACATCGCGATCGAACCAGAGCATGTGCGAAAGGCGGGTGGACCACTCCATGGTTTTCGGCACCAGGCGGTGGTTCAGGTCGTGCACCGTGACCACGGTGCGCCGGGCGACGTTCTTGCCCGGGTGAATGGTGCGGCCGGCCCAGAACACATCGAGATTGTCGCCGCGGGCCAGGGCGGCGCCGCGGGTTTTCAGCCACGCGAACGACGGTATTTTTCGCGCCAGCGGTTTAGGTTCCTGGCGCACTATCCAGCGCTCAGATGGCAGCGCAACGTTTTCCGGGGCCAGGCGGGTATACACAAAAAAAGTTGCTGAGGGCAGCAGACGGTCGAGCTCTTTGCACAAGTTAAAAACGTACTGGCCGACACCGGAAAGGGGTTTACGCAAGGCGTCTCCATCAATCCCGATTTTGCTCGCAGGTTGTGGCAGGCAGGTCACTGCTGCGGTCGCCATGTAAATCTCCTTTTGTAAGTGCTGAACATGCAAATCGGGCCGCAAGATCCGCGGCGCAATACTGCTTACAAGTTTCGAGGTGAGCCCGTGGTACTGGGCTCGCGTGATGGCAATAGGTGAATAGCTTCCGGCGACACGCCGGGCCGAAGAACATCGGTCGGCATGTCGCGAAGAGGATCTTTGTTGTTATACGCGCGGGCGTGTTACAGCTTTAAATGTCCAATACGTGCAAGGGATTGAGCTTGCCGGTTATCAGATCGCGAACGGCTTGAAAGTTCCCCTTCAGACGTCCCGGAAAGTCTTTGATGCGAATCATCAGCAAGGTTTTTGCCATATTTGCGATGAAGTTCTTGGACATGAGTTTGGCTGCAGTGCGCCAGGTCATGGAGCCTTTGCGGGCGAGGAAAATCGGGTTGGCGATCTGCGAGTAACCAAAGCGCACACCACTGGTACGCCCCGAGCTCACGCCCAGGTGCACGCCTCGGCAGGTTGGCATCAACACCACTTCGCCGTACTGGCGGGCGCGGCTGGAGTAATCGAAGTCTTCCTGCCAGCCATACATCGGCAGGTTTTCATCGAACCGCAGCGCCGTGGCCACGGTGCCGCGGTAGGCCATGTTGCAACCGTACAAGCCGGTGAGCGGTTTCACCTTGTGGGCGAACGACCAGTGGCTTTCAGCCGGCTTTTCCCCGCTGATGTAGCGCGCGGCATCGTCTTCCGAGACGCCGAATTCGCTGTTCACCCCATCGGCCAGCACGTTACCGGTGATGCCCACGATATGGGGCGCTTCCTGCAGGGCCAGGCCTGCACTTTCCAGCCAGTTGGGCGCGGGGCGGAAGTCGTCGTCGTAGAAGGTGACGAACCAGTCCTTGGCCTCCAGACCGGCCACTTTCTCGGTCAGGGCATCGAGGCCCACGTTGCGTTGGATGGTCAGGCCCGCGCGGGACAGCAGAATATTGGCCCGGCCTTCAGTCACCGATGGGTGCGCCTCCAGGCCTTCGACATCTTTTACTTCACTGCCCACTATCACCACGTGCGCCGGTATATCCGTTTGACGGTCAAGGTACTCCAGCAAGGTATAGGTTTCTTTGCTGCGGCCTTTTGTGGCGATTACGACGAATGCCTTCATTGGAAAATCCATCATTTTTTAACGTTGAAGATACGAGCCAGAATGCCCATTTTCCAGCAGTAGTAAGTCAGGCTTACACACACGATCAACTCACCCCCAATACGGGCAAAAGCCATGCCCATACCACCGTATTGCATACCCAGAGGGATGGCGCAGATAAGGCTCAGCGCCGCGCCGACCAACACAACTTTTGCCAGAACACTTTCCTTGTGCTGGGGAATCAGCACGTAAAAACTCACCACCAGATTGAAGGCGCTGATCGGGAACAGAAACGCCATGCATTGCAAAATGCCTACGCTCTTTTCGAAGCCCGGGCCGAAGATCAGCGGCACCACCCAGGGTGCCAGCGCCAGGCTGCATGCCAAACCTGCAACCCCCATGCCCACAATCAGCAACATGCCTTTGCGGATGACCACGAAGGCCTGGTTTTCATCTTCCAGAAACAGCTTGGAAATCTTCGGTACGAACACCTGGCCGGCCGGCCCCATCAGGGCCAGGCCCACACCCACCAGGCGCTCTGCCGCCCCGAAGGAACCGACTTCGGCCGTGGTGGAGAGAATGCTCAGTATGTAGGTGGACGAGGCCACCAGCAGGGTAGAGGTACCGGTGTACAGGAACATGGTGCTGGCCGAGCGCACCAGCGCGCTGCCGTCTTTGATGCTGAACCGTGCGCCGCGAATTTCCTTGCGGATCATCCAGTAGCCGGCACGGAGGCCACCAGGCCCGAGCCCAGCAGTGCCAGCAGCACCAGCGCGCTGTCGTTCTGGTCACGGACCATGCTGAACACCAGCACCAAGCTGACGGCAAACCCCAGCACTTCGAGTTTTACCGCACTGCGTGGGCGATGGGTGCCGGCGAAATACCAGCCCAGGTTGAACGCCGAAACGATCCCCAGCGCCACGCCGGCAACGGCCGTCAGTGGGTGGGCGTGCAGCACCGGCGACAGCATGATCGCCCCGGCACCGCCCACCACGCCCAGCACGGCCAGCAAGGTGCGTGCGCTGATATGACGACCCACCAGGCCGGCGTAACGCTCCGGTCCCAGGGGTGCAATTTCACGGATGCCCGAGGTGGTAAAACCCCATTCGACAAACCGCCAGGTGATGGTCATCAGCGACATGGTCGCCAACACCACGCCATAACCTTCCACCCCCAACACCCGCCCGTAGAAGGGAATCAGCAACAGCAGGTAGACGTAACGCAGGGTGTAGGCCATGTAAACAAAGAGCAGATCTGCGCGAGACTTCTTGTCGCTCGCCTGATTCGAATTCACCATCTGTGTAACTCACCGCCTGGCTGAATCGAATGGGGTTGCCCGTGAAATGGGCTTGGGGTCGAGCGATCCTGCTGGGTTTTGCGCGTGCTCAGTACTACCGCCAGGGTGGTGGCATACAGAAACG
>NZ_JBWBZC010000013.1:0-136679 GCF_056174845.1 Pseudomonas sp. CC11G
CTTCAATGTGCGCCACCGAGAACGCCAGGTTGCTGGCGATCGAACTCTTGCCCTCGCCTGGTACGGAGGAGGTGACCAGAACAATCTTGCGTGGGCTGTCGAGGTCGGTAAGTACCAGGCTGGTACGCAGGGTTCGAATCGATTCGCTGAAACGCCTTGTTGACGTTGTCTTCGAACAGATGCGCCACCTGATGACGGTTCTTCTTCGGTACCAGAGGCACCACGCCGAGTACCGGTACATTGAGTTTGCTTTCGACGTCTTCGGTGCTCTTGAAGCTGTTGTTCAGGGCTTCGAACAGCAAGGTCAGGCCGATGCCCATCACGGCGGCGAGTACCGCTGCAATGCCGACGATCAGCGACTTGCGTGGCTTGCTCGCCTTGGTCGGCACAATGGCGCGGTCAACGATACGGGCGTTGGCCGAGTTCATGTCCGAGGTGGCAGCGGTTTCTTTCAAGCGGGTGAGGAAGGTTTCGTAGAGTGAACGGTTGGTGTCCACTTCACGTTGCAGTTCGCGCAGCTTGAACTCCTTGCGGGAGATGTCCTGGATCTGCGCCTTGTTGCTGTTGAACGAGGAGCGCAGCGAGCTTTCGTTGGCCTGGCCAGTTGGTAGTTACGTTCGATACCGGCAACCACCAATTGCACCTGCGCCTGCAGGCTGGCGGTGGCCGCGGAGAGGTCGGAGCGCGCGGCAACCATGGCCGGGTGCTTGTCGCCATAGCGGCGCGACATCTCTTCCACTTTGGCCTGGGCACGGGCTACGTCGGCTTTGAACTGTTGAATCAGCGGGTGACCCAATACGGCCGGCACACTGGCCAGACGCTCTAGGTCGCCGGAGGTGCTCAGGCTCTGCACCTGACGGTACTGGCTTTCTGCTTCAGCACGTGCGCGGCGGGCATCAATCATCCGGGTGCCAGTGGCCGATAGCTCGTTGGCGCTGATGGTTGCTACGCCGTCGACATCCACCAAGCCTTCGCGTTCGCGGTAGGCCTGCAGGGTGTCTTCAGCGGTTTTCAATTTGCCGCGCAATTCTTCCAGGCGCGAGTTCATCCAGTTGGTGGTCGCCAGTGAGGTGTCCAGGCTGGCGTCCAGCTGGCTTTCGATAAAGCCTTCAACCATGGCGTTGGCGATTTTGGCCGCCAGCACCGGGTCGGGAATTTCCACACTCACGGCCAGCAGCTTGCTCTTGCCCAGCAGTTGCGGCTCGATTTCTTCACGCAGGCGCTGAGTAACGGTGTCGAACACTTGCTCTTCAGTCGGCCCGGCATTCGGGTCTTCTTCCGGCACCAGGCCAGGAATCAGGTCGGCCACGCCAATCTTGCGCAGAATTTCCTTCGGATTGAAGGCCGATTTGGCATGCTGGCGAGGGTCGAACAGCGGCTCGTCGGTCAGGTTCAGCTTGCGCACCACGCGCTCGGCCAGGCCGCGCGACTGGAGGAGGGCGAGCTGGGTTTGCAGGTACTCGCTGCCACCGTCGGTGGTGTCGAGAATCTGGCTGAACGACAGCACCGGTGGGTGCTTGTCTTCAATCATAAGCACAGCGCCGGCGCGGTACTGCGGGGTCAGGTTCAGCACCGCCACCACGGCCAGCATGGTGACGATGACGATCAGCGCGAGGATGTTCCACTTGGCTTGCCAGAGCGTGTCGCCCAGCTTTTTCAAGTCGATGACATCTTCATCTTCGTTGTGGCTACGAAAGGGCAAGACTCGTTCTGGGGTAATGCGCTGCAGATCATTCATCAGAAAAAACCTTGCTCGATGGTGATGGTGTCGCCAGGAAGAATGGCGGTGTCGAGAGTGGCTTTATCGCCCTGACGGGTTTCACCAGTGCCACGCATGATGGTCACGCGCTTGGTCGAAGCACGCTCCGTCAAACCACCGGCAAGGGCGATGGCGCGTTGCAAGGTGAGGCCCGGCTGGTACGGATAACCACCAGGTTTTTGTACTTCGCCGCTGATGTAGAACTCGCGGTAGGTGACCACAGCTACGGTTACCTTGGGATCTTTGAGGTAGCCGTCTTTAAGCTTGTTGGCGATCAGGTCTTCGATCTGGTTCGGCGTCTTGCCCTTGGCGTTGATCTGGCCAACGAAGGGGTAGGTGAACGTGCCCGCGTCATTCAGGCGGATTTCGTCAAAGCTCAGGTCCGGTTCGCCGTACACCTGGATGCGCACCACATCGCCGGAAGCGAGCTGGTATTGACCGCCGGATTCAATAGCGTCGGCCGCTACGGCCAGTTGGCAGAAAACCAGGGTCATCAGCGAGAGAACAAGTCTGCGAATCATAGATAGGCTCAAGGTGATATCTCAAAGGCTGCCGGTCAGGCTGATCATGTAGATGTTGCGTTTAAAGCTTGCTCGGCGGCGTTGGAGTCGTCTTCGCGGTGGGTGTAACCCACGGCAACGTCGAGCCAGCGGCGCATCTTGTAGCTGACGCTCAAACCGATGGCGGAGAGGTCATCGGAGCGGTCCTGGCCTTCGTAGTCCTTGGTGCCGAATTCGTACTTCACGGTGGAGGTCACCCGTTCAGTCCAGCCGTGCGCCCAGGCAGCGAGGTGCTGGTGTTCTTGATGGCATCGGAGCCATCGTCACCTTCGTCGAACGCGCGGGTGGTGGTGAGGCTGAACTTGGAATAGGTCAGCGGCAGCCAGTCGACGCCGACTTCCCACATGGGGCTGCTCAGGTCATCGCGGCTGTTGTCATCGAAGTCTTTCTTGGCATAACCACGCGCAGCTTGCCGGTGGTTTTGGCCGTGGCATCCCAGGTGCCACCGACCAGCACGGCATCAGTGGTGCTGTTGCGCGGGCTGTCTTTGAGCACGTAGTCGAATTTGCTGTGGCGCAGTTCCACCAGCGAGTTGGTCGAGCCGCCGAGGCGGTGGTACCAGACGGTGTTCAGCGCCGTGGTGTCGCGCTCTTCGTCGGCGTTGATATCGCCGCTGTTGTCGTAGCGCAGCTCTTCGTAATTGGCGCCGAAGTCCAGGCGGTTATCCGCTTTGGCCGAACCGATGGTGTACACGCCACCCACATGGCTGGCGTGGTACTTGTCGTTTTCTTCAGCGACGGCAGTGTCGCTGGTTTCCTCGATTTTCTTGTAGCCGGCCTCCAGTTTCAGGCGCTGGCTCGAAGTGAATTCCATAACGCTTTCGAGCAACACCTTGTGGTCGGTGTTCGAGGCGTCGGAGTCATCGTGATAGATATCGCTATCCGCTTCGTAGGTCAGGCGATAGGCGCTGTTGCGGTCTTCAGCCAGCAGTTCGAAGGTCGGCGTGATGCTGGTAATCCAGGACGACTCTTTGTGGTGTTCCAGTTCACGGAAGTTATCGTCGTAGCTTTCTTTCACCGCCAGGGTAGGGGTGAATTGCAGGCCGAAGACATCGACGCTTTGGGGCTCTAGAGCCCATGCCGAGGCGGGGATTATGGTCGGGGCTGCAAGCGTTAGGGCTAGCCGACGGATCGATTTCATGCGGAGTCCTTGCTGTGTTCATTCCTGCGCGAAGCGCGCGTCAGGGCATTCGGTGAAACGATGCCGCTTCGCTTAGTGCATGGCGTTGGCAAATGGTTTCATCAACGTTATGCCAACTCCGTATCAACTTGGACTGGCGGTCTTCGTGCTGCTGCCGGTGCCGGCGTTATCGCCGTCGGGGGTGCCGGTGCCGCTGTTGTCACCGGCTTCGTCTGCGGCGATCAAGGGCGTGTTCGCCACAGGCAGGGTGCCTGCGAGGTGGCGTCGGCGTGGGCGGCGGTGGCGGTCAGGCAAAGCAGCAGGGCGGTGAGGTGAAGCGCACGCATGGGGCGGTCCTTGTGCAAGATGACGGTTACTCGGCAGGGCTGCCGAATCACGAGCTAAACCGCTTTCTCCCACGCTACCGCCCCAAGGTTACACGTATGGTCCTTGATAACGCGGCACGTCAATGTGGTGGAAAAGCAGTTTCGGTAAAGCGTTTTTCAGTGCGTATTGCCGTGCTTTCAAGCGCTCTTGATATGGCTCAAGGGCACGCGAACCGGCTGTTCGCGACTCAACAACTGCAACAGGATCATCACCCGCTCGGTGCCATCCATCGTCAGGAAGATGCCTTCCAGCGTGCTCAGGGGCCCCTGGATGATTTGCAACTTGTCGCCCGGCTGGAACATCTGGCTGGGCACTTCACCCGAACAGCGCGCACGCAAATGTTCGATCACCTGGTTGGCGACCGTGGCGGGGCCGTGGTTGAAGTTGACGATGCGGCTGACTCCGCGCGTGGAGCGCAGCGCAGACCAGTTGTCCTCGTGGGTCAACTGGATAAATAGGTAGCCCGGGAACAGTGATTCGAGCACGCCTTGCTGTTTGCCACGCAACACGCGTTGGGTCACCAGCTGCGGCCGGAAGGTCACATAGTTCTGCCGAAGCAAATTGTCCTCAGCTCGACTGTCTTGGCGCGCCTTGCATTGCAAGAGGTACCAGGCCGGCTGTGTGGTGCTAAGTCTTTCCATAGACCGATCACTCCACTTCGCGAAATCAAGCTGGCTGAGATATCTGGGGGGCGTGCGTTACAACTGCCCACGCACTCGAACCAGGACCTAATTCACACGAAGCACGAAATATGCCATGACATACCGCCGATGTTAGCGAGGCAATGTGTCGCTTTCATGGCGCCCCTCATTAGCGAGGATTTCTAGCTGATTTTGTTAGGTTTATTTTTATTGAAAAGTTCAAAAAAAATTTACATAACGGACAGCGGGAGCGGAGCATATGCCTCTCCACGCGGGGTAGCAACCTGCCATATTTCTCGGTTGCACCTGTAATAAGTCCCTTACACATCAAGGAAATTACGTTTTTATGGGGCCTAACTTCATGCTGGCGCCCTGCCAGGTCACGTTTTGACTCGACTTTCGTTGGATTGATTTTTCGGCATTTGTTCCGGAGTTTTTCCATTTCGTCGTCCGATCAACGGTCGCTTTGTAAGCGAAAAAATACCGCGTCGCCTCCCGCGTTCCGTGGCCGCCAGCGACATTCATGCACCCTTGCTGTGCAGTAAAAGTCCCTGCTGCTACTAAACGATGACAAGCCTGGGTTTTTTAGACCGTTGGTGCGGTTTTTTGCGGCATATCCGTCAGGCGGCAAGACAAATACGCCGGGCATACGCCTGATTGGCGTGCAGGTTGTTGGACTGCTGTTGGTGGAGAGACAGTGCCAGGCCGTAGTAGCACCGTTTCGCTTGGGTGCACCGGCTAGCGCGGCTGCCCGGTTTTAGCCCGAGCGAGCGCTTGGTGGCGGGCGGTGTCGGTGATTGGCTGCTTCGCTATAGCGAAATGCTTACAGAGGCTGGCTCTGATATCGCCTTTTATGTCTGTAGGACGGGGCTTAATCTTTAACCGTCACTGGAGCACAGGGAGTGCTTCAGGATCAGGGACGATCGACCATTGCCATGATGGCTACCGACAGGATGTTGGGATGGTCTGAGAAAAACCCGCTTCGGCGGGTTTTTTGTTTTCTGTGTTGCATAGGTTTTGTGTGCTCCTTCGTTACCGCGTGCGCTGGGCGTTTTTGTTTCGCGCCTTACGCGCGAGTCACTTTTTAGCAGTCGCCGGTATGCCGGACCACCTAAAAAGTAACCAAAAACGGCTTGCCCCCACCTTGGGTTTTCACTGCGTGAAAACTTCCCTCGCTGCGTCGTTGCTCCGGGGGCACGCCACGACGGGCCGTCCCTGGCCCATCGTGCCTCTCGCGGCATCCATGCCGCTCAACCCCCTCCACAACGATTCTATTCGGCCTGCGCTCAAGGGGCGGGCAGATCAAGATCAAAAGCCAGATCAAGTGCCCCTCACCCCAACCCTCTCCCGCAAGCGGGAGAGGGGGCAAAATCGGAGTGAGGCGGTCGCCATACGTCACCCCTCGCCCGCGTGCGGGAGAGGGGCCGGGGGAGAGGGGCATTTGATCTGGCTTTTGATTTGCCCGCCCCTTTAGCGCCAGGCCGAGCGGAGTCGTTGCGTAAGGGGTCGTAGCGGCCGGGAGCCGCGGAGAGGGATGGGGCCATGGATGGCCCTCAGCCCGGCCCCTGGAGCAGCGACGGAGCGAGGGAAGTCGGAGCGCAGCGGAGACCCCAGGTAGGGGCAAGCCGTTTTTGGTTACTTTTTAGGGCGACTGCTAAAAAGTGACTCGCGCGTAAGGCGCGAAACAAAAACGCCCAGCACACGCGGTAAAGAAGAACACCTACGCCCGAAAGCAAACGGCAGGTAGCACCGCGGCTCAGCCGCCCCTCCGCTGCAACGTGCACTTAGGCTGCTCCCCAAACAACCCCCTATACGCCTCCGAAAACCGCCCCAAATGCCAGAACGACCAGCGCATCGCCACTTCAGCCACGGTCGTCTCCTCCGGCGCCGCCAGCGCCAGATCCCGGTGTGCCGCATTCAACCGCCGCAACCGTAACCACGCACTGGGCGTGATCCCAGTGAACTGCGTAAACGAATGCTGCAACTGCCGCACCGTCACCCCAGCCGCCGTAGCCAATTCCAACACATTGAAATTGTCCTCCGGATACGCACTGGCCAACTCGAACACCTGACTCACAATCCGCCGGTCTTCAGCCAGCCGCCGTTGCTTGGGTTGATCCAGCGAGCGCGACGAACAATCCAGCACAAATAAACAGTCATCCACCAACTGCCGCGACAGGTTGGCGTCCAGGCTCGCACCCGGCGTCGCCGAGAGCTTGTTCAGCACATAGCTCAACCACGAACTGAACACCTGACTCTGCTGCGATTTAAGCGGCGTCAGCAGCAGCCCATCCAGGCAATCGGAGCTGGCCGCCTGGCCCATCAGATTCAGGTCGACCACCACCGCCACCTCGCGGTAGTTCTCCGGGGTGATCCAGGTGTTCTGGCTCTGGCTGTTCAATAAATAGAGAGCGCCATCGGCCATGTCGAAGCTGAACACCAATGCATTGTCGGGAGCATGAAAATGCTGCTCGACGCGGGTGTTCATCCGCTCTTCATAGGCCTCTACGCCGTTGCACTGGGCATGCACGATGCTGCCGTGAAAACGCCCGGCCGACATCTGCGCGTAGTGCTGGTGCCAGCCATCGATGGCCAGCCGTTGTTGGTCCACATCGAGTGTTTGTAGGACCTTAATCGGCATGCGCTCCCCCGAGCCGCTTTTTTATCAGATGGGTATGTAAGTGGCGTCTGATTATGGCTGCGCTCGATCCAGCGATTGTTTAGCCGTTTGCGGAGCTTAGGTTGGCCGTTTAGCGACTAAACGTCGCATGCGCCAAAAAGTGGCAGGGCGGTTTGCGCAAACTGGATAGATGCCTCAATTGCCGGCCGTGCAGACTCGGCGCCTTCAAGTACAACTCCCTGAGGGTTTATGAAAGGCGATCTGCAACAGCTGAAAACTTGGCTGAATAACAACAAAGTCACCGAAGTGGAATGTCTTGTCTCCGACCTGAGCGGCATCGCTCGCGGCAAGATTTCCCCCACCAACAAGTTTCTCGCCGAGCAAGGCATGCGCCTGCCCGAGAGTGTGCTGTTGCAAACGGTGACCGGCGACTTTGTCGATGACGACGTCTATTACGACTTGCTCGACCCCGCCGATATCGACATGCATTGCCGCCCCGATGAAAACGCCGTGTTCCTTGTGCCATGGGCGCTGGAGCCAACTGCCCAGGTGATCCACGACACCTACGACAAGATGGGCAACCCCATCGACCTGTCGCCGCGCAACATCCTCAAGAAGGTGTTGGCGCTGTACACCGCGAAAAACTGGAAGCCCATCGTCGCCCCGGAAATGGAGTTCTACCTCACCGAGCGCAGCCCGGATCCGGACTATCCGTTGAAGCCGCCAGTCGGTCGCTCCGGTCGCCAGGAAACCGGTCGCCAGTCGTATTCCATCGAAGCCACCAACGAATTCGACCCGCTGTTCGAAGACATGTACGACTGGTGCGAAGCCCAGGGCCTGGACCTCGATACCCTGATTCACGAGGAAGGCACCGCACAGATGGAAATCAACTTCCGTCACGGTGATGCGCTGCAACTGGCCGACCAGATTTTCGTGTTCAAGCGCACCATGCGCGAAGCCGCGCTGCGTCATAACGTGACCGCCACCTTTATGGCCAAACCCATGACCGGCGAGCCGGGCAGTGCCATGCACCTGCACCAAAGCGTGGTTGATTTGACCACCGGCAAAAGCGTGTTCGCCAACGAAGACGGCAGCATGAGCGAGCTGTTCCTGGCCCATATCGGCGGCCTGCAAAAGTACATTCCCGAAACTCTGCCGCTGTTCGCCCCCAACGTGAACTCGTTCCGCCGCTTCCTGCCCGACACCTCGGCGCCGGTGAACGTGGAGTGGGGCGCAGACAACCGCACCGTGGGCCTGCGCGTGCCGGAATCCGATCCGCAAAACATGCGCGTGGAAAACCGTCTGCCGGGCGCTGACGCCAACCCGTATCTGGCCCTGGCGGCCAGCTTGTTGTGCGGTTACGTCGGTATGGTCGAAGGGCTGAGCCCGAGCGAGCCCGTGGTGGGTCGCGGTTACGAGCGCCGCAACCTGCGCCTGCCGCTGACCCTGGAACAGGCCCTGGAATGCATGGAGCAGTCGGCCATGGTCAAGGAATACCTGGGCCAGCGTTTCCCGGCAGCCTATGTGGCCGTGAAGCGTGCCGAGCATGAAAACTACAAGCGCGTCATCAGTTCCTGGGAGCGCGAGTTCCTGCTGCTGAGCGTGTAAAACAACAACTACCTGATAAGGGCGACTCGATGAGCAATTCACTGATCAAAACAGTGTTGGCTAGCAGCGTATTGCTGCTCAGTGGCGGCGTGTATGCCGCCGGCGTGGTGAACGTTTACAACTGGACCGACTACATCGGCGAAACCACCTTGAAAGACTTCAAGGCGGAAACCGGCATCAACCCGGTGTACGACGTGTTCGACTCCAACGAAACCCTGGAAGGCAAGCTGCTGGCCGGGCGCACCGGTTACGACGTCGTCGTGCCGAGCAACCACTTCCTTAGCCGGCAGATTCGCGCCGGGGTGTTCCAGAAGCTGGACAAGAGCCTCTTGCCCAACTTCAAAAACCTCAGCCCGCAATTGCTCGAGCGCCTGAAAGAAAACGACCCCGGCAACGAATACGCGGTGCCGTACCTGTGGGGCACCAACGGCATCGCGTTCAACGTAGCAAAGGTCAAGGAAGCGCTGGGCGTCGACACCATCGACTCCTGGGCCGTGCTGTTCGAACCGGAAAACCTGAAAAAGCTGCAAGCGTGTGGCGTGTCCTTTATGGACTCGCCAGACGAGATCTACCCGGCCGTACTCAACTACATGGGCAAGAGCCCGCGTAGCGACAAGCTGGAAGACTATAAAGAAGCGCAGAAAAAGCTCGACGCCATTCGCCCGTACATCACCTACTTCCACTCCTCGAAGTACGTGGCAGACCTGGCCAACGGCAACATCTGCGTAGCCTTCGCCTACTCCGGCGACGCCTTCCAGGCCATGAGCCGTGCCCAGGAAGCCAAGAACGGTATCGACATCGCGTACGTCGTGCCGAAAGAGGGCGCCAACCTGTGGTTCGACATGCTGGCCATTCCGTCTGACGCGAAAAACGTCGCCGAAGCCCATGCGTACATCAACTACCTGATGAAGCCTGACGTGATCAGCAAGGTCAGCGACTTTGTCGGCTACGCCAACGCCAACCAGGCAGCGGATGCGGTGATGGACCCGGAAATTCGCCAGAACCCGTCGATCTACCCGTCGGAAGAGGTGCTGAAAAAGCTCTACGTCTCCTCCGAGTGGACCCCGACCGTAATGCGCTGGACCACCCGCGCGTGGAACAACTACAAGTCCGGTCGGTAATTTCTACCGCTTCACATCATGACCTGGGGGCTTCGGCCTCCAGGCTATAGGCCTTTGTATGTCGCAAAATTCTTCTCTCTTAGGCGCGGCGCCCACGGCCCATACCGCCTCCTACTACCACGCCACCCGCAACAAACAGATCGACTTTCCCGTGCTCAATGGCGCGCTGGATTGCGATGTGTGTGTGGTCGGCGGTGGCTTCAGCGGGCTGAACACCGCCATCGAACTGGCCGAACGCGGTCTGTCGGTGGTGTTGCTCGAAGCCAAGCAAATCGCCTGGGCCGCCAGCGGTCGCAACGGCGGCCAACTGATTCGTGGCGTCGGCCACGACCTGTCGAAATTCGCCGGACAGATCGGCACCGACGGCGTTGCCACCCTGGAACGCCTCGGGCTCGAAGCGGTGGAAATCGTCCGCGACCGCGTGGCCAAGTACAACATCGATTGCGACCTGCGCTGGGGCTACTGTGACCTGGCCAATACCCCGCAGCACTACCAGGGCTTTATTGAAGACAAGCAAGCGCTGGAACGCATGGGCTACGGCCATGAACTGACCCTGATCGAACCGGGGCAGATGGACCGCGTGGTCGGCTCCAATGTGTTTGTCGGCGGCATGATCGATAGCGGGTCCGGCCATTTACACCCGCTCAATCTGGCCCTCGGCGAAGCTGCCGTGGCGCACAAACTTGGCGTGCGCATTTTCGAAAATAGCGCCGCGCAACGCATTGAATACGGCGCCAAAGTAAAAGTGCACACCGCCTCCGGGCTGGTGCGCGCCAACAACCTGGTGCTGGCCGGCAACGCCCACCTGGCCGGCTTGGTGCCGGAATTGAGCGGCAAGGTACTGCCCGCCGGCAGCTACATTATCGGCACCGAGCAACTGAGCCCGGCGCAAGCTGAGCAGCTGATTCCCGGCAACCGTGCGCTCTGTGATCAACGTGTAGGGTTGGACTACTTCCGCCTTTCCGCCGACCGTCGTTTGCTGTTCGGTGGCGCATGCCATTACTCGGGCCGCGACCCGCACGATATCGCCGCCTATATGCGCCCGAAAATGCTCCGTGTGTTTCCGCAACTGGCCGACACGCGCATCGACTTCGCCTGGGGCGGCACCATCGGCATCGGCGCCAACCGCCTGCCGCAGATCGGTCGTTTGCGTGGGGAAACCAACGTGTACTTCGCCCAGGCCTATTCCGGCCACGGCGTTAACACCACGCACCTGGCCGGGCGTCTGCTGGCCGAAGCGATCTGCCGTCAGGACAGCACCGGTTTCGATCTGTTCGCTGCCGTGCCGCATATGAAATTCCCCGGCGGCAAACTGCTGCGCACGCCGCTGTTGGCGTTGGGGATGTCGTGGTATCGGTTGCGGGAAATTGCTGGGTTTTGACGTTCTTGTTGGGCTTCGCTGCGCTCAACCCAACCTACATGCTGGATTCCCGCGTGCGCGGGAATGACGGTGTTCTTTCGGGCGCCTCCGTCATCCCCGCGCAGGCGGGGATCCAGAATCTTGCAGGTGAGTGCTATCCACGGGTTGCCCCCAACCCCGCTCCCTCAACCCAATCGGCCCAAACGGATCCACCAACGTCCCCGCCACCATCGACGCCAGAATCTGCGGCGCCGGCGGTACCTTCGACAGCGTCGCCATCACCCGATCCCGCAAGAACGGCAACACCCGCGAATCCGACTGATAGAACGGCGTAAACGCCCCCGACAGCGCCTGAAAAGTGCGCACATGCAACCGCCGCGACGCCGCATAGCGGGGCAGGGCGCTGGCCAGGTCGGTGCTGGTGTTCAGTGCATGCACCAGCGCGCGCGCATCGAGCAACGCCATATTGGCGCCCTGGCCCAACTGCGGGCTGGTGGAGTGGGCCGCATCGCCAATCACCGCCAGGCTGCGCCCGACCGGCATGGCCAGAGTGTGATGGCCGTAGCGGGCCAGCGTCATGGCGTCGAAATCATCGATTTGCTGCAAATAGCTTTCGCAGTCCGGCCACAACCCGGCCACCTGGTCTTTCCATTTGGTGATGCCGGCGCGCTTTAGCGTCTCCACCTCATCCGGCTTGGTGCTCCAGAAAAACGCGCTCATGGCGGCACTGCTCGGGTTGGCTTTACCAATCGGCAGCACGCCGATCATGGTGGTCGCGCGGTGATAACGCTGCACCAGCGCTTTGCTGCTTAACGCCGCGGCATCGGCCTGTAACGATGCCCAGAACGCGCCGTACACCAACGGTTTCGGTTCGCTGGGTTGGAGGGCGAAGGTCTTGAGTTTGGAGCGCGAGCCGCTGGCGTCCACCACCAAATCGAACGGGCCGGCCTTGGCCTGCGTGGCGCTGACCAGCCAGGCCAGGTCGCCGCGGGTTTCCAGGGTGTCCACATCCAGCCCTGTTTCCACCGCGATGCCCTCGGCTTGTACAGCCTCGAACAACACATGGAATAGCGCCGCCCGGTGCACCGCAATGCCATGCCGGCCGCCCTTGATCGCGGCGTAGCGCACATCCAGCACGGTGCGGTTGGAGTGGGCATCGGCGCCATAAAGGCGATCGATGCGGCTGCCCAGTTGGGCGATGGCCTCGTACAGGCCCAGATCATCCAGCACGGTCAGACCGGTGGGCTGCAGAATCAGGCCGGAGCCTACGGGCGCGGCTTCGGCAAAACGCTCGAACACCGTTACCTGATGGTCACTGCGTTTGAGATACAGGGCGGCGGCCAGGCCAGCAGGGCCGGCGCCGACGATGGCAATACGCAGCGGTTTGATCACCAGAATTCTCCAGCCCGACTTCAGGGGGCATGTCCTTGGATGGGGGGCAGCGCAGCCGTTATACCGATAAACGCCGGACAAAAAAATGGCCAGTGGGAGAACCCGACTGGCCATTGTTCGAGGCTTGATGCATCAGCTGCCGCCACCTGCACCGCCGCCCCCACCTGCACCACCGGAACCGCCCGCGCCACCAGAACCACCGCCGGTACCGCCACCCACACCGCCGCCGGTGCCACTGGTGCCGGTGCCGCCTGTACCGGTGCCGCCGGTGCCCGTGCCACCGCTACCCGAGCTGCTGCCACCGCTGCCGCCCGATGGGCTCACAGTGCCGCCAGTGCCAGTGGTTCCAGTGCCGGTAGTGCCCGCGCCGGTACCGGTGGTGCCAGTACCCGTGCCGATTCCTGTACCGGTGCCGCTAGTGCCGGTCCCCGTGCCAGTTGTGCCCGTGCCGGTAGTCCCGGTACCTGTGCCAGTCGTGCCTTGGCCCGTAGCGCCGGTACCCACGCCATTGCCGGTAGTGCCGGCGCCGGTGGCCGAGTTGCCGGTGCCTTCACCGGTTGTGCCCGCCTCCGGCGCACCGCCCACCCCATTACCGGGGCTGACCGTGGCAGCCAATACAAGCGTGGAAGAAGAGGCCGCCAGCAGGCCGCTGAGTAACAAGGCAGTGAAAGGTAATTTGGTCATCGTCGATGCTCCAGTTCTATGAGTTACCTAGAAGTGGAGTAGCGGCAAATTGCCGTTGTTCGACAAACAGGATGAGTGGTCGTAAATGAAGCCGAAAATGAAAAAGGCGCCGGGAGGCGCCTTTTTACCGAGCGGTCAATCAATGCCACCAGCGTGGCAGGCCCCAGCGGTCGTCTTCGCTCTGGTCTTTTTTGTCGACGGCCTGGGTGGTGTCATCGGCTTTTACGGTTTTGCTTTGAGCCGCGCTTTGCTCGGTGGTTTGTTTAGCGGTAGCAGCTTCGTAACTGTGGTTGACGTCGGCGCCAGCGAAGGCAGTGCCAGTTAACAACGCAGTGAGCAGGGAAGCGGTAACGATGGTTTTCATGGTGAGTTCCTCAAGGGGTAGGTAAGTGACTTCGGAGCCAAGGTTCCGCTTTTGCCGCTGCCTTGAGAAACGCATGGTGTTGGTAGTGAATATCGCTGGAATTGATAGGGGATGGTTCGACGGGGATGCGACTTCGTAGGAGCGACCTTGGTCGCGAACCCTGGAAACGATGTTCGCGAATTGCGTTTGCAGGGTTCGCCAGCAAGCTGGCTCCTACGGGCACCGAGGCTTGTGATCTACCGCTCGTGATCTACCGCTTGTGATCCACCCGCCCCTTTAGCGCCAGGCCGAGTGGAGTCGTTGCGTAAGGGGTCGTAGCGGCCGGGAGCCGCGCAGAGGGATGGGGCCATGGATGGCCCTCAGCCCGGCCCCTGGAGCGACGACGGAGGGAGGGAAGTCGGAGCGCAGCGGAGACCCCAGGTAGGGGCAAGCCGTTTTTGGTTACTTTTTAGGGCGACTGCTAAAAAGTGACTCGCGCGTAAGGCACGAAACAAAAACGCCCAGCAAACGCGGTAACGAATACCACCGAACCTAGCCAAACCGCCCCGGCAAAAACGGTGCCACCGCCACAGAGGCAGGCACCCCACTGGCCATCTCCGCCACCAACTGCCCCGTAATCGCCCCCAACGTCAGCCCCACATGCCCATGCCCGAAGTTATAAAAAACCTGCGGCAACAACCGCGACTGCCCCACCACCGGCTTGCTATCCGGCATCGACGACCTAAACCCCATCCACCGCGAAGACGGCTCATGCTGCAGATTGAGAAACCGCCGCGCCCCACTGGCCAGATACCGATACCGGCGCGGATCCGGTAACGCCTCAGTCCCCGCAAACTCCACCGTGCCCGCCACCCGCAACCCCTGCGCCATAGGCGTCATATAAAACCCACCCGCGCCCCAACACACCGGCCGATTCAACACCTCGCCCGCCTGCTCAAACAACACGTGATACCCCCGCTCAGTATCCTGCGGCAGGTTATCCCCCAGCGAATTAGCTAACTGCTTCGACCAGGCCCCCGTGCACAACGCCACCCGCGCCGCCGAAAGCGTTTGCCCGCTCGCCAGGTGCGCCACCACCTGCTCGCCATCCACGGCATGCCGCTGAATATCACGCAACTCACCGCGCACAAACTGCCCACCCATTTCCAGAAACCGCTGGACCAACTGCAAGCTCAACGCATACGGGTCCAGCGTGCGACTCACCCCCGGCAACTCCACACCCAACGCCGCACGGGCATTGAGCGCCGGCTCCATGTCATGCAACTCACGGTTTTCCACCAGCCGAATCGGCACATCGAAGGGCAGGTGATACGCCACCATCTCTTCAGCCACATGCCGCTCATGGGCCTCGAAGATATACAGCGCCCCGTCATGACGAATCAGGTGATTGGCCTGGGCGTCGTCCAGCAACGTGCTCCACGACGTCATGCACGGCTTGAGCAAGGTATCCAGATCCCGGCTGATGCCCTGCACCTGTCGCTCGCTGGAAGCGCGCAAAAACTGCCACAGCCACGGCGCGATTTTGCCCAGGTACGCGGGGCGCACTTTCAGCGGGCTATCGGGTTTGAGCAGCAAGGCCGGTGCCTGACGCCAGATACCGGGCGTGGCCACCGGCTCCACCGAGTAGGTCGCAAAGGTGCAGGCATTGCCGAATGAAGTAGCCGTGCCGGGTAGCTGGCGGTCCAGCAGGGTGACTGTCCAGCCGTGGCGTTGCAGCCACAGGGCGGTGGCAATGCCCACCACCCCGGCGCCAACTACCAGGGCGGGTCCGCGCGTATGTTTTGTTGTGGTCATGGAGCGGCTCGTTATCGGTGGTCTATCGATACTGACCGCAACCTTACCCATTGGTACAACGCCATGCTTGGCCGCGTGCCCGCACGGAGATTTTTGCCGTTAAATCGATTGGCCCAGCGCCTGACGCACCCGCTCTGCCGCCTCATCATCGGCCGGCGTCACCAGCGCGTAGTTGTACTCATCGCTGGACCAATAATCCGCCTGCAACTCCCCATCCCGGCGCGCCCCACGGGCCAGCAAATAATGCTGCGGGCCCGGCGGGCGAATATAGAAACTCACCTTGCGCCCGTTCGGGTCCTGGTACACCAGCATCGCCGCCGCGCCCTGTTCGGTGCTGATCATCCGCCCGCCCACTGGGGTAAAACCGGCCGCCGCCAGATCGGGAATGCGGTCGGCGCGGGCGAAGTGCTGGTCCAGCCAGCTCTGCGGGTTATTGCTGGTGCTCGCCGTCCAGTCGCGGGCCATGCCGTCCTTGAGGGCGAACATGCGATAGGCCTGTACGGCATCGGCCATCGGCAGCATATGGCTGGCGAAGTTGAGGGTGCGCGCCTGCCAGCCGCCGACACCGCCGAGGCCTACGGCAATCAGCAGCAGGGCGGCCGTGGCGAAGTGGCGGCTGCGCTGGCGGCGCAGGCCGTGGCGGATGGCGGCGGGGTCCAGGTGCGGGTTGGGCGCCAGGTGCAAGGCGCCGCTCAGGGCTGCGCGCAACTGCTGGGCGTCGTGTTGCCAGGTCTGCACCCGGGCGGCGATTTCCGGGTGAGTGGCCAGGTACAGCGCCACTTGCTCGCGCTCGGGTTCGCTCAGGTGGCCGTCCACGTAGGCGTGCAAATCCTGGTCGCTGGGGGGCAGTGTGATCATTTCAACACCCGTAAGGCTGGCGTGGTGATTTCGCCCTCGCTGAGCAGACGCAAGGCCTGCCGCGCGCGGGATAAACGGGACATTACGGTGCCAATCGGCACGCCGAGAATAGCGGCGACTTCCTGATAGCTCAGGCCCTCCACCGTCACCCACAGCAGAATCGCCCGTTGTTCATGGGGCAGGCGTTCGAAGGCGGCGAGGGTGGTTTGCGCCACCACCGTGCGTTCGGCCGACGGCGCGTAGTGCTCGTCCTGGCCTCCGGTAAACAACTCCAGCAAACGCCGATAGCGGTTGGCGCTGCGGTGCGCATCGAGAAACTGGCGGTACAGGATGGCGAACAACCAGGCGCGCAGGTTGCCTTCCGGTTGCTTGCTGGCCCAGGCTTTTTCCAGGCTCGCTGCACCAGGTCGTCGGCGCTCGTAGGGTTACGCGTCAGCGACTGGGCGAAGCGGCGCAGCCTGGGGAGTAGCTCGCGCAGTTGGTCATCGATGCCGTGCATGGCGGTCCGCATTCTCGGTAATCAGCAGAGTGTGGCGAGCAAGACGCCTGTGCGCCGACTTTATTCCCCAGCCCTGCAAAAAATAAATAAATCCGCCGCCGGGAATAAACCCGCAGAAGGGGCGTCTGACTGCACCTTCGCCTGACTCTGGAGCTTCCATGGCCGACAGTGACCCGCAGCACCGCCCACCCCTAAGCCGCTCAACCTGCCCTGCGCCTCGGTGCCATCGGCGCCGTCACGGTAGTGATCGCCGCCGCGCTGGCCTACACCGGCGGCTACTTCAGCCCGAACGCATTACCCCGAACCGCGTGGTGGATGTGCTCGAGCACAACAATGGCGAGCACCTGGGTTTCGCCGCAACCACCCCAAAGGCATTTGCGTCACCGGCTACTTCGAGAGCAATGGTGCGGCGGCCGAGCTCTCCAGTGCCGAGGTGTTTTCCGCTACGCGTACGGCGGTGCAGGGGCGTTTTTCGTTGCCCACCGGCAGCCCGTATTCGCCCGACAGCGCCGCCCCTCTACGGAGCATGGCCCTACGTTTTCAACAGGCCAACGGCCAACAATGGCGCACCGGCATGAACAGCATGGCGGTGTTTCCGGTGGTACGCCCGAGGCGTTTTACGGCCTGCTGCAAGCCACCGCGCCAGACCCCCGCCACCGGCAAACCCGACCCGCAAAAAGCCGGCGCGTTTTCGCTGCGCACCCGGAAACCGGCGCGTTTCTGGCCTGGGTAAAAACCGCCAAACCGGCGGCCAGCTTTACCAGCGAAACCTATAACAGCGTCAACGCCTTCTACGTCACCAACGCTGCCGGCCAACGCCAAACCGTGCGCTGGAGCATGGTCGCGACCACCGACGCCACAGGCGCCGCGCCGCAAACCGACGACTACCTGCAAGCCGACCTGCAACAACGCCTGGCCGCCGGCCCGCAGCGCTGGAACCTGGTGCTCACCCTGGCCAACCCCGGCGACCCGAGCAATGACGCCAGCAAAACCTGGAACGGCGACCACCGCACGGTAAACGCCGGCACCCTGGTGATCGAACACGAGCAGCCGCAAGACAACGGCGCGTGCCGCGACATCAATTACGACCCGCTGATTTTGCCCGCTGGTATCGAAGGTTCAGACGATCCACTGCTCGCCGCGCGGTCCGCCGCCTATGCCGCCTCGTATGAACGCCGTGCGGGTGAAGTTGAGTCGCTGCCGGCTCCTGATAACAAAAGCGAGGGGAACCGCTAATGAGCATTCAATACTTCTCAAAAGCTGCGCGGGTGCTGCACTGGCTGATGGCCGTGATGATCTTCGCCATGTTGTTTATCGGCGTGGGCATGGTGGCCTCGGTGTCCGAGCGCCACCAATGGCTGATCAACCTGCACAAGCCGCTGGGCATCGCCATTTTGCTGTTGGTGATCGTGCGCCTGGGCGTGCGCTTTACCCATGTGACGCCGCCGTTGCCGGCTGATTTGCCCAGCGTGCAGAAGCTCGCGGCCAAGTTGTCCCATGTATTGCTCTATGCCTTGATGCTGGCCTTGCCGCTGGTGGGCTGGGCGATGATTTCGGCGGCGGGTGATCCGGTGATGCTCGGCAGCAGCGTGCGGTTGCCGGCGCTGCTGGCCGCTGATGCGCCGACCTTTGCCATGCTCCGCAAGGCGCATACCTACCTGGCGTATCTGCTGTTTGCGACCGTGTTGCTGCACTTGGCCGCAGCGCTGTTCCATGCCTGGATTCGGCGCGATGAGGTGGTGGCGAGCATGCTGGGGCGGTAAACCTTAAAGCAAAAAAGCATCGAGGCTGAAGCCTCTCCCACCCAGACCGCATGTTCCTTGTGGGAGAGGCTTCAGCCTCGATTGCCTTTACTCGGTACGACATTTGCTGCGCCATTTCCTTTCAGCCACACCGAAAGGAATCTGCATGCTGATCGCTCACCTATCAGACCCCCACATCTGCCCAGAGGGCGAGCTGTACCAGGGCCTGGTCGACTCCAACGCGATGTTTGTCGCCGCCGTGGCCCAGGTTGCAGCGCTGGACCGCCGCCCGATGTGGTGATCATCACCGGCGACCTGATCGACGATGGTTCGCCCAAATCCTACGCGCACGCCAAACAGTTGCTCGCCGCGATCAAGCAGCCGCTGCTGCTGATTCCCGGCAACCATGACGAGCGCGAAGCCTTTCGCGAGGCTTTTGCCGACCTGGGTTATTTGCCGGCCAGCGGACCGCTGCATTTTGTGGCCGGGCAATACGGGCCGGTGCGCATCGTGGCGCTGGATATCACCGTTCCCGGTTTGC
Organism: Pseudomonas sp. CC11G; assembly: GCF_056174845.1. Lineage (NCBI taxonomy): Bacteria > Pseudomonadati > Pseudomonadota > Gammaproteobacteria > Pseudomonadales > Pseudomonadaceae > Pseudomonas > Pseudomonas sp. CC11G. The sequence continues at coordinate 19,050 of NZ_JBWBZC010000013.1, forward strand.
ACCACGGCGACTTCGATGATGCTGCGGCAGCCTGGCTGGACCAGACGCTGGCCGCCGAACCGCACCGCCCAACCCTGGTGATGCTGCACCAGCCGCCGTTTGCCAGCGGTATTCCCTATATCGACCTGTACGCCTGCCACAACGGGCCTCGCCTGGCCGAAGTGATCAAGCGGCATGCGCAGGTGGAGCGGGTGGTGTGCGGGCATATTCACCGGTTTATGCAGCTGCGCTTCGGCGGCAGTTTGTTATGCACCGCGCCTAGCACTACGACGGCAATTGCATTGCGGCTAAGGCCGGATGCCGAGGAGGCGTCGTATATCGAGCCGCCGGCGTTGCTGTTGCATCACTGGAGGGAGGACGTGGGGCTGATTACGCACTGGGTGCCGATTGGGGCGTTTGCCGGGCCGTTGCCGTTTGCGTAGCGCGATAGCCGTCGATTCGTCCTATTGGGTCTGCCACTGTCCGCCAGCCTTCTCACAATCGGTGCGCGCTTGCGATTGATCCTTGAGGTCGTAGTAATACGTCACCACCTGCGCCCCTTTGGGGATATTGGCCGACTCGGCCTTGCTGTCCTTGCTGCTGGAATGCGAGTTGGCCATCGATTCCTGGGTGAGGGTCGCGGTGCAGGTGCCCATGGATTTTTCCGGGCAACTGGCGACTTTGCTTTTGCTGCTGGCCAGGGTTTCCTTGCTTTCATTGCTGCACGACCAGTCGATGCTGCCGGCCGGCACGCCTTTGTATTCGTAGCAGGATTTACCTTCCACCATCGGCACCGCTGCGCTTTGCGAGCGGGTCTCGACCATGCAGGCTTCGGCCCACACGCCGGTCGAGGTCAGGCAGGTCAGCAGTACAACGAGCAGGCGGGTATTCATGGTGGTGGCCTTTTATTGGGGGGCTTTGAGCTGTGAAAAGGCGAGTGCGTTGTTGGTTCAGCAGGTTGGATGAATGGTATTGGTGACCAGCGGTCTACACTGCACCCAACCCAAAACAAGAGAGCTCACCCCCATGACCCTGGCCACCCGAGTGCTGTTGACGCTGTTGTTGTCGTTGTTCGGTATTAACGCAATGGCGCAGTCCGATGCCGCCTATCAGGAAGAGGCGCAACACGCCAAGGCGCTGCTGCTCAAGGCGGTGGACTACTACGAGAAGAACGGCGACGCCGCGCTGGCCGCCTTCAGCCGCCAGGGCGAGTTCGTTACCGGCCAGTTGTATGTGTATGTGGTCAACACCCAAGGCGTGATGCTGGCCAGCGGCGGGCCGTCGGTGATGCTGGTGGGCCGCGACGTATCGGCCACTCTGGATGCCGACACCAAGAAAGCCTTCGCCCGCGCCATCAGCGAGCCGGAAGGGGAAATGCACGAGGCCGAGTACCGTTGGGTAAACCGCCAGGACGGCAAGGTCGAGCGCAAACACACCTACTACCAGCGCATCAACGACCGCATTCTGGCCGTCGGTTATTACCTGCCACGGGCTACCCCGCAAGCGGCGAAAAAGCTTCTGAATGAAGCGGTGGTGGCCATCAATAAAGACCCGAAAACCACCTTCACCGCGATCAACGATCTGGACCGCCGTTACCTGCAGGACGATCTCTATGTGTTTGTGGTCGACCTGGAAACCAAACGCTTCGTGGCCCACGGCTACAACCGCCGCCTGATCGGCACCGACTTCGCCAACCTCAAGGCGCCCGACGGCGTGGAGATTGGTCAGCGCATGATTGATGCCGTGAACAAAAACGGCAAAGGCGAGCTGGAATACCTGTGGCGCAACCCGGTGACCGAGCGCAACGAGCACAAGCATGCGTACCTGGAAAAGGTAGGGAATTACCTGGTGGCTGTGGGGTACTACTCGCGGTAGGCCACAGCATGGGTTTCGCCTAGCGGCTCTACCCATCCTACGAGGCAGCGTTGACCCGTAGGATGGGTAGAGCCGCAGGCGAAACCCATCAATTCACCCATCAATTCACCCATCAATCACCCATCCTCCCGCCTTATCTCCTCCAACATCGCCTGCGCCGCCGGCGACAAACTGTGCCCGGCACGCGTCACCACGCCGTACGCCGACTGCTGCGCCGGCTGGTCGCTGACCAGCGGCAGCACTTCCAGCCGCCCGTTCTGCACATCGTCGGCCACCACATCCCACGGCGACATGCTGATCACATCGCTACTCGCCACCAGCGCCTTAAGCACCAAAAAGTTATTGCACTCGATCTCCAGCAACTGCTGGCGTCCGCTGATTTGTCCTAGCGCGGCGGCCACCGTGTCGGGCAGCTGCGTGCCGGCCAACGGGTAGCGGCTGAGCTTTTCCCGGTCGATATGCGCTTCGCTTAGTAGCGGGTGGCCCGGCCGGCAGAAGAACACGCCAGGGTAGCTGCGCAAGGGTTCGATTTGCAGCAGTGGGTCGCCGGCGAACTCGCGGATATCGGCCACAAACAGCTCAAGGCTGTCGGCCAGCAACTGCTCGCGCAGCGGCAGCCACCCGTCGATCACCAGTTGCACATGCACTTTGGGAAATCGCGTGACCAGTTGCCCCAGTGCCCGCGGTATCAGCCGTGCAGCGGGGTAGGGGCCGGCGCCCAGGCGCAATTCCCCGGCCTCCAGGTTGGCCAACTGGCTGACGGCGTTATGCATAGACCGGCTGGCCTGTAACAGCCGCCGCGCATGCTCGAGCACAAGCTGACCGTGAGCGGTGAGCACCGCATTGCGCGGCCCGCGGTCCAGAAGGCGGCAGCCGAGGCTGGTTTCCAGCGCCTGAATACTGCGCGACAGCGCCGGCTGGCTGAGGTTGATGGCCTCGGCCGCGCGGGCGAAATGGCCGTATTCGGCAACGGCGACAAAATGGCGAAGCTGGCGCAGGTCATTCATGCAGTTCTCGCATCAAAAGCTGAATAATTTTGCATTGGAATTATCAGTCTGCCTTTGCCAACCTGCGAGCGTCCATAACAACAAAAGAAAATCCTCCATGAGCGCACTCAACCGTTTCAGCGGCCTGCTGTTGGCCGCCGCCCTACCTTTGACTGCCCTGGCTGACCTGCCGCCGGAAACCATCCAGCCCTCGATCAATGCCGAGCTGGCCGAACACACCAAGGTGTTCAACAAGCAAATCTACAAAGTCACCGACACCGTTTACTCGGCCGTGGGCTGGAGCATCGCCAACAGCGTGATGGTGATCGCCCCCGAAGGCCTGATCATTTTCGACACCGGCGAGTCGCCGGAAGAGTCGGCCAAGGTATTTGCCGAGTTCCGCAAAATCACCGACAAACCCGTCAAGGCCATCGTCTACAGCCACTTCCACCCCGACCACATCAACGGCGTGAAAGGGTTCGTCACTGAAGAACAGGTGAAGAGCGGCGAGGTGCAGATCTACGCCCACGAAACCCTGCTCGATAACGTGGTGACCCAAGGCGCGCTGGTCGGGCCGATTCTGGCCATGCGTTCGGCCTACACCTTTGGCGCGGCGCTGAATGCCGCCGACCGCAAAGATATGAACGGCGGCATCGGCCCGATTGCCGTGGGCGGGCAGAGCACGTTTATTGCGCCGACCATCACCTTCAAAGACAAACTCGACACCACTATCGCCGGCCTGCCGGTGCAATTCCGTTGGGCACCGAGCGAGGCGCCGGACGAGATCGTCATGTACATCCCCAGCAGCGGCGTATTGCTCAGTGCTGAAGTGGACCAGGGCCCGACCCTGCCGAATATCCACACCCTGCGCGGCGCCAAATTCCGCGACCCGGTGGCGTGGGTGAACAGCCTGGATCTGCTGCGCGACTTCCATGCCCAGTACATGGTGCCGTCCCACGGTCGCCCGGTAACTGGTGCCGACCAGGTGGAAGAAGTGCTGCGCATGACCCGCGACGGCATCGCCTATATCCACGACCAGACCGTGCGCTGGATGAACAAAGGCCTGACCCCCGACGAGTTGGTCGAAAAAGTGCAACTGCCGCCGCACCTGGCCGGCTACACCCCGTACCTGCGTGAGTACTACGGCACCGTAAAACACAGCGTGCGGCAGATTTACGAAGGCTACCTGGGCTGGTTTAAAGGCGACCCGGTGGACCTCAACCCGATTCCACCGGTGGAAAAAGCCACCCGTATGGTCGAGCTGATGGGCGGCCACGACAAAGTGCTGCTGGCCGCTGGCGACGCTTACCTGAAAGGCGATTACCAATGGGCCGCGGAGCTCGCCACCTACGTGATTCGCATCGACCACGGCGACAAACTGGCCCGCGATATCAAAGCCCGCAGCTTCCGCAAACTGGGCTACGCGCAGATGAACATCAACTGGCGCAACTGGTACCTGATGAGCGCCATGGAGCTCGAAGGCACCCTGGGTGAAGAGCAATTGGCGGAGATGGCCAAGCGCCTGCGCGGCACGTTCCTCTCGCCAGACATGCTGAAAAACCTGCCGGTGAAAGTGTTCCTGCAGAACTGGGTGACCCGTGTAGACCCGGACAAAGCCAACGACGTGAACCTGACCCTGGGCTTTGTGTTCCCCGATATCAACGAGCAATGGGCCCTGGAAGTGCGCCGTGGCGTGGTGCAGTTGCACCCCGGTATTCCTGAAGGCACCACACTGAAACTGACCCTCGACAAAACCTACCTGGACACCGTCATCAGCGGCCAGAACAGCCTGCTCAAGGGCGCCGTACTGGGCGATGTGAAAGTCGACGGCAGCTTGCTGGACATCAAAACCTTCCTCGGCTGCTTCGATTTTTCCGATAGCCCCATCAACCTGACGGTGCGTTGAAATGCTGAGGTCTCGTCTCTGGTTCAAAGCCTTGATGACGTTGGTTGTGCTGGTGCTGCTGGCAGCCGCTGTGCTGTTCAGCCAGCGCCAGACCATCCGTGATGCGGCCGAAGGCTATGTGTTTGGTTACCCGCTGGTGATCACCGAAATCACCCGCGACGCTTTCAATCACAGCCTGGCGCCGCTGCAGCATTTGGTGCATGTGCAGAAGTTTCCCGACGCACACTTTCGCGAAATCGTGCGGCCCAATGTCGACACCCTGTACTCGGTGGCGTGGCTGGACCTGAGCGAGCAGGCGCTGGTGTTCGAGATGCCGGCGACCGAACGCTACAACGTGATGCAGTTTCTCGATGCGTGGACCAACGTCTACGCCTCGTTAGGCCCGCGCACCACGGGGCAGGGCGCCGGTACGTATCTGCTGGTGGGGCCGACCTGGAAAGGCGAGGTGCCCGCCGGCATGCAGCTGTTGCGTGCGCCGACGGCCATCGCCTGGCTTTTGGGGCGCCTGCAAACCAATGGCGTGGCCGACTACGACACCGTGCACGGCATTCAGCAGCACATCACGCTCACCCCGTTGAGCGACTGGCAGCAGGGCAAGCGCAGTGAATCGCAGGTGCCGCCGGCGCACAAAGGCGAGGCCGCCACGCCGCCGCTGTACCAGATGCGCGCGATGGCTAACCGCGACTTCTTCCAGCGTCTGGCGCGGTTGATGGTCAGCAATCCGCCGTCGGCCACCGTCGACCAGGCCGCGCTGCAAGGCTTGGCGCGTCTGGGCGTGCAGCCGGGGCAGGAAGTGCCGAGCTGGGGTTGGTTGCAACAGCGTGCCGTGGCCCTCGGTATCTGGTTGGCTGAACACAAGCTGCAAGAAGCGATTGCCCATCCCCCCGTGCTGAAAGCCGGCTGGCGCGTGCCGCCGGCGCAGGTCGGCCGTTACGGCAGTGAATACGGCTTGCGGGCGGCGGTGGCCATGGCCGGTTTCGGCGCCAACCTGGCCGAAGACGCCATCTACCCCAACGCGTTGCAAGACGCCGACGGTAAAGCGCTGCAAGGCGGCCAACGCTACCGCCTGCACTTTGCCGCCGGGCAACTGCCGCCGGTGCGCGCGTTCTGGTCGGTGACGGTGTACGACGCCGATGGTTATCTGGTGGACAACCCGCTGAACCGCTACGCGCTAGGCGACCGCGATGCCCTCAAACGCAACGCCGACGGCTCGCTGGATATCTACCTGCAAGCCGACGCACCGGCCGGCGAGTGGCAAGGCAACTGGCTGCCGATTCCCAAGGAGGGTGGCTTTGCGTTGACCGCGCGTTTGTATTGGCCTGAAGCGTCGATTTTGTCCGGCAAGTGGAATATGCCGGCGATTGAACGGGTGCCGTGAGCCACCCAAAAGTGCGGGGAGGTGGAAAAGATCAGCCGTCACACTGACGGCTGATCCCACAACAAGGAACACCCATGCACCTGATGTCCTTCCTCAAAGGTGCCCTCGCCATGTTCTGGCTGATGGCCCTGCTCAATATCATCTATCCCTTTGGCGAACCCCTGCACCGGCCGTTGTTGTTGCTGACTGGCGTGTTGTTGGCTGCCCACGTGGGCGAAGCGCTGCTGTTCAACAGCCGCCTCAAGCGCCAGGCGTTTCCGTGGCTGGAGCGGGTGCAGGTGTTGTTGTTCGGGTTTTTGCATTTGCGTGGGCTGGCGCGGTAAAGCGTGCCCTCACCCCCAGCCCTTCTCCCGCAGGCGGGCGAGGGGAGTGAAGTGGTCAACTAAAACTAGACACCGGTTTAGGTTTAACCAGCCAGCGCTTCGCGCGCTGCTGGTGTTTGGTATTCGTTGTAGCTGTGTGGGCGTTGATGGTTGTAGTACTCGGTGATGTAACGCAGAACATCGCGCTCGGCCAACTCCTGCGTTGTATACCCCAACGAAGGGATCCATTCTGACTTGAGGCTCCTGAAGAAACGCTCCATAGGTGCGTTATCCCAGCAGTTACCCCGCCGACTCATGCTCTGGCGAATCTGATAACTCCAAAGCAATTGGCGAAACGCCAGGCTGCTGTAATGGCTGCCCTGGTCAGAGTGAAAAAGCAGTCCTTGAGGGCATCCGCGAGCCTCAAAGGCGACGCGCAAAGCGCGTTTCGTAAGCTGCGAGTCCGCCCGATCAGAGATGGCCCAGCCGACAATTCGTCGTGCATGTAGATCCATTACAACCGCCAGATAGATCCAGCGCGCGCCAGCCCAGAGGTAAGTCACGTCGCCGCACCACACTTGGTTTGGCTTGCTGGTGGTGAACTGGCGATTCAGTTCATTGGTGGCAATAACGCTTTCACCGTCTGCTTGACGGTACTTATGGCGGCGATGTTGAGTACTGAACAAACCGGCTTCCTGCATCAAACGCCCAGCGAGAAAACGCCCAACCTTAAATCCCTCTTTGCGCAAGGCCGCCGAAAGACTCCTCGCGCCCGCAGATCGCCGGCTTTGAGCATGCAATGTCATTGCACGCTGGCGCAAAAGATCACGCTGCAACGACTCCTTTTTGCGGCTCTGACGCTCAGCATAGAGGCTGCTGCGGTTCACTTCGAACAAGCGACAAAGCAGTGCACAAGGGTATTGCTCGCCCAATGCCTCGACCAGGTGAACTAGTCGAGCGCGCCCGACATCAAGAGAGCGGTAGCCTTTTTTAGAATCTCTTTCTCCTGCTCCAAGCGGCGAACCTGCTTTTCCAGATCCTGAATGCGCCGCTGCTCAGGCGTCAGAGCCTTGCTGCGCTCAGGTGTTCGGCCGTTGCGCTCAAGCGTTAATTGTTCGACCCAACGGCGCATGGCCGTTTCTCCCACACCCATCGCCTTGCAGGCTGCCGGTACTGAGTAGCCCTGGTCCACAACCAGACCCGCTGCTTCCAGTTTGAATTCCGAACTAAACACTCTTCTGTTCATATCCACCTCTGCTGTGGGCGAATCTTAACGCCCTATCGAGGTGTCCAGAATCATTAGGCCACTTCAGAGTCAATGCGCGCGCGGTTCAGTCCCCTCGCCCCAGCGGGGAGAGGGCTAGGGAGAGGGGGGATCGCACAGGCGCCGTGATATTGGTTTGTGCCGAAAATTGCTGCCTCACCCCCAGCCCCTCTCCCGCAAGCGGGAGAGGGGGGCTAATCACAACCGCCCATCCGCCGCCACCTGCATAAACGCCGGATCAAACCGCAATTTGATATTCGCCGGGCTCCCCACCACCACGCCGTTGGCAAACGAAATACCAATGCTCTGCGCGCTGGTGGCTTTGCCGAGCATGTCGTGGCTAAACGCAAGGCGCTTATGCGCTCCATGGCCGCCGGCAGAGCGGGGCTTTCGGCAAAGGTTACGGCGCTGCGGGGGGAGTAGAACGAGCGGTTTTTACGGCGCTGGGCGTCGTAGTCTTCCGGCGCCATTCCCGCACCTTTGGCCATGGCGCTGAGGGTAGCGACGCCTTTGTCGTCCGGGGCGCGCATCCGTTGCATGGTTTCAAACCACGCCCCGGTGAGTGCCCGGCCCAGCGCCGGGTTGGCGAGCAGGGTGTCGGTGTTCACCGCCAGCAGTTGGACGATTTCCCCGGAATCCGGTGCGAGCTGAATACCAACGTGTTGTCGCCGGCGGCCTTGAGCTGCGCCAACGTCGGGTTCCAGGCGGCAACCGCAGCGATATCGCCAGCGCCATAAGCGGCCAGCAGATCGCCCTCGGCGGTGGGCGTTACCGTCACATCCTCTTCGCTCAATTGCACCGACTCCAACGCACGCACCAGCAGATAATGCGCCACTGAGTTTTTTGCCAGGTGCACGTCCTTGCCCCGCAGGTCTTGCGCGCGCAGGTTTTTGCCGCGCAGCAGAATGCCGTCGTTGCCTGCCGAGAAGTTGTTGATAAGCAGCGCCGTGGTATCGATCCCGGCGGCGGCCGGCAGCGTAAGGGCCTGCAGGTTATTCATGGTGCAGCCATCGAACTGGCCGGCGGTGGTATTGCTTGACGGCATCGGTGGCGTCGTCGACACGCACCATATCAATGCTGATGCGGTACTTCCTGGCCCATTTGGCAACGATCTTCTGCTGCGCGGCATAGCCCCACGGCAACGCGCCCACGTCGTTGCTCCAGCACACCCTGAACTGATCGCGGGCCAAGGCGCTGGTGCTACTGCCCAGCAGCACAAAAAAGGCGATGGCCATAAAACGGGAAAGGCGCATGCAAGGCTCCAGCAGAGGGCAAAGGGGTGGCGCCGCGAGCTTATCCCAGAGCGTCGGCGTGCGTTGTTTGTGTCGACAAAATTGAGAACCGTGCTTACCTCTGTAAGCAAAATTCCAATCCAGCACAGCCATCCAATGCGCCGTCATATTCCGGGCGGATAGTGGGCAGTGACAAAGATTCTTGTCTTTCTACTCGATGAAACACGGACTCTTCAGGAGAGCGCTATGAGCACGTTCCAAACCAAAGACGGCACCGAGATCTACTTCAAGGATTGGGGCAGCGGCAAGCCCGTGTTGTTCAGCCACGGCTGGCCGTTGGACGCCGATATGTGGGAATACCAGATGGAGTATCTGAGCTCGCGCGGCTACCGCACCATCGCCTTTGACCGCCGTGGTTTCGGCCGCTCCAGCCAGCCATGGACCGGTTACGACTACGACACCTTCGCCGACGATATCGCCCAGCTGATCGAACACCTCGACCTCAAGGACGTGACCCTAGTGGGCTTTTCCATGGGCGGCGGTGACGTCAGCCGTTACATCGGTAAATACGGCACTGCCCGTGTAGCCAAGCTGGTGCTGCTAGGCGCGGTCACGCCGATTTTCGGCAAGGCGGCGGACTTCCCTGAAGGCGTCGATCTATCGGTGTTCACCGGTATCAAAGCCGGCCTGTTGAAAGACCGCGCGCAATTTATCGCCGACTTTTCCACACCGTTCTACGGCATCAACCAGGGCCAGGTCGTGTCTGACGGCGTGCTCACGCAAACCCTGAATATCGCCTTGCTGGCATCTCTCAAAGGCACCGTGGATTGCGTGACCGCGTTTGCCGAAACCGACTTCCGTGGCGACCTGGCCAAGGTGGATGTGCCGACTCTGGTAATCCATGGCGACGGCGACCAGATCGTGCCGTTCGAAACCACCGGCAAGCTGGCAGCGCAGTTGATCAAGGGCGCGCAGTTGAAGGTGTACAAGGGCGCGCCGCATGGTTTTGCCGTAACCCATGCGCAGGAGCTGAATGAAGATTTGTTGAGCTTTATTGCCGAGTGATTTTTGCCTGACGCGAGATTCTGGATTCCCGCCCGCGCGGGAATGACGGGGATGTAACGGATCACTCCGTCATCCCCGCGCAGGCGGGGATCCAGACTCTTTCAGGTGCCGACGTTTTGGGTTACAACACCGTCCCCCTTCACGGAAGAACCCCCATGCCCTTCGACTGGCACGCCGACCCCATCACCGGGCAAACCCCGCTAGACAAAAACTACCGCTCCACGCAAAACGTCCGCCGGTTTATGACCGAGCAATGCGGCACCCATTTCAAACTCCCCGCGACTTCATGGCCTGGATCCGCAGTGGCGAACCGCAGACCATGGGTGACGTCGCCGCCGAGTGGACCCGTCGTCACGGCCAGGCTTAGAACCGCCAGGTCGCACCCCGCCGATGATATGCAGCGCACTGTTGCGGTATTCGCCGGACACCGTGTTGCCGTTGTTCTTGCTCTGCTCGACTTCCATATTGCCCAGCCACACCAGCGTGTAGTTGAGGTTCAGCGACAGCTCCTCATCCACCTTGTAGTTAAGCCCGTGGCCAGGCGCCAGGTTTCGTTCATGGGGTTGTCCACGGTGCGGTCCTTGTCGTCCACCGCCGAGCTGTCGTAGCCCACGCCCATGTTCCAGCGCAGTGCAGGGCTGATCTGGTTCTGAGCGCCGACCGAAAAATGCCAGGTGTCTTTGTACTGACGGTCGACCGAGCGCGAGATATCGCTACGGGCAGTATCGATGTCCACGCCGATGTCGCCGAACTCGCTCCAGTCCTGCCAGTTTGCCGAAGCCAGCAGCGTCCACTGTGGGTCGAGCTGGTGGGCAACGCTCACGGTGGCGGTTTGTGGAATGGTCATGTCCAGTTCCAGGTCATCGACGTTGATCTGCCGCAGCACCAGATTGAGCAGCGGGTTGTCGATGTGTTTGAGCTCCAGGCTGTCCTTGAACTCCAGGTCGACCTTGCTGGTGTAGGTGGCGCCCAGCACGGTGCTTGGGCTTAGCTGATAGCGGACGCCGACATTCGCGCCGTAGCCCACATCGGTGTCTTTGAACCGCGCCTGCCCATCCTGAAAATCATTGCCTGGCAGCAGGTTCTGGTTGATGGCGATTTCGGTGCGGTAGTAGCCATACACCAGACGTGGGCCGATGCCGACGGAAAGGTCATCGTTGATTTTGTACGCGTAGGTGGGCTGCAGCGAGATGCCGAGAATCGTCGACTCCTGGGTGAAATAACGCCCGGCCCAGTCGTCGTCATAGTCCACGCTCAGGCCGAAGTTGCCGTACATACCGAAGCCAATACTGGAGCGGTCATCCAACTGGTGGCTGATAAAAAAGCTCGAGCCCGGCAGAAAGGGCAGGGGGTTGCCGCCTTCGTTGCCGGAGATGTTATTGCCGCTGTCACGGGAAAATGCAGGTCGCCAAGTACCGCCTGGCCAGTGAGGGTGACCTGGGTGCCACTCAGGGCACTGATGCCGGCCGGGTTACTCATCAGCACGCTGGGGTCGGTCGCCAGAGCGGCGGCGCCGGCATTGGCCAGCCCAGCGCCTTCCTGGCCGGCTTCGTAGAGTTGAATGCCGCCGGCAAAGCTGGTGCCGGTATAGCTGGCAAGGGCCAGCGCGAGCAGAGTGTGGTTGCGATTCATCAAACACGTCCTTGGTAATCTGATAGGCCCCCTTCAAAGTAGAGCAGTGCTGCGGGTTATGCCGGCCTTCGGTCGAATGTGTGCCGCCGTTAAACTTCATCTTGAAACCCACCATCACGTCATACCCGTGGGCATCGCCGTCGAAGCTCTGCTGGTAGCCCGCCGACACGGTAAAAGTGGTGCGCCGATCAGCCTGGTAATCCACACCCAGATTCAGCTCGCCGGTGGTGCCGCTGAAGTCTGAGTGGAACGGCACATAGCCGGTCTCGGAAGAAAATTCGGTGTTCGGCTTGGCCCGGAACTCATGCCAGATGCTCGGCCGTATCCAGCCGTTGGTGCGGCGCAGCGGTTCGTTGGGCTGCTGGTCGAACCAGTCCTTGGCGATGCGCACACCGAGGCGGCCGATCAGAGAGTCGACGTCCTCGAAGCGCACATGGGCGCCTTCGTCCTTGGCGTCATTGAGGTCGACGTAGCTGTAAATCACCTGGGCCTGCGGCTCGATATACAGGTCTTTGTCGGCTTCCATCGGGTAGCCGGTTTCCAGGGACAACGTGTAACCCCAGCCCTCGGTATCGAAGTGGGTCAGGTTATTCGGCCGCGCCTTGATATCGAAATGGTTGAGCTGCGCCACGCCATCCACGTACCAGCCGTCGGTGTCGAAGTAGGTCCAGTAGCCGCCCAGGCTGTAGCCACGCAAGGAGTCGTCACCAGCATTGAGGCCACGTTCGTGTTTGACGCCCGCATCCAGATGGCCGCTGGCGATGGACAGACCGGCTTGCTGATGGCTGCCATCGTTGCTGGTTTTGCGGTAAAGGTCGGCGCCGAGCTGGAACGCGGTGAGGTCATAGTTATATTCCGGAGTTCGGCCGGTGAGGGTCTGGTGATCGGCCTCTTGCTTGCCGCTGCGGTAGATCACTCGGCCCCAGCCCAGCGACGGGCCATAGGTTTTCGGGCGGCAGTGGCTCATCGGGGTTTAGCCGCTCTTCGCCGACTCGCTCGTGCAGCGTGTCGAGCATTGCCCGGCCGTACAGCAGGGTCAGCGCGGGCAGGGCGCCGTACAGCGATACTTCGGGGCGGTAGGCGGGCGTGGGGTCGTCGCCGCCCCCGTCCACACGGGTCGAGCGCAGGAACCAGGTGTCGGTGGCGCTGCCATCTTCGGCGCCGCGCGCCAGGTGATATTCATAGGGGCCGGCTACCACGCGGTGGCCGAGGGTAAAGGCGCTGGCGTCGCTGGCCGCCGCCGAGTTGTTGAGCAGATCGACCACGGCAATGCCGTTGCCTTCGGTGAGCGCGCCCAGGCCTGCGACGTGGCGAATTTGAATACGCGTGGCGCCACCGCTGGTTTGCGTGCTGTCGACCACCAACATATCCGAGCGGCTATTGGCGCCGCCTTCGTTGAGGTCGGTGTTCAGAATCAGGCTGCCGCCGTTGGACACAAATACGCCGCCGCCATCCACCCCGGCCGTTTGCCCGCCGCCTATCACCAGCACATTGCCGACTGCGCGCGCGCCGCCGCTGAGGTCGAGGATGCCGCTATGGGTGAACTGGCTGACGCCTAATATCTGCCCCTGCACTGCGCCGCCGAGCACCGGCGTGTTGGCGCTCTGGCCCAGCGGCAGATATGCGCCGCTGGTGGTGAAGGTTTGAATGCCGGAAGCCGGCTGCGCGGCGAGGCTGATAAGGCCGCTGTTATCGATAGTGTTATCGCCGGCCGTACCCAGGTTATTCACCGCTACGCCCCAAGTGTCGCGCGTGCCGCTGCCGGTGCTGTCGGCAAAGTTACGCAGCACCCAACTGCCGTGGTTGGCAAGACTGGTGGTGGAGGCGGTGGCCGTGATGCTGCCGGTGATTTGCCCGCCGTTATCCAGCGAAGCGGTGCCGCTGCTGCCATTGGCGTCGGCGCGAATGGCGTTGTCGCTCAGGGCGCCAATTGAACCGGTGTTAGTCAGAATTTGCGTCAAGCCCCCGAGCGACACCCCGGTGCTGGTGCCCCAGCCGCCGCTGAGCGCAGCGCTGTTATCCACCTCGGCCGTGCCGCCAACGGTAAGTGCGTCGATAGCGGAGGAGCCGGTGCCACGGCTGGAAATCGCGCCGCTATTGTTCACCAGCAAATCGGCGGCGCCGTTGGCCTCGGCCAGAATGCCCTGGCTATCGGTGGCGCCACGCGTTTCGATGGCGCCGGTGTTGACGATGATCTGCTGGCCCGTGCCACTCAGGGTACGAATGCCGCGCTGCTGGTTGCCACGGGCGAGGAGGCTGCCGCTGTTATTGATGGTGACGCTGCCCACCCCGGTGCCGGCGTTGAACGCCGTGCCAGCCAAAAGGGCCGCGCCCTGACCGTTCACATCGATCAGCGGGCCGGTAAAATTGATGCCCACATCGCCGCCGCCCGTGAGCGCTTGAATACCGAACGAGCCAATGCCCGTGCCATCGCCGCTGCCCTGGTTCGAGTGAGTAATCAGCGTGCCGCCGGCATTCACCTGCACCGTGCTGGTGGCGGATTGGTTGGAGGCGTAGATGGCGTTGGCATTGCCGTTGAAGGTTTCGATGCGGCTGCCGGAATAGTCGACTTGCACATTGCCGACGATGGCGTCCGCCCGAATACCGCCGGCGGCAAAACCGCTGGCCGAGATCGCGCCGCTGTAATCCACACCGATGTTGCCGCCCTCGGCCGTGAGGATGATGCCGTAGGCACGGGTGGTACTCAGGCCGCCCAGCACAGTGAGATTGCCGCTGCCGGACACGTTCACATCGCCAGTGCCGCGCTTGATCACAAAAATCGCGCGCGAGCCGGTGGCGCTGCTGGCGTCGCCCACCTGAATGGCGCCGTTGTTTTCGATGCTGATCGTGCCTAGTGCGCCGACGTTGTCGTTGGCGTAGATGCCGTGGCCGCCACCGCCCGTGGTGGTAATGGCGCCACTGTTGCGCACATCGATGCTGCCGGTGGTGGACAGCGAGCGAATGCCAAAGCCGTTCACTCCGCTGGTGGTGATGGCGCCGCTGTTTTGCAGGCTGGTATCACCCGCGCCGCCTTCGGTCATGATGCCGCTGGCGTTCATGCCCACGCCTTGAATGGTGGCGGCCGTCACCACGGTGGTATTGCCGTTTACCGCCCTGGTATGCACGCCGGCATGGTTGCCGGCGCCGGCCGTGGGGTCGGTGTCGTCGATTATGGGGGCGCCAGCGGAAGCGGGGTCGGTGGTGTCGGTGACAAAACTCACGCCGCTGCCCACCTGCGCGGTGATGGCGCCGGTGCCGGTTGCTTTCAGCCAGATACCGTTGCCGCCAAAGGTGGTGATCAGGCCGCTGCCGTTGTGCTGCAGGTTGATATCGCCGCCGCCGTTGGCGCTGATGTCGATGCCATCGTGTTCGGTGCCGGTGACCTGGCTGCGGATGTCCAGGGTGCTACCGGCGGCTACCGTCACCGTGGAGGTGCCGGAGTTGGCATTGGTGATGCCGATGGCGTCCTGAATATTGCCGGCGCCAGTAATCGAGTTGGCGCCACTGAGCAGGCTGATGGCCGCGTTGCCGGTGCCCGCGCCGGTGATCTGCGCCAACACGGCGGTGAAAACGTACCCGCTGGCGGGGTGCTGGTAATGCTGGTGCCGCTCAGGGAGATACTGGTGTTGGCACTCTGTGCCCGGCTGAAAATGGCCTGAGCGGCGGTGGTGATAATGCTGGTGGGCGCCTGGGTGTTGATGCTTGCATCCACGGTTGCGCCCGGCGTACAGCTTTGCGTGACGGTGTAGCTGCCGGCCGCAAGAGGGCCGCAGGCGGCGTTAACCTCGCTGCTGGCTAGCAGCACAACAGCGAGCCACAGCGGGTTATGCGAGAAAGAAAATAATGGCTTGGCCGGTGCACGAACCGATAGCGGTGCCATGGGTACCTCCGTGTCAATCTGCGTCCATTCGCCAGCAGCAAAGCCGGCGGGCTCTAGGCTCAAGACCAACACGCGGGTACACGTCCGTTGTGACTACAGGCCATACCCGCGGCGGCGGGCTGAGTCCTTTGGTATCCAGACTGTAGACGAATGTCTGGTTTTGGATACGTGCCGCCGGGCCGCCCATTTAAGTTTGAGCTTTTTGTTGTATTCAAAATAATCTAGCGCCATGACTGGAAGGGCTCTATCGAGCCAGGGGAGCGCGCAGTGAATGCCATATCGAAAGAAGCCGTTGGCCAGCACTACAGCGTGCAGGCCATGCAACACGCGCAGCAGATGACCTGGCGCGTTATTGAACAGATCGCCGCGCAGATTCGACCGGGCTTGCGTGAGTCCCAAGCGCAGCTCATCGCCAAGCAGGTGTTGGCTGATATCGGCATGCAGCGCATCTGGCATCCCGTGCTGATCCGCTTCGGCGCCAACACCCTGAAACCTTCAAGCAGCGCTCCGTCGGCGACCCTGTGCTTGGCACCAACGACATATTTTTTATCGATCTGGGCGTGGTGTTCGGCGGCCATGAGGGCGATGCCGGCGCCACCTTTACCACCGGTTCCGATCCCGATATGCAGGCCTGCGCTGCCGCCGCGAAAACTTTGTTCGACCGCGTGCGCGTGCACTGGCGAACCGGTGGGGTCAGCGGCCAGCAGCTCTACGACTTTGCCGAAGCCCAGGCGCACGAAATGGGCTGGGTGCTGAACCTGGACATCAAAGGCCATCGCGTCAGCGACTTCCCCCATGCCATTTACCGCGCCGGCGACTTGGGCGATTTCGCCGAGACGCCGAGCCGTGGCCTGTGGATTCTGGAGATCCAATTGGCCCACCCGACGCGGCCGTTTGGTTCGTTCTACGAAGATTTGTTGGTTTGAGGGCGCGGTAGACTCCGACGGGGTGGTTACCGTGGATGGCGGCGCCCATGAAGGCGTCGCCCTCTATTCTCGGCGCTCCGGTCAGCAGCGACGCTGTTAGAGCAACACCCCATTCACCGGCTGCAACGCCTCTGGCGCCTCTTCCCCCAACATCTCCAACACCGCAATCTCATGCCCGCGGCACATCGCGTCCAGCGGCAAATCATTGGGCTGGGTATCAAACGGATCGGCAATCTGATCGCCCAACGCATCCAACCCGAAAAACGTATACGCCAACACGCACACCGCAAACGGGGTAAACCAGCCGATGCTGTCCACCAGACAGAACGGCAGCAAAAAGCAGTACAGGTGCACGATGCGGTGCAGCATCAAAATGTAGGGGTAGGGGATGGGCGTGTTCTTGATGCGCTCGCAGCCGCCGACCACATACGTCATGCGCGTAAGTTGTTCATCCAGATGCACCTGCACCATATCGCTGGCGTCGCTTTGCCGGGCCAGGGCCATGGTGCGTTCGCCGAGTTGATGCACCAGAGCGCCCGGCGGGCTTTGTTTGCCAGCGAGGGTTTCGCGGGTGGCGTCATCCAGCAGGCGCAGCAGTTCTTCGCTGGGCCCGGTGCGGCGCAGAAAATCCTTGAGCGTGTAACCCACGCCAATCAACAGATTGAGCAATTGCCGGCGCTCGCTATCGGCCGCCATCGGCAGCAGGGTGAGAATCTGCCGGGTCAGGTTGCGGGTCACGATCGACAACTCGCCCCACAACGTACGGGCCTCCCAGAACCGCTGGTACGCCACCGTATTACGAAAGCCCAGGCAGATCGCCAGCGTCAGGCCCCACAACGTAAACGGCGTGGCCGTGAGCACCACCTTGAAGTGATACAGCGTGCCGTGGGTGGCCACCACCAGCGAACTGATCAGCACGGTGAACAGCACCTTGCGCCAGATCGCCGTGATGATCGAACCCTTGAGCGAAAACAGCAGCACAAAGGCGGACGGGTTCTGCGGGCGGGTAATCATGCGCGGCCTCGGGCAACTGAGCGTGGCCGGATTCTGCGCCATCGGCCACCCGGCTTGCCACTCTTCCTCTGCCGCGTGCTTGAGGCAGAATAGGCGCCTTGCCACTGCCAACCCCAATCGAGGCCAGCATGATCGAAGTCACCGAGGTATCCATCAGCGAGCTGCGTGCCGCGCTTGAAACCGGGCGCACCACCGCCGTAGAACTGGTGCAGGCCTACCTCGCACGCATCGACGCCTACGACGGTGCCCTCAACGCCGTGGTCGTACGCAACCCCGACGCCCTGCAAGAAGCCGAAGCCGCCGACGCCCGCCGCGCCCAGGGCAAAGTGCTTGGCCCGTTGGACGGCATTCCCTATACCGCCAAAGACAGCTACCTGGTCAAAGGCCTGACCGCCGCTTCTGGCAGCCCGGCCTTCGTCAACCTGGTCGCCCACCGTGACGCATTCACCATCGAACGCCTGCGCGCCGCCGGCGCCATCTGCCTGGGTAAAACCAATATGCCGCCGATGGCCAACGGCGGCATGCAGCGCGGCGTGTATGGCCGCGCTGAAAGCCCGTACAACGCCGACTACCTCACTGCGCCATTCGCCTCCGGTTCCTCCAACGGTGCCGGCACCGCCACGGCGGCAAGCTTTGCCGCGTTTGGTCTGGCGGAAGAAACCTGGTCCAGCGGCCGTGGCCCGGCCTCCAACAACGGCCTGTGCGCCTACACGCCGTCACGCGGGGTGATTTCCGTACGCGGCAACTGGCCGCTGACGCCGACCATGGACGTGGTCGTGCCGTACGCGCGCACCATGGCCGACCTGCTCGAAGTGCTCGACCAGGTGGTGGCTGAAGACCCCGACACCCGTGGCGACCTCTGGCGCCTGCAACCCTGGGTGCCGATCCCCAGCGTGGCCGACGTACGCCCGGCGTCCTACCTGGACCTCGCCGCCACCCCGCAAGCCCTGGCCGGCAAACGCCTCGGCGTGCCGCGCATGTTTATCAACGCCGACCCAGAGGCCGGTACCAGTGAAAACCCCGGCATCGGCGGCCCGACCGGCCAGCGCATCATCACCCGCGACTCGGTGATCGACCTCTGGCAGCAAGCGCGCAAAGCCCTGGAAGCCGCCGGTGCTGAGGTGGTGGAAGTGGACTTCCCGCTAGTGTCCAACTGCGAAGGCGACCGCCCTGGCGCGCCGACCGTATTCAACCGTGGCCTGGTGTCGCCGGAATTTCTCAACCACGAACTCTGGGACCTGTCCGCCTGGGCCTTCGACGACTTTCTGCAAGCCAACGGCGACCCCAAACTCAACCGTTTGGTCGACGTAGAAGGTCTGAAAATCTTCCCCCACGACCCCGGCACCTTGCCCAACCGCGAGGGTGACCTGGCCGCTGGTATGGACGAATACGTGCGCATGGCCGAGCGCGGCATCACCCCATGGGACCAGATTCCTACCCTGGCCGACGGCCTGCGCGGCCTGGAGAAAACCCGGCGTCTGGACCTGGAAGACTGGATGGACAACCTCGGCCTCGACGCCGTGTTGTTCCCGACTGTGGCCGATGTGGGCCCGGCGGATGCCGACGTGAACCCGGCCTCGGCGGATATCGCCTGGAGCAACGGCATCTGGGTAGCCAACGGCAACCTCGCCATTCGCCACCTAGGCGTACCGACCGTGACCGTGCCGATGGGCGTGATGGCGGATATTGGTATGCCCGTTGGGCTGACGTTTGCCGGGCGGGCTTACGATGATTCGGCGTTACTGCGGTTGGCTTCGGCGTATGAGGCGACCGGCAGCAAACGGCTGATTCCGCCGCGCACGCCGGTGTTGTAGGCGCTAGCTGCTGGCGAACCCTGCAAACACCGGTCACGAATTTCGTTTTCAGGGTTCGCTAGCAAGCTAGCTCCTACAGGCGCAGTGCGTTGGTTCATTCACGCCATATCACTCTGACTAAACTCCTCGCCCAGAAAATCAATCAACGCCCTTACCGACGGCAACAACCCGCGTCGCGAGGGAAAGATGGCGTGCACAATCCCGCACTTGGGCGTCCAGCCCGGTAGCATCTCCACCAGCGTGCCGGCGGCCAGGTCATCACGCACGGCCACCTTCGGCAAATGCACAATCCCCACCCCCGCCAACGCTGCATCCCGTAACGCGCGCAAGTCGTCGGTCACCATCCGTGGGCGGTGCGCGATCTGCACTGCCGCGCCCTCGGCGTTGAACAGCTCCCACTGATACTCGCGCTGCTGCCCGCCCCAGAACAGGCTCGGCAGGCGGCTCAGTTCGTCTGGCGCATAGCCCACATCCAGGCATTGCGCGTACTGCGGGTGGCCCACCAGGCATTGGGTGCTGTTGGCCAATACCTTCATCACCATGTCGGTGTTTTCCAGTGGCGGAAAGCGCACGCGCAGGGCGATATCGAAGCCTTCGTGCAGCACATCCACCCGGCGGTTGGTGGCTTCCAGCGCCAGCTCCACCAGCGGGTACTTGAGCATATAGCGCGTCAGCATCGGCCCCACCCAGGAGTTCAGCAGGGTAGTGGGGCAGGCCAGGCGGATCAGGCCGCGTGGTTCGCTGCGGTTGCGCTCGATCACCTCGGCGGCGCTTTCGGCTTCCACGCGCATGGCCACGCAGCGTTGGTAATACGCCTGGCCGATTTCGGTCAGCGCGCTGTGCCGGCTGGTGCGCTGCAGCAGGCGCACGCCCAGTCGTTCTTCCAGCTGGGTAATGCGCCGGCTGAGTTTGCTCTTGGGCATATCCAGCGCGCGCCCGGCGGCGGCGAACCCGCCGTGCTCCACCACTTGGGTGAAGTAGTAGAGGGTGTTGAGGTCTTCCAAGATCGTTCTCCAAATAGAACGCTAGAGGCAATTTTCGCAGTCTAGTGCAAAAAGGTGATCGATTTTAATCTTTACCCATGCCGCGACAACACGGCAACGAAGTAAAAAACCTTACGCCCACTACCGGGCACCAAACAGAAAGCGAGGAACGCACCATGACTACTTCTTACAAATACAACCGTCTCGACAAAGACAACGCCGTGGTTCTGCTGGTTGATCACCAGGCTGGTTTGCTCTCCCTGGTTCGCGATATCGAACCGGACAAATTCAAAAACAACGTGCTGGCCGTGGCCGACCTCGCCAAGTTCTTCAAGCTGCCAACCATCCTCACCACCAGCTTTGAAACCGGCCCCAACGGCCCGCTGATGCCAGAACTGAAAGCCATGTTCCCAGAGGCGCCGTACATTGCCCGCCCTGGCCAGATCAACGCCTGGGACAACGAAGACTTCGTTAAAGCCATCAAGGCCACCGGCAAGAAACAACTGATCATCGCCGGCGTAGTAACCGAAGTGTGCGTGGCCTTCCCGGCACTGGCCGCCATCGAAGAAGGGTTCGACGTGTTCGTGGTTACCGACGCTTCCGGCACCTTCAACGAAATGACCCGCGATGCCGCGTGGAACCGCATGTCTGCCGCCGGTGCGCAACTGATGAACTGGTTTGGCGTGGCCTGCGAGCTGCACCGCGACTGGCGCAACGACATCGAAGGCCTGGGCACCCTGTGCGCCAACCACATCCCGGACTACCGCAACCTGTTCACCAGTTACAACGCACTGACCGCCAGCAAGTAATCGGTCAACGCTGGGCACACCGCGTCAAGCCACACCCTGAGCGCTGCAGCATCCTGCTGCAGCCTCACCTCTCATTCGCAAGGACGGACCCGCTCATGAAACTCACCACCCTGTTCAGCAGCCTGGCACTCGCCGTGGCTGTCACCGCAACGGCTCAGGCCGCTACCGCAAAACCTACCATCGTGCTGGTACACGGCGCGTTCGCCGACTCCTCCAGCTGGAATGGCGTGGTCAAGATTCTCGAGCACGACGGCTACACCGTGGTGGCTGCGGCCAACCCGCTACGTAGTTTGAAAGGCGATGCACAATCGGTCACCGAGTTGCTAAAAACCATCCCCAGCCCCGTTGTATTAGTGGGCCATTCGTATGGTGGGCCGGTGATCAGCGAAGCGGCTTATGGTCAGGCCAACGTCAAAGCGCTGGTGTATGTGGCGGCGTTTGCGCCGGATGTGGGTGAGAGTGCTGTGGCGCTCAGTGGCAAGTACCCGGGCGGTACGTTGGGCCCAACCTTGGCGGCGCCCGTGCCGTTGGCAGGTGGAGCGAACGACTTGTATATCCAGCAAGACAAGTTCCCCTCGCAGTTCGCCGCCGACGTACCCAAGGCCGACGCCAAATTGATGGCTGCGACCCAGCGTCCGGTCACCGACGTGGCGCTTAACGAAGCGGCTACTGAGCCGGCGTGGAAAACCATTCCAAGCTGGTGGGTGTATGGCGATGCCGACAAAAACATCCCGCCGCAGGCGATGAAGTTTATGGCTGAGCGGGCGCATGCCAAAGAGACCGTGGTGGTTAAAGGCGCGTCCCATGTGGTGATGATTTCCAACCCTAAAGCCGTGGCTCAGGTGATTGAGAAGGCTGCCAAGGGGCAATAAACCGCTGCATAAAAAAACCGCTGCCTGGTTGGATACGGGCGGCGGTTTTTTTTCGGCGGCATTTAGGCGTTGGGACTGATAACTCGTCTGATCCGAGATTCTGGATCCCAGCCTGCGCTGGGATGACGGTGTTCTAAGCAAAATCCTCCGTCGTCCCAGCGAAGGCTGGGACCCAGACTCGCCAGCCTGACACCGCCCGCAACACTTACTGGGTCAGCGGAAACAGCAAAACAAACTCCGTCCCATCGGAATCACTCCACACCCGCACCTCCCCCCCATGCGCCAACATGATCGACCGCACAATCGCCAACCCCAACCCGCCGCAATCACCCGGCTGCGCCCGCGACGGATCGCAGCGATAAAACCGCTCAAACAGATGTGGCAAATGCTCGGCGCCAATGGCGGGCCCAACGTTATGCACACTCACCGCCACGTGCTCACCTTCACGGCGCGTAGCCAGAGTAATCGGCTGCCCCGGCGCGCCATACCGCAAGGCATTGGCCAGCAAATTCGCCAGCGCCCGGCGCAGCAAATCCGCATCGGCCAGCAATTCCCCGACCGCCTCATTGCACAACACCACGCCACGCTCTTCCGCCATCCCCTCGAAGTACTCGCACAGCTGTTCACCCAGCGCGTGCAAATCGACCGCCTGCAACGTCAACGCCGCCTGCTCGGTGCGCGCCAGAAACAACATGCTGTCGATCATCCTCGCCAGCCGCTCGTATTCCTCCTGATTCGACACCAGCACATCCTCATACACCGCCAGCGTGCGCTCGTGCTGCAACGTTTGCTGGGTATGGCCCATCAGGTTGCTCAGCGGCGTGCGCATTTCGTGGGCCAGGTCTTCGCAGAAGCGCGACAATTGTCCGAAGCCTCCTTCAAGACGCGCCAGCATGTGATTGAGCGCCTGGCTCAGCGCCTGCAGTTCGGCAGTGTTTTGGTACTCATCCAGGCGCAGGTGCAAATGCTGGCTGTCGATGGCCGCCGTGCGCTGCGCCAGTTCGCGCACCGGGCGCAGGCCGCGTTGGCTTACCAGCCAGCCTAGGGCGAAGGCCAAGAACATGCCGCACCCCAACGCCGCCGCCAGCTTGAGGCGATACGCCGCGAGCATCTGTTCGCGCTCGCTGAGCAATTTGCCGGCGATGAGGGTGAGCCGTTGTTCGCCGCGCTGCATGTCCTGCCACGCCAAGCGCAGCGGCGCGCCGCTTGGGTCATCGGCCAGCTGTGCGGTGTCAGCGGCGGGCAGTGCGGGGCGAGGCAGGCCGGGTGGGTTGATTTCGATAAGCACCTGGCCGGCGCCATCCACCACCCACAACAGATTGTCGCGATTGCCCAGCATGTTCTCGTACAGCTGGGGCCGTTCGCGCAGCACTTCGATGCTGCGGCTGTCGGTCAGAATCGCCTGCATACGCTGCACCCGGCCGAGCAGCGCCTGGTCATCGCGCCAGGCAATTTCCTTGTGCAGCGCGTGGTACAGGTAGAAGCCGATGGCGCCCAACAGCAGCACACTCACCAGCGCAAACATCAGCGCCAGCCGCACGCTCAGCGCGCGCGGTGCCCAGCGCTTCATGGCTGAACCGCCAGCGTGTAACCCATGCCGCGCACGGTGTGGATAAGTTTGAGGGTAAACGGATCGTCCACCTTGGCGCGCAAGCGGCGGATGGCCACGTCCACCACATTGGTATCGCTGTCGAAATTCATCTGCCACACCTGCGAGGCAATCTGCGCCCGCGACAACACCTCGCCCTCGCGGCTAAGCAGCAAATGCAGCAGGGCGAATTCCTTGTTGGTCAACGTCAGGCGCTGGCCTTGGCGCGTGACCTGGCGGCGCAGCAAATCCAGGTGCAAATCGGCCAGCAAAAACTGCTCGACCTCGCGCGGCGGGCCACGGCGCAGCAACGTACGCACCCGGGCCAGCAGCTCGGCGTAGGAGAACGGCTTTACCAGGTAATCGTCGGCGCCCAACTCCAGGCCTTTCACCCGGTCTTCCACCGCATCGCGGGCGGTCAGAAACAGCACCGGGGTTTGCTGGGTGCGGCGGATGATCTGCAGCAGCTGCCAGCCATCGATGCCCGGCAACTGCACATCCAGAATGATCAAATCAAAGGCGTGTTCCTGCGCCAGGTGCTGGCCGTCCAGGCCGTTGAGCGCCACCTCGACCAAATAGCCCGACTCACTCAGCCCCTTACGCAAGTAATCGGCCGTTTTTACCTCGTCTTCCACCAGCAGGATGCGCATCGGTTTCTCCACCACAAGCGCACAAGGCTAGGCGCTTCTGCGCGGTTCTCCCATTACAAATTCGTAATGCAGGCGTAATCGGCCCGTGGGGCAGGGCAGCGCAGCATGGCCGCCACTTGCCATTGAACGGACACCGCCATGCTCTCGCGACTTGCTCCCACCACCTTGTTTGCCCTCACGCTCAGCGCCGCCACCATGGCTGCCGACGCGCCGCCCGTGGCGCAACGTGCCGACATCACCCTGGGTTTGGCCAACCAACTGCTCAACACCGCCATCGCCAGCTGCCACGCCCTCGGCCAAACCGCCGTGGCCGCCGTGGTCGATCGCGGGGGCAACCTGGTGGCGCTGCAGCGTGACGACAACGTGGGCCCGCACAACACCGTGGCCGCGCAACGCAAAGCCTTTACCGCGCTATCGACCAAAACCGCCACCAGCACGCTCGCCGAACGCGCCCGCAGCAACCCCGACGCCGCCAACCTCACCACCCTCAACGAGCTGCTGCTATTGGGCGGCGGTGTGCCGTTGCGCGTGGGTGACCAAGTGATTGGCGCCATCGGCGTAGCCGGCGCCGGTGGCAGCGCCAATGACGAAACCTGCGCGCAAAAAGCCATCGCCCAACACCTGCCTACTCAGCCGTAAAACCCAGGAGCCTCACGATGAACCGCCTTACCTCCCTGCTCGCCAGCCTGGCCCTCTGCGCCTTCGCCAGCCTGACCCATGCCGCCGACAACCCGTTGAGCGTGCACGTACTCAACCTGCAAGACGGCCTGCCGTCCGCCGGCGTGCGTGTCACCCTCGAACAGCAAACCGGCACCACCTGGACCCTGCTCAACAGCGGCAGCACCAACGAACAAGGGCGTATCCCGGCTTTGTACCCCGAAGGCAAGGCGCTGGAAAAAGGCACCTACCGCGTCACCTTTAAAACCGGTGACTGGTTCCGTAGCCACAACGCCGCCACGTTCTTCCCGGAAGTGCCGGTGATGTTCAGCGTGGACGGTGCCGTGGCGCACTACCACATCCCGCTGCTGCTGAGCCCGTATGGGTTTTCGACTTATCGCGGCAACTGAGTGGCGCCGCGCCGATAAAAAAAACCCGCCAAGTGCGGGTTTTTTTGTGGGGGGGCAACGTGCGGCCTGCTCTCTGGTTTTATCCGACATTCTGGATCCCAGCGTGCGCTGGGATGACGGAGGATTTGGTCGAGAACACCGTCGTTCCAGAGTCTTCAAGGGATCGATGCGTGCAAGGACGATGCCTGGCTTACACGATCGGCACAGCCCTACGCAGCTGCTTGACCTTGTACATCTCGCCATCCGCCAACTTGATCGCCTCATCGGCGTCCACGCCTTCAGGCAGCAACGCCACCACACCGACGCTGGCGCCGGCATAGCGCAGCTCACCATTGCCCAGTGCGTAACTGCCGATGGTCGCCGTGGTCAGCCGCTGTTGCAGATGCTCAGCCGCCTTGCGCATGGCCGCCGGCAACTCGGCCTGTTCCACCTGCACCCCCAACGCCACCACTACAAACTCATCGCCGCCGGTACGCCCCAGCACATCGCTGGCGCGCAGGCAGTCTTTGAGTCGAGTCGACACGCCCTGCAAAAAGGTATCCCCGGCCTGATGCCCGTAGGTGTCGTTCACTGCCTTGAACCCATCCAGGTCCACCACGCCCACCAGCACATAGCGGTTCTCCCGCCGCGCCAACGCCAACACGCGCCGCACCTCGCTGAGAATGGCCCGGCGGTTGTACAAGCCGGTGAGCGAGTCGGTGAGCGCCAGGGTGCTCAGCTCGGCGTTGGCGGTCTGCAAACGCTCCACCAACGACTCGCGCTCCAGCGAAAAGCCCAGCAGCCCCGACAGCAGCAGCAACATCGGCTCCACTTCCGGCGAACGGGCTACCTGCGAGGCACTGGCCGCGCAGACCGTGCCGATCACGCTACCGTCCTGACCGCGAATCGGCGCACTCACATACGTGCGAATGCCCAACGCCTGCGCCGCCTGGGAATCGCCCCAGCACTCGGAAACGTTGTCCGAGAACATGCGGTTTTCATCCAGGGCGCGTTTGCACAAGGTGTCTTCCCACGGCACCACCAGGCCCTCGGGAATATTCATCTCACCCACATTGCGGGCGAACTCGATGCGCTGCACGCCCTGCTGCAGGTCGATGGTGGTGAGGTACGTGGATTCCATGCCAGTGACGCGGTTCAGCAGCGTCAACAACGGGCGGGTAAGTTGTTCGACCGTCCTGGCCTTTGGCACGGTTTCCGATAAGAACGACAGGAGATGGTCCATGGCGAGGCTCGGTACTGGCTGGCTACACCCATAGTGATAGCAAAATACCTACATTCTGGATAGCAGAAGGCCGACAGGGTGTGCGGTATTTCTCGCCCAGCCAGCGGTTTTTGCCAGGGTGTGCCACCGTACAGACACGTGCCTACGGCCCAGCGCAGGCTAGGCCGTGCAACTCACGCTAATGCGTGGGGGCGAGTTGGCGGAGGCCACCGTGGATAGAACCGAGAACGATCGAACGAAACCGCCGGGTAATTGGAGCGATGGCGTGCGCGAGCCGCGGGCTGTTTTGAGCCCGGAGCCTAACCGCGATCTGTTGGGCAAGCCGGCAAAAACGCCGCGTAAGCCGCGCGTGGTGGAGCACCGCGCGGCGAATCAACCGTTTGTTGATGAGATCGAGGCGGACGTATGAGCACCTCGGCCATGGCGGTGCTCAAAGGCAGCTGGCAGGTGCTCAAGCGCACGTGGTTCTTTATCACCGAAAGCGACCCGCCGGAAAAACCCAAAGGCGGTATCCGCATCTTCGCCCGCACCAAAACTCGCCCCCCGCATGCCACCGCAGAGCCGCCGATTACCGAGCGTTAAACCTCACACGCCCGATACTCGGCACCCCCGGCCGCCTTGGCCCGGTACATGGCAGCATCGGCGCGGGTGATCAGCCCTTCGAAGTTACGCCCGTCCCTTGGATAGAAGCTGATGCCCACGCTGATATGGGTGGCAATGCGGTGCTCGTCGATATGAAACGGCTGGTCGATGGTGTTCACCAACTGGCTGGCCAAGGTGCTGGCCACACTCGCGCGGTCGAGGTTGTTGATCAGAATCGCGAACTCGTCGCCGCTCAGCCGTGCCACTACATCGGAACTACGCACCGCACGGGTCAAACGCTCGGCCACGGCCATCAGCAGCTTGTCGCCGCAGGAATGGCCGAGGGTGTCGTTGATGGTTTTGAACTGGTCCAGGTCGATAAACATCAAGGCCAGCAGGCCGTGATGGTCGGCGGCCTGGGCGATGGCCTCGTGCACCAGGTCGGTAAACAACGCGCGGTTGGGAAGGCCGGTGAGGTCGTCGTGGTACGCCAGCCAGCGCACTTTGGCGTGCTCTTTATCCAGCGCCGTGGCGCTGTGCAAGATGGTGATCAGGTGGGTGACCACGCCGGCTTCGTTCAACACCGGCGATACCGCCTGATGCACCCGGTAGCGGCTGCCGTCCTTGCACACGCCGGCAAACTCGCCGTGCCATGGGCTGCCCGCCAGCAGCGCCTGCAACTTGGCCTGGTGCACCGCCAGATTTTTGCGCGTGCTTAACGCCGGCAGGGCCAATTGGCCCACCAGCTCGCGGCGGGTGTAGCCGCTGAGAATGCTGGCGGCGGTGTTGCACCACAAAATCACGCCTTTTACATCGCTGATCAGAATGGCGTCGGTGGCGGCTTCGAAGCTCTGGCTGAGCAAGCGCGGCGGCAGCGATTTCATGACGACCTCCCTGATCCGCAGACAGTCACGATGCGCTTCTTTCCAGGTTCGCAATAAGCGTCATGCATGGATTCGTCGCCGATTGAGCCAAGTGGAAAAGCCACAATGGCGCGCCACTAAAGACGCGTCGGTGCGGTATCCCACTTAGTACGCTGGTGCCGACGGCGCGCAGATAAACCGCACCTCATGCGCCCGGCCATCGTCGTGCAGCTCAATGTAATCGCCGCTCTGCCCCTCGCCATCGAGCCACAGCGCCGCCGACTGACCCACCTGCTGCACCACCTCAATCCCATACACCGCCGCGCCAAACCGATAGCGCAGGCTAAAGCCCGGCCAATCAGCCGGCAGAACCGGCGCCATGCGCAACGTGTTGCCCGTGCGTTGCAGCCCCAGCAACGACTCGACGATCAGCCGGTACATCCAGCCTGCCGAACCGGTGTACCAGCTCCAGCCGCCGCGCCCGGCATGGGGCGCCACGCCGTATACATCGGCCGCCATTACATAGGGCTCGACCTTGTACACCGCCATG
The DNA here is from genome assembly GCF_056174845.1 of Pseudomonas sp. CC11G. Taxonomy (NCBI): domain Bacteria; kingdom Pseudomonadati; phylum Pseudomonadota; class Gammaproteobacteria; order Pseudomonadales; family Pseudomonadaceae; genus Pseudomonas; species Pseudomonas sp. CC11G. Next base: position 47,489 of record NZ_JBWBZC010000013.1, read on the forward strand.
GCCTCGTCGCCGCCGTGGTTCACCGGGTTGATCAAACGCAGCAACTCCCAGGCCCGTTCGCTATCACCCAAGGCGGCAAACGCCATGCTCGCCCACACCGCTGCGTGGGTGTATTGGCCGCCGTTTTCCCGCACGCCGGGCACGTAGCCTTTGATATAACCGGGGTCGAGCGCGCTTTTGTCGAAGGGCGGATCGAGCAACTGCACCAGGCCCAGATCACGGCGCAGCAAGTGTTGCTCCAGCGCATTCATCGCCATATGTTGCCGGCTGCTGCTGCCGGCGGTGGACAGCACCGACCAGCTCTGCGCAATGGAGTCGATACGGCACTCCTCGTTGCTGGCCGAGCCCAGCGGCGTGCCGTCGTCGAAGTACGCGCGGCGGTACCAGCCGCCGTCCCAGCCGTGTTGCTCCAGGCTCAGGCGCAGGCCGGCGGCGTAGGTTTCGCAGCGCACCGCAAACGCTTCATCGCCTTGCAGGCGCGCGGTCGGGGCGAACTGCAGCAGCACGTGGTAGAGGAAAAACCCCAACCACACACTTTCGCCCCGGCCCTGTTCACCGACCCGGTTCATGCCGTCGTTCCAATCGCCGCCGCCCATCAGCGGCAAGCCATGCACGCCTTGGGTCAGGCCATGTTCGATGGCGCGTACGCAATGCTGATAGAGGCTTTCCTGCTCACCGGCGTGGGTCGGCAGGTCGTAATAACTTTCTTCGCCGGCATTGAGCAGCCGCCCGCCGAGGTAGCTCACCGATTCATTGAGCACGCCCTGGTCGGCGGTCACCCGCACATAACGGCTGGCGGCCAGCGGCAGCCACAGGTAGTCGTCCGAGCAACTGGTGCGCACCCCACGGTTTTGCGGCGGGTGCCACCAATGCTGCACGTCGCCTTCGATAAATTGATGGCTGGCGCACAGCAACAAATGCGCGCGACAGGCCAGCGGGCTGGCGTGCAGCATGGCCATGCTGTCTTGCAGCTGATCGCGAAACCCGATGGCGCCGCCCGATTGGTAATAGCCACTGCGCGCCCAGAAGCGGCAGGCGATGGTCTGGTACAGCAACCATCCGTTGACCAGCACATCGATATGCGGCTCCGGCGTTTTGATCTGCACCGCGCCCAACGTGCTTTGCCAATGGGTGCGCACCTGGGCGAGCGCCTGTGCCGCCGCGCTGGCGCCGCGAAAACGCTGCGCCAGAGCAAGGGCGGCGGAGCGGTCGATGGCGGCGCCGAGGCGGAAGGTCAGCTCCTGGCTTTCGCCCTCGGCCAACTGCAACTCCACGCGAATCGCCGCGCAGGGGTCCAGCCCGCCGCCGGTGCGCCCCGACAACCGCGCCCTGCTCATCGCCGCCGGCGCATTGAGGTTGCCGTTGCGGCCGACAAACTCCGTGCGATCACCACTGATACTGCGCACCGGCGCATCTACATCGAAGAAGCCGACCCGGCCGGGAAACTCGATGGAAAACGCATTGCGCGCCAGCAGCGCGCCACTCTGCGCATCCTGTTCGGTCACCACGTGCATGGCTGACTTTTCTCGCAAGTCGCCCAGCACCCAGGCCACATAGCCAGTCGCCGACAACCGCCGGCTGCGGCCACTGGTGTTGCGAATTTTCAGCCGGGAAAACTTCACCGAAGCATCCAGCGCCACATACACCCACAGCTCACTGTGGATGCCGTCTTCCTCATGCTCGAACACGCTGTAGCCAAAGCCATGGCGGGTGACATACGCGCCGGTACCAGCACGCGGCAGCGGAGTAGGCGACCAGTACTGGCCGCTATCTTCATCGCGCAGGTACAAGGCCTCGTCGCTGCCATCGGCCACGGGGTCGTTACGCCACGGGCTCAGGCGAAACTCATGGGCGTTTTCCGCCCAGGTGTACGCGCCGCCGCTTTCGCTGATCACCGTGCCGAACTGTGGGTTGGCCAGCACATTGGCCCACGGCGCCGGGGTGCTGCTGCCTTGGGCGAGGTGAATCACATACTCGCTGCCATCCGCGCTAAAGCCGCCATGCTGGTTGCTCAACAGCAACGGTGCACGCGGCTCTGGCGCGCTGGTCAGGCGCCGCGGGCGACGCATCAGCCCCGCATCAAAGCGCGGCAGCGGCGTTTCGGCGCGGCGTTTGTGGATCTGCTCGGCCAGGCTGCCACGGCTGTCGCTCAGCACCAGGCGGGCGACGGCGAGCATCAGCAAGCGGTCCTCGCTGGACAGCTGCTGCGCCGGTCGCACAAAAATGCCGCCGGGGCGGTCCACCAGCGCCGCTTCGCTGCCGGAGGTAACCAGCGCCATGATCAAATCCTGCAACTGCTGGCGGTAGCCGACCTGGTCTTCGTTCCAGATCACCAAATCCACCGCCAGCCCTTTCTGCCGCCAGTACGCATGGGCCTGCACCAACTGACGCACCAGCTCGATATTGGCCGGGTCGGCAATCTTCACCAGCACAATCGGCAAGTCGCCAGAGATAGCCTGGCCCCACAAGCCGGACTGGTTGCGCTGATTGCCGGTGAGCACATTGGCGTCGGCGCGCAGCGAGGCGTTGGCATACACAATCGCCGCGGCCATCTGCTCGAACAAACGGGCGTCCGACAGCGTGGCATTGAGCTGACGCAGCAGCACTTGGCTGTGGGTCCAGGCCAGGCCAAACACCCGGTCGGCCAAGTGCTTGTCGCGGTATTTGTCGATCAACTGCAAGCAATGCTCGCGGCTCTGGCCCATGCCCGTTACCAGGTCGATGGTGGCGGTCTGGCCGGGGTCCAGGGTGATGCGGCAACGAATCGCCACCACTGGGTCCAGCACCGAACCGGCGCTGCCCGACAGCCGCTCGCTGCCGCTATCCATCGCCGCCGGACAGCTCAGGTTGCGGCCGCGACCAATAAAACGGGCGCGGTCGGTTTCATAAGAAATGGCCTCGATATCCACGCCATGGGCCGCCAGCAAATGGCACATCCACGGCACCGGCTCATGGCTGGAACGCGGCCGCCGGCTGCACAAAATTGCCTGCAACGGCAGGAGCAATTCGGTCTGCACAAACAGCTTGCTGAACGCCGGGTGCAAGGCATCGGCGGTGGCCGGGGCGAGCACCACTTCGGCATAACTGGTGAGCTCGATGGTGCGCCGCACCCGCGCGCGGTTGGTGATATGCAAGCGGCGCAGCTCGATATCGTCTTCCGGCGACACAACGATTTCCGTGTGCGTATCGAACTCCCGCTCGCGCACGCGGAACTCGGCGCGGGCGTCGGTGAAAATCGCTTCGTAGCTGTCTACCGGTTGCAGCGTGGGCTGGTGCGCGGTGGACCAGAAACTGCCGCTGGTGATATCGCGCAAATAGCAAAACTGGCCGAGATTGTCGCTGCTGATGTCCTCGTGCCAACGGGTCACCGCCAGCTCATTGCAGCGGCTGTACCCGCCGCCGGCACTGCTCACCATCACGTGATAACGGCCATTGGAAAGCAACTGCACGGCCGGGCGTTTGCGGTCGGGGTCGGTGTACACGCGCAGCTTGGTTTCGGTTTCCCGCGCGGCGGCATCGGCCACCGGCGCATTGGCCGCGTGCAAATACTGCGCGGCAGTTTTTGGCACCCGTTCCTGCAACAGCAGGGCGGTGGCCTTGAACTGCGGGTCGGACTCAAAGCGCCGCTGCATCGGCCGGTCGAGCAGCACATAGGCGAGGGCCAACAAACTCATGCCCTGGTGGTGCGCCATAAACGACTGCACCACCGCCTGGCTCTGGCCACGGGGCAAGCGCGCCGGGGTGAAGTCCACCGCTTCATACATGCCATAGGCGCCGGCCAGGCCCATACCGGCCAGACGTTGCAGGTTTTTGCACGCCGCTTGCGGCGCCACCATCAAGGCCAGGGCGGAGGCGTAGGGCGCCACGACAACGTCCTCGCCCAGCCCGCGCTTAAGCCCCAAGCCCGGCACGCCAAAGGCGCGGTACTGGTAATTGAAATGGGCGTCGAACACGTTGTACCCCGACTCCGACACGCCCCACGGCAAGCCCAACTGGTTACCGTGCTCAATCTGCCGCGCCACGGCTGCATTGCAGGTCTGGTCCAGCAGGGTGCCGGCGTAGGTGGGCATCACCAACTGCGGCATCAGGTACTCGAACATCGAGCCGGTCCAGGACAGCAACACCGGCTCGCCGCCATTGCTGGTCAGCAAGCGGCCGAGGGTAAACCAGCCTTCCTGCGGCAACTGGCCCTGGGCGATCACCACAAAATTGGTCAGCCGCGCTTCGGAGGCGAGCAGGTCGTAGTAGGCGCGGTCCAGGCGGTTTTCGTCGGCGTTGTAGCCGATGGCAAACAGGTCGCGGCTGGACTCATACAGAAAGCTGAAATCCATCTGCGCCAGGTCGCCGGCCAATAACGCCAGGTGCTCGGCACTGGCAATCCGGCGCCGTGCATAGCTACACACGCTGGCCACCTGCGCCTGCTGCTGGGGCGGCCACAGCTCGCTTTCCAGCTGCGTAAACTCAGCCCAGGTACGGGGCAATTGCGCCAGGCGCTTGTCGCTGGCAACCGGCAAGCGCACATCGGCCAACTCGCTGCACAAGTCATTGCAATGGCTTAGCAGCAGGCTCAGCCACTGCTCGGCGTCACTGCTGGCCGGCGGCGGGTGGTTCTCCCAGACCGCTACGGCTTGCTCGAACAGACGGTTAACGCATTGCCAGGTGTCTTCCAGATTGTCGGGCGGGTTCTGCGCGATGGCGGCCAGGGTGTGTTCCAGCGCCGCAAGCGGCGTCTCGGCCAAGCCGTCCTTCAGCCAGGCGGCTTTCAACACCGCCAAGGTATCGCCCAGCCCGGTAAACAGCCGGGGCCCGAACAGCGGCTGCGTGGGCAATTCATTCAGCCCGGCACGCAGGGTGAGCAGCAGGCCGGCGAGGTTGCCGCTGTCCACCGTCGACACATAGTGCGGCGGCAGCGGTTGCAAGGTTTGCGTGTCGTACCAGTTATAAAAATGCCGGCGATGACGCTCCAGCCCGGCCATGCTGGTCAGCGAATACTCCAGGCGCAGCAGCAGGCGCGTGGCGCTCAAATAGCCGAAGTCATAGGCCGCCAGGTGCGACACCAACGCCATGCCCATATTGGTCGGCGAGGTCCGGTGCGCCACCACGGCAACCGGTTGCTCCTGCACATTGTCCGGGGGCAGCCAGTTATCCACAGGGCCGACAAACTGATCGAAAAAGGCCCAGGTCTTGCGCGCCAGCACGCGCAAAAACAGCAACTCATCGCGGCTCGGGGTAAACACCGAGCGTTGACGTGGCCGGCTCAGCCACCAGGCGATGCACGGGCTAACCCACCAGAGCAGCAAAAACGGCGCGGCGACCACCAAGGCAAAGGGGCGAGTCACCAACAGCGCCGCTACCAGCGTGCTCACCAACGGCGCCGCCCACATCAGCCGGTACAGGCCGAGCACGGTATTGCTCGCCGAACGCTCCACCTCCCGCGACGGGCTCCACTGCAACAACCGCCGATGACTCACCGCCATGCGCCACAACGTGCGGCCAATGGCATCCAGGCTCAGGGCGGTTTCGAACGGCAGCCACACCAGCGCCAATAACGCCCGGGCAAAGTGCAGGGTGGCGGCCCACCAGGTCACGCGCAGGTGCTGAACCAGCGGAATGTCATGGGCCTTGCGCAGCAACTCAGCAGCGAATTCAACAGCGGCTGGGTGAGCACCAACACCAGCACGGCGAGGGTCCAGGACAGCACCGACTCCAGCGCCACCCAGCCCCACACCAGCATCAGCAAAAACGCCAGCGGCTCCAGGCTGCGGCGCAGGTTATCGAACAGCTTCCAGCGCGCTAGCGCATCCAGCCGCACGCGTTGCGCATCACGGGCAAACACGCGCGGCAACAGCCACGGCAGCAACTGCCAATCACCGCGTATCCAGCGATGGCGGCGCTTGGAGTCGGCGCTGTAATGGGCCGGGTGTTCTTCATACAACTGCACATCGCTGAGCAGGCCGGAGCGTGCGTAGCAGCCCTCGATCAGGTCATGGCTCAGGATGCAGTTATCCGGAAAGCGCTCCGCCAGGGCCAGCTCGAAAGCGTCCACCGCATAGATACCCTTGCCGATAAACGAGCCTTGCTGAAAGAGGTCCTGATACACGTCGGAGACAGCGCGGGTATACGGGTCTACCCGGCATCACTGCCAAACAACTGCGCATACAGCGAGCGCGCCACGCTGGGCAGGCTGATGCTCACCCGTGGCTGCAAAATGGCGTAGCCGGCGGTAACGCGCTGCAACGCCGCGTCGAACACCGCCTGGTTCAGCGGGTGAGCCATGGCGCCGACCAACTGGCGGGCCACGTCGCGGGGCAGTTGGGTGTCGGTGTCCAGTGTGATGACATAACGCACCGTGGGCAGCTCATGAATAGCGCCCACAATCAGCGCAAAGCGCTCCAGCCCCTGACCACGCAACACCGCATTCAGCTCGGCCAACTTGCCGCGTTTACGCTCAAAGCCCATCCACACGCCTTCGCTGGCACTCCAGCGCCGAGGCCGATGCAACAGGAAAAAATACGGCGCACCGGCTGCCGGGTACTGAAGATTCAGCGCCTCGATCAACTGGCCGGCCAACTGCAACAACGCCGCGTCGCCGGGCACTACTTCGCTGGCGGCGTCCATAAAATCGGTGAGCAACGCAAAGTGCAGATTGGCATCGCGGTTCGCCAGAAAACGCACCTCCAGCCCTTCCACCAACTCCTCCACATCGCGCACCGAACCCATCAGCGTCGGCACCACCACCAGCGTGCGCGCGTGGTCGGCAATGCCTTCGCTGTAATCCATACGCGGCAACACATCCGGCGCCACGGTCAGCGTGACCAGCCAATTGACCAACCCGATCGCGAGGCGGCTGGTCATCACCAACGCCGCCGCGCCCAGCAACCACATGCCCGCGCCGCCCAACCCCGCCAGGTGCGCCGTATGCAAAAACGGCCAGGCAAACAGCACACTCAACACCACTACCGGGGCGAGAAAAAACGTAAGCGGCGCCCGTTGCAACAACCGCTGCCAGCCTTCGCTCAGCGTGCTGCGCGCAGCCAGCTGCCGCTCCAGCAGCGGCCGCCCGCGATCCACCAGATAAAAACCCACATGCGCCTTTACCCCCGGCTCAGCGACTTCCGCCGGGCTGGCCTGCGCCAACGCCAAGGCCGCGCGCGCCACCTGCTCCTCGCTCTGGCCACTGTTCCTGGCCACGCGTTCGATCACATGGCGATAGTGGTCGCGGGTCGCGAAATCCATATTGCCGTATACCCCGGCCGGGTCGCTGCGCAGCACCTCTTCCACGCGGCTCAGGCGCTCGACAAAACTGCGCCAATCAGTGGCCGCCAACACCCGCAAACTGCGAATGCTATTGCCCACCGACACCTGCTCGGCCGCTTGCTGCTGAGCATCCAACTGCACCAGCCGCTCGATATTCAAACCGCCCTCGGCCAGCACCTGCTCAATCCAATTCAACGGCAAAATCAACGCCGCACTTTGCCCCTGCAGCCGCCTGGCCAACTCCGCTACAAACGAACTGGTCATCGGCGGTTGCGAGCGGGCCATATCGGCCACCGTCAACACCACGCTCTTGGCATCCTGCTCCACGGTTTCGCTCAGGCGGTCGGCCCAATCATTGGCCAGATTGCGATCCGCCCAGTTAGCCATCACCCGCGACGCAACGCGGCGCAGATTATCGATGAGCGCCAGGCGCAGCATGATGGGAATGGCCCACAGCTCACCCAGCGTGAGCGGCTCCACCGACTGATACGCCTGCAAAAAACGCGTAAGGCTTTCGCTATCAATCCGCCCATCGCCATGGGAAATGGTTTCCAGAGCAATGTCATACACCCGCGGCAAACCCTTGCTCGGCCCATGGGCCAGACGCGGCAACTCGCGGCTATAGCCACGTGGCAAATGCTTGCGCGCGGTGCGAATCTGTTCTTCCACCAGATAAAAATTATCCAGCAACCACTCCGCTGCCGGCGTGGCACGGCGGGTGGCCGGCGGCACCTCGTTGAGCAAGGCACAACTGCGCGCCAGCAAGGTCTCGTTTTCCGTAAGCCGGGCCAGCAAGGTATCGGCGCTGGCGCCCTTGGCCAGGCTGTGATCGGTCGCCAACTGATGGCCGTGGTTAGCCATTTGCTCCGTGCTGAACAACTCGGCGCGCAGCACCGGTTCATATTCAAACTTCAGCGCAGACGAGCGAAGAGGCGCGAGTACGCGGTTCCATAGACTGTTCATCAATTCCTTGGCGACCACGCTTAAAGCGAACGGCGTGGCCGTGATGAAGAGCGACGCCAATGGGCATCGCGAGGCGGGCCGAAACCCTGAAGACGGCAAAGCAGACAGCGCAGGCGGGGGCGCCTTACCGGCTTGCAGTGTGGGCGCGTGGGGGAGGGCTGTATGTTCGGTAGCGCACATAGCGGGGAGGGGGCGTTTGCAGGGCCGGCCAATCGAGGCTGAAGCCTCTCCCACAAACAGCTCGGTCCCTGTAGGAGAGGCTTTAGCCTCGAGCTTTTGATCTACCGCTTGTGATCTACCCGCCCCTTTAGCGCCAGGCCGAGCGGAGTCGTTGCGTAAGGGGTCGTAGCGGCCGGGAGCCGCGCAGAGGGATGGGGCCATGGATGGCCCTCAGCCCGGCCCCTGGAGCGACGACGGAGGGAGGGAAGTCGTAGCGCAGCGCAGACCCCAGGTAGGGGCAAGCCTTTTTGGTTTCTTTTTCGGCGACTGGAAAAAGAAACTCGCGCGTAAGGCGCGAAACAAAACGTTCAGCACACGCGGTAATGACCAGGATCGCCGCACGAAATACTGCCGCCAGCATGGGTTTCGCTCCGCTCTACCCATCCCACAAAGCGCGGTATCAGCTCAGCCGCGGCGCATGCAGATACGGCAACAACCTATCCGTCTCCCGCCGAACCACCCCATAACACTCACAACTCAACCGCTCCAACTTGGCCCGGTCCAACACCGTGATATGCCCCCGGCTGTACTCAATAACCCCCAGCCGCTGCAACTTGCCCGCCGCATCAGTCACCCCCTCACGGCGAACACCCAGCATATTGGCAATCAACTCCTGCGTCATAACCAACTCATTGCCCGGCAACCGATCCAACGACAACAACAACAACCGACACAACTGCTGATCAATCGAATGATGCCGATTGCACACCGCCGTTTGCGACATCTGCGTAATCAACGCCTGCGTATACCGCAACATCAACTGCAACAACTCACCATGGCGATTGAACTCATCCTTCAACCGCTGCCCCGGCAACCGAAACGCCTGCCCCGCACTCTGCACCACCGCACGGCTGGGCGTGCTTTCCCCGCCCATGAATACCGCCACCCCAATCAACCCCTCATTACCCACCACCGCAATTTCCGCCGAGGCACCGCTCTCCATCACATACAGAAGCGAGACGATGGAATCAGTCGGAAAATACACATGCCGCAGCGCCCCGCCCGACTCATACACCACCTCACCGAGCGTCAAGGACACCGGCTCCAGGTGCGCAAACAACCGCTGCTGCACCTCTTCAGGCAAGGCAGCCAGCAAATGATTACTCAAAGGCGAAGCGGGAGCGGGGGGCGATACCGGAGACATGACAACCACCTGAGTGAGAAACACGCTGGCCGTTGCCAAGGTGGTTGCAGCACCGAACGGCGGGTGTGCAGAGCATGAGACTACGCGCAGGGCGATAGCTCCGGTTTGTTTCCAGACGACATGTGCGTGCTACCAGCCCGGCGACTAACAACCGGGCCGGATGACCGCAACGGCAGCTACGTTTTTTGCGGGGAAGGTTTGAGCCGATGCCAGCGCAGGTAGGCCATTCACTGCTTCGGTACAACCCCCAACGCCATGAGCACAAAGCCCGCGGTCGCCATCACCCAGACCACCGCGCCAGGCACCACGAACAACCAATTCCAACCCGAAAAACTATCGTTGCTCGCGCCCGCCGTTTCGCCGCTGGCCAGGTTGGCCTGGCGCTGCATACCAATCAGCGGCAGCACTTTTGCCACCATCACCAAAGCTATCAACGGCATCGCCACCAGTTGCGGCCACTCCCCATACCGCTGCAGGCCATTGAGCACCCAACCGACCACCACCAGCCCGACCAACCAGGTCGGCGCCGAGTCATACCGCCACGACGGCCGCTCCATCGCCATCAACCGCTTGCTCATCAGCGCAGACAGGCTGTGCAGAAAGAAAACATAAAACACCCCGCGCGCCGCCGGTATCACCCGATAGCCCGCGCTATGACGCTGGCTAAACCACTGCTTGAAGCTCCAATACAGCGTGTAATAACCGAAGGTGCACAGGTGCAACACACAGAGCTTGCGGATGGAGGTTACGAAAAAAGGCGGGCCGAACGGGGTGAGGGGTTTGTCGATGAGTTCGGCTTTGGGGGCGTCGTAGATGTTTTCCATAACCACTCCTTGGTAATGCGCTGCAAAGGGAAGGGCAGCGGTGGTGCTGCGTGGGCAGACAAATAAACGGGCATCCGTGCAAGGTGCTTAGTGTCGGGGGTGGGGAGGGTGGAAATCAACCGGGTGTTTGTTCGTTGAATAGACGGCGGCTGCTCAAGCTTAGTCCAGAGGGCGCGTTGGTTTGAAGCGTTCAGCAGATCCAGCATGGCTCTGTAGCGAGCCGGTGACACCGCGTAGAAGGCTGGCTTGTTTCGATGAATGACCACGACAGCGATACCAAGCCGAGCACGCCACGCCAACAAAACGTGGTCTGCTCGACCGACCGCCACTAAGGGGTGACGGTCGACGGCTTGTTGGCAAACGTCTGCAACGTCGTAAACGCCTTGCTCGAACAGCCCAACGCCGCCGCTTGTTGCACATGTTCGCGGGCCAACGCCTTGTCGTGGCCAACCTCCCGGTCGGCCAACCGATAAAACCCTTCGGCGCGGGTTTCATCCAGCGTCAGCAACGGCGGCTGGCTGGCTTGCACGCGTTCCAGCAGGCTGAGGCTCTCGTCAAACGGGTCGAGCTCGCGTTCAAAACACTCCGGCATGCGCAGGGCTTTCAGCGGGTAATAAGCCGCGTACGGATCGGCACGGGTGATCGCCACCGCCAACTGTTGATAAGCGTCTTCTGTCGCCTTGAGCACAGCAGAGAAGTCGCGGACATCGCTCGGTCCCGCGCAATACTGGCTTTGCCCCAATGCCGCAATAAACAGCCCGCTGGCGGCTGCCTTGCCGACCAACTCGCAGGCTTGCGCCTTGTACACGTCGCGCTGCGCCCGCTCTTGGAGGGCTTTGAACGCGAGCATTTTCGCAGCGGTAAATTGGGCCGGTGCAAAACCCAGATCGACAGCGGCCTGGAGCTGCTGCGGATACTTGATGGCAAGCTCGCCCAACAGGTCGGCCTGCTTCGCCTTTTCTGCCGGCGGCAGCTGCTTCGCTTCCTCATCGCTGACCGCACTCATGGCCGCTACCAACTCGGCAAACTGGTTGCCCGTTTCCATGGCCAGGCGATACTCGGCGGCGCCGGCAGGTTCATCGGCAAGGCAGCACGAGGCAAATAGCGAAAGGCCAAGCCACAGGCAGGGCAACAGCGTGCGATCCATCACGGTACAGCTCCTATAAAACGCAACGCCCCGCAACAGGCGGGGCGTGGGGAAGGGCGGGTAGTGTCGGCGGTGGCCAGGGTGAAAATCAACCCGGCGCCGCAGTTCCGTAGGTTGCGGTTGAGCGCAGCGAAGCCCAACATTCAACCAGCGTTCGATATCACCCACGCCCCATACAGGGTCAATGTCCACATCAGAACACCCACTGCCACCCAAAACACGTTGCCCAAAGAAATGGCGCTGTTCCGGCTAGCTGTCGGGTCCAGGCTGGCGACGTTGGCGTAGCGCTGGATGGTGACCAGGGGCACCAACATCAAACCGGTGAAGGCCAATGGCACGAACAGCGTGTAAGCCAGCGCGTCTGGGCTGCCGGTGAGCTGCGCAAGCGAAGAGCACAAACCGAGGGCGACAAAAACGGTAGCTATTCCTTTGTAACGCCATGTCCCGAGATGACGTTCGGCCAAGCGACGGGCAATCAAACTGCACAAACTGTGGAGGTAGAAAATCAGGAAACAGGTACGCGCCAACGGCCATATCCGTTTACCCATACTCTGCCGCTGACTCGCCCATTGCTTGTACATCCAATAGAACAGATAGCCGCCCATGGTGGCGATATACAAAAGGCACAGCTTGCCAATCGACGTCACAAAAAACGGTGCAGCCTCGACGGCTTCATTACGGTCGACCAGAACGGCCTCGGGTGTTCGATAAACGTTTTCCATGCGGAACTCCAAAATGCGCAATACGCCAAGCGGCTGCGTGGCGAGCTGCGAATTTTTAGCGCCTGGACCTGTTGCGCTGCTAACAGGCGGTTCCCACAACGGACGGTTACACCGGCTAGGCGTGTGTCATACGCCGACAGGCTCGCCTGGCCATAGGGCATGGGTTGCCAACGGGGTTTGCCTACAGCGTTCGTTGCTGTAGGCAATTGCTTGAAGCTGCACTGCTAGAGCGTTACTAAACATCGAGGCCAGAGGCCTTATGTTTTTTGTAGGAGAGGCTTCAGCCTCGAGCTTTTGACCTTTAAGGCCTGCGCGTTTAGAAGGTGGACGAGTTGATCGCCGCTCCGCTGGAACGCAAACCCCGGAAAACAAAAAGCCCCGCATCGCGAGGCTTCGTATTGAAAAAAGGCGCCCAACGTCAACTCACGCGCCTAACCTGTAACGCCCTTCAGCCATTCACCGACTCAACCGGCGCCTTCGGCTCACGCGCGGCCTTGGCCATACGTTGTGCCTGGGCGAGAAAGAGCGGGTCTTGCTGGTGACAGGCGTCTACCACCGCACGGGTCATTTGCGTGAGGTACTGCAGCGCGGCGTCGGTGGCCTCGTCATTGGCCGGCTCACGGCTTAGCACCAAGGCTTCGATACAGCCCAGCAGCGTGGACGCCTGCTCCAACGCCAGCTCAACCGGCACACCGGCATTGACCGAAAACAGCTTGAGCTTTTCGACACGGCAAAAGGAGCGTTTTTGGGTGACAGCGGTAGCGAGTGCATTCATGGCAGTAACTCCATGAGAGTGGGAAGGGTGAAGCGGTTTGGTGTTGCGATCTGGGTGTGGCATTTCCGTATACCTCTACTTGATAAGTTCTCGACTTAGGCGCCAGGAGGTAAGAAACCCAAGTAGAAGGCCGGACATATTTCCCTTTCGGGTCTTGTATTCAGTCCACTCCCGGCATGAAGAGGTTTTTAGTGCCCACGGGGAAAATTGTAGGCAATAAAAAGCCGCATCTGTCGGGAGCGGTAGGCCGCTACTTAGCGTTTCTTAGGCGCCGGGGACGGACGTTAAGAGGGACGGAAAACAACGGCAACGCAGGCATTGCGCCAGTAAATCGCCAAAAACTTTTTTAGGAAGTGAAGCCAGCCAAGGTGCCACACGGCCTTGGCGTAGTGGCACTGAAAAGGGCCTATCCGGTTGCCTACAAATCCTTGGGCAACCTCCAACGCAGAGGGTTATCGCGCCGATGCCGTCAGGCTCCTGGTTTTTGCTTCTTGCACCGCCGCCTGCAACGCCGCCAACGTGACCTTGCCCGCCGGAAACTCAAACACACCGCTTTCAGCCAACGTATAAACGCGCTCGCCCGTGTTCAACGTGAGCTGCACAAACGCCAGATGCTCCGACCAAGAGCGATAACGCCGCGTCATAAAAATCGCATGCCGGGACGTCACCGAACGCACCTGCGTAAGCGCAATGCGGCGATTGCTGTGCTCACTCGCCACCACCAACTCATCGCCATGCACAAACACCGGCGTGCAGCGGGAAACCACCACCCACTCCCAGCCAAAGCGCCACAGCATCACAAAAATCGCCAGCGACAGAACCTTGGCCTCCGTGTTCGGCTTCTCCAACAGAGCGAACACCGTCATCACCCCAATCGCCGCGAGGCAAACCAGCGTGATCAAGCGATAGAAATGCACCTTGTGGATTTCGGGAAGGGTGAGAAGGCGAAGGTCCATGCGCAGAGTCCTAGGGGGTGTTAGAGGCGACGCGCCAATTGGAACAGACAACGGCGCTCGCCACGCAAGCAAAGCCCAAAACTGTGGCACAGCCCCTATTTCTAACGGCCTACAGGCCGGCTGGGCTATCATCCGCGCCCACTCATTTACGGTTAAGTCCACAGGTCCTCATGCCCGGCAACGCCCTCTACACCGACCTGTCCGGTTACTACGACCTGATGTGCGCCGACATCGACTACCGCGCGCAAAGCCACAGCGTGCACCGCATCCAACAACTCTTCGGCAACGGCGGCATCCGCCACCTGGACCTCGCCTGCGGCACCGGCCCCCACGTGCGCCACTTCATCGACGCCGGCTACCAAAGCGCCGGTCTCGACATCAACCAACCCATGCTCGACCGCGCCGCCGCGCGCTGCCCCGAAGCGCATTTTTCCGCCCAAGACATGTGCGCCTTCACCGTGAGCAAACCGGTCGACCTGATCACCTGCTTTCTCTACTCCATCCACTACAGCGGCACTATCGACCGTCTAAAAGCCTGCATCGCCGCCGCGCACAGCGCGTTGGCCGCAGGCGGCGTGTTCTGCTTTAACGCCGTGGATAAAAACACCATCGACAACGCCTCGTTCGTCTCCCACACCGCCACGCATGACGGCAGCCTGTTTGGGTTTAGCTCGGGCTGGAGTTATCCCGGGGAAGGGGAGCGGCAGTCATTGAAGCTGCGGATCGAACGCACACAGGCGGGTGAAACGCAGGTGTGGCACGACGAGCATCCGATGGTGGCGGTTAGTTTTGTGGAACTACAGGAATTGCTGGCGCCGTACTTTGAGGTGCAGATGTTGGCGCATGACTATCAGAAGTTGGTGGAGTGGGATGGGGTGGCGGGGAATGGGTTGGTTGTTTGTGTGAAGAGGTGATCTCTAACTAATGCTTAAGTGTTTTGAAGTTGGCGATGCTAATTTATGAACAATGCCAGCTTTGCTCAAAAGTGTTTCAATACACCAGATTTGTAAAGTAAGACTAAAAACGACATGGAGCAGATTAAGGTAATCACGTTCCATTGCAATAACGCCAATTTCTTCTTCAGTGCTGTCGGGAATTTTCTAATGTCCTCGGCATTAATCATTCCATGTTTTAGGTAGACGTTCGGAAATGTCAACACGCCAGAAATTCCACCGACTAATAGCAGCATCCCCCAAGGGCCGCCATGCTGCAACGGCGCGATCTTAACAATGGAAAAACTGTTGCTAAGGTGGGCAAGCATTAGGTCCATTTTTGTATAGCCAATGCGCAACGCGATCCCAATCCAAATAAATTCACCGATGATCACCAGTCCACAAAGAATTCCGACAATGTTTTCAGCAATGGTCATGTATATATATCCTTCACCAAGGTTCTGGCGCGACGAGACCTGGGTAACAAGAAAATGATGCGCAGCATAGTAATGACTGATCACTGCAGAAGCGTCAGCTTACGTTTGTCCGCAACGTTCAAGCTCATTTCGTTCAAGATCCTCAAAGATATAATTCCACCAACGACAGCTATCGCAACCCAGGTAGGCCACTCGTCGATAATTGTTATCATTGATGTCTCACAATGTGAATTTCATATCCACTACTGCAGTAATAACTAGCCATGCACCACTCCCCAGCATTAGCCATGTAACTATTTTAAGCTGGCGCTTAAGGTGATTCGGAAAGTTTTCGTAATCAGTAGGGCTTAGTTCGCCAATCCGAATAAAAGTGTTTGGCATTAAAATCATTCCCGAGATTTTTGCTATTACTAACATTGCACCAATCCAACCTTGCGCTCTTAGGATAGGCGCCCAAGTGTAACTGAAACGGCTGTTCTTCAATGAACTTATCATTGAATCCAAGTGTCGATAATTTATGTACAGGTTGTACGTCATTCCAATGGCTATCAATACAAACGGACCGCCGTTAAAAATTAGGAATGCCCAGACGGGCCAGCTTTTGGTCATGGTTGCGATGTCTGATATAGAACTTCGCCGAAAGCCTCTCCTCGTTGACCACCCACCACACCACCGGCACCTGCGCCAGCACCCACAATGACGCCGGCACAAATAACGGCTCCCAGCGTGAACGTTGGGATACCAATCGCGACACACAAAGGAGCCGCTACAACGCCGGCGGCCCATCCTCCGATAGCGGCGCCAGCGGTCGCCCCAGTAAATTTTCCTCCTTCTATAAACTTGATTCTCTTACACGCGGCGCCGGGATCATCGCGGCACACTTCCTGAACAGCTATCACTGTCGAGACACCCCCGATAGCAATGCCGATGTAGCCACCCATTGCCATATAAGCCGCCGCACGACTAAATGCTTTTATATGAGTTGCATACCCTGGAATTTGACCAGGTGCGCCGGCCTGGTTCCAGTTATGCACCAGACTCTTGCTGGAAATGCCCAGCGCCGTTTTAAGTTTCAGGTGATCGCCCAGGCTGGTATAGCCACGTAGCCGAGTAGAGTTCAGCAGGTGGGCATCCAACTGGGCGAGCAAGAGCTTACGTTGGGCGAAGAACTGCGGCGATTTTAGGTGGCCGTGTTGGCGGTAACTGTCCTGATGCAGGCGTTCAATGGCTTGCAAGGTGTCACGCAGATTACTTAGGTGTTTTTCCAACACTGCGGCGGTAACACCAAGCCAAGTTGATGTTTGACCAGTGAATGCGGCGATTTCAGCAGCGTGGCGAAACAGGAACTCCGCCTCGTCGGGCGTCAATGGCTCCAACGCTTCGTTTACCTGCACGGCAGCCTGCATCATCAACGCTTCCTGATACATGCAGGAAGTGTTGCGAGGATCGCTAAGCACAATCATCGACCCCGCCTTAACCTCGCCAGCCCCAGGATTAAGCGCCCTAAATTTGCGCATCACCGCCGGGTCGGGCTGAGGAAAAAGCGTGGCCTCCAGTGCCTCGCGACTCATGCTTTTAGGCACCACGTAAAAGCCAGGCTCCTGATGCTCCACACCGCTAAACGCAGCGGGGGGCGGCGCATTTGAAGGCTTGAACGCCGATTGCTGCGCCGCTGCCGGGCGACTGCTTTCTGTTGGGGGAGGCGGTTGGGTAAATGCTCTGGGCGCAGGCGGTGCTTCGTCTTCGTGGTAATAGCGGGCACCGTGCTGAGAGGCGATCAAGCGGGCTTTGCAGGGGCACATGCTCCAGCTATCCAGCGTGCCTGCCACCAGCTTGCCGTGGCTTTCGATAAAGCCAACGCCACCGGAAATTTTGTAGATCTTCCCGTCCTTCCCGCACGTAACACGGTCACCTTCGCGGGAATGGAGCATGCCGAACATATTGATCCTGGCATCCCCATCCAGCACGACCCCGCCGCAGGTGGTTTTGTCACCCCGCACAATGAAAAAGCCTTCCCTCATGGCTTAGCCCTCCATAGCAGGCAGGAAGTCTTCGGGTACCGGCGCGTCTTTTCGCACTACATACAAAGCCCCTTCCTGAGGCGTGTTGATAATTTCGTCGTCATTGCTAAGCCGGCTGCCCACCACGGCGATATGGCCATTACGTTGCCCGGCCGCGGTGATGATGTGCGCCTGGGTGCCGTCGGCGTACTCCACGTAATCGCCTTTGCGCGCGGCCCTTACTTGCTGCCCATCCACATTGAAACTCAGCGGCGACGAACCGCGTTTAATCACGCCGCCATCTCGCGTTTGGCTGCCCTCGGCGGCAATGCGGTAGATGGCAATGGGGGGATGGGCTTTAAGAAATTCCTGGTCCTGTTTCATGCTCGACAAGCCGGGCTCAAGAACATCGACCAAGCGCTTGTCATCGAGGCGCCAGTCGTCGAGCGTGCAGTGGTATTCGGCGGAAACGTCGTTGGTGAACAGCAGCGCGAATGACGTATTCATTGGTGGGTTCCTTATCCATTGGAGGGCTCGCTACTTCTCCGTTTAACTCGTCCACAGCGACACGCTGATTGCGCATCGAGCGGCGGATGTGAGGTGGCGAATAGCTGGCCAATACGATGCAGATAAGGCTGTTGCAAAAAAATCAGATGGTTCTGAGAGGGGGAGTTTCAAACGGCGTAGCGGGAGGGCGGTTTCGGCTACGGGGGAGGGGACCGTTGCGGCAAAAACGCGTTGAAGGCGTTTTAAGGTTCTATTTTGAATAGGCTTTTCAGGGGCAAAAAAAAGCTGCCCTAAGGCAGCTTTTTAGCGGGTCTCGAGGGTCAATCCCAGCTCAACGCCCCACCAGTCTGATACTCGATCACGCGGGTCTCAAAGAAGTTCTTCTCTTTCTTCAAGTCCATGATCTCGCTCATCCACGGGAACGGGTTAGTGGTACCTGGGTACTCTTCCTTCAAACCAATCTGCGACAAACGACGGTTGGCGATGAATTTGAGGTAGTCCTCCATCATGGCCGCGTTCATGCCCAGTACGCCGCGAGGCATGGTGTCGCGTGCGTATTCGATTTCCAGTTGGGTGCCCTGGAGGATCATCTGGGTGGCTTCGTCTTTCATCTGGGCATCCCAGAGACTTGGGTTTTCGATTTTGATCTGGTTGATCACGTCGATACCGAAGTTCAGGTGCATGCTTTCGTCGCGCAGGATGTATTGGAACTGCTCGGCGGTGCCGGTCATCTTGTTGCGGCGGCCCATGGAGAGAATCTGGGTGAAGCCGCAGTAGAAGAAGATGCCTTCCAGTACGCAGTAGTAGGCGATCAGGTTGCGCAGGAATTGACGGTCGGTTTCCGGGGTGCCGGTTTCGAATTTCGGGTCGGAGATCGAGCGGGTGTATTTCAGACCCCAGCTGGCCTTTTTAGCGACCGATGGAATCTCGTGGTACATGTTGAAGATCTCGCCTTCGTCCATGCCCAGCGATTCGATGCAGTATTGGTAGGCGTGGGTGTGAATCGCCTCTTCGAAGGCTTGGCGCAGGATGTACTGGCGGCATTCGGGGTTGGTGATCAGGCGGTACACGGCCAGCACCAGGTTGTTGGCAACCAGGGAGTCGGCGGTGGAGAAGAAGCCGAGGTTGCGCATTACGATGCGGCGCTCGTCTTCGCTCAGGCCGTCATTGCTCTTCCACAGGGCGATGTCGGCGTTCATGTTTACTTCTTGCGGCATCCAGTGGTTGGCGCAGCCGTCGAGGTATTTCTGCCAGGCCCAGTCGTACTTGAAGGGTACGAGTTGGTTGAGGTCGGCACGGGCGTTGATCATCTGCTTGTCGCCGACGTGTACGCGGGCGCTGGTGCCGGCCAGGTCGTCCAGGCCTTCCTGGATGTCGAGGTCGTTCAACGAGGCTTTGGCGCGGGCTACGGCGTCGGAGTCGTTGGCGTCTACGGCGCGTGCTTCCTGGGCTGCGTTGCCGCCTACCTGATTGAGCTTGTCGAGGCTCATGTCGTTAACAGTGGCGGTGGTGTTGGCGGCGGTTGTTTCGGCGCCGTCTTCTTTGTCGAATTCGTCCCAGCTCAGCATGGTGTTTGCTCCCGCTTTGGCGGCCGTGCGCCTGGGGCGGGCGGCCTGTATGGATTTCAGTCTAGTTCGCTGCTCGTGCACACAAAGCAATGACTGACTTTTGGTTTTATCCAGCTCGGCGATGGGTTGCCGGGTTGGTGAGTTGTTCTTGGGGTTTGTGCGGCTCCCCGGCCGTAGTGCTTGTCGGTGTTGGGGCCAAACGGTGGGTTTGGCTTGAGATTCTGGATCCCAGCCTGCGCTGGGATGACGGGGTTTTAGACGTCTATCACCGTCGTCCCAGCGGATGCTGGGACCCAGATTCCCGAGGAGATTTACGATCCCCGCTTACCTACGTTAAAGCTTGAGAGTCTGGATTCCCGCCTGCGCGGGAATGACGGGGGAGGGTAAAGAACCTCCGTCATCCCCGCGCAGGCGGGGATCCAGATTCACCAAGGGCACTACCTTATTGGCAAGCCTCGCAATCCGGCTCATCAATCGCACAAGCCTTCGGCACTGGTGCTGGACCGGCTTGTGGTGCTGGCGCGGCCGATTGAGCCGGCGCTGCGCTTTGGCTTTCGCCGCCACCGCTCGACACCGCGTTCAGTTTGCTGGTGCTGATGGTGGATTTTTCGGTGCTGGTGGCGGCCAGGGCACGGAGGTAGTAGGTGGTTTTCAGGCCACGGTACCAAGCCATGCGGTAGGTCACGTCCAGCTTCTTGCCGCTGGCGCCAGCGATGTAGAGGTTCAGGGATTGAGCCTGGTCGATCCATTTCTGGCGACGGCTGGCGGCGTCCACGATCCACTTGGTGTCGACTTCAAACGCGGTGGCGTAGAGGTCTTTCAGTTCCTGCGGAATACGCTCGATCTGTTGTACCGAACCGTCGTAGTACTTCAGGTCGTTGATCATGACCGAGTCCCACAGGCCGCGGGCTTTCAGGTCGCGAACCAGGTACGGGTTGATCACGGTGAATTCGCCGGAGAGGTTCGATTTCACGTACAGGTTCTGGTAGGTCGGTTCGATCGACTGCGACACGCCGGTGATGTTGGCGATGGTGGCGGTCGGTGCGATGGCCATGATGTTCGAGTTACGAATGCCTTTCTGCACACGGGCACGTACCGGAGCCCAGTCCAGGCTTTCGGCCAGGTCGACGTCGATGTATTTCTGGCCACGTTGTTCGATCAGGATCTGCTGCGAGTCGAGCGGCAGAATGCCTTTGCTCCACAGCGAGCCCTGGAAGGTTTCGTAGGCGCCACGCTCATCAGCCAGGTCGCACGAGGCTTGGATGGCGTAGTAGCTGACGGCTTCCATCGAGCTGTCGGCGAACTGCACGGCAGCGTCCGAACCGTACGGAATGTGCTGCAGGTACAAAGCGTCCTGGAAGCCCATGATGCCCAGGCCAACCGGGCGGTGTTTGAAGTTCGAGTTACGCGCTTGTGGCACCGAGTAGTAGTTGATGTCGATAACGTTATCGAGCATGCGAACGGCGGTGTTCACGGTGCGTTGCAGTTTGGCCAGGTCCAGCTTGCCGTCCACGATGTGGTTCGGCAGGTTGATGGAGCCCAGGTTGCACACGGCGATTTCATCGGCGTTGGTGTTCAGGGTGATTTCGGTGCACAGGTTGGAGCTGTGAACCACGCCCACGTGCTGCTGCGGGCTGCGCAGGTTGCATGGGTCTTTGAAGGTCAACCATGGGTGGCCGGTTTCAAACAGCATGGAGAGCATCTTGCGCCATAGGT
Organism: Pseudomonas sp. CC11G; assembly: GCF_056174845.1. NCBI lineage: Bacteria > Pseudomonadati > Pseudomonadota > Gammaproteobacteria > Pseudomonadales > Pseudomonadaceae > Pseudomonas > Pseudomonas sp. CC11G. The sequence continues at coordinate 68,656 of NZ_JBWBZC010000013.1, forward strand.
CTTTGGCTTGGATGGTCTTGAACAGTTTGATCTTGCCGCCGTACTGGGTCAGGGCTTCGTAGTACTCGTAGCGCTCTTCGAAGGCTTTACCGGTCAGGTCGTGCAGGTCTGGCACTTCGCTTGGCGAGAACAGGGTCCATGGACCGTCGTCGAATACGCGCTTCATGAACAGGTCTGGAATCCAGTTGGCGGTGTTCATGTCGTGGGTACGGCGACGGTCGTCACCGGTGTTTTTACGCAGCTCGATGAACTCTTCGATGTCCATGTGCCAGGTTTCCAGGTAGGCACATACCGCGCCTTTACGCTTGCCGCCCTGGTTTACCGCTACGGCGGTGTCGTTGACCACTTTCAGGAAGGGCACAACGCCTTGCGATTTGCCGTTGGTGCCTTTGATGTAGGCGCCGAGCGAGCGAACTGGAGTCCAGTCGTTGCCCAGGCCGCCGGCGAATTTGCTCAGCAGGGCGTTATCGCGAATGGCGTCGTAGATGCCGCCCAGGTCGTCCGGCACGGTGGTCAGGTAGCACGAGCTCAGCTGTGCACGCAGGGTACCGGCGTTGAACAGGGTAGGGGTGGAGCTCATGTAGTCGAACGAGGACAGCAGGTTGTAGAACTCGATCGCGCGGTCTTCTTTCTGCTTCTCTTCAATCGCCAGGCCCATGGCCACGCGCATGAAGAACACTTGCGGCAGTTCGAAACGGATGCCGTCTTTGTGAATGAAGTAGCGGTCGTACAGGGTTTGCAGGCCCAGGTAGGTGAACTGCTGGTCGCGCTCGTGGTTGATGGCTTTGCCCAGTTTTTCCAGGTCGAAGTCACGCAGCACAGGGTTGAGCAGTTCGAACTCGATGCCTTTTTCGATGTAGGCCGGCAGCGCTTTGGCGTACAGGTCGACCATCTCGTGGTGGGTGGCGCTGGTGGCGACACCGAGGAAGCCCAGGCCTTCGGCGCGGATGTTGTCCATCAGCAGGCGGGCGGTCACGTAGGAGTAGTTCGGCTCGCGCTCTACCAGGGTACGGGCGGTCATCACCAGGGCGGTGTTGACGTCGCTCTGCGCTACGCCGTCGTAGAGGTTTTTCAGGGTTTCGCGTTGGATCAGGTCGCCGTCGACTTCAGCCAGGCCTTCGCAGGCTTCGGTCACGATGGTGTTCAGGCGGCCCATGTCCAGCGGGGTAACGCTGCCATCGGCGTGGGTAACGCGGATGCTTGGGTGCGGCTGCGCCGGCTCGTTGCTGCTGCGCACGGCGCGGTCTTTGGAGCGGGCGTCGCGGTAGATGACGTAGTCGCGGGCAACTTTCTGCTCGCCGGCACGCATCAGCGCCAGTTCAACCTGGTCCTGAATTTCTTCGATGTGGATAGTGCCGCCCGATGGCATGCGGCGCTTGAAGGTGGCGCTGACTTGTTCGGTCAGGCGTGCAACGGTCTCGTGAATGCGCGACGAAGCGGCAGCGGTGCCGCCCTCAACTGCGAGAAAGGCCTTGGTGATGGCTACGGTGATTTTGTCATCGGTATACGGCACCACGGTGCCGTTACGTTTGATCACGCGCAGTTGGCCTGGGGCGGTGGCGTTCAGGTCCTGGGTGGTGTCAGGCACTTGAGGCGCTACGGCCTGGGGGTTCTCGCGAGAGAGGTCGGTCTGCATTGAAGTCTCCGTGTTCTGCATTTATCTAAGTTTGGACACCGCGTGTGAACGCCGTTCATTCCATTGTTTGCTATGTACCAGGTGTTTCTAGAACCACTATTTCTACAATCCAAATGCCCTGCACACAGCGCCTGTTGAGGAGGGAAGGGCTGGCAGCAAGGTCTTACAGCAGGGTGTTTGGGTAAGGCTCAAGCGCTTCCTTGGCTCAAAAAGTTACAGTTCGTTGGTTAAAACGTAACCACAATACCTAGTGGTGCTTGCCTGGTGGCGTTACACCGAAAGCTGGCCGTTCGTCACGCATTTTCTGGGCCAGTTTTCAAATTCGCCGTTTGAGCGGCGAATGGGGAATTAAAGAGCGTTTAGTGCTACCGGTGATGGCCTGCGAACGGGCCTGGGCGTTTCGTTCTAGTAGTGTCCGGTAGCTGACCAAAACCCAACATGTAGGTGTTTGGCGCGATGGGGATACAAGATAGAGCGCTCACCGATGCATTGCAAGGCGACTGTTACACACAGCCTGTGGATAAAGCTGTGGGTTACTTTGGGGTAAGTGGGCATAACCCGCACGGTCACTGGGATAGACCGATTTGCACCATTCGTCGCCGATAAAATGAGGTCATTTGTAGGATTGATCCTACGTGCGACGTTTTTCACCGTACCACTATATGTTGTGTTTTTTGTTGCAGCGTTGGCATGGGGTGTGCAGTCGCTGGCGCGCCCTGTCTCGTAGGAGCGAGCTTGCTCGCGAAGCTCTTGAATCAAGGGCTGCGCGAGCAAGCTCGCTCCTACGGTAAGGGGGTATACAATGCCGCCCTTTCCCAGTCGCGGCCCAAGCAGTAGGAGACAGTGGTGGAGCAAGAAGCCTGGCAAATCCTTATTGTCGAAGACGACGAGCGTCTGGCCGAGCTGACGCGCGAGTACCTGGAAAGCAATGGCTTGAAGGTGGCCATCGAGTCGGACGGCGGCAAAGCGGCGGCGCGCATTCTGCGTGAGCAGCCCGACCTCGTGGTGCTCGACCTGATGCTGCCCGGCGAAGACGGCCTGTCCATCTGCCGCAAGGTGCGCCCCAGCTACCACGGCCCGATTCTGATGCTCACCGCCCGCAGCGATGACATGGACCAGGTGCTCGGCCTGGAAATGGGCGCCGACGATTACGTGTGCAAACCGGTGCGCCCGCGCGTGCTATTGGCCCGAATTCGGGCACTGTTGCGCCGCAGCGAAGGCGTGAGCGAGCCGGTGCCTGTGGATAACCAGCGGCGCCTGGAATACGGCGTGCTGGTTATCGACAGCGCCATGCGCGAAGCCTGGTTGCGGGAGCAGAGCATCGAGCTCACCAGCGCCGAATTCGATTTGTTGTGGCTGTTGGCCTCCAATGCCGGGCGGATTCTTTCCCGCGAAGAGATTTTTACCGCCCTGCGCGGGATTGAGTACGACGGCCTCGACCGCTCTATCGATGTGCGCATTTCCCGTATTCGCCCCAAAATTGGCGACGATCCGATGCACCCGCGCTTGATCAAGACCGTGCGCAGCAAGGGGTATCTGTTTGTGGCGGAAGCGGCCGAAGCGCTGGCCAGCTAAAACCCTCTATATAAAGAAGAAAAAACGGGACGCCGCTAGATGAACTCGATTTTCCTGCGCATCTATGGCGGCATGCTGGCGGCCTTCGTGCTGGTGGCGCTGCTGGGCGTGCTGAGCCTGCACCTGTTGAACGAGGTGCGCGGCGACCAATACCGCGAGCGCCTGGCCCGCGGCACCTTCAGCTTGATGACCGACAACCTCGCCGCCATGACCCCGTGGAGCGCCGCCGCGCCGTGGTGGTGTGGGGCCGGTTGCTCGGCATTCCCTTGGCGCTGGAACCGCTGGCCGCGCAAACCCTCGACAGCCGTGCCCGCAGCCGCCTGCTTGACGGCGACGTGCTGGTGGAGCAAACCGGCCCGCACGCCGCCAAGGTGTACGGGCTGATGGGGGAGACCGAGCAGCTCGTGCTGGTCGGCGAGGTACAGCAGATCAGCGAACAATTGGCCCGCGCCACCGTGTACCTGCTCATCGATGAACTCATCCGTTACCCCATCGCCGAGCAACCTGAACGCCTGAAAGCGTTGGCGGCCTCCAAGGAATTCGGATTTAACCTACGCCTGGTCAAGCCGCAGGACGCCGAACTGGACGATGACCAGCGCCGGCGTATCGACGAAGGCGACACGGTGATGGCCCTGGGCAAGGAGGGCGATTCCATTCACGTGTTCTCCGGCGTCACCGGTACGCCCTGGGTGCTGGAAATTGGTCCGCTGTACCAGATGAACCCGTATCCGCCGGAGCTGCTGGTGCTGATCGGCGTGATCGCCCTGAGCCTGATCGGCCTGATCGTGTACCTGCTGGTGCGCCAGCTGGAGCAGCGCTTGCTCGGCCTGGAAGAAACCGCCACGCGCATTGCCCTGGGCAAATTGGAATCCCGCGTGCCGGCCGGCGGCGCGGATTCGGTGGGGCGCCTGGCCGCTGCCTTCAACGCCATGGCCGAACACCTACAACGCTCGCTGACCATTCAGCGCGAGATGGTCCGCGCCGTGAGCCACGAACTGCGCACGCCGGTGGCGCGCCTGCGCTTTGGCCTGGAAATGATCGGCGACGCGCAAACCGATGCGGCCGGCGCAAGTACATGGATGGCATGGACAGCGATATCCAGGACCTAGATAAGCTGGTGGACGAAATGCTCACCTACGCCCGTCTGGAACAGGGCGCCCCGGCGCTGAACTTCCAACCTATCGACCTCGACGCCTTGCTCGACCAAGTTATCGACGAACTCGCCCCGCTGCGCCCCGGCGTGCGGGTGGAACGCGGGCCGAGCATTCCTGCCGTGGACGGCAGCGGCGCGTTGGTTGAAGCCGAATGGCGTTACCTGCACCGCGCCCTGCAGAACCTGGTGAGCAACGCCATGCGCCACGCCGAGTCGCGGGTGCGCTTGAGCTATCAGGTGGGGTTGAAGCGCTGCCGGCTGGATGTGGAAGACGATGGCCCGGGTCATCCCTGAAGCAGAGTGGGAGCGCCTGTTCACCCCGTTCCTGCGCCTGGACGACAGCCGCACCCGCGCTTCGGGCGGGCATGGGCTGGGGTTGTCGATTGTGCGGCGCATCATTTACTGGCATGCGGGCGGGCGCAGATCAGCAAGAGCGAAGCGTTGGGCGGCGCGTGTTTTAGTTTGGTGTGGCCGCGAAGCAGTAAGCCGTAGCAGTACCGTTGCAGGAATCGAGGCTGAAGCCTCTCCCACAAAAATCGAGTTTCCTTGTGGGAGAGGCTTCAGCCTCGATGCTTTAGCGCCTAACTCCGTTTAGCTTCAGGACCTCTGCATGCCCACCACCCGCCTCAAACCCCTGCCATACGCCGAACGCGCTCTGCTGTTCAGCCAATTGGCGGCCCTGGAAAACGCCGGCATCCCGTCACGTCGGCCTTCAAACCCTGCAGATGAGTCCGCTGACGCAAAAGCGCATCGACGCGGCTTCGCGCCTGCTGAACCAGGGCACCGACGTGGCCAGCGCCGGCCTGGCATCAGCCTTGTTTTCTCCGTTGGACGTCACCCTGGTGCGCGCCGCGCAAGCGGCCGGCAGCCCGGCGCGGGTGTATCAGCGGCTGGCCGACCGCTACAGCCTGCGCGCCCAGCAACTTAAAACCATGCGCTCGCGATTGCTGATGCCAATCGGCGTTTTGCTGCTTGGCCTGTTGGTGCAGCCGTTGCCGGAGCTGGTGGCGGGTACGCTGAGTTTCACCGGGTATTGCTGGGGCGTGGCCTATCCGTTGCTGGGGTTGGCCGTGGTGGGGTGGCTGGGCAAGCAGTTGCTGACGCGACTGGAAAAGCCGGCGCCGCTGAGTGCCACCGCAACCGACGCCTGGGTGTTGCAGGTGCCGATGCTGGGCAGCGCCTATTCGCGGCGCAACACGCGGGATTATTTCGAGAGCCTGGGCTTGATGTTGGAGGCCGGCATGCCGATGTTCGAGGCGCTGCCTAAGGTGGCGGCGAACCTCAGTAGCCATGCATTGCGCCGCGAGTTCGCGGCCATGCAGCAGCGGGTGTTGGCGGGGGAACCGCTGTCCAAAGCCATGGCGCCGATGAGTTTTATCGGGCGGCCGCAACTGATGAACCTGGTGCACACAGGGGAGGCGAGCGGCACGCTGCCGCAAACGTTACTGGCCTACGCCAACCGCGAGAGCCTGACCCTGGCCAGCCAGCAAGACACGCTGCTCACCTGGCTGCCGAGGCTTCTGTATATCGGTGTAGCAACATGGATGGCGTATAGCCTGATCATCGGCGGCGGTCCTCCGCAGATGCCGGAAGGGCTGTAACGCCGCACCGTCATCCCGGCGCAGGCCGGGATCCAGAATGGCGCGCCGGACCATGATCTGTGTTCTATCCAGTTACGCCACCGCGATCACACTCAACAACCGCCCATCAAACTGCGCAAACTGCCCTTCCACCTCACAGCCGCTTTTCCACTCATCCGACAAATCCGTCAGCAACCGCAACCGCGCATAGCCGTCAGCGTTCCACTCCAGCAACTCGGCATGCTCGAAGTAAAAGCGCTTCAGCGTCAGCGGGTACAGCGCTTTAAACAGGCTTTCTTTCAGCGAAAACGTCAGCGTTACCAGCACCGCCAATTGCTGTAGGTCCACCAGGCTGGCGCGGCGCAGTTCGGCGGGGATGAGAATTTCACCCTGCAGACGCTTGGCGCGGTCGGTGCTCAGCAGGGTTTCCACGTCCATGCCCAGGCCTTGCCAGTCGCCGCTATTGGCCACAATCGCCGCCGCCCAGTTGTTGCCGTGGGTAATCGAGCCGCTGATGCCGGCCGGCCATTGCGGCGCACGATCGCTGCCGACGGCGGGCACTACATCGCTGCCGTTCAACCGCCACAGCGCTTCGCGGGCACACACGCGGCCGGCGAGAAACTCCGCCTGGCGCTTGGCCACGCCGTGGGTGGGCGGGATGTGGCTGCGTGCGTAGTCATCGGGCGCCACGAGCGCCGGGTCGAACTGGGTGCTGATAAAGCGGGTGTTGGCCAGCGGCTGCGGCAAAGGCCAGTGGTCTGAGAGCGGGGTGCAGCAAGCGGGGAGGGGATAAGTAAGCATGCCGGCATTCTGCCGCGTCGGGGCAGTGGGAGCCAGCGCAGGACGTGACGGCGTTTACATTTCTTTGCACAACGGCAACAAAGCGACACGGATTGTGCCGGCCACATTTGCCAGACTGCCGCCGCGTTTCTTCGGAACGCAGGTGAGGTTGTAGTTTGCTGCCCACGCTTCGAGGCGGACGGCAGCAAACCTTAGTCACTGATTTAAGTGCGGGAGCCTATTTGGGCTCCCGTTTTTTTTGTGTGCTAGGTCCGTAGGATGGGTGGGGCCGCCTAGGCGAGCGCAGCGAAACCCATCGATTCGCGTAACGATGGGTTTCGCCTACGGCTCTACCCATCCTACGATCACGATTGCACCAGGCCCGCCATGAAACCCGAAGACCTCCTCCTTTTAGTCACCCGCGAGATGCCCTACGGCAAGTACAAGGGGCGGCTGATCGCGGATTTGCCGGGGCCGTACCTCAACTGGTTCGCCCGTGAAGGCTTCCCCAAGGGCGAGATTGGCCAACTCCTGCAGCTGATGCAGGAGATCGACCACAACGGTCTCGGCGAACTCCTCACCCCGCTGCGCAAGAAACCGCCTGTACGCCGCTGACCACGCGCCTTACGCAACTTTCCCGGTTTACTTCTATGCTGCAAAAACTGCCCCGCAGCGCGGGCGGTTTGGGGGAAATGTGCGTGGGCGCCAAGCGCCGCGCTTCATAGGGATCGTGTGGGGCACTTCGAATGCGGGACAAACGTCGCCTGTTCGTGTTGGTGTGGCCTTTTATCGCCATTGTCGTGCTGCAGGCATTGCTGGCGGGCATCAGCCTGGACGTGATGTCGTCGGTACGCGGCTATGTGACGGGCGAAAGCCTCTGGTCCAAGGGCCAGAAGGACGCCATTTCTTACCTCACCCTCTACGCCGACAGCTTTGATGAGGCCGATTACCAGGCCTATCAGACGGCCATCGCCATTCCCCTGGGCGACCACGCGGCGCGCCTGGCCATGGACTTGCCCACCCCCGATTACAAAGCCGCCTACGAAGGCTTTTTACGCGGCGGCACACACCCGGACGATATCGCCGGCCTGATATGGCTGTACCGCGACTTCGGTTCGTTCAGCTACCTCAAACGCGCCATCGGCCATTGGCGGGTCGGCGACCGTTACGTATTGGCCCTGGAGGATGTGGCCGAGCAGATGCACGAGAGCATCCAGGGCGGCACCGCCACGCCGCCGCAATTGCAGGCCTGGAAGCAGCAGATTTACGCCATCAACCAGCAGGTCACGCCGGTGGAACGCGCTTTCTCGGAAACCCTCGGCGAGGGCTCACGGTTTATTCAGCGCCTTCTGTTGGCGGCCAATGTAGTGACCGCGCTGGTGCTGATTCTGCTGGCCACCGCGCGCACGCTAAAACTGCTGCAACAGCGTGAGTCCTTCGACCTGGCCCTGCGCACCGAAAAAGAACGGGCGCAAACCACTCTGGCTTCGATTGGCGATGCGGTGATTCGTACCGACCAGCACGGCTGCCTGGAATATATGAACCCGGCCGCCGAAAACCTGATTCTGTGCCGTATCGAGCAGGCGCGCGGGCGCACGCTAAGCACGCTATTTCACCTGCAAGACGGCGAGCGGCAACTGGACGATGCGCCTTTGCTGGACCGTATTCTGACCGGCGAAATTGGCGGCAGCGCCCATGCCCAGCAACTGGTGCGCCTGGACGGTAGCAAAGTGGCGGTGGCGCTGGTCGGCGCGCCAATTCGCATTGCCGGGCGGGTGGCCGGCGCGGTGCTGGTGCTGCACGACATGACCCGCGAGCGCCAGTACATCGACACCCTGTCGTGGCAGGCCTCCCACGATGCGCTCACCGGCCTGGCCAACCGCCGTGAGTTCGAACAACGCCTGGAAAGCGCCCTGGCCCGGCTGGACACCCACCCCGGCCAGCACGCGCTGATGTTCCTCGACCTCGATCAATTCAAAGTGGTGAACGATACCTGCGGGCATGCTGCGGGCGATCAGTTGCTACGGCAGATTTGCGTGCTGCTGCAAGAACACCTGCGCGACGGCGACACCCTGGCGCGCCTGGGCGGCGACGAGTTCGGCATTCTGCTGGAAAACTGTCCGGCGGCCCCGGCGGCGCGGATTGCCGAGCTATTGCGGCTGACGGTGCAAGAGCTGCACTTCGCCTGGGACGGGCGCAATTTCAGCGTTGGCGTGAGTATCGGCCTGGTCAGCCTGGCGCAGTCGCGCACCACCCTGGCCGAGGCGCTGCGTTCTGCCGACATGGCCTGCTATATGGCCAAGGAAAAAGGCCGCAACCGGGTGCAGGTTTATCAAAGCGACGACTCGGAAATGTCCAACCGCTTCGGCGAAATGGCCTGGGTGCAGCGTATTCATGCCGCGCTGGAAGAGGAGCGTTTCTGCCTCTACTACCAGCAAATCGCCCCGGTGGCCGCCGAGCACGGACAGGGCGCGCACCTGGAGCTGCTGATTCGCCTACGCGACGAAGACGGCCAACTGGTACCGCCGATTCGCTTTATTCCCGCCGCCGAGCGGTACGGCCTGATGCCGCTGATTGACCGTTGGGTGGTGAGCCATGCCTTTGGCGTATTGGCCCAACGTCAGGCCAGCGCCGACAGCGACCCGATTGCCACCTGCGCCATCAACCTCTCCGGGCCGACCTTTGGCGACCAGGCGTTTCTCGGTTTTCTACGCGAGCAATTCGCTCTGTTTAATATTCCGCCGCAGCAGGTGTGTTTTGAAATTACCGAAACCAGCGCCATCGCCAACCTGGGCAGCGCCATGCACTTTATTAGCGAGCTTAAAAGCCTGGGCTGCCGGTTTTCCCTGGACGATTTTGGCGCGGGCATGTCGTCCTTTGCCTACCTGAAACATCTGCCGGTGGACTACCTGAAAATCGACGGCAGTTTTGTGAAAGACATGCTCGAAGACCCGATTGACCGGGCGATGGTGGAGTCGATCAATCAGATCGGCCATGTGATGGGCAAGCTGACCATCGCCGAGTTTGTGGAAACGCCGGAGATCATGCGTGCGCTGGCCGAGGTGGGGGTGGATTACGCCCAGGGGTATGCGATTGCCAAGCCATTGCCGTTTGGCCGGGAGGTGCGGTTTAGCGCGTATGCGGAGCCGTTGCCGGTAGCGATGGAATAGCGGTGGCACGGAAATGGGCCGGGGTGGAAGGTTTTCTTTACGGTTGACCCTGAGGGTTGGCTTACGGGTGTTGCAGCGTGCCGACATTCTGGGTCCCAGCCTGCGCTGGGACGACGGAGAAAACCGAACCCACCTCCGTCATTCCAGCGCAGGCTGGAATCCAGAATCGAACAGGCAAACAGCGTCCTCAAGACCGCTGTAAGGATAACTTGCCATACCATCCCCGCCGCGCCGTTGCCTCGGCCATCCCGCTACCTTGTGAGCCGTCGCCCCTCAGGTTGTTATGAAGCCCAAAGCCCCATAACAACAACCCCGGGAGGCGCAATGAACGTCGCACACGCACTCAAAACCAGCCCCATCGAACTGCACAATCCCATTGGCACAGACGGCTTCGAGTTCGTCGAATACACCGCGCCGACGCCCGAAGGCATCCAGCAGCTGCGTGAACTGTTCACCGCCATGGGCTTTACCGAAACTGCCAAACACCGCTCTAAGGAAGTGTTTCTGTTCCAGCAGAACGACATCAATTTCGTGCTCAACGGCAGCCCCACCGGCCATGTGCGTGAGTTCGGCCTAAAGCACGGCCCTAGCGCCTGCGCCATGGCATTCCGGGTGCATAACGCCGCTCAGGCCGCCGCCTATGTGGAATCGCAAGGCGCAAAACTGGTGGGCAGCCACGCCAACTTCGGCGAGCTGAATATTCCCTGCGTGGAAGGCATCGGCGGCTCGTTGCTGTACCTGGTGGATCGCTATGGCGACAAGACCATCTACGACGTCGACTTCGAATACATCGCGGGCCGCACCCCCAAGGACAACGCCGTGGGCCTGCGGGAAATCGATCACCTGACCCACAACGTGAACCGGGGGCAGATGGATGTGTGGTCGGGCTTTTACGAGCGCATCGCCAACTTCCGCGAGATTCGCTATTTCGATATCGAGGGCAAGCTCACCGGCCTGGTGTCGCGGGCCATGACGGCGCCGTGCGGCAAAATCCGCATCCCCATCAACGAGTCGGCCGACGACAAATCGCAGATCGAAGAATTTATCCGCGAGTACCACGGCGAAGGCATTCAACACATCGCCCTGGCCAGCGACGACATCTACGCCACCGTGCGCCAACTGCGCGCCAATGGCGTGGATTTTATGACTACTCCCGACACCTATTACGCCAAGGTCGACACCCGCGTCGCCGGCCACAGCGAGCCCACCGCCACGCTGCAGGAACTCAACCTGCTGATCGATGGTGCGCCGGGCGATGACGGGATTCTGCTGCAGATTTTCACCAATACGGTGATCGGCCCGATCTTCTTTGAAATCATCCAGCGCAAGGGCAACCAAGGTTTTGGCGAGGGCAATTTCAAGGCGCTGTTCGAGTCGATCGAGGAAGACCAGGTGCGCCGTGGCGTGATTGCGGCGGACTAAAGGGGGCATTGCCATGAGCCGTAACTGGATCAGTTTTCCCCTGCGCGAAGGCGACTGTTCGCGCCAGGCGCACTGCGATTTTCCCGAAGGCACGTATGAAAGAGAGATGGGCCGCGAAGGCTTTTTCGGCCCGGCCTCGCACCTACACCACAAGCATCCGCCGACTGGTTGGGTGGACTGGCAGGGGCCGCTACGCCCCCATGCGTTCGACCTGAATAAAGTGCCCAGCGAAAGCGATTGCCCGCTGGCCGCACCGCTGGCGCTGCACAACAGCGACGTGCGCATTCGCGTGTGGAAATGCAACGGCGCGATGCGTCATCTGGTGCGCAACAGCGACGGCGATGAGTTGCTGTTTGTGCACGAAGGCAGCGGGCATTTTTATTGCGACTTCGGCCACCTGGAATACCGCGACGGCGATTACCTGGTGATTCCGCGCGGCACGGCCTGGCGCATCGAGGCCGCTGAGCCGAGCTTTTTTCTACTGGTGGAAAACACCGACGGCGCCTATCAGTTGCCTGACAAAGGCCTGCTCGGCCCGCACGCAATTTTCGACCCTGCGGTGCTCGACCATCCCCGCCTGGACGAACCCTTCAAAGCCCAGCAAGACGAAAGCACCTGGCAAATACGCATCAAACGGCGCAACCAGATCAGCACCGTGACCTACCCGTATAACCCGCTGGATGTGGTCGGCTGGCATGGCGACAACACCGTGGTACGCCTGAACTGGCGCGACATCCGCCCGGTGATGAGCCACCGTTTTCATCTGCCGCCGTCGGCGCATACCACTTTTGTGGCCAATGGATTTGTGGTGTGCACTTTTACGCCGAGGCCCGTGGAAAGCGACCCCGGCGCGCTGAAGGTGCCGTTCTATCACAACAACGATGACTACGATGAAGTGCTGTTTTACCACCGGGGCAACTTCTTTAGTCGCGACAATATTGAAGCCGGGATGGTGACGCTGCACCCCTGCGGCTTTCCCCATGGGCCGCACCCCAAGGCGCTGAAAAAAAGCCAGGAAAGCCCGGCGACGTTTGTGGAGGAGGTGGCGGTGATGATTGATACGCGGCGCGGGTTGGAGATTGGCGAGGCGGCGGCTGCGGTGGATGTGGCGGCGTATGTGGATTCGTGGCGGGCGCCGGGGAAGGGGTAGATCGGTGTCCGCCTCGGCCCTCTCCCCTAGCCCCTCTCCCGCGAGCGGGGAACCGATCGCGGTCCGCCTGTCTCCCCTCGCCCGTTTACGGGAGAGGGGCCGGGGGAGAGGGCAGCGATTCCAAGGCCTCCGCCCCCCTCAACACAATCAAAAGAAAAGGCTCCCATGAAACTCGCATCCCTAAACCAAGGCCGCGACGGCCAACTGATAGTCGTCTCCCGCGACCTGATCCGCGCCGTCAAAGTCCCCACCATTGCCCCCACCCTGCAAGCGGCGTTGGACAACTGGCCCACCACCCGCCCCAAACTCGAAGCGGTATACCAACGCCTCAACGACGGCCTCGAAGGCCAAGCCTTCCCCTTCAACCAAACCGCCTGCGCCAGCCCCTTGCCCCGCGCTTACCACTGGGCCGACGGCAGCGCCTACGTGAATCACGTGGAGCTGGTGCGCAAAGCCCGTGGCGCCGAAATGCCGGAAAGCTTCTGGCACGACCCGCTGATGTACCAGGGCGGCGCCGACACTTTTATCGCGCCCCATGGCCCGATTGTGATGGCCGACGAAGCCTGGGGCATCGACCTGGAAGCCGAGATCGCCGTGGTTACCGACGACGTGCCGATGGGGGTGTCGGCGGCAGAGGCGGGCCGGCATATTCAGTTGCTGATGCTGGTGAACGATGTATCGCTGCGTAACCTGATCCCCGGCGAGCTGGCCAAGGGCTTTGGTTTTTACCAGAGCAAGCCGTCGTCGAGCTTTTCCCCGGTGGCGATCACCCCGGACGAGTTGGGCGATAGCTGGCGCGAAGGCAAAGTGCACCGGCCGCTGACCTCGCATATCAACGGCGAGCTCTTCGGCCAGCCAGATGCCGGCACTGATATGACCTTCAACTTCCCAACCCTGCTGGCGCACGCGGCGAAAACCCGTGCGCTGGGGGCGGGCAGTATTGTGGGTTCGGGCACCGTGTCGAACTACGACCGCAGCGCCGGCTCGAGCTGCCTGGCGGAAAAACGCATGCTGGAAATCGTCGAGCACGGCGAGGCGACCACCCCGTTTCTGCGCTTCGGCGACCGGGTGCGAATCGAGATGTTCGACAGCGCCGGGCAGAGCATTTTTGGCGCCATCGACCAGGTTGTGATGCGGGGCTAAGCCATGCTGACGCTCTATGACTATTGGCGGTCCAGCGCGGCGTACCGGGTGCGTATTGCGCTGAACCTCAAGGGCCTGGCTTATCAGGCCGTGCCGGTGCACTTGGTGCAGGACGGCGGCCAGCAGCACAGCGCCGACTACCGGGCGTTGAATCCGCAGGGGTTGCTGCCGTTGTTGGTGGACGGGCCGAATCGCATCGCCCAGTCGCTGGCGATTCTGGAGTACCTGGAAGAGCGTTATCCACAGCCGGCGCTGTTGCCCAAAGACCACGGCCAGCGCGCCCTCATCCGCAGCATGGCGCTGCATATCGCCTGCGATATCCATCCGCTCAATAACCTGCGGGTGCTCCAGTACCTGAGCACGGAATTGGGGGTTGCGGCCGAGGCCAAAGACGCTTGGTATCGGCATTGGGTGCAAACAGGATTGGCAGCGGTGGAGCAGCAGTTGCAACAAATCCCATCGGCCCTGTCGCTAGGCGAACGGCCGGGTTTACTGGAAGCCTGCCTGGTGCCGCAGGTGTACAATGCCCGCCGTTTTAACTGTGACCTCCTTGCGTACCCACGCATTCTCGCTGTGGTCGAGCGCTGTAACTCCCTTCAAGCATTCCTCAATGCGATGCCGGAGGTGCAGCCCGACGCTGTTGCTCTTCAATAGGGTGATAGCGCCGACTGCACCAAGGCTTTATTCCTGCCTTGCGAAATTCCGCTGCGCCACAAGTGCGGCGGGTCCGATTCCGTCACGGATAAAAACACCACAGGTGACGTTACATGCACGACAGTCTTGCCTCAGGCCAACTCAAACGCGGCCTGAAAAATCGCCATATCCAATTGATTGCTCTGGGCGGTGCCATCGGCACGGGCCTGTTTCTCGGCTCGGCCGGGGTGCTGAAAAGCGCCGGGCCGTCGATGATTCTGGGCTACGCCATCTGCGGCTTTATTGCCTTTCTGATCATGCGCCAGCTCGGCGAAATGATCGTCGAGGAGCCCGTCGCCGGCTCCTTCAGCCATTTTGCGCACAAGTACTGGGGCGGTTTTGCCGGCTTTCTGTCGGGCTGGAATTGCTGGGTGTTGTACATCCTGGTGGGCATGTCCGAACTCACCGCCGTGGGTAAGTACGTTCACTACTGGTGGCCGGAAATTCCGACCTGGGTGTCGGCTGCGGTGTTTTTTGTGGTGGTTAACGCCATCAACCTGGCCAACGTGAAGCTGTTCGGCGAGGCCGAATTCTGGTTCGCCATGATCAAGGTGGTGGCCATCGTCGGCATGATCGTGCTCGGCTGCTACCTGCTGTTCAGCGGCGCCGGCGGCGAGCAGGCCACGGTCACCAACCTGTGGGCGCAGGGCGGTTTCTTCCCCCATGGCGTGAGCGGGTTGGTGATGGCTATGGCCTTTATCATGTTCTCGTTCGGCGGCCTGGAAATGCTCGGCTTTACCGCCGCAGAGGCCGATGACCCGAAAACCGTGATCCCTAAAGCCATCAATCAGGTGATTTACCGCATCCTGATTTTCTACGTCGGCGCCCTGGTGGTGTTGCTGTCGCTGACCCCCTGGAACGTATTGCTCGACCATATCAACAGCGCCGGCGACCCCTACAGCGGCAGCCCGTTTGTGCAGGTGTTTTCGCTGCTGGGCAGCAACACTGCCGCGCACTTGCTCAACTTTGTGGTGCTGACGGCGGCGGTGTCGGTCTACAACAGCGGCACCTACTGCAACGGTCGCATGCTGCTGGGCCTGGCCGAGCAAGGCGATGCGCCGAAGGTGTTGGCCAAGGTGGATAAACGCGGCGTGCCGGTTAACGCCTTGCTGCTGTCGGCGCTGGTGACCGTGCTGGCCGTGGTGGTGAACTACGTGGTGCCGCAAAACGCCCTGGAGATATTGATGTCGCTGGTGGTGGCGGCGTTGGTGATCAACTGGGCCATGATCAGTTTCTCGCACCTGAAATTTCGCCAACGCATGGAGCAAGAGGGCGTGCGCACCACGTTCCGCGCGCTGCTGTTCCCGTACGGCAATTACCTGTGCCTGGCGTTCGTGCTGTTTATTCTCGGCGTGATGCTGCTGATACCGGGCATCAACGTGTCGGTGTATGCGATTCCGGTGTGGTTGGTGATTATGGGTGTGTGCTATCGGGTGAAGTTGGCCCGCGCCGCGTAAGGCCTTTTCAACGAGTGGGTTTTCCATGCTGGTGATCTCCAACAACGTCCACCTGCCCGATTCCGATATCGAACTGACCGCCATTCGCGCGCAGGGCGCGGGTGGGCAGAACGTCAATAAAGTCTCCAGCGCCATGCACCTGCGCTTCGATATCAATGCCTCTTCCTTGCCGCCGTTCTACAAGGAACGGTTGCTGGAATGGCGTGATAGTCGGATTAACAGTGACGGCGTGGTGGTGATCAAAGCCCAGCAATACCGCACCCAGGAACAGAACCGCGCCGACGCCCTGGAGCGCCTGAAAGAACTGATTCTGGCCGCCAGCAAAGTGGAAAAGAAACGCCGCCCTACCAAGCCGACGTTGGGCTCGAAGAAGCGGCGGTTGGAAGGCAAGAGTCAGCGTGGAGCGATAAAGGCGGGGCGCGGCAAAGTCGATTTTTGAAGGAACGGCGAATATCGCCCGTGGCGATATTCGCCCTAAGCCACCTGGTCCGTAAGCGCGGCCATGATGAAATCATTGCGGTGCAGCCCTTTGATCGAATGGCTCCACCACGTCACCGTCACCTTGCCCCATTCGGTCAGCAAGCCTGGGTGATGCCCTTCGGCTTCGGCGATTTCGCCCACGGCGTTGGTAAACGCCAGGGCCTGTTTGAAGTTCTTGAAGGTGTACACCTTCTCCAGCTGCAGCACGCCGTCGCGCACTTCGATATTCCAGTCCGGAATCTCTTTCAGCAGTACCGCCAATTCTTCTTCCGACACTTGTGGGGCACCGGCTTTGCAGGCTTCGCAGTGGGCTTGGTTCAGGGCTGTCATCGGGGATTCCTTAGGGCGCTTTGGGGGGCTTCTTTTGAAACAAAGAGGGCAGGGTGCAGACCTAGCTGCGCAGCCTGAACAACCATCGCCATCACGTCTTCATGGGCGAGATCAAACAGGCGCTTCAGGTCGGGCAACACGAAATACAGCGGTTGCAGAATGTCGATGCGGTACGGCGTGCGCATCGCTTCCACCGGATCGAAGGTTTGGTGTTCCGGCGCCTGCGACAGGCTGTAAAGCGTTTCCTTGGGCGAGGACAGAATGCCGCCGCCGTATATCTTGCGCCCTTGTGGCGTGTCCACCAGGCCGAATTCGATGGTCATCCAATACAGCCGGGCGAGAAACACGCGCTGCTCTTTGCTGGCCGCCAGGCCGAGCTTGCCGTAGGTGTGGGTGAATTCGGCGAACCAGGGGTTGGTGAGGAGCGGGCAGTGGCCAAACACTTCGTGAAAGATATCCGGCTCTTGCAGGTAATCGAGTTCTTGCGGGGTGCGGATAAAGGTGGCGACGGGAAATTGCTTGCTGGCCAGTAGCTCGAAAAACGTTTGAAACGGGATAAGCGCCGGCACCCGCGTCACCTGCCAACCGGTGGTTTTTTGCAGCACGCGATTGATGTCATCGAGCTGCGGAATATGGTCCAGCGGCAGGGCCAGTTGCTCGATGCCGTCGAGGTATTCCTGGCAGGCGCGGCCTTCAATCACCTTGAGCTGGCGGGTGATGAGCGTATGCCACACCCCATGCTCGGCCTCGGGGCAATCGATAAACCCGTTGCCATCCGGTTCGCGCGCCACGTAGTGCGACTGCTTCATCGCCGCCTCTCTTGAGTTGTTGTTATGTACGACTAGCAATAACCCGGCGCGTGCAGGTTTTCAGCCCCGGTTCGGGGACGTTGCGGCATGTCTGGCGGAGAATTCTGTAAAGAAATGATGACGAGTTTGCGCAAGCGGCGGAACGACGTGTTGCTGGTGCTGCAAACCGTAAACTATCCTTTACGAAAATCGCGCCGCATCGTCAGATTTTTCCGAGGGTGACGGCGACTACAACAACAAAAACCGAGCCCACCATGCGTATCAAAGTTCATTGCCAGAACCGGATTGGCATTCTGCGCGACATCCTCAACCTGCTCGTCGAGTACGGCATCAACGTGGCCCGCGGTGAAGTGGGCGGCGAGCAGGGCAACGCCATTTATCTGCACTGCCCGAACCTGATCAACCTGCAATTCCAGTCGCTACGCCCGCAGTTCGAGGCGATCCCCGGAGTGTTCGGCGTCAAGCGCGTGGGGCTGATGCCCAGCGAGCGGCGGCACCTGGAGTTAAATGCCTTATTGGGTGCGCTGGAGTTTCCGGTGCTCTCTATCGATATGGCCGGCTCCATCGTCGCCGCCAACCGCGCGGCGGCGCAGCTCTTGGGTGTGCGCGTGGATGAAGTGCCCGGCCTGCCACTGTCGCGCTACGCCGAAGACTTCGATTTACCCGAGCTGGTGCGCGCCAATAAATCGCGCATCAACGGCCTGCGGGTAAAGATCAAAGGCGATGTGTTTCTCGCCGATATCGCCCCGCTGCAAACCGAGCATGAAGAAAGCGATGCCATGGCCGGGGCCGTGCTGACCCTGCACCGCGCCGACCGCGTGGGCGAGCGTATTTACCATGTGCGCAAACAGGAGCTGCGCGGTTTCGACAGCATCTTCCAAAGCTCCCGTGTACTGGCCGCCGTGGTGCGTGAAGCGCGGCGGATGGCGCCGCTGGATGCGCCGCTGCTTATCGAAGGCGAAACTGGCACCGGCAAGGAATTGCTGGCTCGCGCCTGCCACCTGGCCAGCCCGCGCGGGCAGTCACCGTTTATGGCGCTTAATTGCGCCGGGCTGCCGGAGTCCATGGCCGAGACGGAGTTGTTCGGTTACGGCCCCGGTGCTTTTGAAGGCGCGCGACCGGAAGGCAAGTTGGGGCTGCTGGAACTGACGGCGGGCGGCACGTTGTTTCTCGACGGCGTCGGCGAAATGAGCCCGCGCTTGCAGGCGAAATTGCTGCGCTTTCTGCAGGACGGCTGCTTTCGCCGGGTGGGCAGTGATGAAGAGGTGTACCTCGATGTGAGGGTGATTTGTGCGACGCAGGTCGACCTGTCCGAACTGTGCGCCAAGGGCGAGTTTCGTCAGGACCTGTACCACCGCCTGAACGTGCTGAGCCTGCATATTCCGCCGCTGCGCGAATGCCTGGATGGGCTGATGCCGCTGGCCGAGCACTTTCTCGACCAGGCCAGCCGGCAGATTGGCTGCCCGTTACCCAAGCTCGCGCCACAGGCGTTTGAGCGGCTTAGCCATTACCACTGGCCGGGCAATGTGCGGCAGTTGGAGAACGTGCTGTTTCAGGCGGTGTCGTTGTGCGATGGGGCGGTGGTGAAGGCTGAACATATCCGCCTGCCGGACTACGGCGCGCCGCAGCCGTTGGGGGATTTTTCCCTGGAGGGCGGGTTGGACGCGATTCTCGGGCGCTTTGAGCAGGCGGTGTTGGAGCGGCTGTATCACGAGCATCCGAGCAGCCGGCAGTTAGGCAAGCGGTTGGGGGTTTCGCATACCACGATTGCTAACAAGCTTCGGCAGTATGGGGTGGGGAAGGAATAACGGATGCGTGACCGGAGACGGTCATTGCGGAGTTCGAGTCGGGTCTCGCTCGGGGTCCACCCCGTTATTCTGGGTCCCAGCCTGCGCTGGGACGACGGTGGTATCAGCAAAAAACTCCGTCATCCCAGCGCAGGCTGGGATCCAGAATCTGCCGACGTACTGGGTTTCCAAGCCGGCGCCGATTTGCCGCATTGATCAGGCGTACGACTTAGGTGTAATGGCCAACCCCCAAGCGCAGGCGTCCAATACCCCCGTCCTGCGTTCTGCGTGATCACAGGCAAGGTATTGCGAACGCTCCTTCCCCGGAGCGTTTCGACTGGGCGACCCGATGGTCGCCTTTTTTTTGTCTAGAATTTCCCCCGACCCCTCTAAGACCATGGTTCTAACCCGGTAAGACCATGGTCGAATGGCCCGGCGGGGAGGGGAGGGCTACAAAAGGCACCATACAAAAACAACTATTCACCGAGGTAACCCCGATGAGTGCTGCGTCACTGTATCCCGTACGCCCAGAGGTTGCGGCTAACACCCTGACCGACGAGGCGACCTACAAGTCCATGTACCAACAGTCGGTGGTCAACCCCGACGGCTTCTGGCGTGAACAGGCCAAGCGCCTGGATTGGATCAAGCCCTTCACGGCGGTGAAACAGACCTCGTTCGACGATCACCATGTGGATATCAAATGGTTCGCCGACGGCACCCTCAACGTCTCGGCCAACTGCCTGGACCGCCACCTGGCTGAACGTGGCGATCAGATCGCGATCATCTGGGAAGGCGACGACCCGGCCGACCACCGCGAAATTACCTACCGCCAACTGCACGAAGAAGTCTGCAAGTTCGCCAACGCCCTGCGTGGCCAGGACGTGCACCGTGGCGATGTGGTGACCATCTATATGCCGATGATTCCCGAAGCGGTGGTGGCCATGCTGGCCTGTACCCGAATCGGCGCCATTCACTCGGTGGTGTTCGGCGGCTTCTCGCCGGAAGCCCTGGCCGGCCGCATTATCGACTGCCGCTCCAAGGTGGTGATCACTGCCGATGAAGGCCTGCGCGGCGGCAAGAAAACTCCGCTCAAGGCCAACGTCGACGACGCCCTGACCAACCCGGAAACCAGCTCCATCCAGAAAGTGATTGTGTGCAAGCGCACCGGCTCGCCGATCAAATGGAACCAGCACCGCGACATCTGGTACGAAGACCTGATGAAAGTGGCCGGCAGCGTCTGCGCGCCGAAAGAAATGGGCGCCGAAGAAGCGCTGTTTATCCTCTACACCTCCGGCTCCACCGGTAAGCCAAAAGGCGTGCAACACACCACCGCCGGCTACCTGCTGTATGCCGCGCTCACCCACGAGCGCGTGTTCGACTACAAGCCGGGCGAAGTCTACTGGTGCACCGCCGACGTGGGCTGGGTGACCGGCCACAGCTATATCGTCTACGGCCCGCTGGCCAATGGCGCGACCACGCTGCTGTTCGAAGGCATTCCGAACTACCCGGACATCACCCGCGTGTCGAAGATCATCGACAAGCACAAGGTCAATATCCTCTACACCGCGCCGACCGCCATCCGCGCCATGATGGCCCAGGGTAAAGCCGCCATCGAAGGCGCCGACGGCTCCAGCCTGCGCTTGCTCGGTTCGGTCGGTGAGCCGATCAACCCGGAAGCCTGGAACTGGTACTACGAAACCGTCGGCCAGTCGCGCTGCCCGATCGTCGACACCTGGTGGCAGACCGAAACCGGCGGCGTGCTGATCAGCCCTCTGCCAGGTGCTACCGCCTTGAAGCCAGGCTCGGCCACTCGCCCGTTCTTCGGCGTGGTGCCGGCGCTGGTGGATAACCTTGGCAACCTGATCGAAGGCGCCGCCGAGGGCAATCTGGTGATTCTGGATTCCTGGCCAGGCCAGGCCCGTACCCTGTACGGCGACCACGACCGCTTTGTAGACACCTACTTCAAAACCTTCCGTGGCATGTATTTCACGGGCGACGGTGCCCGTCGCGATGAAGACGGTTACTACTGGATTACCGGCCGCGTCGACGACGTGCTCAACGTATCCGGCCACCGTATGGGTACCGCCGAAATCGAAAGCGCCATGGTCGCCCACCCGAAAGTGGCGGAAGCCGCGGTGGTGGGTATGCCGCACGACATCAAAGGGCAGGGCATCTATGTGTACGTGACGCTGAACAACGGCGAAGAGCCGAGCGAAGCGTTGCGTCAGGAACTCAGAGCCTGGGTGCGCAAAGAGATTGGTCCGATTGCCGCGCCAGACGTTATCCAGTGGGCGCCGGGCCTGCCGAAAACCCGTTCGGGCAAGATCATGCGCCGCATCCTGCGCAAGATCGCCACGGCCGAATATGACAGCCTGGGCGATATCTCCACCCTGGCGGATCCGGGTGTGGTGCAGCATTTGATTGATACGCACAAGGCGATGCAGCAAGCGGTGGCTTAACGGTTAGCCGCCTCAACAAAAACGCCCGCTCATTAGCGGGCGTTTTTGTTCCACGATCTAACCAACCCAACCCAACCCAACCCAACACCCGTCATTCCCGCGCAGGCGGGAATCCAGAATGTTGAGTCAGCCGCAAATCTGCGTCCCATCCGAAATTCTGGGTCCCGAATCGTTGGACCGCCGTCTACGCGAGGACGACGGCGGTTGGTATGGGGATTTTTATCGGCTTTGTTCAATCCGGTAGCACCGCCGATCCACAGCGGGGCAATCGGAAACAGGACGCACGCTTTACGGGCGTTTTCCCACGCGTTTAAAACCCCATTCCAGGCAAAAATCCAGCCGTGGCAAGGGTTACTAAAAACCCGGCCCAAAACTTGCTGTAGTTTCCTGTTTATCTCACCTCTGTGCGCTGCCCGTTTTGGCTGTGCCTGTCAATAGTCCAAATCCCCCGCCAAGCCCTTTTGTAATTAGTTGTCGCATTGAAGAAATATCGGCTTTGGGGCTGTCGTTAGAATGCCGCCACCCAGACGCTGCCACTCGCGCGTCGGCCGATGAGCTTCGTCCTTTCGGGTTATCACCCGGCAAAGATGGCGACTCTTCCTATAATTTCACGGTCAGCCTGCCATCCAGCGCTCGACCTATTCGAAGGAGTCCACGATGAAGAAGCTCGCCCTTCTCGGCGCCCTGGCGGTGTCCCTGCTGTCGTCCCTGGCTATGGCCGATGATGCCAAGCCCCTGCGTATCGGTATTGAAGCGGCTTACCCGCCCTTCGCCTTCAAAACGCCTGACGACAAAATCACCGGCTTCGACTACGACATCGGCATGGCCCTGTGCGAAGAGATGAAGGTGGAGTGCAAGTGGATCGAACAAGAGTTCGACGGCCTGATTCCTGCGCTGAAAGTACGTAAGTTCGACGCCATTCTGTCGTCCATGTCGATCACTGACGACCGCAAGAAGTCCGTGGACTTCACCGGCAAGTACTACTCCACTCCCGCCAAACTGGCGATGAAGGCCGGTACCGTGATCACCGATCCGCTGACCGACCTCAAAGGCAAGAAAATCGGCGTGCAGCGTTCTTCGGTTTACGACCGTTATGCCACCGAAGTCTTCGCTCCGGCTGGCGCCGAGATCGTGCGTTACAGCTCGCAGAACGAAGTGTTCTTGGACCTGGCCTCGGGCCGTCTGGACGCCACCCTGGCGGACTCGGTGAACATCGATGACGGTTTCCTGAAAACCGACGCTGGCAAAGGCTACGCATTCGCCGGTCCGGATTTCACCGAAGAGAAGTACTTCGGCGAAGGCCAAGGCATCGCCGTACGCAAAGGCGACAAGGCCCTGGCCGACAAGATCAGCGCCGCCATCCTGGCCATCCGCGCCAACGGCAAATACAAACAAGTGCAAGACAAGTACTTCGCCTTCGACGTTTACGGCAAGTAACGCGGCAGCACCGAAAGTGGCACAGGCTCGATTGCGGGATGTGCCACTTTTTATTTGCGCGGCATTTATTTCGGCGGTGCCTGTTGGCGCGTGGCGTTAGCAGTTTCTTTTTGCACGGCAGTTTCCCTTTTACCTAACGGGCTTTTCTTATGCTCAACGGCTACGGCTCGACCATTCTTGATGGCGCATGGCTGACCATTTCCCTGGCGCTGACCTCAATGGCGCTGGCGATTGTGCTCGGCCTGATCGGCGCTGCGTTTCGCTTGTCGCCGATCAAGTGGCTGGCGCTGTTGGGTGAAACCTATGCCACGGTGATTCGCGGCATTCCCGACCTGGTGCTGATTCTGCTGATTTTCTACGGTGGCCAGGACGTGGTGAACCGCGTAGCGCCGCTGCTGGGTTTTGAGGACTATATCGACCTCAACCCGTTCTCCACCGGCGTGTTCACCATGGGCTTTATCTTTGGTGCGTACCTGTCGGAAACCTTCCGCGGCGCCTTTATGGCCATTCCCAAAGGCCAGGGCGAGGCGGGCGCGGCCTACGGCATGAGTGGCATGCAGGTGTTTTTCCGTGTGCTGGTGCCGCAGATGATCCGTTTCGCCATTCCCGGTTTTACCAACAATTGGTTGGTACTGACCAAGGCCACCGCGCTGATTTCCGTGGTCGGCCTGCAAGACATGATGTTCAAAGCCAAGAACGCCGCCGATGCCACGCACCAGCCGTTCACCTTCTATCTGACCGTGGCGGCGCTGTACCTGGCCATCACCAGTGTGTCGTTGCTGCTGTTGCGGGCTTTGGAAAAACGCTACTCGGTGGGCTTGAAGGTGGCTGAACTATGATTTTCGACTTCTCGCCAATCTGGGCCAACTTCCCGATGTACCTGGGCGGCATTCTGGTCACCCTGAAGCTGCTGGCCATTTCCCTGACCATCGGTTTGGCCCTGGCCATTCCGCTGGGCCTGATGCGCGTCTCCAAGCAACCGTTGGTGAATGCACCGGCCTGGCTGTACACCTACGTAATTCGCGGCACGCCGATGTTGGTGCAACTGTTCCTCATCTACTACGGACTGGCCCAGTTCGAGGCGGTGCGTAACAGCTTTCTGTGGCCGTACCTGTCCAGCGCCACGTTCTGTGCGTGCCTGGCGTTTGCGATCAACACCAGCGCGTACAGTGCCGAAATTCTGGCCGGCAGCCTCAAGTCGATTCCTTACGGCGAGATCGAAGCGGCCAAGGCCATGGGCATGTCCCGCGCGAAACTGTACCGGCGCATTCTGCTGCCTTCGGCCCTGCGCCGGGCGCTGCCGCAGTACAGCAACGAAGTGATCATGATGCTGCACACCACCAGCCTGGCCTCGATCGTGACCCTGATCGATATCACCGGCGCGGCGAAAACCATCAACTCGCAGTTCTATCTGCCGTTCGAGGCGTATATCACTGCCGGTGCCATTTACCTGAGTCTGACCTTCGTGCTGGTGCGCCTGTTCAAGCTGGCCGAGCGTCGCTGGCTGAGTTACCTGGCGCCCCGCAAGGCCTGAGCATTTTCTGTTTTAGCAACGCCAGCCACGGCTGAACCATTGCCTGTCGAGAACCTGAACCATGTACAAACTCGAAGTCCAAGACCTGCATAAACGCTACGGCAGCCATGAAGTGCTCAAGGGCGTGTCGCTGGCGGCCAAGGCTGGCGATGTGATCAGCATCATCGGCTCCAGTGGTTCGGGCAAAAGTACGTTTTTGCGCTGCATCAACCTGCTGGAACAGCCCCACGGCGGCAAGATTTTGTTGAATGGCGAAGAGCTGAAACTGGTAGCCAACAAGGAAGGCGCGCTGAAAGCCGCCGACCCCAAGCAGCTGCAGCGCATGCGTTCGCGCCTGTCGATGGTGTTTCAGCACTTCAATCTGTGGGCGCATATGACGGCCCTGGAAAACATTATCGAAGCGCCGGTGCATGTCCTCGGCGTGCCGAAAAAAGAAGCCATCGAAAAGGCCGAGCATTACCTGAACAAGGTGGGCGTGGCCCATCGCAAGGGTGCGTACCCGGCGCATATGTCCGGCGGCGAACAGCAGCGCGTGGCGATTGCCCGTGCGCTGGCCATGGAGCCGGAAGTGATGCTGTTCGATGAACCGACTTCGGCGCTCGATCCAGAACTGGTTGGCGAAGTGCTCAAAGTAATGCAGGACCTTGCCCAGGAAGGCCGCACCATGGTGGTAGTAACCCACGAGATGGGCTTTGCTCGTGAGGTGTCCAACCAGCTGGTATTCCTACACAAGGGCGTTGTGGAAGAGCGCGGTTGCCCGAAAGAAGTGTTGGTGAATCCGCAGTCCGATCGTTTGAAGCAGTTTCTTTCCGGCAGCTTGAAGTAAGCTTCAGCGCGCTAATCAATTGCGACTTTGCAGCACAACCGGGCATGCACAAGCATGCCAACAGAGCCTAGACTGCCAGCCATGACTGCCCACCGAATTGGTTTTCTCCTCTGGCCCAACACCAAGGCCATGACCCTGGCTCTGGCTGAAGAAGCCCTGCGTGTCGCCCAGCGGGTGCACCCGGATGTGTCTTATGAGCTGGTGTTTCTGCAGGCCGAGCCGGTAGCCGAAGGCGCCTGGCGTCTGCCGGGCGAGCCATGGGCGGGCAAGCTGGAAGGCTGTCATAAACTGTTTTTGCTCGCCGATGAGCCGCCGGGCCATTTGGCTCCGGCGCTGTCCAGCGCACTCAAACAAGTGGTGCGCGCCGGTTGTGTGATTGGCGGGTTGTCTGCCGGTGTGTACCCCTTGGCGCAACTGGGTTTGCTCGACGGCTACCGCGCCGCTGTGCACTGGCGCTGGCAGGACGACTTCACCGAACGTTTTCCTAAAGTGATCGCCACCAGTCATTTGTTCGACTGGGACCGCGATCGCCTCAGCGCCTGCGGCGGCCTCGCCGTATTGGATCTGCTGCTGGCCGTACTGGCCCGCGACCACGGTGCCGAGTTGGCGGGCGCGGTGTCGGAAGAGCTGGTGGTGGAGCGCATTCGTGAAGGTGGCGAACGCCAACGTATTCCATTGCAAAACCGATTGGGCTCCAGCCACCCGAAGCTGACCCAAGCCGTGCTGCTGATGGAAGCCAATATCGAAGAACCGCTGACCACCGACGAAATCGCCCAGCACGTGTGCGTCTCCCGTCGTCAGCTGGAACGCATCTTCAAGCAATACCTCAACCGCGTGCCGAGCCAGTACTACCTGGAACTGCGGTTGAACAAAGCTCGCCAGTTGCTGATGCAAACCAGCAAATCGATCATCCAGATCGGCCTTTCGTGTGGCTTCTCCTCCGGCCCGCACTTCTCCAGCGCCTACCGCAACTTCTTCGGCGCCACCCCGCGCGAAGACCGTAACCAGCGGCGCAGTAGCAGCCCGTTTGAGCTGAGCTCCATTCCTTCCGAGCGCGGTTGATCGCCTGCTTCCGTCATCCCCGCGCAGGCGGGGATCCAGAATTTTCAGGCGAGCGGCGTTTGCCCTAGCAGTCTGGATTCCCGCCTGCGCGGGAATGACGGGATAAGGCGCAGCCTCACGAAATTTCCGCGCAGGCAGAAGCGCGTTTAAACTGCGCCTTCGCGACCCTTTCTGTCGCCTTTATGAAAGCTGCGAAAAATACGGGGTTGGCGCTATAAGAAGTTGTCGCATGCCGACAATGCCCTCCCCAAATCAGTCCCTACAATTCATTCCAGCGCCGACCTCTGGGGTCGGCGGTCCTTGTCAGGAGAGCTTCGATGTCCGTTGAGCAAGTGCAGGTACAGCGCGCCGATTTCGATCAGGTGATGGTTCCCAACTACGCCCCAGCAGCCTTTATTCCGGTGCGCGGCGAGGGTTCCCGAGTCTGGGATCAGAGCGGCCGAGAGCTGATCGACTTTGCTGGCGGTATCGCGGTGAACTCTCTGGGCCATGCCCACCCGGCATTGGTCAAGGCGCTCACTGAGCAAGCCAACCAGATCTGGCACGTATCCAACGTGTTCACCAACGAGCCGGCCCTGCGCCTGGCGCACAAGCTGGTAGACGCCACTTTCGCTGAACGCGTGTTTCTCGCCAACTCCGGCGCCGAAGCCAACGAAGCCGCCTTCAAGCTGGCCCGTCGTTACGCTAACGACGTATATGGCGCGGAAAAATTCGAAATCATCGCCGCCACCAACAGCTTTCACGGGCGGACCCTGTTCACTGTGACCGTTGGCGGTCAGCCCAAGTATTCCGATGGCTTCGGGCCAAAGATCGAGGGCGTGACCCACGTTCCGTTCAACGACCTGGCCGCCATGAAAGCCGCCATCTCGGACAAGACCTGCGCCGTTGTACTGGAACCGATCCAGGGCGAGGGCGGCATCCTGCCGGCCGACCAGGCATACCTGCAAGGCGTGCGCGAGCTGTGCGATGCGCACAACGCGCTGCTGGTGTTCGACGAAGTGCAGAGCGGCATGGGCCGTAGCGGCGAGCTGTTTGCCTATATGAACTACGGCGTGACGCCAGACATCCTGACCAGCGCGAAAAGCCTGGGCGGCGGTTTCCCGATTGGTGCCATGCTGACCACCACCGACATTGCTTCGCACCTGTCGGTGGGCGTGCACGGCACCACCTACGGCGGCAACCCGCTGGCCTGCGCCGTGGCCGGTGCCGTGATCGACGTGATCAACACCCCTGAAGTACTCAGCGGCGTAAAAGCCAAACACGAGCGCTTCAAAACCCGCCTTGAAGCGATTGCCGCCAAATACGGCATCTTCACCGAAGTGCGTGGCCTGGGCCTGTTGATTGGCGCGGCCCTGAGCGATGCCTGGAAAGGCAAAGCCAAAGACGTGCTCAACGCCGCCGAAAAAGAATGCGTGATGGTGCTGCAGGCCGGGCCGGACGTGGTGCGTTTCGCGCCAAGCCTGGTGATTCCGGATGCTGACATCGATGAAGGCCTCGACCGCTTCGAGCGCGCCGTGGCCAAGCTGACCCAAGCCTGACGGCTACAACGGAACGCTGAAGCTTCTCCCGCGTTGGCGGGAGAAGTTGGAGTCCCCGGCGTTCCGCTTTCCATTTCTAAAAGAGAATTTAAGGAGTAACACCATGCTGGTGATGCGCCCTGCGCAAATGGCTGACTTGGCTGACGTGCAACGTCTGGCTGCGGACAGCCCGGTTGGTGTTACTTCGCTGCCGGATGATGCCGGTCGGCTGGGCGACAAGATCGCCGCGTCCGAAGCCTCGTTTGCCGCCGAAGTGAGCTTTAACGGTGAAGAGAGCTATTTCTTCGTGCTGGAAGACACCGAAACCGGCCGCCTGGTCGGCTGCTCCGGCGTCGTGGCTTCGGCCGGTTATTCCGAGCCGTTCTACAGCTTTCGCAACGAAACCTTCGTGCACGCCTCGCGCTCGCTGTCGATCCACAACAAGATCCACGTGCTGTCGCTGTGCCACGACCTGACCGGCAATAGCCTGCTCACCAGCTTCTACGTTGAGCAGCCGTTGGTGGACTCGCCTTGGGCCGAACTCAACTCCCGTGGCCGCTTGCTGTTTGTGGCCAGCCACCCGGAGCGCTTTGCCGATGCGGTGGTGGTGGAGATCGTCGGCCACAGTGACGAGCACGGCGATTCTCCCTTCTGGGATGCCGTGGGCCGTAACTTCTTCGACCTCAACTACGCCGAAGCCGAGCGCCTGTGCGGGCTGAAAAGCCGGACCTTCCTTGCCGAGCTGATGCCCCACTACCCGATCTATGTGCCACTGCTGCCGGACGCCGCCCAGGAAGCCATGGGCCAGGTGCACCCGCGTGCGCAGATCACCTTCGACATTCTGATGCGCGAAGGGTTTGAAACCGACCACTACATCGACATCTTCGACGGCGGCCCGACTCTGCATGCGCGCACTTCGGGCATTCGCTCGATTGCCCAGAGCCGGGTTGTGCCGGCGCGGGTCGGTGAGCCGAGCAAGGGCCGTCTCTATTTGGTCGCCAACGGCCAACTGCAGGATTTCCGCGCGGTGGTGGTTGAGCTGGATTGGGTGCCGGGCAAACCGGTGAGCCTGAGTGCTGATGTTGCTGAGGCCTTGGGCGTCGGTGAGGGCGCAAGCGTGCGCCTGGTTGCGGTTTAAGAGGAATAGCCATGATCGTTCGTCCCGTGCGCAGTGCCGACTTGCCTGCCTTGATCAACCTGGCCCGCAGTACCGGCGCGGGCTTGACCACCTTGCCCGCCAATGAAGAGCGCCTGGCTCACCGCGTGGGTTGGGCCGAAAAAGCCTTCCGCGGCGAGGCCACCCGTGCCGACGCCGACTACCTGTTTGTGCTCGAAGACGATAACGGCGAAGTGGTGGGTATTTCCGCCGTCGCCGGCGCCGTGGGTCTGCGCGAGCCTTGGTACAACTACCGCGTCGGTCTGACCGTCAGTGCCTCGCAGGAGCTGGATATCTACCGCGAGATTCCTACCCTGTTTCTGGCCAATGACCTGACCGGCAACTCGGAACTGTGCTCGCTGTTTCTGAAGGCCGACCACCGCACCGGCGTGAATGGCCGCTTGCTGTCCAAGGCGCGTTTTCTGTTTATCGCCGAATTTCCGCAGCTGTTCGGCAACAAGATCATTGCCGAAATGCGCGGCATGTCGGAC
The DNA here is from genome assembly GCF_056174845.1 of Pseudomonas sp. CC11G. Lineage (NCBI taxonomy): Bacteria > Pseudomonadati > Pseudomonadota > Gammaproteobacteria > Pseudomonadales > Pseudomonadaceae > Pseudomonas > Pseudomonas sp. CC11G. The sequence continues at coordinate 98,303 of NZ_JBWBZC010000013.1, forward strand.
GAAGCGGGCCGTTCGCCGTTCTGGGAAAGCCTGGGTCGGCACTTTTTCAAGATGGAATTCTCCCGCGCCGACTACCTGACCGGCGTGGGCAACAAGGCGTTTATCGCCGAGCTGATGCCCAAGTTTCCGCTGTACACCTGCTTTCTCTCGGAAGAGGCGCGCAACATCATCGGCCGCGTGCACCCGGATACCGAGCCGGCCTTGAACATGCTCAAGGCCGAAGGGTTCAGCTACCAGGGCTACGTCGATATTTTCGACGCTGGCCCAGCCATCGAGGCCGAGACCAACAAGATTCGCGCCGTGCGTGACAGCCAGGCGCTGGTGCTGGCCATCGGCACTCCGGGCGACGATGCCACCACGTTCCTGATGCACAACCGCAAACGTGAGGAATGCCGCATTACCGCTGCGCCGGCACGCTTGGCGGCGGGCACCTTGGTGGTCGATCAGGCCACGGCCAAGCGTCTGCAATTGAAAGCCGGTGATCAGGTGCGTGCCGTGCCGCTGGCGGTGGAAAACAAGGAGCTGACCCGATGACCAGTCATTACATCGCCGGTGCCTGGCAAGCTGGCGCCGGGGAAGCGCTCGAATCGCTGAACCCGGTGACCCAGGCCGTGGTGTGGGCGGCCAAGGCAGCCACCGCCGCGCAAGTGGATGCCGCTGTGCAGGCTGCTCGTGGGGCGTTTCCGGCGTGGGCCAAGCTGTCGCTGGATGAGCGCATTGCGGTGCTCGAACGCTTCGCTGCTACCTTGAAAACCCGCAGTGACGAACTGGCGCGCACCATCGGTGAAGAAACCGGCAAACCGTTGTGGGAGTCGGCCACCGAAGTCACCAGCATGGTGAACAAGGTCGCGATCTCGGTGCAGAGCTACCGCGAACGTACCGGTGAAAAAAGCGGGCCGCTGGCCGACGCCACCGCCGTGCTGCGACACAAGCCCCACGGCGTGGTGGCGGTGTTTGGCCCGTACAACTTCCCCGGCCACCTGCCCAACGGCCATATCGTGCCGGCGTTGCTGGCCGGTAACGCAGTGGTGTTCAAGCCGAGCGAACTGACCCCCAAGGTCGCTGAGCTGACGGTGCAGTGCTGGATTGAAGCCGGCTTGCCCGCCGGCGTGCTGAACCTGGTGCAGGGCGGTCGTGATACTGGCGTTGCGCTGGCGGCCCATGCCGGTATCGACGGACTGTTCTTCACCGGGTCGAGCCGTACCGGCAATTTGCTGCACCAACAATTCGCCGGGCGCCCGGACAAGATTCTGGCCCTGGAAATGGGTGGCAATAACCCGCTGGTGGTGGAAGAGGTAAAAGACCTCGACGCGGCGGTGTACACCATTATTCAGTCGGCCTTTATCTCCGCCGGCCAGCGCTGCACCTGCGCCCGCCGTTTGCTGGTGCCGCAGGGCGAGTGGGGCGATACCTTGCTGGCGCGTCTGGTGGCCGTGGCCGCGACTATTCAAGTCGGTGCGTTCGACGCGCAGCCGGCGCCGTTTATGGGCTCGGTGATTTCTCTGGATGCCGCGCGCCACTTGCTCAAGGCGCAGGAGCATTTGATTGGCAACGGCGCTACGGCGTTGCTGGCGATGAGTCAGCCGCTGGAAAACGCCGCGTTGCTGACCCCCGGCATTCTCGACGTGACCGCCGTGGCCGAGCGCCCGGACGAAGAATTCTTCGGCCCGTTGCTGCAGGTGATTCGCTACGCCGATTTCGCCGCCGCCATCGCCGAGGCCAACAACACCCAATACGGCCTGGCCGCTGGTTTGCTGTCGGATTCGGCCGAGCGTTATCAGCAGTTCTGGCTGGAAAGCCGTGCCGGCATCGTCAACTGGAACAAACAGCTGACCGGCGCCGCCAGCTCGGCCCCGTTCGGCGGCGTGGGTGCCTCGGGCAACCATCGCGCCAGTGCCTATTACGCGGCCGATTACTGCGCCTACCCCGTGGCTTCGCTGGAAAGCGCGAGCCTGAGCCTGCCTGCAACCCTGACACCGGGAGTCAGTCTGTGACTACGACGAATGCCTATGAAGTGAATTTCGATGGCCTGGTGGGACCCACCCACAACTATGGTGGCCTGTCGTATGGCAACGTGGCCTCGCAAGGCAACAGTCAGCAAGTGTCGAATCCGCAAGAGGCCGCCAAGCAGGGCCTGGCGAAGATGAAAGCGCTGATGGAAATGGGCTTCAAGCAGGGCGTGCTCGCTCCGCAAGAGCGCCCGGACGTCGCTGCGCTGCGCCGTATCGGTTTTACCGGTAGCGATGCCGAGGTTATTGCACGTGCCGCTAAAGAGGCCATGCCGTTGCTGGTCGCCAGCTGCTCGGCGTCCAGCATGTGGACCGCCAACGCCTGCACCGTCAGCCCAAGTGCCGACACCCGTGACGGCAAAGTGCATTTCACTGCCGCCAACCTCAACTGCAAATTTCACCGCAGCCTTGAACACCCCACCACCAGCCGCATCCTCGGTGCGATGTTCGCTGATCAGGCGCACTTCGCTCACCACGCTGCCTTGCCTGCCGTTGCCCAGTTTGGCGACGAGGGCGCGGCCAACCACACCCGTTTCTGCAAAGACTACGGCGATGCGGGCGTGGAGTTTTTCGTGTTCGGCCGCAGTGCCTTCGACGCGCGCTTCCCGGGCCCGCAACGCTACCCGGCGCGTCAGACGCTGGAAGCCAGCCAGGCGGTCGCTCGTCTGCATGGTCTGGACGATGCCGGCGTGGTGTACGCGCAGCAGAACCCGGCCGTGATCGACCAGGGCGTGTTCCATAACGATGTGATCGCGGTGGGTAACGGCGAGGTGCTGTTCTATCACCAGGACGCGTTCCTGGAGACCGACAAGGTGCTGGCCGAGCTGCATGAGAAACTCAGCCGCCGTGGTGGTCGCCTGCAGGCCGTGTGCGTGCCGCGCGATGCCGTTAGCGTGGAAGACGCCGTGCATTCGTACCTGTTCAACAGCCAACTGCTGTCGCGCGCCGATGGCGGCATGCTACTGATCGTGCCGGAGGAGTGCCGCAACAACCAACGCGTGTGGCAGTACCTGGCGCAGTTGACTGCCGACGACGGACCGATCCGAGAGGTGAAGGTGTTCGATCTCAAGCAGAGCATGCAAAACGGCGGCGGCCCAGCGTGTCTGCGGTTGCGCGTGGCCCTTAAAGAGCCCGAACTGAACGCGGTCAATAGCGGTGTGATCATGACGCCATCGCTGTTTGACACCCTGAACGTGTGGGTCGACAAGCATTACCGCGACCGTATGGCCGAGACCGATCTGGCCGACCGGCAACTGCTCGTCGAATGCCGTTCGGCATTGGATGAGCTGACCCAGATCCTTAAACTAGGCTCTGTGTACCCCTTCCAGCTTAATTAAGAGTGTTTTGACCATGTCCGATACCTTGCAACTGATCCTTGAAGATACTGACGGCACCCAGCTGGAAACCTCCTGCACCCGTTTTGCCGTGATCTGGCAGGGCAAGGAAGTGTGGATTCAGCAAGACGGCCGCGGCCAATTGATCATCGGCGTGGACGTGGAGGAGGGCGACGCGGAATACGCCAACCTGCTGCTGCGTCCGCTGGCGACCAACCTGGTGAGCCTGGAACTGGAAATGGAACCTGCGGGCCTGCTCGACGATGAAGACGACCACGTGCACGGTCCGGACTGCAATCACTGATACCTGCAGTCAATAAGAAGGAACTTATCTGATGCTAGCCCTCGGTAAATTGCTGGAACTGACCCTGGTAGGCCGCGAGCCGGCCGCCAAGATTCAGCTGACCCCCGAGGGCACGCGGCTGCGCTGGCTGGCCGAGGGCGCATTGGAAATCACCCCGCCGGCGGGGTTGGACAGCGGCCTCGACTTGCTGCTGTCGGCCGGTATCCATGGCAACGAAACTGCCCCTATCGAATTGCTCGACCGCCTGCTGCAGGGCATTGCCCGTGGCGAGCTAAAGCCGCGGGCGCGCATTCTGTTTCTGTTCGGCAACCCCGAAGCCATGCGCAAGGGCGAGCGCTACCTCGAGCAAGACATCAATCGCCTGTTCAACGGCCGTCACGAGCAAAGCAGCGGTTTTGAAGCCCTGCGTGCCTGTGAGCTGGAGCGTTTGAGCGCGACGTTTTTCAATCAGGCGCCGGCCGATGTTCCCCGCCAGCGCCTGCATTACGACCTGCACACGGCCATCCGTGGCTCGAAAATCGAGCAGTTCGCCCTGTATCCGTGGCGCGAGGGCTGCAAACACTCGGTGTTGGAGCTGGCGCGCCTGAAGGCGGCCGGGGTGGCGGCGGTGCTGCTGCAAAGCAAGGCGTCGATCACCTTCAGTGCCTACACCTATGCGCAGTTGAACGCCGAGGCGTTCACCCTGGAGCTGGGTAAGGCGCGGGCTTTTGGGCAGAACGACGGCATCAACCTGGAATCGCTGGAGGCGCGCCTCAAATGCCTGATCGAGAACAACGAGCCGGCGCTAGAGCCGGACAATCTCGATGGCCTGCAACTGTTTGCCGTGGCGCGGGAAATCATCAAGCACAGCGATTCCTTTCACCTGAACCTGCCCGCCGACATCGAAAACTTCAGCGAGCTGCCGGTTGGCTATCTGCTGGCCGAGGATATCGCCGGTATGCGCTGGGTGGTGGAAGAGAAGGGCGCGCGGATTATCTTCCCCAATCCCAAGGTGAAGAACGGCCTGCGTGCCGGAATTCTCGTGGTGCCCACCAGCGCGGCAGCGCTTTAGTCGCTATTTAGTCGTAGCGCCTCTTGTCGCTGTCTGGCGGCTGCTTTAGGGTCGAGGGTCCGCCGTGAAGGAGACCTGTAATGCCCGTTATCGATTTGCGTAGCGACACCGTCACCCAACCCACCGCCGGCATGCGCGAGGCCATGTTGCAGGCGCCGGTCGGGGACGATGTGTACGGCGAAGACCCTACCGTTATCCGTTTGCAGGAATACCTGGCACAGCAATTGGGCTTTGCCGAGGGCCTGTTCGTGCCCAGCGGCACCATGAGCAACTTGCTCGGCCTGATGGCGCACTGTGAGCGCGGCGACGAGTACATCGTTGGTCAGGAAGCGCACACCTACAAATACGAAGGCGGCGGCGCGGCTGTGCTGGGCTCCATTCAACCTCAGCCTTTGCAGGTGGAAGCCGATGGCTCGCTGGACCTGGCGCGGGTTGCTGCGGCGATCAAGCCGGACGATTTCCACTTTGCCCGCACCCGCTTGCTGGCTCTGGAAAACACCATGCAAAGCAAAGTGCTGCCGCTGAGTTACCTGGCAGCGGCGCGCAAGCTGACCCAGGAGCGCGGCCTGCAACTGCATCTGGACGGCGCTCGCCTGTACAACGCCGCCGTGAAGCAAGGCGTGGCGGCGCGGGAAATTACCCAATATTTCGATTCGGTGTCGGTGTGCCTGTCCAAAGGCCTGGGCGCGCCGATTGGTTCGGTGCTGCTGGGCAGCGAGCAACTGATTGGCAAGGCGCGGCGGCTGCGCAAGATGGTCGGTGGCGGCATGCGCCAGGCCGGGATTCTGGCGGCGGCGGGCCTTTATGCGCTGGAACATCAGGTGGAGCGCCTGGCTGACGACCACGCCAATGCGGCGGCGCTGGCGGCAGGGTTGGCGGAGTTGGGCTACACCGTAGAACCAGTGCAAACCAATATGGTGTACGTGCAGATGGCCGACCGGGCGCCGGCGCTCAAGGCATTTTTGGCTGAGCGCGGTATTACGATTTCGGCTTCCGAGCGTCTGCGGCTGGTCACCCATCTGGACGTCAGCAGCGGCGATATTGCCCGTGTGATCGAAGCATTCGCCGCCTTTGCCGAATAAACTGCTGGAAAACAACGCTAGCTATCGAATAAATACCGCCAGGGCCGATATAATGCGGCCCTTTGCCGGCCTAAAAGCGGTAGCCATTAGCCCTATCGCGCACTGTACCTAATTAGATCGCCGCCTTTCCCGTGGAAAAATTTATGAAAAGCGCAGAAATCCGTGAAGCCTTCCTCCGCTTCTTCGAAGCACAGGGTCATACCCGTGTTGCTTCCAGCTCGTTGATTCCGGGCAATGACCCGACGCTGCTATTCACCAACGCCGGCATGAACCAGTTCAAAGACTGCTTCCTGGGCCAGGAAAAACGCGCCTACACCCGCGCCGTCAGCAGCCAGAAGTGCGTACGCGCCGGCGGCAAGCACAACGACCTGGAAAACGTCGGTTACACCGCGCGTCACCACACCTTCTTCGAAATGCTCGGCAACTTCAGCTTCGGCGACTACTTCAAGCGCGACGCGATCAACTACGCCTGGCAATTTCTGACCTCGGACCAATGGCTGAACCTGCCCAAGGAAAAACTCTGGGTGACGGTGTACGCCAGCGATGACGAGGCGTACGACATCTGGACCAAGGAAGTCGGCGTGCCGGCTGAGCGCATGGTCCGTATTGGCGACAACAAAGGCGCGCCATACGCGTCCGATAACTTCTGGACCATGGGCGACACCGGTCCGTGCGGTCCTTGCACCGAGATCTTCTTCGATCACGGCGCCGACATCTGGGGTGGCCCACCCGGCTCGCCGGAAGAAGACGGCGACCGTTACATCGAAATCTGGAACAACGTCTTCATGCAATTCAACCGCACTGCCGACGGCGTGCTGCACCCGTTGCCAGCGCCGTCGGTAGACACCGGTATGGGCCTGGAGCGGATCAGCGCCGTGCTGCAGCACGTGCACTCGAACTATGAAATCGACCTGTTCCAAAGCCTGCTGGCCGCATGCGCCAAGGCCATTGGTTGCACCAACGATGATCAGCCGTCGCTGAAAGTGGTGGCCGACCATATCCGTTCCTGCGGCTTTCTGATTGCTGACGGCGTAACCCCGTCCAACGAAGGCGTGGCTACGTGCTGCGTCGCATCATTCGTCGTGCTTGCCGCCACGGTAACAAGCTGGGGGCCAAGGGCAGCTTTTCTACCAGATCGTTGCGGCCCTAGTTGCCGAGATGGGCGAGGCATTCCCGGAACTGAAACAGCAGCAGGCGCATATCGAGCGCGTGCTGAAAACCGAAGAAGAGCAGTTCGCCAAAACTCTGGAGCAGGGCCTGAAGATTCTCGAGCAAGATTTGGCCGAGCTCAAAGGCACCGTGATTCCGGCGAAGTGATTTTCAAGCTGTACGACACCTTCGGTTTCCCGATGGACCTCACCGGCGACATCGCCCGTGAACGCGAGCTGACCTTAGATGAGCCGGCTTCGAGCGTGAGATGGAAGCCCAGCGCGTGCGCGCCCGCTCCGCCAGCTCGTTTGGCATGGACTACAACAGCCTAGTCAAAGTCGACAGCGAAACCGTATTCCTCGGCTATAAAGCCACCAGCGGCAGCGCTAAGGTGTTGGCTCTGTTCAAGGCGGGTCAGGCGGTTGATAGCTTGGCGGCGGGTGAAGAGGCGTTGTGGTCCTCGACCAGACGCCGTTCTACGCTGAGTCCGGCGGCCAGATTGGTGATTGCGGTTTCCTTCAGGCCAGCGGCGTGCGTTTCGATGTGCGTGACACGACCAAAGCCGGCGGCGCATTTCTGCACCACGGCGTGGTCACCGAAGGCAGCCTCAAGTAGGCGCCGCGGTGGAAACGAATGTGGAAGCGGACGTCCGCAAAGCGACCTCGCTGAACCACTCGGCAACTCACTTGCTGCACGCCGCGCTGCGCCAGGTATTGGGCGAGCACGTACAGCAGAAGGGCTCTCTGGTGGATAGCCAGCGTCTGCGTTTCGACTTCAGCCACTTCGAAGCGATCAAACCGGAGCAGATCAAGGCGCTGGAAGACATCGTCAACGCCGAGATTCGCAAGAACACGGCGGTCGAAACCGAAGAAACCGATATCGAAACCGCCAAGAACAAAGGCGCCATGGCGCTGTTCGGCGAGAAGTACGCGACAACGTACGTGTACTGAGCATGGGCGGCAGCTTCTCGGTGGGAGCTGTGCGGTGGTATCCATGCAGAGCGCACCGGCGATATCGCCCTGTTCAAGATCATCAGCGAAGGCGGCGTGGCCGCTGGCGTGCGTCGTATCGAAGCGGTGACGGGCGCTGCAGCCCTGGCCTATTTGAATGGTGCTGAAGAACAACTGAAAGAAGCGGCGGTGCTGGTCAAAGGCAACCGTGACAACCTGCTGGACAAGCTCGGTGGTCTGGTTGAGCGCAACCGTCAGCTGGAGAAAGAACTGGAGCAACTCAAAGCCAAGGCCGCCAGCGCGGCCGGCGATGATCTTTCCGGTTCGGCTATTGATGTGAAAGGCGTGAAGGTACTCGCCCATCGTCTGGATGGTTTGGATGGCAAGGCGCTGCTGGCGCTGGTCGACCAACTGAAGAACAAGCTCGGCCGCGCAGTGATCCTGCTTGGCGGGGTGAGCGATGATAAAGTTGTGCTGGTCGCAGGCGTTACCCAGGACCTGACCGCGCAGCTCAAGGCCGGTGATTTGATGAAGCAGGCCGCACAAGCGGTCGGCGGCAAGGGCGGTGGTCGCCCGGACATGGCTCAGGGCGGCGGCGTTGATGCCGGCGCACTGGACGCCGCGCTGGCACTGACCGTGCCTTTCGTCGAACAGGGTCTATAACGCTCGACTCAAGTTGCCGCCTGCCGCCCAGCAGGCACTGGCAACGGGTCGAGGCGATTGATTAATGAGGGGCTGAGGCAGCTGCAAATGGCTTTGATCGTACAGAAGTTTGGGGGCACCTCCGTCGGCACCGTCGAGCGTATCGAGCAGGTGGCCGAGAAGGTCAAGAAATTCCACGAGGCCGGCAATGAGCTGGTGATCGTGTTGTCGGCCATGAGCGGTGAAACCAACCGCCTGATCGACCTGGCCAAGCAGATTAGCGACCAACCGGTTCCACGTGAGCTGGATGTCATGGTGTCCACCGGTGAGCAGGTGACGATTGCCCTTTTGGCCATGGCGTTGATCAAACGCGGCGTGCCAGCGGTGTCGTACACCGGCAACCAGGTGCGCATCCTCACCGACAGCGCGCACAACAAAGCGCGCATTCTGCAGATCGACGACCAGAAGATTCGCACTGACCTCAAGGCCGGTCGCGTGGTGGTTGTAGCCGGTTTCCAGGGTGTGGACGAGCAGGGCAACATCACCACTCTCGGCCGTGGCGGTTCCGACACTACCGGCGTGGCGCTGGCGGCAGCCTTGAAGGCTGACGAGTGCCAGATTTACACCGACGTGGACGGCGTTTACACCACCGACCCACGCGTAGTGCCCCAGGCCCGTCGCCTGGACAAGATCACCTTCGAAGAAATGCTGGAAATGGCCAGCCTGGGTTCCAAGGTGCTGCAGATTCGCTCGGTGGAATTCGCCGGCAAGTACAACGTCCCGCTGCGCGTGCTGCACAGCTTCCAAGAGGGTCCGGGCACCCTTATTACTATTGATGAAGAGGAATCCATGGAACAGCCGATCATCTCCGGCATCGCCTTCAACCGCGACGAAGCCAAGCTGACCATCCGTGGCGTGCCGGATACCCCCGGTGTAGCCTTCAAAATTCTCGGCCCGATCAGTGCCGCGAACATTGAAGTGGACATGATCGTGCAGAATGTCGCGCACGATAACACCACCGATTTCACCTTCACCGTGCACCGCAACGACTACCAGAACGCCCAGCAAGTGCTGGAGCAGACGGCGCGCGAGATCAATGCGCGGGAAGTCAGCGGCGACCTGAAGATTGCCAAGGTATCGATCGTTGGTGTTGGCATGCGTTCCCACGCGGGCGTTGCCAGCCGTATGTTCGAAGCGCTGGCCAAGGAAAGCATCAATATCCAGATGATCTCGACCTCCGAAATCAAGGTTTCGGTGGTGATCGAAGAGAAATACCTGGAGCTGGCAGTGCGTGCACTGCACACCGCCTTCGAGCTGGATGCCCCAGCCCGGCAGGGCGATTAAGCGATTATTCGGAAGGCGCGGTTAATTCCGCGCCTTTTGTCTTTTTGGCGGGGTAGGTGGAACTTTCTTTCTGTCTACACTAGTCAATACTTGGGTGACGGAAGCGGCGTGGGTTGATATGCACCGCTGCCGTCACCATTTTAATTTTTGCAGACTGTCTAGTTGTCCTGAACTGTAATCCGTAAGGAGAAAGGGAATGCTGATTCTGACTCGCCGGGTCGGAGAGACCCTGATGGTTGGTGACGATGTCACTGTCACCGTGTTGGGCGTTAAAGGTAATCAGGTGCGAATTGGCGTAAATGCGCCGAAGGAAGTCGCTGTGCACCGTGAGGAAATTTACCAGCGCATCCAGAAAGAGAAGGACCAAGAACCAAGCCACTAATTTTTATCAATTTTTGGCTTTGCAAACGGGGAAAACATGGATATCATGCGCCCCGTGTTGCGGAGAGGTGGCCGAGTGGCCGAAGGCGCTCCCCTGCTAAGGGAGTACACCTCAAAAGGGTGTCGGGGGTTCGAATCCCCCCTTCTCCGCCATTAATTTCAACGAAATTGATGTTCTAGGGTTTAAGCGCTAAGTCGTTGAAATTACTGGAAAAATTGATTGACCATCAGTTTCGAAGCTTTATAATTTGCGTCACAATGCACTCATAGCTCAGCTGGATAGAGTACTCGGCTACGAACCGAGCGGTCGGAGGTTCGAATCCTCCTGAGTGCACCATTTAAATAGCGTGATTTGTTGCTAAAACAAGTCCGCAGTTTAAGTCAGAGATGTAACAAGAGAGTCTCTGAATCGTTGTTGAAAGTTGTAATTTGCACTCATAGCTCAGCTGGATAGAGTACTCGGCTACGAACCGAGCGGTCGGAGGTTCGAATCCTCCTGAGTGCACCATATTTAAAGGGCCTGCAGACATGCAGGCCCTTTTTTATTGCCTACGGTTTTACGCAGCCGTCGCTATCAAAACTCACGCTACGTTTACGTCCGCTCTGTTTTTCCACGTAGCTGTAGCGCACCTTGCCATTTTGGCTGCTGATGCTGTCTGGCTTGCCCAGCATGCTTTCGACATCACGCTGAGTCATTCCCGCCCTCACTTCCTTATTGATCATCGCCTTGCGCCGTGCACTGGCGGTTACCTGGTTGCCGCAACCGTCCTGACGCTCGGCAGTGCCGGCGATCGTGCGATGTTCTTCTTTGGGCTGGGACTTACTGGCTGCTTTTTCGGGCTTTTGGACGGTTTGCGGGGTGATGCTACCCGGCGGCGGGTTATCGGCATCGTGCAGCTGCAATTGCTGGTCGCTCGGACAACCCAGGTGGGTAAAGGTGACGTGGCCGTCGGGGGCTTCGCAGCGGTGCACGGTGGCGGCAAAAAGCGTGGGGGAAAGAGCGCGGATAAGGTGATGAGTAAATGGAGCGCGGGATACATGAGTGTGTCCTCCGTGACAGTTGGAGGATCACCCTACGCCTGTTTTTGTTCGATCTGGAGTGCCTCACACAGTTTCCAGCGCGTCGTACATATGATTCAGAAAAAACCTAGCTTTATGGCGCAAGCGCTTGTTCTTGCCTAGATTTTGTCGCATGCAAAGCCTAGGAGCAGTGGTATCATTTGCCGGTCAGCCTCGCCGGGGCTTATGGATTGCAATCATGGACTTACCCAGTAGTAGCTCAAAACCTCGCTTTACCAATCATGAATTGACTGATTGATCCCCTTGGCGCGCTCTTCCGCTGGGGTGGAGTGTGCTATGACAGAAGTAGAAGCAAAAAAGCCGCAAGAAAGTCTGCAGGACCGACTCGCACAAGTCGTTGAACTGCTGCATCGTCAAAAGCTGGTCGAAGACCTGACGCACCGTCAGGAAGGCCAACATCAGGAACGGGTCGAAAGCCTGGTCCACCGGCAGAATCTCGTCGAGTTGCAACGCAAGCTCGATGATCTGCACTCCGCCGACGTTGCCCACATTCTCGAAGCGTTGCCGCTCGATGACCGCCTGACCGTATGGCAGTTGGTCAAGGCTGAGCGCGACGGCGACATCCTGCTCGAAGTATCCGACTCGGTTCGAGAAACCCTGATCGCCGACATGGACGATCACGAGATTCTCGCTGCCGCCAAGGACATGGACGCCGACGAACTCGCCGACCTTGCCCCCGAATTGCCGCGCGACGTTGTACATGAACTGATGGAAACCCTCGATGCGCAGCAGCGTGAACGCGTGCGTTCAGCGTTGTCGTACGAAGAGGATCAGATCGGCGCACTGATGGACTTCGAGATGGTCACCATCCGTGAAGACGTCAGCCTGGAAGTCGTATTGCGCTATCTGCGCCGCTTGAAAGAGCTGCCAGGCCATACCGACAAATTGTTCGTGGTCGATTACGACGGCGTGCTCAAAGGCGTGTTGCCAATCAAGCGTTTGCTGGTCAACGACCCGGACAAACAAGTAGCTGACGTCATGGCTGATGATCCGGTGAGCTTCCATCCGGATGAGGATGCTTACGACGCTGCGCAAGCGTTCGAGCGTTACGACCTGATTTCCGCGCCTGTCGTTGATAAGAACGGCAAGCTGATCGGCCGTCTGACCATCGATGAAATGGTCGACCTGATTCGTGAAGAAAGCGAAACCGAAGTGTTGAACATGGCGGGTCTGCGTGAGGAAGAGGATATCTTCGCCTCGGTGTGGAAGTCGCTGCGTAACCGCTGGTCCTGGCTGGCCATCAACCTGATTACGGCGTTTATTGCTTCGCGCGTGATCGGTTTGTTCGAAGGTTCCATTGAGAAGTTGGTGGCGCTGGCGGCATTGATGCCGATTGTGGCGGGCATCGGCGGTAATTCTGGTAACCAGACGATTACCATGATTGTGCGGGCGATGGCGCTGGACCAGGTAAGCACCGGCAATACCTCGCGCTTGATGCGCAAAGAACTCGCGGTCTCGCTGTTCAATGGCGTGGTATGGGGCGGGGTGATCGGTGTGGTCGCCTATATGCTTTACGGCAGCTGGTCGTTGGGCATTGTGATGACGGCAGCGATGACGCTGAACCTGCTTCTGGCCGCGCTTATGGGGGTGCTGATTCCGATGACACTCACTCGCCTGGGGCGCGATCCGGCGCTGGGTTCCAGTGTGATGATCACGGCGGTGACAGACAGCGGTGGCTTCTTTATCTTCCTCGGCCTAGCAACATTGTTTCTGCTTTAGGCCGAAACGCGAGACATAAAAAAACCGCCCGAGAGGCGGTTTTTTTATCGAGGCTTCAAACGAAGCAGAAGGCCGGCTTAGGCTTCTTCTGCGTTCATCTCGGCGTCGTGGGCGATCAAGGAAACCAAAGCGTTTTGCTGGCGACGGGACAGTTGGCGAAACCGTTGCAGCAGCTCGCGCTCATGCAAAGAAAGTTCCGGTCTATCCAGGCGCATGCTCAGGTCTTCGTCCAGCGAGCCTTCCTGGAGCATGCTCTGCTCGAGGCGGGCGATTATCTCGGAGTTCATGCTGCGGTGATGATTACGAGCTACATCCGCGATGCGCTCGCGCATGCCATCGGGTAAGCGAACGACGAACTTGTCAGCCGTACGGCTGGAATAAATAGCCTGTTTCATAGGGCGCATACATTTAAACCGGTTAGTTCAGGGAAGCGATGCTGGCACTTGGCTGCATGATTGTCACCGGTTTGACCATCAATAGCACTAGCCGTTCAACGGGGAGCGAAGAAACCCCTGTTGACTTAGCAGTCACTGCATCAGTTATTTGACGCCAAATCTGTGTCGCATTTTGAACCGGCTACAGGCTTTGTGCCAGCACCAACTGTCGAAAATGCGCGCCATTTGTCAAAGTCGATGAAATTGGTACTTCAGTGCTGCGTAGTAAAGCTGATGTTTGGCCTGGTGTCACAGGCTGTACGCTGCACTTTAGAGGGGTTTCACCATTTTGTTTGTCACCATTTGGTGACGATCAGGCAAGATTGCCGCTGAATGTGCGCCATGCCGCGCAGTGGTCTTGAGGTATTGGTAGATGGGCACATTGATTTATCTGGTCGGGCCTTCCGGCTCAGGCAAAGACAGCCTGTTGCAAGCCGCTCGCCCGGCGCTTGAGGCTCGGGGCTGCCATATCGTGCGGCGGGTGATTACCCGTTCTGCCGAAGCGGTGGGCGAGGAGGCCGAGGCTGTCAGCCCGGAGCAGTTCGACCGCATGGAAGCCGACGGCGCCTTCGCCATGAGCTGGCGCGCCAATGGCCTGGCCTACGGCATTCCCGCGCAGATCAATGAATGGCTGGCTGCCGGTGACGATGTGTTGGTCAACGGCTCTCGTGCGTATCTTCCCCAGGGGCGGCGCCGTTATCCGAATCTGCTGGCGATTCTGCTGACAGTCGACACCGACGTACTGCGCCAACGCCTATTGGCGCGCGGGCGTGAATCGCTGACGGAAATCGAGGCTCGCCTGGCGCGCAACGCGCAATTCCAGCCTGAAGCTTCCGACGATGCCGCCTTGCACGTTCTGGACAACTCCTCCCACTTCGAGCGCACCGTCGCCGCGCTACTCGACCTCATTGCCCGGCACCGCCGCTAAACCAAATCCAGCGGCAGCTCCGTGGTGCGCTTTACCTCGCTCATGGCGATATTTGAATGCGCTTCCAGCACGTGCGGGCGCTGCAGCAACTGGTCGCGCAAGAAGCGCTCGTAGCTGGCGATATCTTTGGCCACCACCTTCAGCAAGTAGTCCGAGCCGCCGGCCATGGTGAAACACTCCAGCACCTGCGGGTAACCCACAATCGCCTCCTCGAATTCGGTGAGGTTATTGCGCCCATGGGCCGATAGTTTGATGTTGACGAACACCGTGATCGAAAACCCCAGCAGCGCGGGGTTGAGCAGGGCGACCTTGCGTTCGATCAGCCCTTCTTCCTGCATGCGATGAATACGCCGCCAGCACGGTGACTGCGACAGCTCGACCTTCTCTGCGATTTCGGCTGCGGACAAATCGGCATTGTGTTGCAGCAGACGAAGAATCTTCCGATCGATAGGGCTAAGCGGGTTCTGCATGACTCATTCCCAATTGTTTTTGTTCTTGGATAGTTCATGCACAAGAGTGGCTCCGAGGCCCACAAATAGAAAGAAAAAAGCTGAACCGTCCGTTCATATTCTTAGCCATATGTTTAGGGCAGTGATCCTGCTCGAAACAAGCACGGGTGGCGTTCACCGTCGCCGCCCAGGTCGCCATAAAAATAAAAGGAGCGCCCGCTATGTCTCTGGCCGAGATCCGCCTGGATGACAAGTACCGGCTCGCAACCGGACACCTGTACCTCACCGGCACCCAGGCACTTACTCGCCTGCCGATGCTGCAAAAACAGCGCGACAGCGCCCATGCTCTTAACACCGCCTGTTTTATTTCCGGCTACCGCGGCTCGCCCTTGGGCAATCTGGACAAGAGCCTGTGGGAAGCGAAAACCTTTCTGCAAGAAAACCACATTCACTTCCAGCCCGGCGTCAACGAAGAGCTGGCGGCGACAGCCGTGTGGGGCAGTCAGCAGACCAGCCTGTTTCCAGGCGCGCGCTACGACGGTGTGTTCGCCATGTGGTACGGCAAGGGGCCGGGCGTAGACCGCTGCGGTGACGTCTTCAAGCACGGCAACTCCGCCGGCGTTTCGCCCCACGGTGGTGTGTTGCTACTGGCCGGCGATGACCATGGCTGCAAGTCTTCAAGCATCGCCAACCAGAGCGAGCACGCGTTTATCGCCGCCTCGATTCCGGTGCTCAACCCGGCCAACGTCCAGGAAATACTCGATTACGGCATCCTCGGCTGGGAGCTGTCGCGGTACAGCGGCTGCTGGGTGGCGTTGAAAACCATCGCCGAAAATGTCGACTCTTCCGCCGTGGTGGACGTCGACCCGTTGCGCGTAACCGTGCAAGTCCCGACCGATTTCCAGCTGCCCGAAGGCGGTGTGCATATCCGCTGGCCAGACCCGCCGCTGGTGCAAGAAAAACGCCTGAATACCTACAAGATTTACGCCGCCCGCGCCTTTGCGTTGGCGAACAATCTGAACCAGGTGAAGCTCGATTCTCCCAATCCGCGCCTCGGTATTATCACCACGGGCAAGTCGTACCTGGACGTGCGCCAGGCATTGGTCGACCTCGGCCTGGACGACGAGCTGTGCGCCCAGGTGGGTCTGCGGGTGCTCAAGGTCGGCATGAGCTGGCCGCTGGAGCCGGTGTCGGTGCATGAGTTCGCCCAGGGCCTGGACGAGATTCTGGTGGTTGAGGAAAAACGCAGCATCATCGAAGACCAGCTAACCGGTCAGCTTTATAACTGGCCCGTGGATAAACGCCCGCGGGTGGTCGGCGAGTTCGACGAAGAGGGCGTGTCGCTGCTGCCCAACCTCAGCGAGCTGACCCCGGCCATGATCGCCCGGGCCATCGCCAAGCGTCTGGCACCGATCTATTCCAGCGAGCAAATCGAGTCGCGCCTGGCCTTTCTCGCCGCCAAGGAAAAAGCCCTGGCCGCGCCCAAACACAACACCGTGCGTACCCCGCATTTCTGTTCTGGCTGCCCGCACAACACGTCCACCAAAGTGCCGGAAGGCAGCCGTGCCCAAGGCGGGATTGGCTGTCACTACATGACGCAATGGATGGACCGCAACACCGACACCTTTACGCAAATGGGCGGCGAGGGCGCGACCTGGATCGGCCAGGCGCCGTTTACCGACACGCCGCATATCTTCCAGAACCTCGGCGACGGCACCTACTTCCACTCCGGCCAGTTGGCGCTGCGCGCGGCGGTGGCTGCCGGGGTGAACATCACCTACAAAATTCTCTACAACGACGCCGTGGCCATGACTGGCGGCCAGCCCATCGACGGCGAACTGCGCGTCGATCAACTGAGCCAGCAAGTGTTTGCCGAAGGGGTAAAACGCATTGCGCTGGTTTCGGATGAGCCGGACAAATACCCGAGCCGCGCCGGCTTTGCTCCGATCGTCACCTTCCACCACCGCCGCGAACTAGATGCCGTGCAGCGTGAGCTGCGTGAGTTCAAAGGCACGTCGGTAATCATCTACGACCAGACCTGCGCCACGGAAAAGCGTCGGCGGCGCAAACGCGGCAAGTTGGTCGACCCGGCCAAGCGCGCCTTTATCAACCCTGCGGTGTGCGAGGGCTGTGGCGATTGCAGCGTGAAGTCCAACTGCCTCTCGGTGCTGCCGCTGGAAACGGCGCAAGGGCGCAAACGCGAGATCGACCAGAACTCCTGCAACAAGGACTTCACCTGCGTCGACGGTTTTTGCCCGAGTTTTGTCACGGTGCATGGCGGCCGTCTGCGGCAACCCGAAGCGCTGGGCCATGGCGCCGATTTCCCCGACCTGCCTGAACCCCGCCAGCCCACGCTCAAGCGGCCCTACAACATCCTGCTGCCCGGCGTTGGCGGCAGCGGGGTGACCACGGTCGGCGCCCTGCTGGGCATGGCGGCGCACCTGGAAGGCAAGGGCTGCAGCGTGCTCGACCAAGCCGGCCTGGCGCAGAAGTTCGGCCCGGTGATTACCCATATCCGCATCGCCGCTCAGCAGAGCGATATCTACGCCGTGCGTATTGCCGCCGGCGAAACCGACCTGCTGCTGGGCTGCGATCTGGTGGTAGCTGCCAGCGAGGAAGCCCTGGCTAAACTCAACGAGCAAATCGCGCATGCCGTGGTAAACAGCCACGAGGCGGCGACTGCCGAGTTCACCCGCAACCCCAACGCCGAGTTCCCCGGCGCGGCAATGCAGCAAGCCATCGTGGAAGCGGTGGGGGCGGGCAAAACCCACTTTGTCGAAGCCACCGAACTGGCGACCGGTTTGATGGGCGATAGCATCGCCACCAACCTGTTTATGCTCGGTTTCGCCTATCAACAGGGCCTGGTGCCGGTGAGTGCTGAGGCGATCAATCAGGCCATCGAGTTGAACGCGGTCGCCGTAGCGCTGAATCAGCAAGCGTTTCTGTGGGGCCGCCGCGCGGCGTTTGCGCCCGACGCCGTGGCCAAACTGGCCAAGCCCGATGCCGCCGCACAGTTGGCCGACAAGGCGCAAACCCTCGAGCAACGGATCGAGCGCAATGCCGCCACCCTGCGTGACTACCAGAACGACGGGTATGCCGAGCGCTATCTCAATCTGCTGAATCGGGTGCGCACGGCGGAGACCGGCCTGTTCCCCAGCCAGCCTTTGGCACTCACCGAGGCAGTGGCCTTCAACTACTTCAAGGTGCTGGCCTACAAGGACGAATACGAAGTAGCGCGTCTGTACAGCAACGGCGAATTCACCCGGCAGTTGGCGGCACAATTCGAAGGCGATTTCCGCCTGCAGTTTCACCTGGCGCCTTCGTGGCTGAGCAAGCGCGACGCGCGTACCGGCGAGTTGCGCAAACGCAGCTTCGGTCCCTGGATGTTGCAAGCATTTGCGCTGCTGGCTCGGTTCAAATTCCTGCGCGGCACGCGGCTGGATCCGTTCGGCTATAGCCATGAACGGCATCTCGAGCGTGAGCTGATTGCCACGTATGAGGCCGATGTGGACTTGATTGTGCAGCGCCTGAGCGATGCGAAACGCCATAGCGCCTTGGCGTTGGCGCGGGTGCCGGAGCGCATTCGCGGCTACGGTCACGTCAAGGATCAGGCTCTGCTGGCGGTTCGGCATCAAGCCGAAGAGTTGCGCCGCACCCTGCGTGATGAGGGTAGTGCGCAAGCGACGTTGTACGTGGCTGCTGCGTAATTGAGGTGTGTTTTGCGCGGCCGTCCTGTCCCGGGGCGGCCGCGTTTTTGCGCCTGGTAAACACATGACAAAAACGCGGCCCGCCGTTAACATGCCGGCCCACCGCGTATGTCTGCGCCGGTTTGTCTCCTTAGTTCAATGGATAGAATAAGCCCCTCCTAAGGGCTAGATGCTGGTTCGACTCCAGCAGGGGACACCATCTCTACCCGCGTTTTCCCTTCTCTTTATTTCTGCTGCCAACCTCTGTGGCGGTTTATCTGTGCGCGCTGCTTGAAATCCTGAACACCTGATGCGTATTTTGTACGCGCCGCCGCTAGTCTGCGGACGGCTCCAACAAGGATAAGAAGTTATGAGTACTGATGGCCCCAGATCCCTTGCCGACCAATTGGCCGGCATCGACGAAATTGAATGCGTAACCCCTGACCTCAATGGCGTGCCGCGCGGCAAAGTGATGACGGCCGCCGGCTTTCTGGAGGGTCGCCGGCTTCAGCTGGCGCGAGGTGTGTTGCTGCAATGCATCATGGGCGGCTATCCGCCGGCGCCGTTCTATGGAGGGGACGATGGCGACCTGGCGTTGAATGCCGAGCCCACGCAAATTCACCGTCTGCCCTGGAGCGACATCCCGCGCGCGCTGGCCATCTGCGACGCCGATGAGTTCGATGGCAGCAGCTCGGGGTTGTCGACCCGGGGTCTGCTCAAGCGCGTTTTGGCCAACTACAGCGCCCGTGGTCTGGCGCCGGTAGTGGCCACTGAACTGGAGTTTTTTGTCTTCGCGCCGAACCCGGATCCGCAGCGAGCGTTTCAACCGCCGCTGGGCCTGGATGGTCGCCGTGAAGATGGCTGCTCGGCGTTTGGCGTGTCATCCAACAATGGCCTGCGACCGTTCTTCAACGAGGTGTATCGCTGCATGGAGGCCTTGGGCCTGCCGCGCGATACCTTTATGCATGAGATGGGCGTAAGCCAGTTCGAGATCAACCTGCTGCACGGCGATGCGCTGTTGCTCGCCGACCAGACGTTCCTGTTCAAACACATGCTCAAGGAAGTGGCACTCAAGCACGGCATTACCGTGGTGTGTATGGCCAAGCCACTGGCGCACACGCCGGGCAGCTCGATGCATATTCACCAGAGCCTGGTGGAGCAGGGCAGTGGGCGGAATATCTTCAGCGATGAGCAGGGCGAAGCGACGCCGGCGTTCTATCAATTCATCGCCGGCCAGCAAGCGGCCATGGCGGACTTCACCTTGCTGTTCGCGCCGAACGTGAACTCGTATCAGCGCCTGTTTCACCCGTATGCGTCGCCGAACAACGCCTGTTGGTCTCACGATAACCGTGCAGCTGGCTTGCGCATTCCGGCCAGTTCGCCGGTGGCGCGGCGCGTGGAAAACCGCTTGCCGGGTGCTGATGCCAACCCTTATCTGGCCCTGGCTGCCAGCCTGGCGGCGGGCTTGTACGGCATCGAGCAGGAACTGCAGCCGACTGACGCCATCCAAGGCGAATTCGACGTACCGGATGCCTTGCGGTTACCGTCTACGATGCAGGCTGCGATAGACCGCCTGCAACGCAGCGAGCTTGCCCGCGAGATATTCGGCAACGAGTTTATTGACGGCTACATTGCTACCAAGACGATGGAGCTCACCAGCTTCTTCGATGAAATCACCCCTTGGGAGCGCCGCGTGTTGGCTGCCCAAGCGTAAGCGTCACCCGCCAGGCCATAGTGGCCTGGCTCTTATTCAAGGAGCCGTTCGGAAAGCTGATGCATCGAATCTGGAAGTCTTTTCGAGCGCTCTACTTCGCCAGCCTGTTGATGCTGATCGGGTCGGGTCTTCTAAGTACCTACCTGGGCCTGCGCCTGGCTGCCGATAAAACCGATTCGCTGTGGGTCGGCGCCTTGATGGCCGCGTATTACCTGGGCCTGGTGTTGGGCGGCAAGGTCGGCCATCGCCTGATTGCGCGGGTGGGGCATATTCGCGCTTACGTGACCTGCGCCGGCATCGTGACCGCAGCGGTACTGGGCCACGGCCTGATCGACTGGTTGCCGGCCTGGGTGGTGCTGCGGGCCATCGTCGGCGTGGGCATGATGTGCCAATACATGGTGATCGAGAGCTGGCTCAACGAGCAGGCCGAAGCCAGTCAGCGCGGCATGGTGTTCTCTGGCTACATGATCGCCTCGTACCTGGGGTTGGTGTTGGGCCAGCTTGTACTGGTGTTGCACCCGGCGCTGGGGCTTGAGCTGCTGATTCTGGTGGCGATGTGTTTTTCACTCTGCCTGGTGCCCGTCGCCGTTACCCGCAAGATTCACCCCGCGCCGATGCGCCCGGCACCGCTTGAACCACGTTTCTTTATCAAGCGGGTGCCTCAGTCGCTGACCACCACACTGGTGTCCGGTCTGGTCATCGGTTCGTTCTACGGCTTGGCGCCGCTGTATGCCGCCCGTCAGGGGCTGACCAACGAGCAGGTCGGTCTATTTATGGGCTGCTGCGTATTGGCGGCGCTGGTTGTGCAATGGCCGTTGGGCTGGTTGTCGGACCGCCATGATCGTGCCGTATTGATCCGTGGCTGCGCCGGCTTGCTGGTGCTGGCGGCGCTGCCGTTGGCGGTAATGCCTGCGGTGCCATTGGAGTTGCTGTTACCGGTGGGCTTTGTGCTCAGCCTGTTGCAGTTCAGTCTGTATCCGTTGGCGGTGGCGTTTTCCAATGACCACGTAGAAGGCGAACGGCGGGTGTCGTTGACGGCGATTTTGCTGGTCACCTTCGGCATCGGCGCCTGTATTGGCCCGCTGATAACCGGCGGCCTGATGCGCCAGTTCGGGCCGAATATGTTGTTTGCGTTCGTGTCGTTTTGCGCGGCGGTATTGGTGCTGCGGATTCGCCCGGATGCAGTCACCAATCTGCACCAAGTGGACGACGCGCCGCTGCACCATATGTCGATGCCCGACAACATGACCAGCTCGCCGCTGGTGGCGGCGCTCGACCCGCGCGTTAATGAGCAGATCGTGCAGGACCAGATGCAAACCCCGCCGGTCGTTACGCCAGAAGACCCGGCCGATACCAAATCGACCTGACCCGCGCTCCAACAAAAACGCCACCCGTGAGGTGGCGTTTTTGTTGGCGCAGATAACGAATCAATCGTCGATATCGTCGCGTCGCGCTTCGCGTTGCAGCTGATAAACGAAGCGGTCGATCTGCCGTTGTTCCAGGCCGTTCATGCGGTGAAAGCGCATGCCGACGAAGGTCATGTCGAGCTTTTCGTCGTACACAAGATGGCGCAGCTCCACGGCAGTGGTCATGGCGCCGAAGGGCAGTTGGGCCACCAGGCGTTCATACACCTGACCGGACTGCAGGCCTTTGCTGGCATCTCCGGCAAACCGCAGCTTGCAGCCGGTGGCGGAGATATCCAGCAGCACGCCTTTGACCGGCACTTTCAAACGGTCACCGCTCAGTTCGATGTTCACGTTCTGGGCTTGTTTGAGCGGCGCACGGTAGGCATTGCGGCGCTGGTGGTACAGCACCTCGGTGGGCATCGGGCACCAGTAGCAGTTGGAACCTTCCAGTTGGCCAACCTGAATCTGTTGCGTGTATTCCCAGGCGATGCGCACGCCTTCGTGAAACCCTTCGATGCGGAAGCTTTCGCCTGCTTTCAGAAAACGCTCGCCGTCGTTGGGCACCATTTCATCGAGTGCCACCAGGCCGCGTTCGCGGTTGATCTGGATGATAAAGGTCTGAAATCGCTGGGCGCGTTCATGAAAGGTGATGATCAGCGGGTCGCGATGTTCTTCCAGCTGGCGCAGCGCAGCAAAAACTTCTAACGGAGCTTTTAGGACTTTCGGTGGTTGCGGGCCATCACCCGCGGCGAAGGGGTTGGACACGGTCCAGAATTCTCCGAGCAAAATACTATGGCACTAGCATACTGGCGTTCTGCCGGTACGTCCCCTGCGCCTTGTTGTAATGAGGTTATCAGGCCTGACTGAGCGGGCGCTGCTGGCCGATTCTAGCGGCACCGCCGCGGCTGTCATAGAGCCCTGGCGTATCGGAGTTGCCGCGCAGAATGCCAAGCATGCCACCCACTGAGGCCTGGTTCACACGAATCAACCGGCCATTGCGGGTGTTGGCGGCCTGGCAGCGTTCGAGCAGGGCGCTGAGCTCGGCGCCACGCTCGAGCAATTCACCGCCCACAGCCGAATGTTCGGCGACGGCGTTGAGGCCAGCCTGGTCGGGCGTGAGCTTAAGGGAGGTGAGCAGCTTGTTGCGTTCGCCGCCGTGCTGGCCGAGGACGGCGAGCAGCGGTTGCTTGTTCGCCAGAATGGTTTCCAGCAAAGGCAAGTCGCGGTCGGTGAGGGCCTGGAATTCGGCGTCGATCAGTTCAAGTAACTGCGAGGCGGTGCCGATGTCTTGATTGAAGAGGTGCAGCAGGGTCGTATCGTGCATGGCGAACTCTCGGAGTTAGGCGTCCAACAACACCCCCAGAGTCGCCCCGCAAGGGATTAACGCTGGGATTCGAAGTCGAGCAGTTTACTGGCTACGCGTTTGCTGTCGACTTGGTAGCTGCCATCGGCCACGGCCTGTTTCAGGCGGGCGACGCGTTCTTTGTCGACAATCGGTTGCTCACTAAGTTTGTCAGTCACTTTCTGCAACTGCTGTGCCTGCTGGCTGAGCTGCACCGATTCACCGGTTTTAGCGGTGCTTTGTTCGGCGGCATTGGCCGGCGCGGCGGGCTGTGTGGCGCTCGCGGTATCGTTGCGGCTGCCAGTTTGGGTCGTACTGGTACGACTGCTGCTGGTGGACGCGGCGGCATTATTTAGCCGGTTGATATCGATGACCATGATGCAAAACCTCAGACGGTGTTTGGACGCTTGCCTAGCTTGTCGGCGCTGGTTGAGAAAACTTTAAATTTTTTTTCTCCAGGCCGTTTGCTGCGTCCTACAGGCCGTCAGTGTATGAAAAGCCACAGCAAAATGCGCGCAGAAAACGGGTTTACATTTGTACGTCTACTTGCCCTGGGCCCACTACACGCGCGCGAATCACCCGCTGCGAGCTCAAATTTCGGATGCGGATCTGCTCACCGATCACACCATCGGACAACGCTTCCCCAGGCATGCGCACATTGATACCGCCTTTTCGGGCGCTGATCACCACCTGATCCTTCTTGCGAATGGCTTTGGCCTGCTCGATGGTTACCGGGGCCAGCACCTGGTCGGTCATCACGCCGCGGGTCAGCCGGGTGCCCAGCACCTGGCCCATATCCGTCATATAGCCCTGCGTCAGCAAACCGACATCGCGCTCCACCAACGCCACGTCCATTTCACCCAGTGTGGTGTCGCGCTTGAGGGGGCGGATGGCGATAACGACCTTGCGGTACAGCTTCACTTGCGCCGGCACGAACACCGTCCAGGGCGTGGCCCCTTCGCAGCTGACCTTGACGGTTACCCGACCAACGGGTTGCGCTGGGCTCTCCAATGAAGTGGTCAAATCTTCGTCGCACAGCGGCAATTGCAACCGCGGGTCGAGAGATTTGATTTGTATCTCTTGCCGCGCGTCAATTTCGCTACGCTCTAAATAGTCCTGAACCGTGACCTCAAGAAAGCCTTGGCTTGCGCCGATAAGTTGTTCAGGTAATGTCAGCGCAGCAGCCGCGTAATTAATGTGGCCAAATGCCAGCAAAGCCAGCCATGATCCGAGCAGCATCTGCGGCCGGATGGGCAAGTGTCGAAAAAGTGGCGTTTTCAGTTTCATAAGTAGCTACAAAGCAAAGCCCGTGCCGGCTGCTAGGCTAAGCAGGGGCACGGTGGTCAAACTTTAAAGAGGGGCAGGGTATGGCCGGAGTGATGGACTCGGTTAACCAGCGTACGCAGTTGGTGGGGCAGAACCGACTCGAGCTGTTGTTATTCCGCCTTGATAGCAAGCAGCTGTACGGCATCAACGTGTTCAAGGTGAAAGAGGTGCTGCAGTGCCCCAAGCTCACCATCATGCCCAAGTCGAGCCCGGTCGTGCGCGGCGTGGCGAATATTCGTGGCGGCACCATTCCTATTCTTGACCTGTCGATGGCCACCGGCCGCGCCGGGCTGTCGGACCTCAGCAGTGCCTTCGTCATCATCACCGAATACAACACCAAGGTTCAGGGCTTTCTGGTGCGCTCGGTCGAGCGCATCGTCAACATGAACTGGGAAGAGATTCATCCGCCACCCAAGGGCACCGGGCGCGATCACTACCTGACGGCTGTTACCCATCTGGACCAGCAGTTGGTAGAAATCATCGACGTGGAAAAAATCCTCGCCGAGGTTGCACCGGTTTCCGAAGTGATCAGCGCTGGCGTTATCGATGTGGCCACCCAGGGCAAAGCCGTGACCAAACACGTGCTGATCGTTGACGACTCGTCAGTGGCACGAAAGCAGGTCACCCGTTGTCTGCAATCAGTGGGCGTGGAAGTGACCGCCCTGAACGATGGCCGACAAGCCCTGGAATTCCTGCGCAAGCTGGCAGACGAGGGCAAGCGTCCGGAAGACGAATTCATCATGCTGATTTCCGACATCGAGATGCCGGAAATGGATGGCTACACCCTGACAGCGGAGATCCGCGCGGATTCGCGCATGCAGAAGCTGCATATCCTCCTGCATACTTCTCTGTCGGGCGTATTCAACCAGGCGATGGTGAAAAAGGTGGGGGCCGATGACTTCCTCGCCAAGTTCCGTCCAGACGATCTGGCTTCCGCGTGGTTGAGCGCATCAATGTTTCGGATGAGGGCTGAGGGCCTTACGGCCCTTCAGCAACCTATATGTATGGAGAGGCAGCGCTAGTGTCTTCAGGTGACGTGGATTTTGAGCAGTTCCGGATTTTCCTGGAAAAGGCCTGTGGCATCGTGTTGGGTGCCAACAAGCAGTACCTGGTCTCCAGCCGGCTGAACAAGCTGATGGAACAGAACAGCATCAAAACCCTCGGCGAGCTGGTGCAACGCATGCAAGCATGCCGCGCGGCGGTTTGCGCGAGCAGGTGGTCGATGCCATGACCACCAACGAAACCCTGTGGTTTCGTGACACCTATCCTTTCGAAGTACTGAAAAACCGCGTCTACCCCGAGCTGCTCAAGGCCAATCCGAGCGCGCGGTTGCGCATTTGGTCGGCGGCCTCGTCGTCGGGCCAGGAACCCTATTCGCTATCGATGGCCACCGATGAGTTCGAGCGTACCAACCTCGGGCAGCTCAAAGGCGGCGTGCAGATTGTGGCCACCGACCTGTCCAGCGCCATGCTGCAAGCGTGCAAATCCGGCGAATACGACAGTCTGGCGATTGGCCGTGGTTTGTCGCAGGAGCGCTTGCAGCGCTACTTCGATCCCAAAGGTGGCGGCCGTTTTGCCATCAGCCGGCGATTCGCACCCGCGTGGAATTCCGCGCGCTCAACCTGCTGGACAGTTACGCCAGCCTCGGCAAGTTCGACATCGTGTTCTGCCGCAACGTGTTGATCTACTTCTCGGCCGAAGTGAAGAAAGACATTTTGCTGCGCATTCACGCCACGCTTAAGCCCGGCGGCTACCTGTTCCTGGGTGCTTCCGAAGCGTTGAACGGGTTGCCGGATCACTACCAGATGGTGCAATGCAGCCCAGGCATCATCTACAAGGTCAAATAAAGTTTCGCGCCTAATAAACAACAACGCCCGGCACTTTGTGTCGGGCGTTTTTTTTTATTGAGCGCCTGGCTTAGTTGATCCGCTCTACAAACTTCATTGGTCGGGTGGGCAGATCGGTACCCAGATAAGTCCAGTCGGTATTGTTGGTCTTGTCGATTGGGAAGTACCAATAAAGGCCCGTGGCGTTGGCGCGGAAGTATTCCACTTCTTGGGTGTAGGGGTTGTTGTAGATAAACACCTGCCCTTGCGTGGCGTGCCTGTCGTTTTCGCCCCACACGCCCATCGGTGTAGTGGCCTGCTCGATATTGGGAAGCTGGGTACCCAGGTACTCCCAGAAGCTGTTGTCGCGGCGGTCGGTCGGGAAATACCAGTATCGGCCGTCCGAGCCCAGGCTGGCCAAGCGGTAGTACTCGATATCGCCGTTATAGGGATTGTCATAGACAAATATCTGACCCACGGTGGCCAGGCGGTCATTGCTGCCCCAATCGTCGGTGCCTAGTACTTTTTTGCTTAGGAGCATTGCGTCTTCACGTAAGCCGTTGGCGATCAGGTTTTTTACCACCCATGGCCAGTAGCTGCTCAATCGCGGATGCGCAGCGGTGCCGGATATATTACCGATCAGGCCCAGTTTACCGTCCGGCAAGCGAGTGAAAATGCTGCCTCCGCTATCCCCTGAGTGAATGGGAGAGACATTTACGGGCGACTGATAGAGCGGATGGACAACCGTTATCAACGCCGCATCGACATCCTCATCGGTCAATTTCAGCCCTGTAGGGTCCGTATACATCAGTCCCGCCAGGGCTATGTTGAAAATATTGTCATATTCGGGGCTCTTTAATCCTAATAGCCGTTGGGCTTCGTACCCGTTTTGGCGGTAGTACATTATGGGTTTGTAGACCATTTTGAAGCCTTCCTGTTGAGGCATGGCTCGGTAGGCATCGGTGGTTCTGGCGGTGGTAAAGGGGTTGCCAGAATCGCTGTCTCTGCCATAGATGATTTGTGGCACGTTCTCGCGGCTTAAAGCTGCTTTTTCTTGCGCATAGCTAGGGATATTGGCGGTTTCTACAGTGGCTGAGCCGCCAAACTTGGTATCGGTGATAAGAATGCCTACATCTCCGAGCGGGCCGTATTGTTCCGGGTAGTTGATGGCTCGGCCGTAATAAACCTGGCCTGTTTTGCGGTGATAGAACCCGGAGGTGGTGCCGCTCATACAGTGTTCAGCTGTAACAACTACACGCGGCGTAATTAACGTTCCTGAACAGCTGTAGTTGCCCACAGCCCAGTCTGGCACCTGTGCGCCAGTCAATACGGTGCCTGTGTACAAGGCGTGTGCAGAGGAACTCATGGCCAGTGCGGTAC
Organism: Pseudomonas sp. CC11G; assembly: GCF_056174845.1. Taxonomy (NCBI): domain Bacteria; kingdom Pseudomonadati; phylum Pseudomonadota; class Gammaproteobacteria; order Pseudomonadales; family Pseudomonadaceae; genus Pseudomonas; species Pseudomonas sp. CC11G. The sequence goes on from NZ_JBWBZC010000013.1 coordinate 125,839, forward strand.
CACACGCAATGGCCAGCGAGGTGAGTCGCAGGAGCTTTGGTTTTGTCATCTTGATATTTCCATGATCTAAGAACTGAAGACTGAGGCCGCAATTGCCTCGTTGGTAACGCGTCTTCAGTGTTCTCTCCTCTCACCAGGTTCGAAGCCGGACGCTTCGCGGCCCCGCGCGCGGCATGTCGAGAAACAGCGCGGAAGGTGTCGCTAAAGCGAAGGTATTTGGACGTTGCCTACGTGTGAGAACGGTTTGGCAGGGGCACCGTTGCCGCTTTTGCCACAAGCGGCAAACCCTTAACCGGCAACCCCGTCGCCATTGCCGGGCAGCGGAAAAGCCTTGCCGTTTCAGCTGATTATTCTTGCCGTAAATTTATCAAGTCGTTGATTTGTAAGGCTTAAATAAGTTGGCACAGGGTTTGCTAAATGTCTTGCACGCAAATCCAGTTCGCCAGTTGGCAAGGTTCGCACCATGAGCATCAGCTTTGATTCAGCACTCGGCATTCACGAAAAGGCATTGGGCTACCGCTCCCAGCGTGCCGAAGTGCTGGCCAACAACCTCGCCAACGCTGACACCCCTGGCTTCAAGGCCCGTGATCTGGACTTCGCCTCGGTGCTCGCCGCCCAGGCTGAAAAGAACAAGGGCGGCTTCTCGCTCGCTACCACCAACACCGGCCACATCGCCGCTGAAGGTCTGGACGCCGGTGACGCAGGCCTGAACTACCGCGTGCCGACCCAGCCTTCGGTGGACCAGAACACCGTCGATGAGCAGATCGAGCAATCCAATTACGCAGAAAACGCTGTGCAGTTCCAAGCCAGCTTCACCCTGCTGAACGCCAAATTCAAAGGCCTTGTTGCTGCGATTCGCGGCGAATAACGGAGACGAACCATGTCCCTTTCCAGTGTCTTCAATATCGCCGGTACCGGCATGAGTGCTCAGACCACCCGCCTGAACACCATCTCCAGCAACATCGCCAACGCCGAGACCGTCTCGTCCAGCGTCGACAAGACCTACCGCGCCCGCCACCCGGTGTTCGCCACCATGTTCACCGACCAGCAGACCCAGCAGAACGGCGCCGGAACCTCGCTGTTTGCCGACCAGGACAACTCCGGTCGGGGCGTGCAGGTGATGGGTGTGGTCGAAGACCAGAGCAGCCTGACGCCGCGCTACGAGCCCAACCACCCGGCCGCGGATAAAGACGGTTACGTCTACTACCCGAACGTCAACGTGGTGGAAGAGATGGCCGACATGATCTCCGCCAGCCGTGCGTTCCAGACCAACACCGAAATGATGAATACCGCCAAACAAATGATGACCAAGGTTCTGACCCTGGGTCAGTAATTCGAACGTAGGGGAAAGAAATGGCCGTCGATAGCGTAAGCACCCAGAGTTCGATACTGGACCAGTATGCCGTCAAGGATACGACTACCAAGGACAAGACCCTGGGCAAGGACCAGTTCCTGCAACTCTTGGTCGCGCAAATGAACAACCAGAACCCGCTGGACCCGCAAACCAACAGTGAATTCGTGGCGCAACTGGCCCAGTTCACCCAGGTGGAAAGCTTGGACAACCTCAACACCAGCGTGGAGAGCATTCTCTCCAGCACCCAGTCGTCGCAGGCGCTGCAAGCCTCGTCGCTGGTGGGTCGCAAGGTGATCCTCTCCACCGACACCGCCGTGGTCGACACCAGCGAAACCTTCAAAGGCAGCATCGCGCTCACCAGTGGCACCGACAACCTGTACGTCAACGTGCTCGACAGCAAGGGCAACCAGGTGTCGCGCGTCAACCTGGGCCAGCAATCAACCGGCCAGGTCACCTTTATGTGGGACGGCAAAGATTCCAGCGGCAATGTCATGGCGCCTGGCACCTACAGCTTCGACGCCATCGCATCGGTAGGCGGCAAAGACGTGGCCATGGGCACCAGCCTCCCAGCCAACGTCGACAGCGTCACCCTGGGGATCAACGGCGGCGAGATGCTGCTGAACCTCGCAGGGCTGGGCAGCATCGGCATTTCCAAAGTTCAAGTGATAGGTCAATAACCGCCGGCAACCCCGGCCGTTTCAGGAGCATCCCATGTCGTTCAATATCGGACTTAGCGGTATCAAGGCCGCCTCCAGTGACCTGAATATCACTGGTAACAACATCGCCAACGCCGGCACCGTGGGCTTTAAACAGTCCCGTGCCGAATTCCAGGACCTGTATTCCTCGTCCATGCTGGCCTCCAGCAGCAACGCCATCGGTAGCGGCGTGTTGCTGGGCAACGTTGCCCAGCTGTTCAACCAGGGCACCATCGACTACACCGAAAACGCCCTGGACATGGGTGTGAACGGCAACGGCTTTTTCGTGACCAGCAACAACGGTTCGATCAGCTACACCCGTGCCGGCTACTTCGGTACCGACAAGGCCGGCAATATCGTCGACAACAACGGCTACAACCTGCAGGGCTACTCGGTAGACGGCAACGGTCAGCTGCAGAACGGCGTGGTCGGTAACCTGAGCATTCAGACCTCCAACCAGGCGCCAAAGGCCACCACTGCGATTACCCAAAGCTTCAACCTGAACTCCAGCAGCAAGGCGCCGACTAACACGCCGTTCGACCCGAGCGATCCGACCACCTACACCTCGTCGACCTCGGTGAATATCTACGACGCCCAGGGCAACGCCCACGTCATGACCCAGTACTTCATCAACAACGCGGACCCGTCGGCGACGCCGCCGGTGGCGAACGACTGGACCATGAACGTCTTGATCGATGGTCGTAACCCGCAAAATCCGGCCAGCACCGTGCCTGCAACCACGAACATTACCTTCGACGGCGCCGGGCAGCTCGGCACGATCACCCCGGGTGCCGGGTTGGGTTATACCAACAGCAAACTGACCATCAGTAACTGGGTTCCTGCGCAGTCCGATGGCGCTACACCGCCTGTATGGGCATCCAACGGCGCTGATGCTTCGGCCGTTGTGACCCTGGATATTCGCGGTTCCTCCCAGGTTTCCAGCACCTTCGCCGTCAACGCCGTGGCCCAGGACGGTTACACCACCGGCCAGCTGTCGGGTCTGGAAATTGACGACACCGGCCAGATCTTCGCCCGCTACACCAACGGCCAGTCGAAGATTCAAGGGCAGGTGATTCTGGCCAACTTCGCCAACGTGCAGGGCTTGACGCCTGTGGGTAAAACCCAGTGGGTGCAGTCGGCCGATTCGGGTGAGCCTGTGGTGGGTACGCCGCGTGCTGGCACCTTGGGTTCATTGACTGCTGGTGCGCTGGAGTCCTCCAACGTGGATATTTCCACCGAGCTGGTCGACCTGATCGTGGCGCAACGTAACTATCAGGCCAACGCCAAAACCATCGAGACCGAAAACGCCGTGACGCAAACCATCATTAACCTGCGTTAACCGGTTGCCGCCGGCGGCAAACCGTCGCCGCACACCTGCAAAGGGCTTCTTCGGAAGCCCTTTGTTGTTTGTGAAATTCCTTGCTTATCAATGGTGTACAGAAATATTTCGGGATTGGCACGATGCCTGCTTTATAGCTTGCATAGAGCCGCAGGCCGCCAGCGTTTGGCACGGCCCAATCTCGGAGAAACACCATGGATAAAATGCTGTACGTCGCCATGACAGGGGCTAGCCAGAACACGATGGCTCAGCGGGCCCATGCCAACAATTTGGCGAACATCTCCACGAGCGGTTTTCGCCGTGACTTCGAACAAGCGCGTTCCATGCAGGTGTTCGGCGACAGCTTTCCGTCGCGCGTATATGCCATGAGCGAACGCCCCGGCACCGACTTTACCCCCGGCACCTTGCAAGACACCGGCAACCCCATGGACGTGGCCGTCAGCGGCGACGGTTGGATGGCGGTGCAAGGCCTGGACGGTAAAGAAGCGTATGTACGTACCGCCAGCCTGAAAATCGACGGCCTTGGCCAGTTGCGCACCGGCAGCGGTTTGCCGGTTTTGGGCAATGGCGGGCCGATTTCCGTGCCGCCGGAGCAAAAAGTGGAGATCGGCCAGGACGGCACTATCACCATTCGCGCCCTCGGCGAGGCCCCCAATGTGCTGGCCGAGGTAGACCGCATCAAGCTGGTCAACCCCGACCTCAAGCAAATGGAGAAGGGCCTGGACGGCATGATCCATTACAAGGGCAGCGAGCCCCTGCTGGCTGACGACAACGTGAAGCTGGAGTCCGGCTTTGTGGAAACCAGCAACGTCAACGCGGTGGAGGAGATGACCTCGATCCTCTCACTGTCCCGCCAGTTCGAACTGCAAGTGAAGATGATGCGAACGGCCGAAGACGACGCCACGTCCCTGGCTCGTGTTTTGCAACTTAGCTAAATATCAGTACGCGGCGCCGTGATGTCGGCGCCCGAGGAGAACATTCATGCTTCCGGCTCTGTGGGTCAGTAAAACCGGTTTGTCCGCCCAGGACATGAACCTGACGACCATTTCCAACAACCTGGCCAACGTGTCGACCACCGGTTTCAAACGGGATCGCGCCGAATTCCAGGACCTGCTCTACCAGATCCGTCGTCAACCCGGCGCCCAAAGCACCCAGGACAGCCAACTGCCGTCCGGCCTGCAACTGGGTACCGGTGTGCGCATTGCCGGCACGCAGAAAATGTTCACCATCGGCAGCCTGCAAACCACTGAGCAGCCGCTGGATATGGCGGTCAACGGCCGTGGTTTCTTCCAGGTGCTGCAGCCTGACGGCACCATCGCCTACACCCGCGACGGTAGCTTTCACCTGAACTCCGACGGCCAGGTGGTGACCTCCAACGGCTTCCCGCTGGAACCGGCAATCGTCATTCCAGCCGAAACCCGTACCTTCACCGTGGGTGAAGACGGCACCGCCTCGGTAACCACCGCCGGCAACGCCACGCCGCAGATCGTGGGCAACATTCAAACCGCCGACTTCATCAACCCGGGCGGTCTGGAAGCAGTCGGTAAAAACCTGTTCCTGGAAACCGCCTCCAGCGGCGCGCCGCAAGTCGGCACGCCTGGCCTGACGGGCCTGGGCACCATCGAACAGAACACCCTGGAAAACTCCAACGTGAGCGTGGTGGAAGAGATGGTGAACATGATCACCACCCAGCGCGCCTACGAAATGAACTCCAAGGTGATTTCCACCGCGGACCAGATGCTGTCGTTCATTACCCAGAATCTTTAATCACTGGCTGGGTTTAGCCACAGCCCGTTTGGCCCGCCATAAGGAGCTGGTAGGCAATCGGTGGCTCGCTCTGGTCAGTTGCAAAAAATATGTGAGGTACGCGTTATGAAACGGTTAGTTCTTCTTCCCCTGCTTGGCCTCTTCGCTCTGGGCGGCTGCGTCGCGCCTACGGCCAAGCCGAACGACCCGTACTACGCGCCGGTGCTGCCGCGCACGCCGTTGCCGGCAGCGCTGAATAACGGTTCCATCTACCAGACCGGTTTCGAAAACAACCTGTATGGCGACCGCAAGGCATACCGCGTGGGTGACATCATCACCATCACTCTGAATGAGCGCACCTCGGCGAGCAAAGCCGCCAACTCGGATATCGCCAAAGACAGCAACACCTCCATCGGTCTGACCTCGCTGTTTGGCGGCAGTGTGTCGGTAGACAATCCTGACGTCGGCATCAACCCGCTCAATGCCGGCAAGTTGAGCCTCGACGCCGGATACGCCGGTTCGCGTAAAGCCACCGGTAAAAGCACCGCCGCGCAGAGCAACAGCCTGACCGGTTCGGTCACCGTCACCATTGCCGAAGTACTGCCCAACGGCATTCTGGCGGTCCGCGGCGAGAAGTGGATGACCCTTAATACCGGCGACGAACTGGTGCGCATTGCCGGCCTGGTCCGCGCCGATGACATCGCCACCGACAACACCGTGTCGTCCGCCCGTGTGGCCGATGCGCGCATTACCTATTCGGGAACCGGCGCGTTTGCCGATGCCAACCAGCCAGGTTGGTTCGACCGCTTCTTCAGCAGCCCGCTGTTTCCTTTCTGAGTGCCGGTCATGATCAAACGACTGCTTACCGCCTGCTGTCTCCTGCTCGCCGCTTCGGCGGTGCAGGCTGAGCGGATCAAAGACCTGGTCACCATCCAGGGCGTGCGCTCCAACCAGCTGATTGGTTACGGCCTGGTTGTGGGCCTGAACGGCAGCGGCGACCAGACCACGCAAACACCGTTTACCGTGCAGACCTTCAACAACATGCTGGCCCAGTTCGGCATCAAGGTGCCCACCGGCGGCAACGTGCAGCTGAAGAACGTCGCGGCGGTGTCGATTCACGCTGACCTGCCGGCCTTCGCCAAGCCCGGGCAAACCATCGACGTGACTATCTCGTCCATCGGTAACGCCAAGAGCTTGCGTGGCGGCAGCCTGCTGATGACCCCCTTGAAAGGTATCGACGGCAACGTCTACGCCATCGCCCAGGGCAACCTGGTGGTCGGCGGCTTCGACGCCCAAGGCGCCGACGGTTCTAAAATCACCGTTAACGTGCCGTCGGCCGGCCGCATTCCCAGCGGTGCCACGGTAGAGCGGCCGGTGCCGAGCGGTTTCGACCAGGGCAACACCCTGACCTGAACCTCAACCGCCCGGATTTCACCACCGCCAAGCATATGGTCGACCAGATCAACGAACTGCTCGGCCCCGGCGTGGCCCAGGCCATTGACGGCGGCTCGATCCGCGTCAGCGCGCCGCTGGACCCTAACCAGCGCGTGGACTACCTCTCGATTCTGGAAAACCTCGAAGTGGACGCCGGCCAGGCGGTGGCGAAAGTCATCATCAACTCGCGTACCGGCACCATCGTGATCGGCCAGAACGTCAAGGTTCAGCCGGCGGCCGTTACCCACGGCAGCCTGACGGTGAGCATCACCGAAGACCCTATCGTCAGCCAGCCCGGCGCCTTGTCTAACGGCCAAACCGCCGTGGTACCGCGTTCTAAAGTGAGTGCCGAGCAGGAAACCAAGCCGATGTTCAAATTCGGCCCCGGCACCACGCTGGATGAAATCGTACGGGCGGTTAACCAGGTCGGCGCCTCGCCGTCTGACCTGATGGCCATTCTTGAAGCACTGAAACAGGCCGGCGCGCTGCAAGCCGACTTGATCGTTATCTAAGGAGGCAGCCATGGACGCGAAATTGACATCCGGGGTTGGCTCCAAGCTCGACAGCGGCGCCTACAGCGACCTCAATCGCCTGGCCAACCTGAAAGTCGGCCAGGACCGCGACAGCGAAGGCAACATCAAGAAAGTTGCCCAGGAATTCGAGTCGCTGTTTCTCAACCAGATGCTCAAGGCGATGCGTTCGGCCAACGAAGCCTTCTCCGAAGGCAACTTCATGAACAGCAACGAGGCCAAGACCTACCAGCAAATGTACGACCAGGAGCTGGCGGTCAAAATGTCCAAAGAGGGCGGCATCGGCCTGGCCGATGTGCTGGCGCGGCAAATGTCGAAAATGAAGAGCGGCACCCACAAGGCCAACCCGTTTGCCCAGGCCGGCGATGCCAGCGTCATCAATGCCACCACTAACACCGGCACAACCCCGGCCAGCGACAGCGCGAGCAAGACGCTGACCAGCCACGCGGTCAAGGAGTTGCCGCCCGTGGACAAGCTTCGTGACGACTCGAAGCTGCTGAACAAGCGCCGCCTGTCGCTGCCGGGCACATTGTCTGACCGATTGCTGGCCGGGATTGTCCCAACTACAACGGCCGGTGCGACAGCGGACGGCAAGCCGTTGGCCCAGAACGACTGGCTGGCGGCGAAAACACCAGCAACAGCGCGGCGATTGGTGCCACTGCGAGCAGCAAGACCGCTGCGCTTAACGCCATTGATGCCAGCTCCGGCCGCCGTCTGGCACAACCGCCATTGGCACCGGGCAAAGCGGCCTTCAAGTCGGCCGACGAATTTATCTCCACCATGCTGCCGATGGCGCAGGAAGCGGCCGCCAAGATTGGTGTAGACCCGGCCTACCTGGTGGCCCAGGCCGCACTGGAAACCGGTTGGGGCAAGTCGATCATTCGTGACTCCGACGGCTCCAGCAGCCACAACCTGTTCGGCATCAAGGCCGCAGGCGGCTGGGACGGCGATTCGGCGCGTGCCGTGACCACCGAATACAAAGGTGGCCAGGCAGTGAAAGAAGCGGCGGCATTTCGCTCGTACGACAGTTTCCAGGAGAGCTTCAACGACTACGTGAGCTTCCTGCAGAACAACGACCGGTACGACAACGCACTGGATAAAACCGCCAACCCGAAACAGTTCGTGCGCGAACTGCAACAGGCCGGTTACGCGACCGACCCGCAGTACGCCAATAAAGTGGCGCAGATCGCCAAACAGATGCAGACGTACCAAACCATCGCCGCGGGCGAAACCACCGCCACGCGTTTGTAAGGATGCTGTGATGATGTTTTTAGTGAGGATTCGACATGGCTGACTTGTTATCGGTAGGGCTGTCGGGCCTGCGCAGTGCGCAGACCGCTTTGACGGTGACCGGGCATAACATCACCAACGTCAACACCCCTGGCTACTCGCGCCAGCAGTCGGTGCAGCAGACCAACATCGCCCAGTTTACCGGCGCCGGTTATATCGGTTCGGGCAGCCAGGTGGTCGACGTACGGCGTCTGGCCAGTGACTTCCTGACCAATCAGGTGCGCACCTCCACCAGCTCCAACAGCGAGCTGCAGTCGTTCAAAAGCCAGATCGAGCAGCTCGACTCGCTGCTGTCCAACAGCACCACCGGGATCAGCCCGGCGTGTGCAAAAATTCTTCGCTTCACTGCAAACCGCCTCGCAGACCCATCCTCCACCGCCGCCCGTGAAGCGGTGCTGTCGCAGGCAGCGGGGCTGTCGAGCTCGTTCAATACGATGTACGACCAACTGGACAAGCAGAACAGCTTGATCAACCAGCAGATGAGCGCCCTGACCACTCAGGTGAACTCGATGGCCGCCAGTGTGGCCAGCTACAACGACGCGATTGCCGCGCCCGTGGCGCCGGGCCGAGCCCAATGACCTGCTCGATGCCCGTGAAGAAACCATCCGGCAGATTTCCGAAATCATCGGCGTGCAGAGCGTGGAGCAAACCGACGGCAGCGTGAGCCTGTTCGTCGGTACCGCGTCCGCTCGTGGTGGGCAACACGGCTTCGACCCTGACCGCCAAGCCTGGCGTCGATGACCCAACGCGCTTTCAGGTTGACCTCATTATTACGGCGTATCGCAAACCATCACGTCGCAAATCAGCGGCGGTGAAATGGGCGGCCTGCTGGCCTACCGCGACACCACACACTGGACAAGAGCTACAACAGTCCTCGGGCAGATGGCGACCGTGCTCTCCGATACCGTCAACAAACAGCTGGGGCAGGGCCTTGACCTAGCCGCCGGGCGGGCAGCCCGTTGTTCAGCGATATCAAACGACCCGACCGCCGCCGCGCTGCGCGTGCTGCCGGCCGCCACCAATACCAGCAACGCCACCGGCTCGATGAACATCACCAATTCTTCGCTGCTGACCACCAGCGATTACAAGGGTGAAGTTCGACGGCACCAATTACACCGCGCAGCGGTTGAGCGACGGGGCGCAGATTGACCGTGACGCCGACCGGCGCCGGCACTTTTACCTTGCAGGACCCCAGCACCACGCCGCCGACCGATCAAGGGTTTGAAGTCACCATCAACGGGAACGCCCAATGGGCGACAGCTTCAGCCTGCAACCGACCCGCCGTGGCGCATTCAACTTTGGCACCGACCTGCAGTCGGCCGATCAGTTGGCCTTCGCCGGTTCCGCCCGTGCGGTGGCGACCACACCAACAACCGGGGCACCGGCACCATCACTCAGCCCGACCTGAAAACCGGCCCGTCGCCAATTGACGTCACCGACTTGCAGGACCTGTTTGGCACCGGCTTGCCGCTGACTTTCGACTCGACCACTAACACCCTGACCGGCACGCTGCCGGCTGGTGCGACCCTGAGCTATGTATCGCCCTCGACCACCGCGCTGACCCGGGCCAATCCAACACGTTGCGCCTGGACTATACACGACCCGTCGACAACAACACCTACTCGTACGAGTTCACGATTAATGGAACGCCGCAATCGGGCGATACCTTTACCTTGAACCAGAAACACCGCAGCGTGGCCGACAACCGCAACGCGCTGAAGCTGATCGACCTGCAAACGCAGAAAACCGTAGGGGTTGGCGCTGCCGGCACCGTTGCCTGCCACCTACAACAACGCCTACAGCGGGCTGGTGGAGCGGGTTGGCTCGCTGACCGCGCAAGTGCGCACCAACGCCGACGCCGCTGAAACCGTACTGACCAAGCGCAAAGCAACCGCGATTCGCTGTCTGCCGTGAGCCTCGATGAAGAGGCGGCAACCTGGTGCAGTTCCAGCAGTACTACAATGCTTCTGCACAGGTGATTAAAGTTGCGCAGTCGTTGTTCGATACGCTCATAGGCGCCTTCAACTGAGGCTAGTTAGTTATGCGAATTTCCACTATCAAGCCTTCAACACCTCCGTTGCCGGGATGCAAAAGAAACTACGCGAATCTGACCGCACCCAGGAGCAGATCAGCACCGGCAAACGGCATCCTCACCCGCCGATGACCCGGTGGCGTCGGTGCGCCTGCTGCAGTTGAGCCAGGAACAAGCGCTGAACGCGCAATACACCTCGAACCAACACCGCCGCGCAGAACAGCCTCAACTCTGAAGAGGCGATTTTGAGCTCGATCGAAACCGTACTGCAGCGTATTCGCGAGATTGGCGTGCAGGCCGGTAACGGCACGCTGGGACTCTACCGACCGTTCTTCCCTGGGCACGAACTGGGCCAGCGCGAAGACGAGTGCTTAGCCTGATGAACAGCAAAGGACGCCAGCGGCCACTACCTGTTCGGCGG
>NZ_JBWBZC010000014.1:0-202242 GCF_056174845.1 Pseudomonas sp. CC11G
GCCCAGTTCACGGTTTTCACCCGTTCCTGGCGGAACCAGATCAGGTAGTGGGCGTGCAGTTTGGAAATCGACACCGCCAGCACGCCAGCGCTGTGGGCAGCCAGTTCAGACAGATGCGGCACGTCGCGGCTCAGGTTGTCGCTGCTGAAGAGCGGGCCGTTGTCCTGGCTGCTCAGCCAGTTGGCCAGCTCCAGTATTTGCGCATCTTCGGGGCATCGCCGACCCGCACGCAGGTGTCGGCCGTCACGATGGCCGCGCCTTGCGCCTGGGCAAACGCCAGCACCACCTCGGGCAGGTTTTTAAAGCCTTCGGTCACGCTGTCGTAGTCGGCCATGCCGGCCAGCAAACGCACGATCAGGTGGCGCAGTTCCAGCTTGCGCTGGGCTTGCAGGCCGGCTTCGGTGGCGTCGATTTGCAGGGCCAGAATGCGCGCCAGCAACTCGCAGGTGGTGCGGGTTTTATGGCTGAGCTGGCGGGGTGTGGTCGTGGCAGGAAATCAGGCCCCACAGGCGATCGCGCACCCGATGGACACCGACATAGAGGCCAGCGTGCCCATGTTGCGCATGTAGTGCAGGTGAACCGGCGAGACGCTGCGCAACGAGGCAAAGCCCAAATCCAGCGGCTGTTGGGTGGCCGGATTCAGCACCGGCACCAGCGGCGAGGGCACGTAGTTGGCATCGGGAATCAGGCGAATCAGGTTTTGCAGTACAGCGCGCGGGCCTGGGGGGAATGTCCGAAGCTGGGAATGGTGGCCCAGGTAGCTGGCGTAGCCGGGTTCGGCATGTTCGGCCAGCACGTCGCCATTGCCGGCGTCGTCGAAGCGGTAGGCCTTTACTCGACCAAAGCCGGTAATCCGGCTGAGTTCGTTCACGGCCAATTCGCAGATGGCTTGCAGGTCTTTGGCGGCATGCAGTTCGGCGACAAAAGTGCGCATCAGCGGATACAGAATGCCGTACGCCTCGCCGGGGTTACTGGCGCGCTCGAATTCAAGAATCAGGTGCTGGTCGTTGCGATGGCCCATCAGGGCAAATTCGTGTGGAGCGGTGCCGCGGGCAAAACGCACATCGCCGAGGTGAAATGGATTGGGGTCTTCACTGGACAAACCCGCCAGCCGTGCGGCAACTCCGGCTCGTTGAGCAAATCGGCCAGCTGCAAGCCCAGTAAATCCTTCGCTTCCAGCCCCAGCCACTCGCGAACGTTGTCGCTGACCTGCTCAATCGTGAGGTCTGCCGCTGCCACCACAAACAGGAAGCCGTGGGGCTGAATACCGCCCGGAATATGGATCGGTTCGTCAGCGCAACGCTCTACGGCGGCGGTTAGCGAGTCGGCGGCGAGGGTATTCATACTGCATCCTTTCAGGCCAAAGCCACGTGAGGTGGGCTGGCATTACGGCTTGGCACCTGATCAGAGCCGAGGGTGCGGAAAATGGTTTCAGAAATTTTTAATGGCCTGGATAGCGGCTTAGTTTGCCTTCGGCAGCGCTTTTACGGCGGCTAACCATTCGGGGTTGAGGCGCGGCTGGTCGGTGTCAGGCCCTGGGCCTGCATCGCGCTTTATGGGCGTCGATCTCGTGCACCATCTGGCTGAGTGAGCTGGAGTTGGCATCCAGCTGGTACATCTGGGTGATGCCCTGATAGTAGAAACGCAGTAGCTCATGGCTTCTGGCTGCTGGGCTTTTACCCCGGCTTCCACCTGGTGCATAACGTTGGTGATGCTCATCAGCGCGCGCTGAGTTGCCAACCGTAAACGGCAGCGCTCATCCAGGGCTGCGACAACAGTTTGAATTTAAACAAGGCCGCCAGCGCGACGACGGCCAGGACCACGCCGCCAGCGTTCCAGCGAAAGTTATCGCCGCCCGGCGTGCCGAACAGCATCACCGCCAGGCTGGAAAGCATGCGCCAGGGCGATAAAGATAACGGCAATGATAAAGGTGCTTTTGCGGGTTTGCTGGCGGTAGGTTTCGGGGTTTGCGGCTGGATTTCGAACATTTGGCGACTCTGGCAGGGAATGCGTGGGGCGCATTATTACCTATCGCGAGCGGGTGGTGGTTTTAGAGGTCTGGGTACTGCTTCAAGATTCTGGATCCCTGCCTGCGCAGGGATGACGGTGGACTACGAGAAACCTCCGTCGTCCCTGCGCAAGCGGGGACCCAGACTTTTGTGGCGAACGCGGGCCTTGGTGGCATCCAGCTCCGCCAACGCATTGGAAGTAAGGCCGCAACCGCACTCGGTTCATTTGATGAGGAGAGAAAACGTGGAGACATTCACCGGTGGTTGCCTGTGCGGCGACGTGCGTTTTGTAGCGAGTGGACAGCCCTATCGAGTTGGCGCTTGCCATTGCCTGGACTGCCGCAAACACCACGGCGCGCTGTTTTTTGCAGCAGCGATTTTTGCCCGCGACGCTGTGGTTATCGAGGGGCAAACCCGCGCGTACAAGGGCCGGCATTTTTGCCCGCAGTGTGGGTCGTCGGTGTTTGCATGTTCCGGGGATGAGGTGGAGGTGAACCTGGGGTCGCTGGATAAGATCGATCAGTTCGTGCCGACGTATGAGTGCTGGACGGTCAGGCGCGAAGGGTGGTTGCCGGCGTTTGCCGTGGAAAAACGGTTTGCGCGTGATAGGGAACCCCTGGTCGGTCGGGGTAGGCCTGCTTAACGCGGCCTCACACCCACCGCCGACCATCAGGCCGCCTTGGCTTGATCGACGGTCTGAATAAACGCGCTGATCTTGTCTCGCAGCCAACGGCATCGGGTCGCCATCGACGCTGCGGTGCCACAACATCACTTCGCGCATCACCGGAATTTTCACTGGCGGCGGCAAAATCCGCAGTGGTAAATGCGCGGCATACAACCGCGCCAATCGCTGGTGCATGGTGGCTATGCGCTGAGTGCCGACCACCAGTTGCGGCAGGGTGTTGAAGTCGTTGGTGATCACTTCCAGGCGGCGATTGAAGCCGTATTGGGTGATAAACCATTCCTCGATGCTCATGTGCCGGGTGCGCCCAAACCCCACCGACACATGCCCCATCTCCATGTACTTCTCCAGGGTCAGGTGTTCGCCGACCTGGGTGTTGCCGTTCCACACCACGCACACATGTTCTTCTTCGAACAGCAGTTGCCACGGGTGGCCTTCAACGATGTAGCGGTCGGGCACGATCATCAGGTCGACTTCGCCGCGCATCAGCAGCTCGCCCGAGTTGTCGCTGGGGCCGATCATTTCAAAGGTGATATGCGGGCTTCGGCGTGAATACGCTCGATCACCTGAGCAAACAGCACGCTGATCAGGTAGTCGGAGGTCACCAGGCGAAAGTGGCGTTTGCTGGTGCTGGGGTCGAACACCGGCTTGGCGGTGATGGAACTCTGAATGGTCAGCAGCACTTCACGTACCGGCGCCGTCAGCTCCAAGGCGTAGGGGGTTGGCTGCATCTTGCGCCCGACTTGCACCAGCAGTTCGTCTTCAAAGTAGTTGCGCAAGCGCCCCAGTACGCCGCTGGTGGCGGATTGGGTCATGTGCAGACGTTCAGCGGCGCGGGTGATGTTCTGCTCTTCGAGCAATACATCCAGCGCCACCAGGAGGTTCAGGTCCAGGTGGTTGAAACGCATGGCGGCCAATCTCTTTGTTGTATTTATTTTCGCGATACATTCCGGTCAAAGTATCAGCGCGTCAACCCTTCCTAAGAAATCCCCCACGCCGTTTTTAGCCATTTCCGCGAAAGCACTGGTGTGCCAACAGGTATCGCGTTTGCCGATAGGTCGCATCCCGACACGCGATTAGTCAGCTGCCAACGCCGACGGCACAGTTCGCCGCAGTCGGCCGTGACCGACACCACCACCGGCACCTTCATTCACCGCCGGATCATAATTTCAATGGAGTGGTAGCCATGAACATCATTGGCCTTGACGCCCTGATCTTTGGTGTCGATGACATCCAAGCCTGTACCGATTGCCTGCGTGACTACGGCCTGCACCCTGTCGGCGTAGATGCCAACGGCGGGCGCTTTGAAGCGCTCGACGGCACCGCGGTGATCATCCGCCGTGCCGACGATGGGAAGTTGCCGGCGGCCATCGGCCCGGGCCCATCGCTTCGCGAAACCGTTTACGGCGTAGCCAGTGCGGCGGACCTGGACGCCATCGAAGACGAACTGGGCCGCGACCGTCTGGTAACCCGAGACGAGCAGGGCGCGGTGCACAGCGTCGACGACCTGGGCTTTGCCATCGGCTTCCAGCTCACCGTACGCAAGCCCTTCACCGCGCCGAATGATTTGAGCAACGCCCCCGGCCATGAACCGCAGCGTCCGCTGAACCAGCCCGGCATCACCCTGGATATGCCCGCCGTGCCGCGCACGCTGTCGCACGTGGTGTATTTCGTGCCGGACGCTGCCAAGGGCGAAGCCTTCTACGCCAACCGCCTGGGTTTTAAAACCACCGACACCTTTGTCGGCGCCGGCCCATTTATGCGCCCGGCAGGTTCGGACGATCACCACTGCCTGTTCATGATCCAGACCCCGCCGCACATGAAAGGCTGCGAGCACTTCACCTTCCATATGGGCAGCGGCACCGAAGTGCTGCTCGCCGGCCGGCGTTTTGAGCAGAAGGGCTGGACCAGTTTCTGGGGCCCGGGCCGCCACCTGTTTGGCTCCAACTGGTTCTGGTACTTCAACAGCCCGCTGGGTTGCCACATCGAATACGACGCCGACATGGACAAGCATGACGACGCCTGGGTAGCCCGCGTGGCACCGCTGACCGCCGATAACTCGCAGCTGTTTCTGTTCACCTCGAAAGAGAAATGGGCGCCGGGTGGTCCGCCACCGAAGCAGGGTTGAGTGGTGGGTGTTCCCCTGTGCCGCAGTGACGAATTAGCCGAAGGCCAGGCCCGTGGGTTTGACCCGCACGGGCAGGGCAGAGACAGCATTTTTGCCCTGCGCCATAACGGCCAGCTTCGGATGTACCGCAATAGCTGTCCGCACCTGGATGTACGCCTGGAATACCGCAAGGACCGATTTATGTCGGCCGATGGCCAACTGATCATGTGCTACGCCCACGGCGCGCAGTTTTTGCCGGGTACGGGTGAGTGCATTTATGGGCCTTGTTTGGGGGAGAAATTACAGGCGGTGGCGTGGCGGGAAGAGGGGGGATGGTTGGTGTTGCTCTAGTCCCCTCTCCCTTAGGGAGAGGGTTAGGGTGAGGGGATTTGGGTTTGGAGTGCGCGCGCAGAACTGCGGCGCGGCCGGCCCTCACCCCCGGCCCCTCTCCCGCACGCGGGAGAGGGGAGCAAGGCGGGGGAGTTTATTTGGTATCTCGCGCCGCGATACATCCCATCCCTATAAGCGATTAGTCATCTTCCTGCTTTGCCGGGAAAGTGGCCCACAACGAAGCGGCGCCTGCGCCGTTCGATGAACAAAAATAACAAGTGAGACATGCCATGAATGCAGTCAACTCTTCATCTGTGAAGAAGGTCCTGATCGTAGGCGGTGGTATCGGTGGCCTATGCGCCGCCATTGCCCTGCGCCGCAAGGGCATCGCGGTTGATCTGATCGAACTCAAAGCCGAATGGACTGTGTACGGCGTCGGCATCATCCAGCAGAGCAACGTGGTCCGTGAGATGGCCAAACTGGGTGTTCTCGACGGCTACCTCGACGCTGCCTACGCCTTTGAAGATGTGGCCATCTACGGCCCCGGCGGCCAACTGCTGGCGCGCATTCCTGGCCAACGTCTGGCCGGCCCCGAGTACCCGGCCAACGTCGGTATCTCGCGCCTCGCACTCCATAACGTGTTGTGCAATACGGCCCTCGAACTGGGTGCCAATGTGCGCCTGGGCCTGAGCGTGGAAACCCTTACCGAACACGCCGATAGCGTTAGCGCGCTGTTCACCGATGGCAGCAGCGGCGACTACGACCTGGTGGTCGGCGCCGACGGCCTGTACTCGAAAGTGCGTGGCCTGTTGTTCGGCGACAAATACACCCCGCGTTTCACCGGCCAATCGGTATGGCGCTACAACTTCCCCCGCGCGCCACAGATCGACCACCTGGCCAACTTCCAGAGCGCCGATGGCAATGCCGGCCTGGTGCCTTTGGCCGGGGACCTGATGTACCTGTTCCTCACCTCCCACGAACCGAACAACCCGTGGATGGACACCGCCACCCTGGCCGAGCAGATGCGTGCGCGCCTGCAGGGTTTTACCGGCCTGATCGGCGAGCTGCGTGAGCAAATCACCGACAGCAGCCAGGTGGTCTACAAGCCGATGGAAGTGGTGTTCGTCAGCGAGCCTTGGTACCGCGGCCGCGTGCTGTTGATTGGCGATGCCGCCCACGCCACCACCCCGCACTTGGGGCAGGGCGCCGGCATGGCCATTGAGGATGCCGTGGTGCTCAGCGAAGAACTCACCGCCGGCGGCAGCGTAGAGCAGCAGCTGCAGCGGTTTATGGCGCGACGTTTCGAGCGTTGCCAGTACATCAGCGAAAGCTCGGTGCTGGCCGGCGACAAAGAGATGGCGCACGACCGCGAGTTCGACCGCATCGGCTTGGTGAAGCAAATGCTGGCGCGTACGGCTGAGCCTATCTGAGGAAAAAGATCCGCACCGAGGCGCCACCCGGCGCGCTCGGTGGTTCCGAGTTGTAACCGTAAGACTTGCGATGCGACCGCGCCCCACAGAGGGCGATAACAAGAAGAACAATAGCGAGGTTTCTCCATGGCTCGTTTCCAAACTGCCGCATTTCGCGGTGGACGCCCTCCCTTTGCCCTCAGTTTGGCGGGGCTGCTGGTTGGCGTACTTTCCGCAAATGCCCAGGCATTTGAGTTCGACACTGGCAATCCGGACCTGCGCGCCCGGTGGGACAACACCCTCAAGTACAGCGCCGCGTGGCGTACCGAGGGCCAGTCCGACAAACTCAGCGAGGCACAAAACCTCAACGACGGCGACAACAACCTCGACAAGGGGCTGATCTCCAACCGTCTGGATGTGCTCTCGGAAATGGACATCACCTATAAAAATATCGGCGCCCGCGTCAGCGGCGCAGCCTGGTATGACGATGTCTACAACAAGCCCAACGACAACGATGCTGATGGCAACGTCAACAGCTACTCGGTAGACCCCGACCACTTCACCGACGACACCCGCAAGCTGCACGGCCGCAAGGGCGAGCTGCTGGATGCGTTTCTGTTTGGCCGCACGGAAATCGGCGATATGCCGGTGTCCGGGCGCATCGGTCAATACGCCATGCAGTGGGGCGAAAGCCTGTTTTACGGCATGAACGGCATTGCCGGCGGTATGGCACCTATCGACGTGG
Organism: Pseudomonas sp. CC11G; assembly: GCF_056174845.1. Lineage (NCBI taxonomy): Bacteria > Pseudomonadati > Pseudomonadota > Gammaproteobacteria > Pseudomonadales > Pseudomonadaceae > Pseudomonas > Pseudomonas sp. CC11G. The sequence continues at coordinate 7,283 of NZ_JBWBZC010000014.1, forward strand.
TGAAAGGCCTGTCGGTACCCAACACCCAGTTCAAAGAACTGATTCGCCCGGTTGAGCAGGTGTCCGGTCAGTTGCAACTGACCCCGGATGTCACCTTCGGCGCCTACTACCAGTTCGAATGGGAAGCCAACCGCTTGCCGGCCGCTGGCAGCTACTTCTCCACCGATGACTTCTTCGGCGATGGCAACGAGCGCATGTATGTGGGCGCGCCGCTGTTCCCCGGTGGCGAGCCGCTGGCCTTCTACCACGGCAAAGACAAAGACGCGAAAGACTCGGGGCAGGGCGGTATGCAACTGCGCTGGCGCACCGAAACCGTGGACTGGGGTTTTTACGCCATTCGCTTCCACGACAAGTCGCCACAGCTGAATGTGCGCCCCAACTTCGCCGCTCTCGACCCCTTCACCGGCAAGGCCGGCGAGTACTACTGGGTGTACCCGGAAGGCATCGAGTCGGTGGGCGCGAGCTTCTCCACCACGGTCGAGCAATTCAACATTGCGGGTGAACTCTCCACTCGCTGGCATCAACCGTTGGCATCCACCAACCAGCATGCGTTGGCCGTGGACGAAAGTATCAGCAATGACGCCGACGACGCCGTGTATGCCACCGGCCGCACCTTGCACGCCAACCTGTCGTGGCTGGCCAGCCTGGAGCCGTCGTTCGTGGCGCCGGAAGCCAGCTTTATTGGCGAGATCGCCTGGAACCGCACCTTGAGCGTCACCCGCAACCCGGACGCCGTCGACCCCAACGCCGACCGCGACGCCTGGAGCCTGCGCATGGTGTACGAGCCAATGTACCGCCAAGCCTTCGCCGGCATGGATATCAGCGTACCGATGGGCGCGAGCTACACCCATGGCGCGTCTGAATCGCTGGGTACCGGTTTTGGTGCCGACCGCGGTGGCGATCTGAACATCGGCATCAAGGGCAACTACCTCAATACCTGGAGTCTGGGCCTGACCTACACGCACTTCTACGGCCCGGAAAACACCTTCCTCGATGCCAATAACAACTACACGTTCGAGCAATCGCTGAAAGACCGTGACTTCGTCGCCGTCAGCGTTAGCCGCACGTTCTGAGGAGCTACTGATGCACACACGTAACCCCTTTACTGCCTTGCTCACTGCGCTGGCCGCTTCGTTGCTGTTCGCCCAGGGCGTAATGGCCGCCGATGCCAGCTCTCTGAAAACCACGCTGACGCCGCTGGGCGCCGAACGCGCCGGCAACGCCGATGGCAGCATTCCGGCCTGGGACGGCGGCTTGACCAAAGCCGACCCGAACTACAAAGACGGCGGTAAACGCAGCGACCCGTTCGCCAGCGAAAAACCACTGTTCAGCATCAATGCGCAGAACGCCGCGCAGTACGCCGACAAGCTCAGTGCCGGCACCTTGGCGATGCTGAAAAAATACCCGGATAGCTATCGCCTGGATGTCTACCCAACCCACCGTACCGCCGCAGCACCGCAAGCGGTGTACGACGCCACGGCTGCCAACGCCGCCAGTGCCAAGCTGGTGGATGGCGCCTCTGGCCCGGCACCGCAGAATGCCCAGGGCGGTATTCCATTCCCGATCCCACAAAACGGCGCCGAGGCTATCTGGAACCATTTGCTGCGCTGGCGCGGGGCGTCCTGGCACACCACCTTTACTCAATATCTGACCACTACTGATGGCAAGCATGTGCTGACCAACGACTCGCGGGCCGACATGCAAATGCCGTTTTACCTGCCCGGTGGTGCTGAAAAAGATGGCGTGTTCTGGGCTATTCGCCTGATCAACGACGGGCCACCGCTGCGTGCCGGCGAAGCCATTCTCGGCCGCGAAAACCTGGACGCAGACAAAGCCGGCGCCTGGACTTACCTGCCAGGCCAACGCCGCGTGCGCCGTCTGCCCAACGCCTGCTGCGACACGCCGACACCGGCCACCGCTGGGGTGATGAGCTTTGACGAACTCTATGTGTTCAACGGCCGTGTTGACCGCTTCGACTGGAAGCTGGTGGGCAAGAAGGAGCTGTACATCCCCTACAACTCCAACCGCGTGCTGAATGCCGATTCGCCGGAAGCGTTACTGGATGAACACCACCTCAAATCTGACGCACTGCGTTGGGAACTGCACCGCGTGTGGGTGGTGGAAGCCACGTTGAAAAGCGGCAAGCGCCACGTGATGCCGAAAAGCACCTACTACCTCGACGAAGACACCTGGGCCGCCGTACTGGGCGAGCGCTACGACAGCAAAAACCAACTGGCCAAAGTGCTGTGGACCACGCCGATCGTGCTGCCCGACCTGCCAGGTGTAGTCACCGTTACCAACGGTTTCTATGACCTGCTCTCCGGGGCTTGGTTTGCGGGCGACCTGTTCGCCGGCAAGAACGAGCAGTACCGCATCGTCGCGCCATACGCCGACTCGGTATTCACCCCCGATGCACTGGCTGGTGAAGGCATTCGCTAAGTGGGCAGGGCAGCGGGGTCAAGGCCGCTGCCCGTTTTTTAGAGGCACACGTGATGAGTAAAAATCGCAAAGCGCTGGCGTTGTTGGTGTTGGCCATGGCTTGCGCAAATGCCGGTGCCGTTACGGCACTGGATGTGCTGAGCCAGCCGGCCGTGCAAGGCATGCAGGCACAACACGCGGTGCTGCTCGGCATTACCCGTGCCGGCGAACGGCTGGTGGCGGTGGGTGAGCGGGGCATTGCGCTGCTCTCCGACGACAACGGTGTTACCTGGCGCCAGGCCAGCGTGCCGGTCAGCAGCACGCTGACGGCGGTGCAGTTTGTCGACAGTAAACAGGGCTGGGCCGTGGGCCATGCCGGCGTGGTGCTGCACAGCGCCGACGGTGGCGAAAGCTGGACGTTGCAGCTGGATGGCAAACGCGCCGCCGCCGCGGAATTGGCGGCTGCACAGGCCGCCGGTGATGCACCTCGGCAAGCCAATGCCGAACGCTTGGTGGCCGATGGGGCGGATAAACCCCTGTTGGCGCTGAGCTTCAACAATAACCGTGAAGGGCTGGTCGTCGGTGCCTATGGCCTGGCCCTGCACACCGACGATGGCGGCGCCACCTGGACCTCCTGGATGGACCGTCTGCCCAACCCACGCGGCCTGCATCTATACGCCGTGGCCCAACAAGGCCAGCAGCTTTACCTGGCCGGCGAGCAAGGTTTGCTGCTCGGTTCGCAAGACGGTGGCGGGCAATTCAGCACGCTCACCAGCCCCTATGAGGGCAGCTTTTTCAGCCTGGCGTTGGAGCCAGCCGGCGGCGTGGTCGTCGGTGGCCTGCGCGGCAATCTGTTCCGCTCGGTGGACCAGGGCGCGAGCTTTCAGGCACTGACCAATCCCATCCCCATTTCCATCAACGCGGCCGTGGTCATCGACCGCCGATTGCTGCTGGTCAACCAGGCCGGCGGGCTGCTGCAAGGCGCGGTGAGCAGCGATGCCCTGCGCCCGGTTGCCTTGCCGCCCGGCGCGCCGTTGCTGGCCGTCACCCAGGCCGCCGACGGCGCCCTGGTAGGCGTTGGTTTTGCCGGGCCGCAGCGCTTGGCGACACCCCAACCATCGATTGCGGAGTAACCCCATGCACGTCCCGAGTTCATCCGCTGCGACGCCTATTCACAGCACCCTGGACGACTTCGACAGCCGCTCCGGCTCGCTGCTCGAGCGCGCGCTGTTCAACCACCGGCGTCTGGTGTTGCTGATCTGTCTGTTAGTGACAGCGCTGTTGGGCTGGCAAGCCACGCGCCTGGAACTCAATGCCAGCTTTGAAAAGATGATCCCCACCGATCATCCCTTTATTGCCAACTACCTGGAGCACCGTCAGGAACTCAGCGGCCTGGGCAATGCCGTGCGTATTGCGGTCATCAACCAGAAAGGCAGCATCTACGACGCGGCCTACCTGCAAACCCTGCAGCAACTCAATGACGAGGTGTATTTGCTGCCCGGTGTAGACCGCGCCTTTATGAAATCGCTGTGGACGCCGTCTACCCGCTGGGTCGGCGTCACTGAAGAAGGCCTGGAAGGCGGGCCGGTGATTCCCGATGGCTACGACGGTTCGGCCGCCAGCCTCGAAGCGTTGCAACGCAATATCGAACGCTCCAACGAGATCGGCCAACTGGTGGCCTTCGACCAGCAGTCGAGCATTATCTACCTGCCGCTGTTGGCTAAAGACGTCGACGGCAAACCGCTGGACTACAGCGCCCTGGCCCAGGAGCTGGAAAGCCTGCGCGGTAAATACCAGCAGCAAGGCATCGAAATTCGCATCACCGGCTTTGCCAAAGTGGTCGGCGATTTAATCGATGGCCTGCGGCAGATTCTGCTGTTCTTTGCCGCCGCCATCGTCATCACCGCCGTGGTCCTTTACTGGTACACCCGCTGCCTGCGCAGCACCGCATTGGTGATGGCCTGCTCGTTGGTAGCCGTGGTGTGGCAGCTCGGTTTGCTGCCGTTGCTGGGCTATCAGCTGGACCCTTATTCGGTGTTGGTGCCGTTTCTGGTGTTCGCCATCGGCATGAGCCATGGCGCGCAGAAAATGAACGGCATCATGCAAGACATCGGGCGCGGCATGCACCGCCTGGTGGCGGCGCGCTTTACCTTCCGCCGTCTGTTTCTCGCCGGCCTTACCGCGCTGCTGTGCGACGCCGTGGGCTTTGCGGTGCTGATGATCATCAAGATCCAGGTGATTCAAGACCTGGCCGTAATCGCCAGCATCGGCGTGGCCGTGCTGATTTTTACCAACCTGATTCTGCTGCCAGTGCTGCTCTCGTATGTCGGTGTTACGCCGGCAGCGGCGGTGCGCAGTCTGCGCAGCGAACAGGCGGAAATCGATGGCGCCGGCAAGCAGGCGATCTGGCGGTTTCTCGATCTGTTTACCCAACGTCGTTGGGCCACGATTTGCGTGCTGCTGGCGGCTGTATTGGCTGGCGGCGGTTACTGGGTCAGCCTGCATTTGAAAATCGGCGACCTGGATGCCGGAGCGCCCGAGCTGCGTGCCGACTCGCGCTACAACCTCGACAACGCCTACCTGACCCAACACTACGGCGCCAGCAGCGACATCTTTGCCGTGATGGTGAAAACCCCGGCTGGCGGTTGCTCCAGCTACGACACGTTGCAACGCGTAGATAATCTTGATTGGCAACTGCGCGGTTTGCCGGGCGTGGACTCCACCAACTCCCTGGCACTGCTCAACCGCCGGGTGCTGGTCGGCCTGTCCGAAGGCAATCCCAAGTGGTACGAGCTGGTGAATAACCAGGCCACGCTCAATATGGTCACGGCTGGTGCGCCACGCGGTTTGTACAACGAAGACTGCAGCCTGCTGACCCTCTATGCCTACCTCACCGACCACAAGGCCGACACACTTGGCCGCGTGGTGGACAGCGTGCAGGCGTTCGCCAAAGACAACGACAGCGAGCAGGCGCAATTTCTGCTGGCCGCCGGCAGCGCTGGTATCGAAGCCGCCACCAATATCGTGGTGAAACAGGCCAGCCACGAGATGCTCTGGTGGGTGTATGGCGCGGTGATTCTGCTGTGCCTGATCACCTTCCGTTCCTGGCGTGCGGTGCTCTGCGCCGTGCTGCCGCTGGTGCTCACGTCCATCCTGTGCGAAGCGCTGATGGTGTGGCTGGGCATCGGCGTGAAGGTCGCGACCTTGCCGGTGATCGCCCTCGGTGTCGGCATCGGCGTGGACTACGCGCTGTATGTGATGAGCATCGTGCTGGCCCAGTTGCGCCAGGGCGCGAGTTTGTCGCAGGCGTATTACCGGGCGCTGTTGTTCACCGGCAAGGTGGTGATGCTGACCGGCGTGACGCTGGCCATCGGCGTGGGCACCTGGATGTTTTCGCCGATCAAATTCCAGGCCGACATGGGCGTGCTGCTGGCCTTTATGTTCGTGTGGAACATGGTAGGCGCGCTGATTCTGCTGCCGGCCTTGGCCTACTTCCTGTTGCCGCAAACCCGTGCGGTAAACCAGACCCGTTTTGTACCTGTGACCGTGCGCGAAACGCTGCCTGAGCCTGCGGCCAAACCGCCCGTGCGCGCCGCTTTCGCCAAACAACAATAAGAGAGAACCGCCATGCCCTTTGAATTGAAAAGCATCGAGGCTGAAGCCTCTCCCACAGTTGACGGAATTCCCTTGTGGGAGAGGCTTCAGCCTCGATTCCTGCAAACCTCGACAGTTGCAGGAGCCCACCATGCCCACTAACCGCCAAGCCGGTTTGCCGCAATCGCTGCTGCTTCTACTCGGTAGCTGCCTGCCCGTACTCGGCGCAGTACTGCTCGCGCCGGTGCTGCCGCGTATGCAAGAACACTTCGCCGACACCCCCGGCGCCACCGTGCTGGTGCCTATCGCGCTGACCTTGCCGGCGCTGGTCATCGCACTGGTCGCCCCGTTTGCCGGTCTGATCGCCGACCGGGTAGGGCGCAAACCGCTGCTGCTCTGGGCCATGGTGCTGTACAGCCTTTGTGGCCTGCTGCCGCTGTGGCTGGATTCGCTCACCGCCATCGTCGCCAGCCGCGCCGGCATCGGCCTGGCGGAAGCGGCGATCATGACCGGCTGCACCACGCTGATGGGCGACTACTACAGCGGCGCACGCCGTGAGCGCCTGTTCGCTTTGCAGATGGTTGCCACGTCGTTGTCGGCCGCCATCTTTATGGCCGTGGGCGGCGCACTCGGTGAGAACGGCTGGCGTACGCCGTTTGCCTTGTATGCAGTGGGCCTGCTGTTTTTGCCGCTGATGGCCAAGCTGCTCTGGGAGCCAGAGGCGCAGACCACGCATGTTGCGACTAGCACCCGTAACTTCCCGCTGGCCCGTTTGCTGCCGCTGTACCTGCTCACCGTATTGGCGGGGATCAGCCTGTTTATCGTGCCGGTCCAAGCGGGCTTCTTGCTCAACTTATTGCACGTCGACGCCCCCCAACAGATCGGCATGACCATGGGCGCCAACCAACTCGGCGTGCTGGCCGGCGCCCTGGGCTTTGGTGTGCTGAGTGGTATGCGCGCTTCCCGGCAGTTACTGCTGGCCTTTGTACTGGCCAGTGCTGGCGGCTTGCTGATGGCGTAGCAGGCAGCCATGCGCTGGTGGTGATTGCGGTGCTGGTGAACGGTCTGGGCATCGGTCTGATGTTGCCCACGCTGATCACCTGGATCATGTCCTACGTCGACTTCGAACACCGTGGCCGCGCTGCCGGTGGTTTTACCGCGGCGATCTTTGCCGGTGAGTTCATCAGTCCGTTGGTGGTACTGGCGATGACGGCGGGCGACAACGCGCAACTGCCAACGGCGCTGATTGCCGTCGCCGTGGTGCAGTTGCTGGTGGCATTGGTGTGCCTGGGGCTACGCCATTCGCCCAGCCTGGCTCCTGCCAACACCCTCAACTGAACGAGTGCCGCCTGATGATCGACGTCATAGTCACCGCCAAGCGCCGCGAAGCCGAGGCCATTTTCAGCTTCGAACTAGCGGCCGTGGCACCTCATAACCTGCCGCCTTTCAGCGCCGGCGCGCATATCGATGTGCAAGTTGGCGACGGTCCGGTGCGTCAGTATTCGCTGTGCAACCAGACCGAACAGCGCGACCGGTATCTGATCGCGGTGCTCCAGGACCCGGCCTCGCGTGGCGGTTCCAAGGCCTTGCACGAGCAGGTGGAAACCGGCAGTCAGCTGCGAATCAGTGAACCGCGCAACTTGTTCCCGCTGGTACACGACGCGCAGTACAGCGTGTTGTTTGCCGCCGGTATCGGCATCACCCCGATTCTGTGTATGGCCGAGCGGCTGGCCCTGAGTGGTGCCGCGTTCGAGCTGCATTACTGCGCCCATTCCGAACCCCGTGCAGCCTTCGTCCAACGCCTTCGCGAGTCCTGTTTGCTCATCGCGTGCACCTGCATTTCAGTCAGGGCGAAGCGGCTAAACGGTTTGACCCGCGCCCGGTGCTGGCGCAAGTGAGCAGCGAGCGCCATGTGTACGTGTGCGGCCCCAACGGCTTTATGGACGCCGTCCTCGACAGCGCCCGCAGCATCGGCTGGAACGAGGCCAATCTGCACCGCGAATACTTTGCCGCCGCGCCGATTACGGATGCGGGCGGTGCCTTTGAAGTGCAACTGGCGAGCAGCGGGCAATGCTTGCAGATTCCGGCCGACCGCAGCGTTGCCGAGGTACTGCTGGAGGCCGGCATCGACATTCCGCTGTCCTGCGAGGCTGGCATCTGCGGCACCTGCCTGACCCGCGTGTTGGAGGGCGAGCCGGAACACCACGACCAGTTCATGACCGCCGCCGAACACGCCCGCAACGACCAATTCACACCGTGTTGCTCACGGGCAAAAAGCCCGCGCCTGGTGCTGGACCTATGAACCGCCTGTGTTTACCTCGCGCCTGCGGGCCAGGAGACCGTTATGCCTAATCCGTCCGTCCAAGCCTGCGACCCGCAGGCACCCGCAACAACAGCCAGCTACCCGCGCAACCAGTGGTACGTGGCCGGCTTCGCCTGGGAACTGGGTGATAAACCGTTAGCCCGTACCTTGCTCGGCCAGCCGTTGGTGTTGTTCCGCACCGCCAGTGGCGAAGTGGCTGCACTGGAAGACCGCTGCTGCCACCGCGCACTGCCGCTGTCGCTCGGTACGCTGGAAGCCGAGGGCGTGCGCTGTGGTTATCACGGCCTGTTGTTCGGCGCCCAGGGCCAGTGCCTGGAAATCCCCGGCCAGGTAAAGGTGCCGGGTAAAGCGCTGGTCAAGGCGTTTACCGTGCGCGAGCGCGATCAGATTCTATGGCTCTGGTTTGGCGATGCCACGCCCGTCGAAGAACCGCCGGCTTATCCGCACCACAGCAGCGGCCAGTACCTGTTTGAGGGCGACGTGTACCACTACGACGCGCCCTGGCAGCTTATCCACGACAACCTGCTGGACTTGAGCCACCTGGGCTACGTGCACCTGCTGACCATTGGCGGCAACGCGAGCATTCATATGAACGCGCAGATGCAGGTGACGGGGGACGAGTCCTCGGTGACAGTCGTGCGCCATATGCTCGACTCGGAGCCGCCGCCCACTTACACCGCCGCGTACCCCTTCAAAGGGCGCATCGACCGTTGGCAGGAAATTGAATTTCAACTGTCGCATTTGAAAATCTGGACCGGCGCGGTGGACGCCGGCAGCGAGCCGGTGGCCAACCCTGATCGCGGTGGCTTTCATATGCGTGGTTTCCATGGCATCACGCCGGAAACCGCCACCACCTGCCACTACTTCTGGACCATGGCCACCAACCCGCTCACTGACCCAGAAGGCACCACGCGCAAAGTGGTGGACCAGACCCGCCAGACCTTCGATGAAGACAAACAAATCATCGAGGCGCAGTTCGCCAATATGCGCCGCTTTGGCACCTTGCCGATGATCGATATCCACGTGGATGTTGGCCCCAATCGCGCGCGCCGTATCGTCGACCGCCTGCTCAAGGAGGGCCAGGTATGAGCCTGCACGAATTGCCATCGTTCAAACGCGTCGTCACCGGCCATAACGCCAGCGGCCAGGCCGTGGTCGCCAGCAGCGGGCCGACGCCCGATGTGTTTCCGTTAGCCGCCGTGCCCGGCACGGTGTTCTATGAAATCTGGAACAGCACCGCCAGCCCGGCCGTGCTCGACAACGCCAGCGACCCCACCGCCAAACCGTTGCAGCTAAGCCCGAGCCCCTTGGGCAGCGTGATCCGTGTGGTGGATATTCCGCCGGACAGCCTGCAAAACCAGATCAGCCCTGAAGACGCGGCCGCCGCCTTTGCCGAAATCGGCCAAGCCCATGCCGGCACCAGTCAGGCCGATTCCAAACACAAACTGATGCACCGCACCGAAACCCTCGACTACGGCATCGTCACCGAGGGTGAAGTGTGGCTGGTGCTGGACGAGGAAGAGGTGCACCTCAAGCGCGGCGATGTGGTGGTGCAGCGCGGCACCAACCACGCCTGGAGCAACCGCACTGAAGCCATGGCACGCATGGTGTTTATTTTGCTCGACGGCCGTTTTGCCGCAGAGCTGGGAGGCGGCCAATGAAACTCGCCACCCTGAAAAACGGCGGCCGTGACGGCCAGCTGGTTCTGATATCGCGCGACAACCAGTGGGCGCTGGATGCCTCGCCGGTTGCGCCAACCTTGCAACAGGCGCTGGAGAATTGGGCCAGCGCCGAACCGCGTTTGCGTCTGCTGTCCGATGAGCTTAATGCGGGCCGGGCAGTGGACGCTTTTTCGTTCGACCCGGCAGCGGCGATGGCGCCGTTGCCGCGCGCGTATCAGTGGTGCGATGGCTCGGCCTTTATGAGCCATGGCGCGCTGATGCAAAAGCCTTCAACCTCAAACCCATCGACGGCGCCGAACACACGCCGCTGATGTACCAGGGCGCGGGCGATGATTTTCTCGGTGGCCGTGACGACATTCCGCTACCCAGCGAAGCCCAGGGCATCGACTTTGAAGGCGAGTTTGGCGTGATCGTCGACGAGGTGCCGATGGGCTGCAGCGCCGAGCAGGCTTTGCAGCACATCAGGCTGATTGTGCAGATCAACGACGTCAGTTTGCGTGCCCTGGCACCACGGGAAATGGTTACCGGCTTCGGCTTTTTACAGGCCAAACCCTCCAGCAGTTTCGCGCCCCTGGCGCTGACGCCGGAGGAACTGGGTGATGCCTGGCGCGACGGCGCCGTGCAGCTGCCGTTGCAGGTGCAGTGGAATGGCGAGTGGTTTGGCCATCCCCATGGCGGCGCGATGAATTTCCACTTCGGGCAATTGATTGCCCATGCCGCGCTCACCCGGCGGTTGCGGGCCGGCACGGTGATTGGGTCGGGCACTGTGTCCAATGCCGATCGCAGCGTGGGGTCGGCGTGCATTGCCGAACGTCGGGCCATCGAGATGATCGAGCAGGGCAGTGCGCAAACCGCCTTTATGCGCTTCGGTGACCGGGTGCGGATGGAGGTGCTGAATAGCGCCGGTCAGTCGCTGTTTGGCGGCATCGACCAGCGCGTTGTGCAGGCGAAGCCATGAGGAGCTGCGTATGCGGGTACTGATCACCGGCGCCAACGGGTTTGTCGGCCGTGAACTGGTGCGTTGCCTATTGGCGCGCGGCAGTTTGCGTGGCCAAGCCATTGACTCTTTGTTGCTGCTGGACCGCGAATTTGCCGAGCCTGCCGCCGACCCTCGAGTGCGCCAGCAAGCCGGCAATATCACCGACGCCGCGTTGCTGCGCCGGGTATTGGCCGATGGCGTGGACGTGGTGTTTCACCTGGTCAGCGTGCCCGGCGGTGCCGCCGAAGCGCAGTACGACGTGGGCTATCAGGTCAACCTGCTGGCCAGCCTGGAACTGCTGAACCAACTGCGCAATAAAGCCCGCCCACCGGTGTTGGTGTACGCCAGCAGCGTGGCGGTGTACGGCGGCGACTTGCCGGCGCGGATGACCGAGCAGGCCGAGGTGAATCCGCAGCTGTCGTATGGCACCCATAAAGCAATGGTGGAGTCGGTGGTCAACGACCTGGCGCGGCGTGGCGAAGTGGACGGCCGGGTGCTGCGCCTGCCCGGTATCGTCGCGCGGCCACGGGAACCCAACGGCCTGCGTTCGGCGTTTATGAGCGACCTGCTGCGCGCGTTTGCGGCCGGCGAACCCTATTGCTGCCCGGTGGCAGCCGAGGCGACGTGCTGGTGGATGTCGGCGCGCTGCTGCGTCAACAACCTGCTGCGCGCGGCCGAGCTGGACGGCGCTGAACTCGGTCTGCAACGGGTGTGGCAGTTGCCGGTGCTGCACCTGTCCATCGCCCAGGTACTGGATGCGCTGGCCACCGCCTACGGCGAAGACCGCCGCAGCTTGATCAGCTTTGCCGCCGATGAACACCTTGAAGCGCTATTCGGGCGCTTGCCGCCGCTAAAAACACCACACGCCCGCGCCTTGGGTTTCAGCCACGACGGCAACGCCGCCGCCCTGATCCGCAACGCCCTTAATCCTGCCGCCCCGCGGCCCCTGTCATTAGCTGGAGCGCCTGCCCATGTCGCACGCCGCTGAATTGAAATCCAAACGCCGCCTGGTCGATTTGTCCGTCACCCTGGACAACAACCCCTATACCGATCCGCCGCCGTTGTTGCCCAAGATCGACTACATGGACCACCAGCAAGGCTGGCCGGAGATGGCCGCGATGTTCCCCGGCCTGCAACTGGAGCAGATGCCGGGCAATGAAAGCTGGGCCGCCGAGCGCCTGCAGATCACCACCCACAGCGGCACCCATATGGACGCACCCTGGCACTACGCCTCGACCACCGACGGCGGCAAGCCGGCTTTTGGTATCGACGAACTGCCGCTGGACTGGTGCCTGCAACCCGGTGTGAAGCTGGACTTCCGCCACCTGCCCGACGGCCATGTGGTGACGGCTGCCGAGGTGGAAGCGGAGCTGGTGCGCATCGACCATCAGCTGCAACCGCTGGATATCGTGCTGATCAACACCCGCGCCGGCGCGTTGTTTGGCCAGCCTGGGTATCTGGACGCCGGTATCGGCATGGGCCGCGAAGCCACGCTGTATTTGCTCGAGCGCGGTGTGCGCGTGGTCGGAACCGATGCCTGGAGCTGGGATGCGCCGTTCAAATACACCCGCGAGCGGTTTGCTGCATCGGGTGATGCGTCGCTGATCTGGGAAGGGCACAAGGCCGGGCGCGATATCGGCTACGGGCAGATGGAAAAACTCGCCAACCTTGAGAGCCTGCCGGCGACCGGTTTTGTGGTGTCGTGCTTCCCGTACAAGATCAAACATGCCTCTGCCGGGTTTGTGCGTGCGGTGGCGATTTTTAACGAGTGAGTGCGCTGCCATAACCAACGCCACTACCGGCTAGCGACTTTCGTGATTGGTCTATTGCCGTGCCCGGCATTAGGGTCACCGTATTTGATAAGAGAGTCCGCGATGAAATCGATAAAAGCGTTGGTGGTGCTAGCCGTGGTGCTGTTTGCCCAGGCAGCGAGCGCGGCCGAAACGGCCCAGGGCTTGTTGCAACGGGCGGTGGAGTATTACCAGGTGCAGGGCGATGCCGCGCTGGCCGCCTTCAGCCGTCAGGGTGAGTTCACCACTGCTGAGCGCTACGTGTTTGTCGTCGACACCCACGGCATCATGCTCGCCAGCGGCGGCACCTCGGCCGTACTGATTGGCCGTGATGTTTCCACGGTGTTGCCGCCAGAACTGCACAGTGCCTTCGAGCAGGCATTGAAGACTGATGCCAATGCGGGCGTGCAAACGGCGGAGTACCGCTGGAAGAGCTGGGCCAATGGCAAGATCGAGCGCAAGCGCGCGTATTTTCAGCGCGTGGGTGACCGCGTTATTGCCGTGGGCGAGTACGTGCCTCGGGCCTCGCCGGAGCAAGCGCAGGCGTTGCTCAGCCACGCCGCGCAGGCCATCGAAAAAGACCCGGCCGCTAGCTTCAAGGCCATCAACGGGTTGGATCCCGACTTCCACGAAGACGACCTGTATGTGTTTGTGATCGACCTGGCCACCCATCGCTACGTCGCCCACGGCTACAACCTGCGCCTGGTGGGCGTGGACTTCGCCACCATTCAAGACCCGCAACGCAAGCCGGTTGGCGCGCCGATATTGGCGTTGATGGCCAAGCAGAACGAAGGCGGGTACGACTACCGCTGGAAGAACCCGGTGACCAGCAAGGTGGAAGCCAAGCACGCGTTGTTGCGTAAGGTGGGCAAGTATCTGGTGGCGGTGGGTTACTACAAGCCGTGATTTGCGGGGTAACCGCGTAACGGCTGGCCCTCTCCCCAGCCCTCTCCCGCAAGCGGGAGAGGGGGCTGAAGTGGTCAACTAAAACTAGACACCGGTTTAGGTTTAACCAGCCAGCGCTTCGCGCGCTGCTGGTGTTTGGTATTCGTTGTAGCTGTGTGGGCGTTGATGGTTGTAGTACTCGGTGATGTAACGCAGAACATCGCGCTCGGCCAACTCCTGCGTTGTATACCCCAACGAAGGGATCCATTCTGACTTGAGGCTCCTGAAGAAACGCTCCATAGGTGCGTTATCCCAGCAGTTACCCCGCCGACTCATGCTCTGGCGAATCTGATAACTCCAAAGCAATTGGCGAAACGCCAAGCTGCTGTAATGGCTGCCCTGGTCAGAGTGAAAAAGCAGTCCTTGAGGGCATCCGCGAGCCTCAAAGGCGACGCGCAAAGCGCGTTTCGTAAGCTGCGAGTCCGCCCGATCAGAGATGGCCCAGCCGACAATTCGTCGTGCATGCAGATCCATTACAACCGCCAGATAGATCCAGCGCGCGCCAGCCCAGAGGTAAGTCACGTCGCCGCACCACACTTGGTTTGGCTTGCTGGTGGTGAACTGGCGATTCAGTTCATTGGTGGCAATAACGCTTTCACCGTCTGCTTGACGGTACTTATGGCGGCGATGTTGAGTACTGAACAAACCGGCTTCCTGCATCAAACGCCCAGCGAGAAAACGCCCGACCTTAAATCCCTCTTTGTGCAAGGCCGCCGAAAGACTCCTCGCGCCCGCAGATCGCCGGCTTTGAGCATGCAATGTCATCGCACGCTGGCGCAAAAGATCACGCCGCAACGACTCCTTTTTGCGGCTCTGACGCTCCGCATAGAGGCTGCTGCGGTTCACTTCGAACAAGCGACAAAGCAGTGCACAAGGGTATTGCTCGCCCAATGCCTCGACCAGGTGAACTAGTCGAGCGCGCCCGACATCAAGAGAGCGGTAGCCTTTTTTAGAATCTCTTTCTCCTGCTCCAAGCGGCGAACCTGCTTTTCCAGATCCTGAATGCGCCGCTGCTCAGGCGTCAGAGCCTTGCTGCGCTCAGGTGTTCGGCCGTTGCGCTCAAGCGTTAATTGTTCGACCCAACGGCGCATGGCAGTTTCTCCCACACCCATCGCCTTGCAGGCTGCCGGTACCGAGTATCCCTGGTCCACAACCAGACCCGCTGCTTCCAGTTTGAATTCCGAACTAAACACTCTTCTGTTCATATCCACCTCTGCTGTGGGCGAATCTTAACGCCCTATCGAGGTGTCCAGAATCATTAGGCCACTTCAGGCCGACCGCGCAGGATCGGCGAATCGCGGGCTGTTCCCCTCTCCCGCTGGCGGGAGAGGGGCTAGGGGAGAGGGTCGCTTTTGCCTTTAATCAGCGTGGATACAACGGCGGCAACGGACTGGTTTCCTGCGCCGCCGCTGGCGCTTCAGCCGCCGGCAACGCGCGGATGGCTTTCCACAGTTCTTCGCCTTGCCAGTATTGGCCACTCTCGCTGTACAGCGCGCCGTTCAATCCATCCAGGCTTTCCGACAGCGGCACAAACCGCGCCGCCATATCGGCCAGGGTTTCCGGCTGTTGCCGCGCCCAGGCATCGAGCGCCTGGCGGGTGGCTTGCGAGTCGTTGGCCAGGCAGGCGCGCTTGAGGTCGTCCAGCAAGCTGCGTGGGCTGGGGCCCGGTTGCGTGGTGCGCGACACCGCTGGCTGGCGACGGGCATGCCACCACAGGCCAAAGCCGAGCAGGGTGGTGAGGGCCAGCACCAATGTCGCCAGCTGCCACGGCCACAACGGTGGGCCTTCAATCAGCGGTTCGGTGCTGTCGGTGCTCACCGGCGCTTCCACGTCCATGGCCGGATTATTGGCGACCATCAAAGTGCGCGCCGGCACGCTGGTGGTTTCCAGGCGGTCTTCCTTGGTGTTCCACCACACCAGGTCCACGGCGGGCAGCTCGATGCGCCCGCTGCGGTTGGGCACCAGGGCTTCGCGTTCTTCACGGCTGCCGATCAGGCCGCGTTCATTGGTGCTGTTGCTCAGTTGCGGCTGGTCCGGGTAGCGGCGCAGGCCAGGTACGGAAGTCGCCGGCAACGGCGGTAGCTGGGCGCTGGAAAGGCCGTCCACTTTCAATGTCAGGCTACGGGTGAGCGAATCGCCCACCTGGGCTTTGTCTGGCTCCGGGCTCCAGCCTTCGTTAAGTGCCACAGCACGTGCCGGCAGCCACGGCGCATCGGCCGGGTAGTCGTCGGGTTTGGCTTTCACCTCCAGCGGAATTACCGGCGACTTAACCCGCATCAACCGCCCAGGGCGCGGGCCGAAGGGTTGGTAGGTGTTGTTGTTCTGGCTGCGGTCGGCAACCGTGGCACTGAATACCAGCGACGGAATTTCCAGCTCCCCACTTTGCTGCGGGTAGATGGCATAACGCAGCTCGATCACGCCATGGCGCACGCCGTTGATTTCTTTCTCGTAGGTGCGCGGGTCGCCGAGCGATTCGATGCGCGCATTGCCGATTTGCAGCGGGGTGAGGGCGCTGTCGTCGTAGAGCGACACGGAGTGGTAAATGCGCAAGGTCAGAATGGCCTGGGCCTGCACGTAGACGCTGTCTGCATCAAGGCTCGCGTCGATAAACACCGGCGCCACCGATTCACTGTCGGCGTTCTGCTCGGTCTTTATCACTTGCAGGGTAATGGGCTCGCTTTTGTTGTCGCCCAGGCTGATCGACGGAATGACCACGGTGCCGACGTCTTTGGGTTGCAGCGTGATAATCCAGCGCGTGGTGGCGCGGGCCGAGCCGTCGATGGTGGTCAGGCGGTTGATCTGCCGGGTGCCGAGCACGTCGAAGGCTTCATCCAGCGGCGCCAGGTCTGGTTTGCCGAACAGCGTGGCATCGTCGGATTCCAGCGACAGCTCCAGGGTTTCACCTTCGCTCAGGCGGCTGCGATCCACCGAGGCGGTGAAGTTGGCGGCGCTGGCCTGCATGGCCAGCAGGCACAGCAAAAAGGAACAAAACAGACGGGTCATCAACTAGTTCCTGGGTTCTTGGTGTTGTTGCTGTTCGTACCAGAATTTGCGGCGCAGCAGCTCACCCGGGTCGTCGGGGATCTGCCGCAGCCACTGCTCCATGGCTTGGCGCTGTTCGGCGCCGAGGTGCTGCTGTTGGCCATCATCGGCCTGGGGTTTGCCGCCTTCCTTTGGCTCGGCCTTGTTTTGCTTGGCGTCGCTTTCGCCGCCGGCCTGGTCACTCTGGTGATCGGCTTTGGCGTCTTGCTTGGCACCTTGTTGGCCGGCTTGCTGCTGGTCTTGCTGTTTGTTTTGTTCGTCCTGCTTGTCTTGCTGGCTCTGCTGCGGTTGCGGCGGTTGTTTGTTGTCCGCGTCGCTGCCGGGGTTTTGGTCGGGCTGCTTTTGCTGACCCTTTTTGCCTTGCTGCTTTTGCTGCTGCTTGTCTTTTTGCTGCTGTTCTTTTTCCTGTTGCTGCTGTTTTTTCAGCAGGTCTTCGACCAGCGCTTTGTTCTTCAGTGCCTGGGGCAGATCGGGCTGGCGTTCCAGGGCCTGGTCGTAGGCATCCAGCGCCGCTTCCAGTTCGCCGCTGCGGGCCAAGGCGTTGCCGCGGTTGTAGTGGTCGGCGGCGCTTTTACCGGTGGCAAAACGGTTGGCGGCGCCGGCGTAGTCGCCGGCTTCATAGAGCGCCTGGCCTTGCCATTTCGGGTCGTTGAACGTGTCGGCGGCTTCAGCGGCTTTGTGCTGATGCAGCAGGCGAGCACCTTGCTGATCGGCGTTCAGCCACAGGTCGGTGAAGTCGAACGCGTAGCTCGGGCGCGGGCCCATCATCAGCAGCAACGGTAGGCAGAATAGCCAGCCACGCCGACCGGCGCAGGCGGCCAACAGCAACAGAGGCAAGAGCAGCCAGTAACCCTGGTCTGCCCAGGTTTCCAGTTGCGTGGGTTCGCTGTCGCGCAGGCTTTCGGTGTTTTCCAGCAGGCCAAGGTCGCGCAGGTCGGTCTCGTCCAGGCGTGAGCGTAAGTAGTTGCCGCCCAGATCACTGGCGAAACGGCGCAGACCGCCGCTGTCCAGACGCGGCAGCAAAATGCCGCCCTGGGCGTCTTTCAGAAAACCGCCGCCTTCCTGGGCGATGGGTGCGCCTTGGGCAGACCCCACGCCGAGAATTTCCAGACGACTGCCGTTTTTCCCCAGCGCCTGACGAATGCCCTGGCGTTCCTGGTCATCCAGCCCCGAGGTAATAAGCAGCAAGCGACCTTTGCCCTGCGAGCCCTGGTCGAGCAGGGTTAACGCTTTGCCCACAGCCAGATCGGCGCGGCGCCCGGCTTCGGGCATGATCGCCGGCTTTACCGATTCCAAAAGATTGCGCGCGGTGCCCAGGTCGTCAGACAGCGGCACCAAGGTGTGGGCACTGCCGGCATACAGCACGATGCCGGTTTGCGCATCGTGGCGCGCTTCCAGCAGGTCGAGCACTTTTCGCTTGGCGTGTTCCAGGCGATTGGGCTGTACGTCGCCGGCGAGCATCGACGGGGTCATGTCGAGCATGACCACCAGCGGGTCAGCACGTTTCTGGGTGCTTTGTTCCACGTGCTGCCAGCTCGGGCCGAGGAGGGCGAGCACACAGAGCAACCAGGACAACCCGAGGGCAATCCACGGCAACCGACTGACCCGCCGATTGCCGCCACTGAGCAGCACTTTATGAAAGGCCGGTGGCAGCAGCATTTGCCAGCGCCCGGCACGGCGTTGGCGGTGCCAGAGTTGCCAAAGCAGCCACACCAGCAGTGGCAGCAACAGCAGCCAGAACGGGCGTAACCAATGGGGCCAGAGGGCGATCATTGCCGCTTCCTCATACGTGGACGCCATTTCGGCCGGGCGGGCAGGGCTTGTTGCAGGCGGGTTTGCAGCAGGTGCGGCCACAGTGCATTGGCCACCAGAATCAGGCTCATCAGCAGCGCGCCGGCCAGCGGCCAGGCATACAGCTCAAGGGCCGGGCGGGCGATGGTGGGTTGTTGGGCCACGGGTTCAAGTTTGTCCAGGCTGGCTTCGATCAGGGTCAGTTCATCGCTGTCACGGGCGCGGAAGTATTGGCCGCCAGTCATGTCGGCGATCTTCTGCAAGGTGGCTTCGTCCAGGTCCAGGCCAGGGTTCAAACCAAGCATGCCGAAGGCGCCGCGCTCCGGGTCGGCACCAATGCCGATGGTGTAGACCTTGACCTGTTCCTCTGCGGCCAACCGTGCGGCGGTAAGCGGGTCGATCTGCCCGCCGTTGCTCGCGCCGTCGGTAACCAACACCAGCACGCGGCTATTGGCCGGGCGTTGGCGCAGGCGTTTTACCGCCAGGCCGATGGCATCACCGATGGCGGTATTTTTGCCGGCGATGCCGATCAGCGCTTCGTCCAGCCAGATGCGCACGGTGTGGCGGTCGAAAGTCAGTGGTGCCTGCAGATAAGCCTGGCTGCCAAACAGAATGAGGCCCACGCGGTCGCCTTTGCGCCCTTCGATAAAGTCGCCGAGCAGGTTTTTCACCAGGGTCAGGCGGCTGACGTCGTTGTCGTTCCACTGCATATCCTGGTAGTCCATGGAGCCGGACACATCTACCGCGAGCAGCAGGTCGCGGCCACTGGCCGACACCGGCAACGGCTCACCCACCCAGGCCGGGCGCGCGGCCGCGCACAGCAGCAACAACCACAGCAAAGCGAACGGCGCTTGTTGCCGCCAGGCCGGCAGGTTGGCGCGGGCGCGGCGGCCGGCGAGGCCTTCCAGTTCATTGAGAAAACTCACCTTCAGCGCCGCTTCACCGCTGTCCGCCGCAGGCAATACCAGGCGCAGCAACCACGGCAGTGGCAGCAGCACAAACAGCCAGGGCCAGGTGAACTCAAACATGTTTGCGAATCCAGGTGTCGACGGCTTGGTTGAGGCCATCCACGGCCTTGTCGTCGAGTTTGGATTCCGGCCGGTAACCGCCTTCCACCAGAATCATCCAGCGCGTAAGGCCAGCAGCCGGGCAGCGATTGTCGAGGTAGGCCAACCAGGCGCGGCCGCTCATGGTGTGGCTTTGGCTATTGGGGTAATGGCTGCGGCACAGGCGTTTGAGCAGGGCATTCAGTTGCTGTAACCAAGGGCCTGCGTTAACGCCGTCGTAGGGCTTTTTAAGCTGACCGAGTTCTTGCAGGGCGGCCAGGCGCAGTGGGTCCAGCGGCACGTTGGTCTGGTTCTTTTTATTGCGTTGCGGCAGGCGATGACGCAGGCGCCACAACCCCCACAACAGCACGGGAACCAGTGCGACGAGCAACCACCAGCCCGGCGCGGGCGGCCACCAGGAAACCGGCGGCGGGGCAATCAGCGGTTGCAGTTGGTCGAGGGGATTCATTGTTTCTTTCTCGGCCGCTGCGCTTGCAGGTGGTCGCGCAGTTGTTCAATCGGGTCGTTCATCGTGCTCAGCGGAAACAGCGGAACTCCGAGTTTCTGCGCCAACACTTGCCAGCGCGTTTGCCGCGCTTCACCGAGGGCGTGATAGGTCGCGCGCAGCTCGGTGTTGTGGGTATCGAGTTCCAGCAAGGCGCTGCGCTGGCTGAACTGCAGCAGGCCGGCAGCGGGTAGGGCGTGGTCGAGCGGATCGGATATCGGCAGCAACAGCAAATCGGTGTGGCGAGCGAGGAGGGTGAGTTGCTGTTCGGCGCTGTCGTTCAGCGCGCGCTCATCACACAGCACCACCGCAAGGCTGCCAGGGCGCAACACTTCACGGGCGCGGCGCAGGGCCAGTCCGAAGGTGTCGCGGCCAGCGGGAATATCGGCATTAAGATTCTGGTTGGCGCGCACCAAGCGGTTGAGCAATTGCAGCAGGCTCATCTTGCTGCGCCGGGGTTTGATTTCGTGGTGCTCGTTGTCGCCAAACACCAGGCCGCCGACGCGGTCGTTATGGCTCAGTGCGGCCCAGCCAATCAGCGCCGCCACTTGCGCGGCCAGTACGGATTTGAAGGCGAGGCCTGAGCCGAAAAACAGCCGCTGGCTTTGCTCCACCAGAATAAAAATCGGCCGTTCGCGTTCTTCATGGAACAGCTTGGTGTGCGGCTCTTGCGTACGCGCCGTTACGCGCCAGTCGATGGTGCGTACGTCGTCGCCGGGCTGGTACACGCGCACCTGATCAAAGTCCACGCCACGGCCACGCAATTTCGAGTGGTGCAAACCCACCAGCGGGCTGCGCCGCGCCGGCGTGGAAAACAGCTGCACTTCGCGAATGCGGTGACGCATGTCGATCAGTTCGGCCAGGCTGACGCGAATGCCCGGTTCGCTGGCGGCGATAGGTTGCATGGCGATCAGGCCACGGCAACCACATCGAGGATGCGTTGCAGCACCCGGTCCTGGTCGATACCGGCGGCCTCGGCTTCGAACGACAGAATGATGCGGTGACGCAGCACGTCGAACAGCACGGCCTGAATATCTTCCGGCGACACGAAATCACGGCCGGCCAACCAGGCGTGGGCGCGGGCGCAACGGTCAAGGGAAATGGAACCGCGCGGGCTGGCGCCATAGGAAATCCACTCGGCCAGTTCCGGGTCGAACTTGGCCGGGGTGCGCGTGGCCATCACCAGCTGCACCAGGTATTCCTCCACCGCGTCGGCCATATATAAGCCGAGCACTTCTTTGCGCGCGGCGAAGATGGCTTGCTGGCTCACTTTATGTTCCGGCTTGGTTTCACCGTTCAGGGCTTCGCCGCGAGCTTGCTGGAGAATCTTGCGTTCCACCGAGGCGTCGGGGAAACCGATTTTCACGTACATCAGAAAGCGGTCGAGCTGAGCCTCGGGCAACGGATAGGTGCCTTCCTGCTCAATCGGGTTTTGCGTGGCCATTACCAAAAACAGCGGCGACAGATCGTAGGTGCTGCGCCCCACACTCACCTGGCGCTCGGCCATGGCTTCGAGCAACGCCGATTGCACCTTGGCCGGGGCCCGGTTGATTTCGTCCGCCAGCACCAGATTGTGGAAAATCGGCCCCTGCTGGAACACAAAGCTGCCGGTTTCCGGACGATAGATTTCCGTGCCGGTGATGTCGGCAGGCAGCAAATCGGGGGTGAACTGAATGCGGTGGAATTCGGCCTCGACGCCTTCTGCCAGTTCCTTGATCGCCTTGGTCTTGGCCAGACCTGGCGCGCCTTCCACCAGAATATGGCCGTCGGCGAGGAGGGCAATCAACAACCGCTCGATGAGTTTTTCCTGGCCCAGAATCTGCGTGGAGAGAAATTGACGCAGGGCGACTAGCGCTTCGCGGTGTTCCATCGTGGAAGGTTTCCTGGCGGATTGACGAGGTGCAACGGCTCACAGCCAGCGGCTAGGCCTGCGGGGTGGCTGCGAATGGCGTGACACTTTAATGCATAACGAGGAGTGGCGGCTATCGTGCGCGGGGGGAATGAGCGGCGGGTCACGCACAACACCGTCGTTCCAGCGCAGGCATGTCGATGGTGTGAAAGTTTTCACCGTCATTCCTGCGCAGGCAGGAATCCAGAGTCGTTCAGGAGAGCGGTGATCGTTCCGACATCCGGAATGCCGGACCACTGGGTCCCAGCCTTCGCTGGGGCGACGGAGGTTTGCGCCCAACTTCCGTCATTCCTGCGCAGGCAGGAATCCAGAGTCGTTCAGGAGAGCGGTGATCGTTCCGACATCCGGAATGCCGGACCACTGGGTCCCAGCCTGCGCTGGGACGACGGTGGTTTTGTACCGACTGGTGTACAAGCGCCGGAATAGAGCACCGCATCTGTTGACCGAATATGTCGCCCCATCGCAATCCCTCGGTCACAGCCTATCGTTAAGCTACGCGTGACTTGATGGTCGCCGCGTGCACTGGCGGGTTTCAACAATGGCCTAGACTGTTGTGCAACCCGAATAGCAAGGTGCCCTGCCCATGTAATTGTCGGCACCGGCACACGGCGCGTTCGGTCAGGTATGAATTCAGCGAGCTCTTCCATGAATAACAAACCCCGCGGAGCATAACCATGGCGTTCTTTACGGCGGCCAGCAAAGCCGACTTTCAGCAGCAACTGCAAGCGGCACTGGCGCAGCACGTTAGCGAACAGGCATTGGCACAAGTTGCCCTGTTCGCCGAGCAATTTTTCGGCATCATCGCCCTCGAGGAACTGACCCAGCGTCGCCTCTCTGACCTCGTCGGCTGCACCTTGTCAGCCTGGCGCCTGCTGGAGCGCTTCGACAGCGCCAAGCCGCAGGTGCGGGTCTTCAACCCCGATTACGAAAAACATGGTTGGCAGTCCACCCACACCGCCGTGGAAGTGCTGCACCCCGACGTGCCGTTTCTGGTCGACTCGGTACGCATGGAACTGAACCGCCGCGGTTACAGCATCCATACCCTGCAAAACAGCGTGCTCAGCACCCGTCGCAACAAGAAAGGCGAGCTGCTGGAAGTGTTGGCCAAAGGCGCCACCGGCAAAGACGTGCAGCAAGAGTCGCTGATCTTTCTGGAGATCGACCGCAGCGCCAACGCCACCGATATGCGCACGCTCGAAAATGCGCTGCTCGAAGTATTGGAAGAAGTGCGCATCACCGTCGCCGACTTCCAGCCGATGCGTAACAAGGTCACCGAACTGCTCACCTGGTTGGGCAAAGCCAAGCTCAAGGTTGACGCCGCTGAGCTGGCGGAAATCAAAGTGTTCCTCGCCTGGCTGATGGAACACCACTTCACGTTTTTGGGTTACGAAGAATTCACCGTGGCGGATGAGGCCGAAGGCGGCCATATCACCTACGACGAGAGCAGCCTGTTGGGGCTGTCCAAGCGCCTGCGCACCGGCCTCACCGCCGCGGACCTGCATATCGAAGAGTACGCCGTAAAATACCTGCGCGAGCCGGTGCTGCTGTCGTTCGCCAAGGCCGCGCAACCCAGCCGCGTGCACCGCCCGGCGTACCCGGATTTTGTCTCCATCCGTGAGTTGGATGCCAAGGGCAAGGTCGTGAAGGAATGCCGCTTTATGGGCATTTACACCTCCATCGCCTACAGCGAAAGCGTGCGCAGCATTCCGTATATCCGCCGCAAGGTTGCCGAGGTCGAGCAGCGTTCAGGCTTTACCGCGCAGGGTCACCTGGGCAAAGAGCTGGTGAAAGTGCTGGAAGTGCTGCCGCGCGATGACCTGTTCCAAACCCCGGTCGACGAGCTGTACAACACCTCGCTGGCCATCGTGCAGATTCAGGAACGCAACAAAATCCGCCTGTTCCTGCGCGCCGATCCGTACGGCCGTTTTGTGTACGCGCTGGCCTATGTGCCGCGCGACGTGTACTCCACCGAAAGCCGCATCCGCATTCAGCAAGTGCTGGTCGACCGCCTGCAAGCCACCGACTGCGAGTTCTGGACCTACTTCTCCGAGTCCGTACTGGCCCGCGTGCAATTCATTCTGCGCATCGACCCGAAAACCAAGCTGAACATCGACCAGGCGCAGATCGAGCGCGAAGTCATTCAAGCCTGCCGCTCGTGGAAAGACGATTACGCCGGCCTTGTGGTGGAAAGCCTCGGCGAAGCCAAAGGCACCCGCGTGCTTGCCGACTTCCCGAAAAGCTTCCCCGCCGGCTACCGCGAGCGCTTTGCACCGCACTCCGCTGTGGTGGATATGCAGCACCTGCTGAGCCTGTCGGACGAACGTCCGCTGGTGATGAGCTTCTACCAGCCGCTAAGCGCCGGTGGCCAGGAACTGCACTGCAAGCTCTACCACGCCGACACGCCGCTGGCGCTTTCGGACGTGCTGCCGATTCTGGAAAACCTCGGCCTGCGCGTGCTGGGTGAATTCCCGTACCGCCTGCACCACCAGAACGGCCGCGAATTCTGGATTCACGACTTCGCCTTCACCTACGCCGAAGGCCTGGACCTGGATATCCAGCAACTCAACGACACGCTGCAAGACGCCTTCGTGCAGATCGTCGGTGGCGCCGCCGAAAACGACGCCTTCAACCGCCTGGTCCTCACCGCCGCTATGCCGTGGCGCGACGTGGCCTTGCTGCGTGCCTACGCCCGCTACCTGAAACAGATTCGCCTGGGCTTCGACCTCAGCTATATCGCCAGCGCCTTGCTCAACCACGTCGACATCGCCAAGGAACTGGTGCGTCTGTTCAAAACCCGTTTCTACCTGGCGCGCAAGCTGACGGCTGACGATCTGGCCGACAAACAGCTGCGTCTAGAACAGGCGATTCTCACCGCCCTGGACGACGTAGCGGTGCTGAACGAAGACCGCATCCTGCGGCGCTACCTGGACCTGATCAAAGCCACCCTGCGCACCAACTTCTACCAGGCCGATGCCGACGGTAAAGCCAAGCCTTACTTCAGCTTCAAATTCAACTCGCGCACCATCGCCGACCTGCCGAAACCGGTGCCGTTGTTCGAAATCTTCGTGTACTCGCCACGGGTGGAAGGCGTGCACCTGCGCGGCGGCAAAGTAGCGCGCGGCGGCTTGCGCTGGTCCGACCGTGAAGAGGACTACCGCACCGAAGTGCTCGGCCTGGTGAAAGCCCAGCAAGTGAAAAACGCGGTGATCGTGCCGGTGGGCGCCAAGGGCGGTTTCGTACCACGCCGCATGCCGATTGGCGGCAGCCGCGATGAAGTGCTGGCCGAAGGCATCGCCTGCTACCGCATCTTTATTTCCGGCCTGTTGGACATTACCGACAACCTGAAAGAAGGCGACGTAGTACCGCCGCAAAACGTCGTACGCCACGACGAAGACGACCCGTACCTGGTGGTGGCCGCGGACAAAGGCACCGCCACCTTCTCCGACATTGCCAACGGCATTGCCGGCGAATACGGCTTCTGGCTCGGCGACGCGTTCGCCTCCGGCGGCTCGGCCGGCTACGACCACAAAGGCATGGGCATTACCGCGAAAGGCGGCTGGGTTTCGGTGCAACGCCACTTCCGCGAACGCGGCATCGATGTGCAGAAAGACCTGACCACCGTGATCGGGATCGGCGACATGGCCGGCGACGTATTCGGCAACGGCCTGCTGCTGTCGGACAAACTGCAAATGGTCGCCGCCTTCAACCACCTGCATATCTTTATCGACCCGAACCCGGATGCAGCCTCGAGCTTTGTAGAACGCAAACGCCTGTTCGACCTGCCGCGCTCCAGCTGGGCCGACTACGACGCTTCGCTGATTTCCAAAGGCGGCGGTCTGTTTTTGCGCAGCGCCAAAAGCATCGCCATCAGCCCGGAAATGAAAGAACGCTTCGACATAACCGCCGACAAGCTGCCACCCACCGAACTGCTCAACGCCTTGCTTAAAGCACCGGTGGATTTGCTGTGGAACGGCGGCATCGGCACCTACGTAAAAGCCAGCACCGAAAGCCACGTAGACGTCGGCGACAAAGCCAACGACGCCCTGCGCGTCGACGGCCGCGAACTGCGCGCCAAGGTGGTGGGCGAGGGCGGCAACCTCGGCATGACCCAACTGGGCCGCGTTGAATACGGCCTGAATGGCGGCGCGAGCAACACCGATTTTATCGACAACGCCGGTGGTGTGGACTGCTCCGACCACGAAGTGAACATCAAGATTCTGCTCAACGAAATCGTCGCCGCCGGCGACATGACCGGCAAACAGCGCAACAAACTGCTGGCCGAAATGACCGACGCCGTGGGCAGCCTGGTGTTGGCCAACAACTACAAGCAAACCCAGGCATTGTCCCTGGCCCAACGCCGCGCACGCGGCAGCATGGGCGAATACAAACGCCTGATTACCGCCCTGGAAGCCGCCGGCAAACTCGACCGCCCCATGGAGTTCTTGCCCACCGACGAGCAACTGGCCGAGCGCGTCTCCAACGGCCATGGCCTGACCCGGCCGGAGCTGTCGGTGCTGATCAGCTACAGCAAAATCGACCTCAAGGAATCGCTGCTCACCTCCCTGGTGCCGGACGACGACTACCTGGCGCGCGAAATGGAAATCGCCTTCCCGCCGCTGCTGGCGAAGAAGTTCGGTGAAGCCATGCGCCGCCACCGCCTCAAACGCGAGATCGTCAGCAACCAGATCGCCAACGACCTGGTCAACCACATGGGCATCACCTTCGTGCAGCGCCTGAAGGAATCCACCGGCATGAGCGCCGCCAACGTGGCCGGCGCCTATGTGATCGTGCGGGACGTCTTCCGTCTGCCGTACTGGTGGGCGCAGATCGAAGCACTCGACTACAAAGTGCCCGCCGACCTGCAGCTGCAGCTGATGGACGAACTGATGCGCCTCGGCCGGCGCGCCACGCGCTGGTTCCTGCGCAGCCGCCGCAACGAACTGGACGCCGCCCGCGACGTCGGCCACTTCGCCCCACGCCTGGAAGCGTTAGCCAAACAGCTCGACGGCCTGCTCGAAGGCCCGGCGCGTGAACAATGGCTGGCCAAATTCCAGAACTACGTGGAACAAGGCGTACCCGAAGAACTGGCGCGCGTAGTGGCCGGCACCAGCCACCTCTACACCCTGCTGCCGATCATCGAAGCCGCCGACATCACCGGCCAGGACCCGGCCCAGGTGGCGGCCGCGTACTTCGCCGTGGGTGGCACGCTGGAACTGTCGTGGTACCTGCAACAGATCACCAGCCTGCCGGTAGAAAACAACTGGCAAGCGCTGGCCCGCGAAGCCTTTCGCGACGACCTCGACTGGCAACAGCGGGCCATCACCGTGTCGGTACTACAAATGGCCGACGCCCCGGCGGATATGGAAGAACGCACCCAGGTGTGGATCGAACAGCATCGGCCGATGGTTGATCGCTGGAAGGCCATGCTCGGCGAACTGCGTGCAGCCACGGGGACGGATTACGCCATGTATGCAGTGGCGAATCGGGAGTTGATGGACTTGTCGCAGCGCGGGTGAGGGCTGTGTAACGCAGCAAAAGGAAGCCCCGCTTAGTGCGGGGCTTTTTTTATGGGTGCTATCGGGACACTGAGTAAAGGCTATCGAGGCTAACCGGAGCGCCGGACCGGTCTCTCCCACATGTATTGCGCGCTCTTGTGGGAGAGCGCTTCAGCCTCGATTCCTGTAAACGAAAATGCCAGCCCCGCCCAACCAACTATCGCAATGCCCGTGGCCATGTGCTCTAGTAGCGCGCAACTGCTACGACAAGGATGTGTAAATGCGGTCGATCTCGCACAAGGTCAAAACCTACCGGCGGCAATTCCGCCCGATCCCTTCCTACGTGTTCAACTCACGTATCTTTTGTCTGACTTTTACGCTCGCCACTGTTCTGACGGCGGCTATCGCGCTGTCCGTGATAGCCAGTGTGGTCTACGGTTCAACCGCTTACTCCCACATTCCTTGGGTCGTTCTGTCTGTCGAGTTGGCGCTGATATGTGGCTTCGTTCAATTGATCGTAGAGGCCAATAAACGCCGCTACTTGCGCTCAAACCCGGGCGCTGCAGAACCCAAACTTCGGCGTGCGTTAATGGCTACTGAGAAGGAGCGAGTCGCCACCATCATCGAGCTGTTTGGCGAGCAACGAGACTTCGAAGTGCTGGCCCGATCGCTAATCGACAAGTGGGAATGGCACCAGTCAATCGACGCCAAGTCCGGTGACCCGGTTGTTAAAAAAGCGCGAGCCTTTTTCGGTATTCCCGCTGCGAGCAACTTTGCCTCATACCTGGGCGGGCTTCTCGCGGTGGTGGCGGCCATCGTCGTAACCTTGCTGGATAAGCAAACCTTTTATGCGCAACTGCCGACACTTTTCAGCGACATCGGCGAAATTTCCTGGCTGATAACCAAACACTTGGTCTTTCCCTTTGCCGTCGTGGTAATCCCGCTGGCATCGCTGATAGGCAGCGCGCGATCAGTTGCCGAGCGACTTATTGAAAAAGCCAACGACGACTACCTAAGTCAGGCGAGTTTCTTCAGCTTTATCAAAGAACTTCTAGAGCTACAGGAACGCAAAGAGCGACGGATATTGATGGTGACCACAGGCGTCGCTTATTGGGCATTTCGATTGGGCACGGCGCCAATGCCGGAGCTGCCAAGGCTATATCGCAATATGAAACGCTCCAGGCGGCTTGGAAGCATTCGACGTGGGCGTTTGGCTGGGGTCGCGCGGCTTGGTGCGGACGCCAACTAAAACCGGGGAGACCGGAGAAATGCGAACTTGTATTTTGGTGATCGTTGCTAGTTCGGCGTTAATCAGCATGGCGAAAGCAGATGGTGTATGGCGGGCGTCTAGCGCCAATGGATATCAGACCTTGTTAGCCATGGATGAGGGGGATCACCTTGTTTTTAAGTATGTGTCCGAATCGCCGCTTTCTCGCTGTGAAGTGCCTGGCTATGCAACTGAAACAACGCCCACCACCCCACAAGAAAAGACTTATGTGTTCCGCAACGACCCGGAACACCAACGGTGGAAAGGTAACTTCGAAGGTTATCTTGTGAGTTCTAAAAAAAGTGCTCAATGCGTAATTTTATTCAGCTTCAAAGGCAATGTGGTGGAAGTGAGCAAGGGTGAAGGTGACTGTAGAAACTTCTGCGGAGTGCAAGGTGGAATCGGAGGGGTTTTGGAGAAGATTTCAGATTATTAGCTTAAATGGCGCCTGACTAGCGAGAAAGAAGAGACGGGAAGGGGCGGCCAAAATTAGAGCAGATTAATAAATCTGTCCGCTTTTTTATCTCCAGAGATTGCGGTAAGTATCTGAAGTAATGAGGAGCGAGTAATGATTAGGTCGGTTAGAGCTGGTCTAGTTAGGTTGGTTGTGGTTATTTTCGTTTTGTTGAGCCTGTCCATCGGTTTTCAATTCTTTGGTTTTTTTGAGCACGATAAAGAAAGATTGGTCGGTATTACATCAAAAGGGAAGAAGGTGCCTTGCAGCGTAGAGGTCAAAGGAACCGGTCCCTGTTATGTGCCGGATCCAAACGGCACGAAATTCACCCTGAGAATTCCGCCCGAAATGCAAGGGATTGGTAATCTAAGGCGGTACGAATTTGATGTCGTCTTGTCCGTCTATGTGACAAAACAAGAGATTAGGCCAGTCATTAGTTTTAGAGATCTAAGGCCTTTGGCTGGGAGTGAAATTAGTTACATTTCTTCAGGGCAGTTAACTGTTTCAGCAGCAGATGAAGAAGAGTCGTCTGATGAGTTTGTGAGGCGGGAGGTTGATTTTTGGCAAGTGGGGAATAGAAGTTATAGAATTATTCCCAGCGACGTAAAAAATACCTATTTGTACGATGATGTAAATTGCGCTGGCAAAGATGGCGCGACCATTGCTCGACTTAATGAGTGCGGTGAAAGAAGGAGGATATATGTTTCGACAAATTACTCTTATGCTTACGCATCCTGTGCGGCACCTCCAATCTCTGGCGAGGGTGAAAAAAGTTTTTCTTGTAAAGTTGTAAGCAGAGTGGCTCCGGGGTTGAAAGTAAGGTATTTGATTTATGGCAGTCATCTAGTTGATGGCAGTTGGATTGAGTTCGATAAAAGAATACGAGAGTACATTGGTACTTTGGAAGCTAAATAACGCACATGGTGAAGATGTGGAATGCCTTATCTAGATGATGTAAAGACAAAAGGAGGGCGGATTTATCAAGCGGCTCTAATTTTATTGCGTAGAGTATTTTAAAAACCGGATTCGCTGAACGCTTGTTTAGAGAGCGATAACAGCGCTGAGAATTAACTGCGAGGGGAAAACCTAAACCAGGACGAATTAATAAATCCTCCCCCTTTTAGGTCTTATGGGCTTCTATCGGGAAACCGAGTAAAGACCGTCAAGGCTCAAGCCGATTCTGCAATCTTGACACCTGACCAGGACCCTCGGCCGCATCTGTCCTTTGAAATGTCATGCGCTTCGTGTATCAAACGACGGTGTATGCGATTGCCTTCATAAGGGACTAAGTGTCGTCAGTTCAGGAGAACGTCCATGGTCAAACCGCAGTTTCGTAACCTCGCTTTTATCCTTCTATTGGCGCCGCTTTCGGCGACTACTCAGGCCGATGAATCCAGCAACTGGGGCACTGCTTCGGCTGCCGTGTTCGCGGTGCCATGTATGGGTGGCTCAGGGCTCAGCGATTCGCCCAAATGCGTACGCCTGGCCATGCAGGCCACCTGCAAGGACATCAAGAACGAAGCTGCCCGGCTGCAATGTTTCGAGCAGATACCGTCCAAGTCGCAGCGTAAAGCCCGCGCCAAGTCGGTGGCCGATAACCGCCTGGCCAACGTCGCCGCCACGCCTGCCAAGGAAAAGCCGCTGGGTGAGGAGCCGTTTGGAGTTGAGATGTTGCTGGGTGCTCAACGCTCAGCAACGACTGAGCCGTTTGGTGGGCAGGCAGGCTCGTCTACTGGCGCCACAAGCGAGAAGGATTGACGTGAGTTCGCTTGGAGACACCAGCACGTTATCGCTCGCTCAACGCCTGCACTATTCTGCGCGGGTGTATGCGGCGGTAGATAAGTACTTTGCCCACTGGGAAGGGGGGTCGCGCGCTGAGTTTGAGGTGAATTTCAACGCACACCTGGAGGAGTCGGTTGCCAGCAACAGCAGAGCCGACTACGCAAAATCGTTGCTGCGGCTGGCCGCCAGCCTGAAAAACGCCCACACCTTTTTCTTTGATAGCTGGATGCAAAGGTGCTTTGGCCAACCGCTCGGGTTTGCGCTGTACCGGGTTGATAACGCGTGGTTGGTGGTGCGTTCCCAGCGGCAGCAACTCCCAGTGGGCAGCACTGTGCAGCAAATCGACGGTCAGGCCATCGACGAGTTTTATCTGGAGCTGGCGCCCCTGATATCGGCCAGTAGCGAACGCGCGCGCGCAGCCAAACTCACCAGTTCAGCTGCGCTTTGGCCGCAGGTGTTCTCCCTTACGCTAGGGACGGGCGTGACGGTTTCCATCGACCGCTCCGAAGCCCTGGCCGAACCGGTATTGAATAGACCACCCGACGAACTCGCACCCATCTACCACCCGATCAAATCGTTCTCCCATCCAGACTTTGAACGCGCAGCCATCGACTTTTTCGCGACCAATGCCGCGCGTTCTTCGCTCATTCTTGATTTGCGTGGCAATGGTGGCGGCAGCACACCGGTACGGCTTATTGGCGCCCTGATGGCCGAGTGGCTTTGGCCGAAAATCGGCGAGCGAGAACACCAAAGCGGGCGGGAGGCTGAGTTATCTACCGCCACGATCAGAGACGATCCGCCGAGCCTTGAACTGTTCGAGAAAACGCGTGTGGCGCTACGTTTCAAACAACCAGTACTGAAGAAATCCAACCCCGTATTTACCCGCCAGTTGATCGTGCTGATTGATCGAGGCTGCGCCTCCGCCTGCGAGAACCTGATTCTGGCACTCAAACAACGCCCGAGAACCACGCTAGTGGGGGAGAGTACGTTTGGCAGTAGCGGGCAACCGTATTTCACTTCGATTGGTACCGACATGATTTTTGCCGTCGGTGCGAGGCGTGAGTATTTGAGCGATGGGCGCGCACTTGAGGGAGTGGGGATTGAACCGGATATAGAGGTGGCGCTGGACGTCGCAGATTTGCTGGTGGGTCATGACGCAGTGTTGGCGATGGCGGCAAGGCTGGTGGTTCGTTAGGAACAAACTCGTCTCGTGTTCCGACAATAGGTGGACGAATCTCCGGAAAGAAAAAGCTGGTGTGCACACAGCACACCCTACGTGTGACATTTCCCGCAGACGTTTTTAGCCCAAAAAAGCCGTTGCCATCTCCGCCGAGCCCATCCTATAGTCCCGCCGTCGCTACACATTAGCGATTGGGTTTGGCGACCCAAAGTTCGGAATGCGCATAAGCGCCCATCTCTGTGAAGCAGGCGCTTTTTTTGCGTCCGCTGCACAGCTATGGCGGCTGTGCGCGGGATACCTTCGGGTATGCCGGTGTGCTTCCGAACCGGTTCGCCAACCCGTGTACAGCTGCCACCCTATCGTTTGGCGACGAGTCGTGGCGGTCCTCTCACTTTTCGGAAGGATTCACCATGAAAGCAAAATCCAAAATAACCACGTTCCAACCCTTCGACCTCGCGGGCAGCGAACCGCTGTTCCTGGTCAATGCCGGCGCACCTGTCGAAGAGGCGCTCGCACGAGCGGCCGACTTGATGATGTACGTCGAAACCCTGGCTGCCGCTGACTCGCTGATGAATAAAGATCACGAGCGGGCCATTCTGCAGACCTTGAGTGAAATGGCTAAAGCGCTGACTAGAGCGTGCCAGGGCGCGGCTGCCTAAAGGGTGTTTGCCGGGCGTGCGGAGAAGGGGGCGTAGCCCCCTTTTTTATAGGCTTGGTTTCTGTAGGGCGGAGTTGTGGGGGTTGTCACAGCGGATGCTGTGATGAATTTGCTGCACCTGGCATCTGATATTCACACCGCGCACAAGGAGAACCGTGCATGCAAAAAATCAAAGCCTATTTCGACCGCCATGGCTCGGATGCATTTCGCATCGGCGAGGGCCGTATCAGTGGCTATATCTCGGCCGCCACCGGGTTGCTCAGTTTGCTGGCGGTGTTGTGTTTTCTCTTTCCTGAATGGCTGACCTTTGCCGAGTTTCGCAAGGTATACAGCGAGCAGTTTGCCCGCACGGCGCTGCTGATCGGGCTGGCCGTTTCCTTTGCCTTGGGCACGCTGAATATTCTTTTAAACAACCGTAAGCGCCTGGGCATCACCGGCATGGTGAGTTCGGGGGCGGCGCTATTGCTGGGTGGCACCAATATTCAGTTCGACACGGTGGGGCATTCGCCGTATTCGCTGGGGTTGGACTGGTTCATTCTGGCGTTGCTGGTGTCGGCCATCGTGTTTATTCCGCTGGAAAAGCTGTACGCCAAAGACCCGGAGCTGAAGATTCTGCGGCCGCATTGGCGCACGGACCTGTGCTACTTCTTTGTCAGCCATATGGCGGTGCAATTTATCCTGATTTTTGTCACGGCCTCGTCGAGCTTTCTGGCCGGTTGGGCGGTGTCGGATACGGTGCAGGGGTTCGTTCGCGGCCTGCCAATTGCGGTGCAGTTTGTGATGGCGGTGTTTGTCGCGGACCTGGGCCAATACTGGCTGCATCGTCTGTATCACGTGGTGCCGTGGATGTGGAAGTTCCACGCGGTGCATCACTCCAGCACCTCCATGGACTGGCTGGCGGGTTCGCGGGTGCATTTTGCCGAGGTGTTGCTGACGCGCACCGGGGTGTTGGTGCCGCTGATGTTGCTGGGCTTTTCGACCGAGGCGATGAATGCCTATGTAATTCTGATCGGCGTGCAGGCGGTGTTGGCGCATGCGAATGTGAAGATCAATGGCGGCTGGCTGAATTACATTCTGGTGTTGCCTCGTTATCACCATTGGCACCACGCGCGGCACATTGATTACATCTACAAGAATTACGCGATTCACACGCCGCTGGTGGACATGCTGTTCGGCACGTTCAAGCTGCCGCCGAACGAGTGGCCCAAGCGTTATGGGGTGTTTGGCAAGGAATTGCCTAACGGGATGCTCAAGCAGTTGGTGTATCCGTTGAAGAAGAAAGAGCCGGTTTAGTGAAAGTAGAAGCCCCGCCAAGTGCGGGGCTTTTTGTTGCGCTTGATCTGGCCTTTGTAGGGTGTGCTATGCGCACCAAGCGATCCCTGGGAATACGCCATGGTGCGCGTAGCACACCCTACAAAAGCAACAGCGGATTACTCCAACACGGGGCCGTGGTCACTGGCCGCCGGCGCTGCGTTCGGCTTGATAAACACCAACAGCGGCATCACCAGCAGCGACAGCACCATCAGCAGTTTGAAGTCGTCGATATAGGCCACCCACGCCGCCTGCTTGCTGATCAACCCATCCAGCATCGCGCGGCCGCTGGCGGTCATTGGGTCGAGAAAGCTGCTGATGGGCCAGGCGCTGAACAGGCGATTGAACGGCGTGACATGGGCGCCGATCTCGGCGTGGTTCACCTGCATGTTCTGCGAGAGCAGCACGGTGACGATAGAGATGCCGACGCTGGACCCCACGTTGCGCGACAAGCTGTAAAGGCCCGTACCGTCGGCGCGCAAATGGGCGGGCAGGGTGGCGAAGGCCACGGTCGATAGCGGCACAAACAGCAGGCCCAAACTGGCGCCCTGGATAAAGCCGACCCAGATGATGGTTTGCATCGACACGTCGGGCGTCCAGCCGGTCATCAGCCACATTGAGCCAGACGACAGCGCAAGCCCCCAAAACAGCAACAAGCGGGTGTCGACTTTGCCGATCAGGTTGCCGGCCACATACATGGTCAGCATGGTGCCAAGGCCGCGCGGCCCCATGGCCATGCCGGCTTTTAGCACTGGGTAGCCCATCAGGTTTTGCAGGTACGGGGTCATCAGCGCGAGCGAAGCCAGGTAGGTGATGCCGATGATGAAGATAAACACCACGCTCAAGGCGAAGTTACGGTCGTGGAACAGCTTGGGGCTGATAAAGGGTGTTTTCGAGGTGAAGGTGTGGACCAGAAAGATGTAGACGGCCGAGGCGGCCACCACGGCTTCGATCAGGATTTCCACCGATGAAAACCAACCCAGTTGTTCGCCGCGATCGAGGAACAATTGCAGCGCCATAATCGCCACGCTCAGTGCGCCAAAGCCTAACCAGTCGAGGCGTGCGTCCTTTTGTGCCGTGGTTTCCTGCACGTAGCGAACGATGCCGACAAAGGCCAGCAGGCCAATCGGCAAGTTGATAAAGAACACCCAGCGCCAGCTGAAGTTTTCGGTCAGCCAGCCGCCGAGCATGGGCCCCAGCACCGGGCCGACCATGACGGACACACCAAACAGCGCCATGGCCGAACCGCGCTCTTCGAGCGGGTAGATATCCAGCAGAATGCCTTGCGACAACGGCACCAATGCGGCGCCCGCCAGACCTTGCAGCAGGCGAAAGGTGATGATTTCGCCAAGCGAGTGGGCAATGCCGCACAGCACCGACGCTGCCACAAACCCGGCAATGGCCCACAGCAGCACGGTCTTACGGCCGAAGCGGCGGGCCAGAAAGGCCGACGGCGGGGTCATGATGGCGGCGGCGACGATGTAGGAAGTGAGCACCCAGTTGATCTGGTCGGAGCTGGCCGACACGCTGCCTTGCATATAGGGCAGCGCGACGTTGGCGATGGTGGTGTCCAGCGCCTGCATGATCACGGCCAATACCACGCAGGCGGTGATCATCAGGCGCTCGGTGGAGGGCGCCATTACGGCATTGGTGTCACTCATGGGCCTGGGCTTTGGCGGCGAACAGGCCGGTCAGAAAGTCAGGCAAACCGCGGGCCTGGCCGGTATCGACGTCGGCTTCCACGCTCATGCCGTGGCGCAGCGGCGGCTTGCCGGGCATGTCGTCGATGCGGATGCGCACGGGGATGCGCTGTACAACTTTCACCCAGTTGCCGGTGGTGTTTTGCGCGGGCAGCAGGGAAAAGCTCGAGCCAGAGGCCGGGCTGATGCTGTCGACCGTGCCGTGCCAGGTGACACCGGGGTAGGCGTCGACGCTGATGGTGACCGGTTGGCCGGCTTGCATATGGGTGAGTTCGGTTTCCTTGGGCGAGGCGGCTACCCACATATGTTCGCTGGATACCAGGCTAAAGCCGGACTGCGGCGGTTGCAGGTAGGCGCCGGCAGATAGTGAATCGACGTTGGTGACCACGCCGGCAAACGGCGCTACCACCACGGAGTTGCTCAGGTTGCGCTGGGCTTCATCGACGCGGGCCTGGGCTTGTTGGTAGGTGGGTTGTTGTTCAAGCGGCAGATCCAGGCTGCCGCCCAATTGCGCCAGGGTGGCTTGCGCCTGGGCGCGGGCGACGGCGACTTTCTGTTGGGTGGTTTGCAGGTTATGCAGGGCGTCGTCGTACTGGGTTTGCGACACGGCGGACACGCTTACCAGCTTTTCCAAGCGGGCCAGGTTCTTCTGGTAATACGGCGCGTCGGCCTGGGCCTGGGTGATCTCGGCTTGGGCTTGCTCGTAGCTGGCCTTGAGGTTCATCAACTGATTACGCACTTCGCCCAGCTGCGCCTTGGCGTTGTTGAGCGCGATCTGGAACGGCTCGGGGCGCAGACGAAACAGTACCTGGCCTTTGCTGACGAGCTGGTTATCGGTGACTTCAACGGCTTCGACAATGCCTGCCACATCGGTGGAAACGCCCACGCGGTCGGCCTGGATATAGGCGTTGTCGGTGCTTACCACCTGGCCGCCGAACATATACAGGCAGGCGCAGGCGACGAGCGCAACGGGCAGCAGCAGGAACAGGCCGGTGCGCAGGCGTTGGCGTTTGGGGTCCACGGTTTCTGCCGGCTGGGCGCTGGTGGTGGGCTCGGCCGGTGGCTGCTGGGGGCGGTCAATGTGCTGGGAGTCGAGCTTTACGGGGCGCATTTCAGAGGTGGCCATGGGCAAGCTCCTCGTCGTCTTCATCAACCGGGTTACCGCAGGCTTCCAGCAGGTTGCTGCGCATGCGGTCGAGAAACTGCTGAAGCAGTTGGTGTTCGTCCGAGGTGAAGTCGGCCATGGTTTCCTGACGCGTGCGCTCGCCCAATGCGCGCATTGTCTCGAGCAGTGGGTGGGCCGCTTCGGTAAGGTAGAGCAAAGTCATACGGCGGTCGGTGGGGTGGGGGCGCCGTTCGATCAGGCCGCGCTCGGCCATTTTGTCCAGCAGGCGGACCAGGGTGATCGACTCAATCTCCAATAGGTCGGCCAGGCCTTTCTGATGAATACCTTCGTTGTGCGCCAGCTTGGCCAGCACCTGCCACTGCGAGCGTGTTAGGTCCAATTGCCGGGCACGCTGTTCGAAGCGTTTGCGCATTAACCGCGCGACGTCATGCAACGCAAAACCAATAGTCTGGACAGCCATACACTCACCTGAGAATACATAAGCATGCTTATGATAATCAGGCTTGTGGAATGCTGGCTATTGATATTTTGCGCGCGTTTTCAGCCCGCTTATGCCCGTAGCAGAGCGGCTCAGGCTTCTACAACGCCCGAATTCTCTGCGTTGTGGGGCTCTGCGGTGCCATTGCGCAGGTATTGGATAAAACTGGCCAGGCGCAGGTAATCCATGGTTTCCATGGGCTGCGGGTCGGTGTTTTCCAGATGATTTTGGCTATCGTGTTCAGACGCGTGTTGACAGTTCATCACTTGCTCCAAATACTGTATGCATAACCAGCTTACAGGGATTTTGTCATGACCTTCAACCTCAGCCAGCTTCCTGCCGCCGAACGGATGGCCATTCAACAGCATCGCCAAGGTTGCTTCGAAAGCTATCAACGCCAGCTCGAATTGGACGCGCAACTGTCGGTAGACGCTGCGTGGGAATGCAGCCGTTTGCTCGATGCCCGGGGTGAAAAGAAAGCTGGGTGGCGCGAGTGGGTACGCCTGCAGTTGGTCGCGATGGACGACCCTCAGTTGGAGGCCAGAATCAAACGGCGGCTTAACGGCTACCTCAAAGGGGCAGGGCAGAGCATCCATGGTTGAAACCCTGATCAAACTGTTACTGGCGCCTTTGCTGTTGCTGCAAGGGCTCTATGTGCGCCGGGTTACGCCGAAACTGCCGGAGCCTGCGGGTGAGCGGAACGGCGTAAGCGGCAGCGGGCCGCATATGCGGTTGCTGGTGTTGGGAGACTCGGCGGCCGCTGGCGTTGGGGTTAGCAGCCAGGCCGAGGCGCTGAGCGGGCGGCTGGTTGCCAATCTGGCGGCGGACTATCGCGTGAGCTGGAAGTTGATGGCGCAGTCGGGCTTCGGTATTGCCGAGGTGTTGGCCATGGTCGATCGCAC
This sequence comes from Pseudomonas sp. CC11G, assembly GCF_056174845.1. NCBI lineage: Bacteria > Pseudomonadati > Pseudomonadota > Gammaproteobacteria > Pseudomonadales > Pseudomonadaceae > Pseudomonas > Pseudomonas sp. CC11G. Next base: position 45,660 of record NZ_JBWBZC010000014.1, read on the forward strand.
GGCGACTGAGCCCTATGACGCGGTGCTGGTGTCGGTAGGCGTAAACGACGTAACCGGCAGGTTGTCGGCGTCCGAGTGGAGTGTGGCCATGGGGCGGCTGCTGGATGTGCTGCTGTGGAAGTACGGCGCACGCCAGGTGTTGTTGGCGCCGGTGCCGCCTATGCAGCTATTCCCGGCGTTGCCGCAGCCGTTGCGCTGGTACCTGGGGCGACGGGCGCGGCAGTTCAATGTGGCATTGGCGCAGTTGGCCGGTGCGCGGGTGGATTGCGTGCTGCAGGCTAGCGAGTTTGCGTTGCAGGGTGATGCGTTGGCGGCGGATGGGTTTCACCCTGGGGCAGCCATTTATTCGATTTGGGCGGAGGACACGGCGACCGCATTGCGGCGATATTTTGCCGATCCGGTTTCGTTGGGTGGGCGGTTGGTGACGACGTCCGCACGTGCCTAGCTTCTTATCCGCGCAAAACTCACGCACGCCGCCAACCCCGATGCTGCCGCAGCCACCGCAATCGCCAGGTGCATCGCATGAATATCCGCCGCAACGGCTCCCGCGTGGCCGCCTGAGTTATTGGTATACGTCGCCAGAATGATCGCCACCAGCGCGGCGCCAAAGCATTGCCCGAAGGTGCGCACAATTGCCAATACCCCCGACGCACTACCGCTGCGCTCACGCGTTACGTTGGCGAGTATTTCTCGATTGTTAGGGCTTTGAAAGAAGCCGAACCCCACGCCGCATAGGAACTCTTTCCAGAGAATATCCAGTGCCTGCGGGCTCGGCACAAAGGCCAGTAACAGCAAGCCCAGAGTAAACAGGCCGAGCCCGATGGTGGACAACAATGCCGGTCGGTAGTGGTCGGCCAGGCGCCCAGCTTGCGGTGCGGCCAGCACGATGCCGATGGGCCAGGCGGTAAACAGCAGCGCGGCGTGAAACACGCTGTAGCCGTAGGCGTTCTGGAACAGAAACGGCAGCGAAATAATCATGATGCCCTGGGCGACGAAAGCCGCCAGCGAGGTCATGGCGGCCAGGGAAAAGCGTGAAGATATAAAAATATCCAGCGGCAGTAGCGGGGCGGGCGCGCGCCGTTGCCGACGCACAAACGCCAGCGCCGACACCACCGTTACCACGCTGTAAACAGCGGCAATCGCTGCATTCGGGCCGTTGCTAAACGCATCAGTCGCCATAATTGCCGCGCCCATGGCGATGGCGGAGAGGCACGCGCCGATCAAGTCGAAGGGACCTTTGACGGTTGCGGTTTTGGGAATGGCGCGCAGGGCGAGGGTGACGCCCACAATGCCCAGCGGAATATTTAGCGCAAACAACCATTCCCAGCCCGCCACCGACAACAGAACGCCGCCCAGGGTTGGGCCGACGGCGGTACTGGCGGCGACCAGCAGGGCGTTCAAACCCAAAATGCGCCCCAGCAAACGGGTAGGGAAAACCGTGCGATAAATCGCCGGCCCAATGCTTAACGCCGCCGCGCCGCCGATGCCTTGCAACACGCGCATGGCAGTGAGCATTTCAAGGTTGGTCGATAACGCGCAGCCCAGCGAGGCCAGGGTGAACACCGCTGCGCCGCTGGCATACAGCGCGCGAAAACCGACGCGGGTGGCGAGGGCGGAGAAGGTAATCAGGGTCATTGCCGCCGCCAGTAAATAGCCGTTGGCGACCCAGATTGCGTCTGCCGCGGACACATCAAGGGCGGTGGAAATCGAGGGGAGGGCAACGTTGACGATGGTGCCATCGAGCACGGCCATCGCCGTGGTGGTCATTACCGCGATGGTCGCCAGCCGCCGTTCTTTGCCGGAGGCGCCGTCATCGCCGGGTAGGTCGGTAAACAGTCCCATACATCCTCTTTGCTGTGTGCCCGCGCCGGCGCCTGTAAATAGCCAGCGAACTAACACGTTGGCTACTAGGCTTTTCCCTCTACCCAATCACTCGCTGGCGCATCCCTCGGATAGTACCTGGCACGCAACGGAGAACAACCCATGCAAATAAATCTGGCTGGCAAGACCGCTCTGGTCACGGGCTCTACCGGCGGCATTGGTTTTGCCATCGCCCATGGTCTGGCGCTTAGCGGGGCTCATGTGATTATCAACGGTCGCAGCGAAGGCTCGGTGGAAAAGCCATAGCGCGGCTGCGTGAAGCGGCGCCGCAGGCGACCTTGAGTGGTGTCGCCGCCGATTTGAGTGATGCGAAGGGGGCGGACAAACTGGTAGCCGCGCTGCCTGCGGTCGACATTCTGGTGAACAACACGGGCATCTTCGGCCTCGTCGATTACTTCGATACCTCGGATGAAGTGTGGGAAGAGTATTGGCAAACCAACGTGATGTCGGGCGTGCGCCTTAGCCGGGCGCTGGTTCCGGCCATGGTCAAAAAGGGCTGGGGCAGGGTGGTGTTTATTTCCTCGGAATCGGGCCGAAATATTCCGGCAGATATGGTGCATTACGGCGTGACCAAAACCGCGCAACTGGCGGTTTCGCGCGGGTTGGCCAAACGCGTGGCTGGCAGCGGCGTGACCGTGAACAGTGTGCTGCCGGGGCCAACGTTGTCCGATGGCTTGGCCGAGATGCTGGAAGAAACACGGGCCAAATCTGGCAAAACCATCGAGGCGGTTGCCGCCGAATTCGTGATGGCGCACCGGCCGACCTCGTTGATTCAACGGGCGGCCACGGTGGATGAGGTAGCGAATATGGTGGTCTATCTCTGCTCGATTCAAGCGTCCGCTACCAGCGGTGCGGCGCTGCGGGTCGATGGCGGGGTAGTGGACGATATTCTCTGAGTGAGCGGTAAACAGCGACGGCCCTCGGGCCGTCACTTGCCTGATAAAGCCTCGATCAACACCTTGTTAAAGCCCGCCGGGTCTTCCATTTGTGGCGCATGGCCTTTGCCGGAGAATTCGATCAGCCGGGAGCCCGGTATGCGTTTCGCGGTGTCTTTGCCTAACGCCTTGTAGTTACCGATTTTTGCTTTGACCTCGGGCGGCGCGATGTCGCTACCGATGGCTGTGGTATCGGCATCGCCGATCAGCAACACCGTCGCCACCCTCAGGTTAGGCAGCTCGTAGTACACCGGCTGGGTGAAGATCATGTCGTAGATAAGCGCCGAGTTCCACGCCACCAGGCGATGCCCAGGCCCTGAATTCAAACCGGCCAGCATATCCACCCAGCGATCATATTCAGGCTTCCAGTGCCCGGCGTAGTACGTGCTCTGTTCGTACTTGCGAACGCCCTCGGCGGTCAGTTTCAGCTCACGTTCGTACCACTGGTCCACGCTGCGCCACGGCACGCCCAGCGCTTTCCAGTCTTCCAGGCCGATGGGATTTACCAGCACGAGGTGCGCGCTGTTTTGCGGGTACATCAGCGCATAACGCGCGGCGAGCATGCCGCCGGTGGAGTGGCCGATGATGTCCGCTTTGTCGATGCCCAGGCTCGCCAGCAGCGCGTGGGTGTTATCGGCCAGTTGCTGAAAGCTGTATTGGTAGTGTTCTGGTTTGCTGGACGTACAAAAGCCGATCTGATCGGCCGCCACCACCCGGTAGCCGGCGGCGCTCAGAGCTTTGATGCTGTCTTCCCAGGTGGCGGCGCAGAAGTTTTTGCCATGCATGAGCACGGCGGTTCGGCCGTTTGGCGGGCCGTCAGGAGAGACGTCCATGTAGCCCATTTCGAGCGACTGGCCCTGGGACCTGAAACGGTAGTGGTTCAGCGGGTACGGATATTTGAAGCCTTCCAGTTGCTGGCCGTAGCCAGTGGCGGCCGTGCCGTCAGCAGCTAGCGTGTAAAGCGATGGCAAGGCACAGATCAGGGCGAGGCTTAACCGGGCTAATGAGCGCAACGTAATTTCCTCCTAAAGGATTGTCGATCTGCAGAACAGACCGGTTTGGCTCAGGCGCGTTTACTTTTTGCTGTAAACGCCTGCTCTGGCCGATAGCGGCCCTCACGACAGTACGCCATCGGCCCTGAGTTCAGCAGTCAAAAAAACCGACTCTGCCCTCATCCAAGAGCGTCTATTTCACAGACAGTATCAAGTTACGCGCCTCGCAATACACGTTGCCAGGAACCGTGACCGAGGAGATTTCAGCTCATCGTTCTTGCCGGTGACAGGCTCGACGATTGAGCCGGCCGTATCGAAGTAACTCTGCTGCTTGAAGAGGTTGGTGTAGCTGACGTAGCCGAGTGATGCGCGCCCAGGTGATGGATCAGACGGGCATATCTGGTTACGTGGCGGGTACCATTGCCGCTCGCCGAGCACCTGTTTTGCACGCTTTTGTAAGCAAGTTGACGCACAGCGATAAGCTGACCTGATAACAAAAACAGATACCTGCTTAAAGATTTCCCAGAGGCGGCCCAGCGTTGCCAGGGGATAGAGTCTTCCCTCACCGCATAGCGGGAAGGTGATTCTTGCAGGTCATCAGGTATTTCGATTGCCTGCAGAATTTTCACCATTACAAAAACAAAAGGTGAATGCGAATGCTCAATCAACCTGTCGATGTAAAACAATGGATCGACAATCAGCCGATCACCCGCTTCCAGTGGCTGATCCTGTGCCTGTGTTTTCTGGTGGTGATGTTCGATGGTTTCGATGTGGCGGTGATGGGCTTTATTGCGCCGTCGCTGATGCAAGAGTGGGGTTTGTCGCGGGCAGCATTCGGCCCGGTGATGAGTGCCGGCATGATCGGCCTGGCTATCGGCGCATTGACCGCCGGCCCCTATGCCGACCGGTTTGGCCGCAAGAAAGTGTTATTGATCGCAGTGACCGCGTTCAGCGTGCTGAGCCTGGGCTGTGCTTTTGCCCGTAGCCCTTATGAGCTGGGTGGCTTGCGTTTGTTGATCGGTATTGCCCTGGGCGCGGCGCTACCGCAGTGCACCACGCTGTTGTCTGAATACCTGCCTGAGCGTAATCGCTCGTTGCTGATCACCATCATGTTTACCGGCTTCAACCTGGGTTCGGGCGGTGGCGGCTTTATGGCTGCGTGGCTGATCCCGAGCTACGGCTGGCAGGCCGTGTTGATTGCCGGCGGCGTATTGCCGTTGTTGCTGCTGCCGTTTCTGTGGCTGCTGTTGCCGGAGTCGGCGCGCTTCATGGCCGCGCGCAATGCGCCAGGTGCGGTGATTGCCAAGGCCTTGAACAAGATGGGCGGGCACTTTTCTGCCACGACGCAGTTCACCGTCAGCGAACCTGTGGTGCAGGGCAAGGCGCCGGTCAGCATGCTGTTCAACGAGCGTTATCGCATGGGCACGCTGGCGCTGTGGGTTACCTACTTCATGGGCCTGCTGGTGATTTACCTGACCATGGGCTGGCTGCCAACATTGCTGCGCGATGGCGGCCTGTCGATTGAGAAGGCGGCGACCTTCACTGGCCTGTTTCAGATTGGCGGCACGGTCGGCGCCATTGTGGTCGGCTGGATCATGGACCGGCGCAATCCCAACCGCGTGATTGCAACCGCCTATGCATTGGGTGGCCTGTTTATCGTGCTGCTGGGTGCGTTCAGCCTGGAGTCCAGTCTGTTTGCCCTTGGCGTAGTGGCGGCCGGCTTCTGCATGAGTGGTGCTCAGACCGGTTTGAATGCTTTTGCGCCGGGCTACTACCCAACCGACTTCCGCGCCACTGGCGTCAGCTGGATGCTGGGCATCGGTCGCTTTGGTGCCATTTTCGGTTCGCTGATTGGTGGTGCAATTCTAAGCTTGGGCTTGAGCCTGCCGTTTCTGTTTACCGTGCTCGGCCTTCCGGCGTTTGTTGCGGCCCTGGCAATTCTGGCTAACGGCCTGGCACGTCGGCGTGCCACACATGCGCTGGTCACTCAATAACTCACTGTTTCAGCTACTCAGGAAAACGCTCCATGGCACGCATTATTGGTGGCCTCGCCGTCTCCCACACGCCAACCATTGGCTTTGCCGTTGATCACGACAAGCAGGAAGATGCCGCCTGGGCGCCGATCTTCCAAAGCTTCGAGCCGATCAAGCAGTGGCTGCAAGAGAAACGTCCGGATGTGTTGTTCTACATCTTCAACGACCACGTGACCTCGTTTTTCTTCGACCACTACGGCGCGTTTTGCCTTGGCGTGGATGAGCGTTACGAGGTAGCGGACGAGGGCGGCAATCCACGCGATTTGCCTGGTATTGGGGGCCATGCAGCGTTGTCCCGGCATATCGGCGAGAGCCTGATGGCCGACGAGTTCGACATGAGTTTTTTCCGCGACAAGCCGCTGGATCACGGCTTCTTCTCGCCGATGTCGGCGTTGTTGCCGCATGAGTCCGGCTGGCCGGTTGAGATCGTGCCGCTGCAGGTGGGCGTATTGCAGTTCCCGATTCCCACTGCCAAGCGCTGCTACAAGCTGGGCCAGGCACTGCGCCGGGCTATCGAGAGCTACCCGGAAGATTTAAAGGTGGCCATCGTCGCCACCGGCGGTGTGTCGCATCAGGTGCATGGCGAACGCTGTGGCTTCAACAACCCAGAATGGGACGCCGAGTTCATCGAGTTGCTGGTCAACGACCCCGAGCGTCTCACCGCCATGACCCAGGCCGAATACGCCACGCTGGGCGGTATGGAAGGCGCCGAAGTGATTACCTGGCTGATCATGCGCGGGGCCCTGACGGCCTGCGTAGACAAGCTGCACCACGGTTACTACCTGCCGTCGATGACCGGCATCGCCACGCTGCTGCTGGAGAACCGCGACCGCCCGCTGCCGGTGGATGCCAACGCGCGCCACTTGCAACACATGCAGCACCAACTGGCGGGTATCGAAAAACTCGAAGGCACTTACCCCTTCACCCTGGAGCGCAGTGCCAGGGGCTATCGGCTCAACAAGTTTCTGCACCGCATGATCGAGCCGGCCTGGCGCACGCGCTTTCTTGCCGAGCCCGAAGCCATGTTTGCCGAGGCGGGGTTGAGCGAGCTGGAGTGTGACCTGTTGCGCCGTCGTGACTGGCGCGGATTGATTCAGTACGGCGCGATTTTTTTCGTGCTGGAAAAGCTTGCGGCCGTAGTGGGCGTGCCGAACCTGGCGGTGTATGCCGCCATGCGTGGGCAAAGCCTGGAAGACTTTATGCAAACCCGTAATCAACAGGTTCTTTATTCGGTCGCAGGCAAAACGCCGCGCTAATTCCCTTAACGCTACACACCTTGGCTTGTTGCCCTGTTCACCAGGGCGACCGGCAACGCTTTGCCCAAAAAACGGAGAATAACAACAATGAAAACCGCCCCTGACCGTCGTCTGGTCTGCACCCTGGCGTTGGCTGCCAGCCTGCCTCTACAGGTCCACGCCGCTGGTTTTATCGACGACAGCACCAGTACGCTGACGCTGCGCAATTTCTATCTGAACCGCAACTTTGTCGGCGATACCGGCCAAGGCAAAGCCGAGGAGTGGACGCAGAACCTGATCTGGGATTTCAAATCCGGCTTTACCCAAGGCACCGTAGGTTTCGGTGTGGATGCATTGGGTTTATACAGCCTGAAGCTCGACGGCGGCGCCGGCACTACCAATACGCAGTTGTTACCGGTGCATACCGATGGTGAGCCGGCAGATGATTTCGGGCGGCTGGCGGTAGCCGGTAAAGCACGTATTTCGAAAACCGAGTTGAAAGTGGGGGAGTGGAGCGTGGTGCTGCCGATCCTGCGCTCGGACGATGGTCGTTCGTTGCCGCAGACTTTCCAGGGCGCGCAAGTGACCTCGCGGGAAATTGACGGCCTGACCCTCTACGGCGGCCAGATGCAGGGGAACAGCCCTCGCAACGACGCCAGCATGGAGGACATGTCGCTGTTCAATCGCAGCGCCTACAAGTCTGATCGTTTCAACTTCGCCGGCGGCGAATATCGCTTCAACCAGGACCACACGCTGATCGGTCTGTGGACCGCCGAGCTGGAAGATATCTACCAGCAGCAATACCTGCAGATCCAACACTCGCAGCCCGTTGGCGACTTCGTGCTGGGCGCCAACCTCGGCTACTTCTGGGGCAAGGAAGATGGCAGTGCCTTGGCGGGCGATCTCGATAACCGCACCTTCTCCGGGTTGTTTTCGGCCAAATATGGCGGCAACACGTTTTATGTCGGTCTGCAGAAAGTCATGGGCGACGATGAATGGTTTCGCGTCAACGGCACCAGTGGCGGCACGCTGGCCAACGATGCGTACAACTCCAGCTACGAGAGTGCCCAGGAACGCTCCTGGCAAGTGCGCCACGACTATGATTTCGCCGCACTGGGCGTACCTGGCCTGACGTTGATGAACCGCTACCTGTCCGGCGACAACGTGCATAACAGCGCCACCGATGACGGCAGCGAATGGGGGCGTGAAACCGAGCTGGCCTATACCGTGCAGAGCGGCACGCTCAAAAGCTTCAACGTCAAATGGCGCAACTCCAGCATGCGTCGTGACTGGGGCAGCACCAACAGCTTCGACGAGAACCGCCTGATCGTCAGCTATCCGTTCAAGCTGCTTTGATCGCAGATCGCTAGTCCTCTCCCGCAGGCGGGAGAGGACTGGGGTGAAGGTTTTAAGCGCTCATCTCACCGATCACCTGACGAATCGCTGCCATCAACGCCTCCGCCACCGGCGAGTGCAAGCTGGCGCTGCGGTACGTCATGCCGATGGCGCGCGTGGTGCGTTTGAGGCCTACCGGCACTACGCACAATTCTCCCGAGGCAATCTCCATTTCCAGTTGGTGCGTCGACACCACAGCCAGCATGTCCGAGCGCAGCAGTAACCCACGAATAATCGCCAGGTCGCCGCTTTCCACCACCGCCCAGGGCGGCGCCATACCAGACTCGACAAAGCGTGTGTCGAGCATCTGCCGGGCCGGCGAACCGGCGCGTGGTAGCACCCAGCGGGCGTTGAGCAGGTCGTCACGGCTCAGCTTCGCGCTGCGCAGCGGATGGTCGTGGCGTGCCAGCACCACCATGTCTTCGGTGAGCAGCGGCTCGCCCGTCAGATCGCTGGCGTAGCTGGCCGAGCGCAATGCGCCAAAGACAAAATCGATATCACCAGCACGCAGTTCGGTGGCCAACAGGTCGAACGGGCTTTCGTTGGTGATCACCTGAATGTCGGGATGTTGCACGGTCAGACGGACGATGGCCTCGGGCAGAATCGAGGTGCGGCCCAGCGGCAATGCGCCGACATGCACCACGCCTTTGAGGGCACCGCGCATGGCGCTGATATCGGTCTCCATATGGCGCAGCTCGTTGAGGGCGCGGCGAATGGGGAAGACGATTTCCTGGCTGGCACGGGTCGGTTGCAAGCCCCTGGGCGTGCGCTCGAACAGCGCCATGCCGCAGCCACCTTCGAGCACTTTCAGCGCGGAACTGATGGCCGGCTGGCTCAAGCCGAAATGACTGGCCACGGTTTGCATATGGTGGGTTTCGCAGAGTTTTACAAACACCTGCAAGCGGCGGGTCTGGAACAAGTACAACGGTTCGTTTTTGCTGGCACCCACCAGCGGCGGCACGCTGCCAAGCTCGGCCAGCACCCGCAGCGCACGAGGTAGCACGCGCTCGCCATAATTGCTTAAACGCATGCCGTTGGCGTGGCGCTCGAACAGGGGCACGGCAAATCGAGTTTCCAGTTCGGATATCGCCCGGGTAACCACCGATTGCGCGCGAAACAGCGCTTCGGACGCCTTGGACACACTGCCTAGTTCGGCTACCCGCACAAAGGCACGGACCTGCATCAGGTTGATCAGCTCATCAGTGGTCATAGCAGGTATTACCTTGCGCAGCCTTGTTGTGGCGGGACTATGCCGGCGAACCTGAACGCAGGCAATAAGAAAAAAGCATACCTGCAACAGCTGAACGCATTTCTCCGTGCGCGGCCTGGCTGACATGCTCTGGCAAAACGCAGCAGGAGTTTTCCGCGATGTCTGAGGTACAAGCCACTACACAAAAATCAGCACTGATCGTCAGTGCTCACTCCGCCGATTTCGTTTGGCGCGCCGGCGGTGCCATCGCCTTGCATGCTCAGCAGGGCTACGCGGTGCATATCGTTTGTCTGTCGTTTGGCGAGCGGGGCGAGTCCGCCAAACTCTGGCGCAAGGGCGAAATGACCGAAGAAAAAGTCAAAGCCGCACGCCGCCAGGAAGCCTCGGCGGCCGCAGAGATTCTCGGCGCGAGCGTGGAGTTTTTCGATATCGGCGACTACCCGATGCGGGCTGACAAAGACACCTTGTTTCGCCTGGCCGATGTATTCCGCCGCGTGCAGCCCGAATTCGTGCTCAGCCATTCGCTGAAAGACCCGTACAACTACGATCATCCGTTGGCCATGAACCTGACGCAGGAGGCACGCATCATCGCTCAGGCCGAAGGCTTCCGGCCGGGCGAAAAAATAGTAGGCGCGCCGCCGGTTTACGCATTCGAACCGCATCAGCCCGAGCAGTGCGAATGGCGCCCTGACGTGCTGCTGGATATCACCGAGGTGTGGGACAAGAAATACGCGGCCATTCAATGCATGGCCGGTCAGGAACACCTGTGGGAGTACTACACCCGCGTGGCGCTGCAGCGCGGCGTGCAGGCCAAGCGCAATGTCGGCATCGCTTCCACCCGTAACATCGTGTACGGCGAGGGCTACCAGAGCATCTTCCCGCGTGTGACGGAGAACCTGGCATGAGCGCATTGATTGGAACCACCGGCGTGGTGCTGCGCCACATCGCCCGCGCCGAGGCCGGCTTGGTCGACGAGTTGGGCCGTTACGGCGTGGCCACCGTGCACGAAGCCCAGGGCCGCAAAGGGTTGTTGGGCACCCAGCTGCGGCCCATTCAGCAGGGCGTGGGCATCAGCGGTTCGGCGGTAACCGTGCTGGTGGCGCCCGGTGATAACTGGATGTTCCATGTGGCCGTCGAACAGTGCCAACCCGGTGACATTCTGGTGGTAGCGCCAAGCTCGCCATGCACCGACGGTTACTTCGGCGACCTGCTGGCGACGTCGCTCAAGGCCCGCGGTGTGCGCGGCCTGGTCATTGACGCGGGCGTTCGCGACACGCAGACGCTGCGCGATATGGGCTTTTACGTGTGGTCCAGCGCCATCAATGCCCAGGGTACGGTGAAGGAAGTACTGGGTTCGGTGAACCTGCCGCTGTTGTGCGCCGGTCAGTTGATCAACCCCGGCGATGTGATCGTGGCCGACGATGACGGTGTGGTCGTGGTGCGCCGCAACGAGGTGGCAAAGGTGAGCGACGCCACCCGCAAGCGCGCTGACCTGGAAGAGCAGAAACGCCTGCGACTGGCCAATGGCGAGTTGGGGCTGGACATCTACAACATGCGAGAGCGCCTGGCGGAGAAAGGCCTGCGCTACGTGGATAGCCTGGACGAGCTGGACCACTGACCATGAGCCAAACCCGTATTCCGTGCCTGATGATGCGTGGTGGCACGTCCAAGGGCGCGTATTTTCTCGCCAGTGATTTGCCTGCTGCGCCAGCCGTGCGCGATCAAGTGCTGTTAGCCGCCATGGGCTCGCCAGACAGCCGACAGATTGACGGCATCGGTGGGGCCGATTCGTTGACCAGCAAAGTCGCGATCATTCAGCCATCGTCCCGTGCTGACGCCGATGTCGATTACCTGTTTGCCCAGGTGGTGGTGGATGAACCGCGTGTGGACTACGGGCAGAACTGCGGCAACATCCTCGCTGGCGTCGGGCCCTTTGCTATCGAGCGCGGGCTGGTCGCCGTAAGCGGCGCCATGACTGCCGTGCGGATTTTCATGCAGAACACCGGACAGATCGCCGTCGCCCACGTGCCGACCGAAAACGGCGCGGTGCGCTACAGCGGGGAGGCGCGCATTGACGGCGTGCCCGGCATGGCGGCCGCGCAAATGATTGCGTTCGATGACGTTGCCGGCTCCAGCTGTGGTGCGCTGTTGCCCACCGGGAACCTGACGGACCGCTTCAATGGCATTGAAGTGACTTGCATCGACAACGGCATGCCCGTGGTGCTGCTGCGTGCCGAGGACCTGGGCCGCAGCGGCTACGAAAGCCACGAAGAGCTGGACCTCGACACTGAATTGAAGGTTCGCCTGGAAGCCATTCGCCTGCAAGCCGGGCCGCGCATGAACCTGGGCGACGTCAGCCAGCGCAACGTGCCGAAGATGTGCCTGGTGTCTGCGCCTCGCGCGGGCGGCAGCCTCAATACCCGCTCGTTTATTCCGCACCGCTGTCATTCGGCCATTGGCGTTTTTGGCGCAGTGAGCGCGGCCACCGCGTGCCTGTTGCCAGGCACCGTGGCCCATCACGTGGCGCGATTGAATACAGGCGACTCTCAGCAGCTGTCGGTGGAACATCCCACGGGCGAGTTCACCGTTGAAATCACTCGACGCGATGGCGAGATCGTCAGCAGCGCCCTGATGCGCACGGCGCGGCTACTGTTCGACGGTGTGGTCTGTGTGCCTGCGCAGGTGTTCGATAACCCCGGGCGAGGTACCACGGAATGAAAGTGCAGCGCATCACCCTGATCGGCTTCGGCGAGGCCGGTGGCATTCTTGGCCACGACCTGGTCCCGCGCGGTGTGCAGGTACACGCCTATGACAATGCCATTCATGACCCTGCACGCTGTGAGCTATTGCTAGCCAGGGCAGGGCAGGCCGATGTGCGCCTGTTTGATTCGGCGCCAGCTGCTGTAGCCGACGCACAGTTGGTGATCAGCGCGGTCACCGCTGGCAGTGCTTTGCAAGTGGCTCGCGATATTGCCCCGTATTTGCACGGCGGCCAGGTGTTCATGGACATCAACTCCGTGGCCCCGGCCACGAAGCAGGCTGCCGCCGCAGCATTGGATGCTTTCGGCGTGGCCTACCTGGATGCGGCAGTCATGGCGCCCGTGCCACCGCGGCGCCTGGCTACACCTATTCTGTTGGGCGGTAGCCGCGCACTGGAATGGCAGCCGATGCTGGCCAGCCTGGGCTTTGACATCAACGTGGTGAGCGCCGAGGTCGGCGTGGCATCGGCCATCAAAATGTGTCGCAGCATCATGATCAAGGGGCTGGAAGCGCTGACGACCGAGTGCTTAAGCACGGCGCGCCAGTATGGGGCCGAAGCGCTGGTGCTGGATTCGCTGCACCGCAGTTTTCCGGGCATGGGTTGGGACGCCCAGCAGCCTCACTACCTGATAAGCCGGGTGGCCGAACATGGCGTGAGGCGCAGCGAAGAAATGCTCGAGGTAGCCAAGACCGTCGGTGATGCAGGGGTGCAACCCACCATGAGCACGGCCATCGCCCATACTCAGCGGGCGTTGGTCGACGCAATGGCTGCTGGCGGTATTGCCTACCGCGACCCTTTTGTCTGGCAGGCATTGGTGGATGAATTATTCCCGTCTCGGGTCTCTGGTTAAGGACATGGTTATGCGTGGTGGTTTGGTTGGGTTGGCATTGGTCGTGGCGCTGTTGGGGCCGATCAGTGCCTGGGCGGCACCTGGCAACAGCGTGGTCACCCCGGTGGCCGCGTGTGCCAGCCTGGCGGGCAGCGATTTGACAGACATCGGCGGCGCGGGCAGCCGCATTACCGGCGCCGCAGAAACCGACAGCAACGGCATTGCCGTGTGCGCCGTACAAGGCACTCTGGCACCGAGCATTGGCTTCACTGTGCTGTTGCCAACGCGCACCTGGACGCAACGCTACCTGCAAGTGGGTTGTGGCGGATTGTGCGGGCGCATTTCTCTGGAAGTAGGCGCCGCTGAGGGTTGTACGCCGCTGACCCACGGCGAGTTCGCCATGGCGGCCACCGACATGGGCCACCAGGACGGCGATGACAGCTTTGGCGATGACCCGCAAAAGCGCGCGGACTTCGCCCACCGCGCCGTGCACCTCACCGCCCTGACCGCGAAAAAACTGATTCATGAGTTTTACGGCCAGCCTGAGCAACACGCCTATTTCACCGGCTGCTCCGACGGCGGCCGTGAAGCGCTGATGGAAGCGCAACGCTACCCACAAGACTTCAACGGCATCATTGCCGGCGCCGCCGCACTCAACTTTCAGGTGCAAAACGGCCTCTACCACGCGTGGCAAGTACGGGCCAACCAAGGGCCGGACGGCAAAGCGATTCTGCTCGCTTCACGCTTGCCCCTGTTGCACCAGGCGGTGTTGAAACAGTGCGACGCTCTCGATGGGCAGACCGACCAACTCCTCACGGACCCGCGCGCCTGTCACTTCGACCCCAAGGTGCTGAAATGCGCCGATGGGCAAGCGGCTGCGGGCTGCTTCAGTGCCGCCGAGGTAGCCGCTGCGCAACGCCTCTATGACGGCCCACGGGACAGCAAAACCGGCGTGCGTCTGACCGTTGGCGGTCCGCAGCCAGGCTCCGAACTGGCCTGGGCTGGTGTGTTCGTGCCTTTGAATGCCGAGCAGCCGGTGATGAGCCAGATGATTGCGCTGCAAGCGCTGCGCAGTGTGCTGTTCGAACACAACCCGGCGAGCAATTTCAGCCTGGCCGATCTGACTTTCGATGCCAGCACCTTCGAGCGTTTGCGCACCTTGCACCCGTTGTACGACGCCACCAATCCGGACCTGTCCGCCTTCGAGGCTGCCGGCGGCAAGCTGATTCTCTGGCATGGCTGGGCCGATCCACATATCTCGCCGCTGAACACCATCGCTTACCACCAGGCGTTGCAGAAGCAGATGGGCAAGGCGCGCAGCGAAGGGTTTGAACGCCTGTATCTGCTGCCAGGCGTGCACCATTGTTCGGGTGGCGATGGCCCGAGCCAGCTGGATTTGCTGACCCCCATGCTAGCGTGGGTAGAAGCTGGCCAGGCGCCGCTGGCCATTACCACCACCCAGGCCAGCGCCGGCCCGCAACACGGCCGTGGCTTCGGCGCACCGGTTGGCCTTAAAGGCCCGCCGGGCGGCCCGAAGGGACCACCGCCAGGTCAAGGCAAACCGCCAATGGGGCCGCCGCCGGTTTTCGACAAAGCCAATGAGGGCCGGACCCGTCCGGTGTATCCGTATCCACTGGTGGCAGTTTATGACGGCCACGGAGACTCCAAACAGGCCAGCAGTTACAGGTTCGAACGTTCACCAGTGGAAGAGGGCACCGAACAGTGGATGGGGGAAGATTTCTTCACGCCGTTTGCTCCGTTGCAGCGCTAGTTGTGCCGGTTCATCAGCGTATTCAGGGAGCCAGCGCCGCTTGCAGCGCGCGCATGTTGTAGTCAACCAAACCGAAGAAGGTGCTTGCCGGGCCCGATGCAGCGAGGGCGTCCGAGTACGGCGTGCCGCCGATTTGAGCGCGGCTTTCGTTGGCGATCTGTTGCAGCAGACGTGAGTCTTTGATGTTTCGATAAACACCGCCTTGATGTGTTCCTTGCGGGTTTGTTGAATCAACTTGGTCACGTCCGCGGCGGAAGGTTCGTTCTCCGTGGAAAGGCGTTGCGGTGCAATAAAGTGGATTCCGTAGGCCTGTCCGAGATACCCGAAGGCGTCGTGTGAGGTCACGATATTGCGGTTGCTGGGCGGCAAGCTACCTAAGCGACGGTAATGGGTGCGAGTTTTCGGGGTTCGTGAGATGGGAATTGTCTGCAGGGCGTTACGACATTTCATGTAAGAATGTTCGCATAATGTATATTATGTTAAATCAAGTATGTGGTATTGCTCATCCACCAATGCCTTTACCTATCCAACACCAAATCCGATGGATCCCACCCTTCAGGCCGCTTCTGTCCAAAAGCATCGCGCCACTCGACATCAACGTTCTCCAGCAAAAGCATCTGTCCGTTCCCGAGCTGCCAATCATAGAAGTCTGAAAAGTCTTCGTTAGCCAAGGCTCGGATCGTCTTTGCAACGAAGCCGTGTGCGACTAGCAGAACGTGTTTGGAGGGATACTGCTTTTGCAGTTCAAGCAGCCCCTGTCGAATACGCTGAACCACCTCGCGAACCGACTCTCCTTCGGTTGGACCAACCGTCCAGC
Source organism: Pseudomonas sp. CC11G (assembly GCF_056174845.1). Classification (NCBI taxonomy): domain Bacteria; kingdom Pseudomonadati; phylum Pseudomonadota; class Gammaproteobacteria; order Pseudomonadales; family Pseudomonadaceae; genus Pseudomonas; species Pseudomonas sp. CC11G. The sequence continues at coordinate 61,519 of NZ_JBWBZC010000014.1, forward strand.
AGCGCGTGATGTTTTGCGACCAAAGCTCGGGGAATCGCTCGCGCGCTTCAGCCTGAGTCAGTCCTTCAAACACACCCACGTTGCGTTCGCGAAATGCATCCAGGGTCGAGCTTGGGAGGTTAAGTGCGCGGTTCAAGATAGCCGCAGTTTCCTGGGCTCTGCGCAGAGGCGATACAACCATTACGTCCAGGTTTTGGGGCAAGTGTTGTGCGAGCGCGATAGCCTGCTCCCTACCCCGTTGATTCAGCTCGGGATCAAGGGCACCGACGTAGCGCTTTTCGGCGTTAAGATCGGTTTCCCCATGCCGCACTACACATAGATTCACGAATGCCATCTCCATGGTTCAGGACTTGAAACTATAACTCGTCCGAGATATTCCTTTGGGCAGGTGTCACCTGCGTTGTAATTTGCAGACGAAAAAACCGAGCACCACGTTCTGCTGATGCTCGGCCTAATTGCGGTCAGCCTTTACACCTCGAAAAAGTCCACCTTGCCGCCCTCGAGGTGGTACATGCTGCCGACAATCTTGATCTGATTTTTGTCTTCTAATTCCTTGAGGATTGGGCTGTTAAGCCGGATGTTCTCCACAGTAAGTTCAACGTTCTTGCGCGCTACTGCATCAACAAAGTCATAGTTGCTGGCTTTGCGCTCGCCTGAATAGTGGGTCTTTTCAATAGCCGGCTTAATTTTTTCCAGTAGCCCGGTCAGGTTACCTAGTTGAGCATTGGCAATCGCGCCTTTAACTGCACCACATTCGGTGTGCCCCATTACCAGTACCAACTTGGCGCCGGCGACTGCACACGCGAATTCCATACTGCCAAGAACATCGCCATTGCTGACATTGCCCGCTACGCGTGAGTTAAAAGTTTCGCCGATACCGGCATCCAGCACAATTTCTGAGGCCGCGCGTGAGTCGATACAGCCCAGAATAACGGCTGCCGGGTACTGTCCTTCGGTACTCTTGCGTTTTTGCGCCAGGTAATCGTGTTTGGCGGGCTTGTTTTCACGGAAGCGCAAATTACCTTTTTTGAAGTGTTCGATAACGCTGTCGGGGGTCATGGTGTCTCGTTCTTCTTACTTAACGAGGCAGCAAAAGAAATGGTGGGGACGGTTAAACCGGCGATACCGGTCATTGATACAGCTGAAAGAGTTAGTGCTCGTTTCAATATGGAGCGTCTGGATGCATCTTGTGGATGTTGGTCGTTCATAAAAGCCTCGTTCGGGTAGTTCGGTTGAGAATGAGTTCGGGAAGTCGCACTCAAAACTCCGACCACATTATCCAAAACGACCGAACCTGATTCGCCTACGGAGAACTTACATCCAGAACTTACTACCTGCGAAGAAAGCTCCTATAACATGAAAGTGTCTTTATATTCGTTAACTTCCAGACTTAAGCCTATCTAACGCAATGGGTCGTCAGGCAGACCGGTTTCTCGCGCGTTAGGCACCCTGCCCTCACCTGCCGATTTCTTCGCTACGGCATCCGTCTGCAAGGAAAAAACGCCCGCAAACAGCCCCGAAAAATCGCCTCAGATATCCACACTATCTGTGCATAAGTCTGTGCATAGGCGGCTACAGCTAGCGGTTCCCGGCGCCTGAGATGGGTGCGCTCAAATAGCGATCAATGCCGAGATTTTCTCGAATCGCTAACCTAAATTAGCTAACAATAACAGCCACTTGGCGTACTTTATTAAGCAACGATCTTAGCTCGATCAGCTACCGTTTTGGTCTGTTTTGGCAGCCCTTCAACGTGAGCGAGAGCCTGGGCAAATACCCAGGGCCGCCAATTCATCCCCTGGCACACCGCCAGCGGCAAACGACTGACACGCTGTCGAAGATTCGGCCTTTACAGCGGTTGGCGCAGCCGTCGTAACAGTGCTGTTGGTGGCTTGCGGTGCGCCGCTCAATGGCAGAAAACCCATCGCGCCGCCACGGCCTAACCACACGCCTTGGGTCTCAAGTATGTCCAGCGAAATACCCTCAGCCACCACCGCGCCAAGCTCTACCTGCACAACCTCGCGCGAGCCGGTGCTCACCAGCACCCAGCCGCTGCCATCTCGCTGGCGAAATACGCCGTGTAAACGCCAGGTATCGATGCCCGCCAGGCGTTGTGCCGCCGGGAGCGACCACGGCGCGTCATGGGGTAGCCAGGCCCGTGGCACTTGCACGGCATCAGCACAGGGCTGCAGCAACGCAAGGGCGTAGAGCCAGTCTGGCCGAATGGGCGCCCTCACCTGCTGATGGTCCTAGGGTGCCGCTGCCGCATCACGGCCTTGGGCGTAGTTGAAAAAACTAACCTGGTTGCGAGGTTGCAGCAGCGCCAGTACGGCATGGTCGGTGAGCGCCAGGCCATACCACTTCTGATTGGAGCCGGCCGAGCAGCCGTACAGAATCAACTTGCCACGGCCGTTGGTGAGGTAGCCGCCGCTCAGGTCCAGGCAGCGGTTGGCGTATTTCAGGGCTGGCAGCGCACTGAAATCCCAAGCCTGGGTGTCGCGGCGCAAATCGCAGTCGCTCAGGCTCACCTCGCTGGTGGCCGTCAGGCATTTGGAAGGTAGCACCGTACTGCGTATGCGCCCGCTGGCATCCACCAACCATTGCTCCTCCGCGCTGCCGGTGCATTGGGCTTTGGCGGCTACATAGGCGCTGGCCACACCGCCGACTGTCTCCACCCGCACGCAGTTGCCGTTACTCATGGTGAAGGTTTGCCGCGCGGGGAGCAGCGGGCTGGCGTTGAATTGCAGGGTGTTTAACAGGCTATCGAGCGCGCTGCTGGCGGCCGCGTTGGTGGCCAGTTGTGCACCGTAGGCATCCAGCCAGCGGTTCAGACGCAGTGCTCGCGCTTCCTGCTCGTGCAGGCGTTGCATCACTTGCTGGGCCGTGGCCGACAAGCCTTGTGGCTGGTCGGCATAGCCTTCATAGAGCACCCGCGCGTCGCCATTCAGTACCAGCAATGGCTGGCTTGCAATGGCTTCCAAGGCGGCTTGCAGCTTGGGCGCCTCCTCCTCGTACAGCGCGTTAAAGCGCTTCTCGCGCCCCACCACTACGGGCGCTGTCATGGCCGGCAGGCCTTGAGGAATGGCGATGCTGGCCAGGTCGGCTGGCGTATCGCCGGCGGTTTCACGGCATTGCAACGTCGCTGCTACCGGCTGCTCGGCCTGGGCCAGGTTGACGTGCAGTTTGTTGGCGTTGCTGCCCATGCGTTGCGGTGCTACGGCGATGCGCTGGCTGGCGCCGCCAGCAAAGTCGACCTTCAGCCAGCATTGCTTGGTAGCGGCGCCATCATTCGGCGCTGGCAAGTTGAACACCTGGCCCCAGTTGCCCCGCGCGGCCGGGTACAACACTGCCGTATTGGCCACCGGGTCATACCCACCGAGCACGGTAAATACCGGCACCGCAAACAAACGCGGCATGAGGTAGTTGCCGTCGGCGCTGTTGTACCAAACCTGGGTAGAACTCGGCACCTTGGGCTGATGCACTTCCATTTTGCGTGTGGTGGCGTCCCACTTGCGGTAGCCGGTGGGCGAGTCGGCGGCCCATACGGCGCGACCGCTCAGGCTCGGTTGCACCCAATTTTTGGTGCTGTAGCCGGTGTAATGCGTGTAGTTGGAAAGCGCGCTGGTGAAGTCGCCACCGGCCATGGCATCGGGCGCAAATGCATAGGCATCGGCAAAGACCGGCGTGCCATTCATGGCGTTGGTTTTCGGCCGGGCCCAGAGCAGGTTGGCGCGCATGCGTTTGCGGTAAGCGATATAGCCCCAGCCACTGTCGTAGTGGTGCACGCTCAAGAAGTAGTTGCCGTCTTTTTCGCCTGGGTAATGGCCCATGCCGTAGTGATGGCCGATCTCGTGGCTGAACTCGTTACCAACCGAGTTCGCCAGCGTGAGAATCCCGTTACCACCGCTGTAGCCGTGGCCTTGCAAGCCATTGGAGTAATTGCCGGCGGCGTGATGCACGACGGCGCTCTGGGTTAGTTGCGGCTGTTGCTGACTGGCCATACCGGCGCTGGTAATGCCCCAGTTTGCCAGGTTGATGCCGGTGCTATAGGTGGACTTGGCGGTGTTCTCACGCATGTCGCCGCTATAGATGTCACCTTCCACGGCGCTGGCGGTGTCATAAATCACCCCGCTGCTGACCATCACCCGGTCGAGCTTTACGTCTTCGTAATAAGTGGCCACCAATTTGGCCAGTGGCGCCGTTTGGAAGTACTCGGTGGCAGCTTGCGCGGGGCGGGTCAGAAACCAGTAATTGCTGCTGGTCGGGGGATTGGTCAGCATGCCCAGGCGCAGCGACTGCACCACTAACTCTGACGGAGCGGCAAAGTCGATGGCCTCGGCGCTGCGCTCGCCCCGGCGGCCTTGGTCGTCCAGCACTTGCAGGCTCATACCGGGTTTTACCCAATCCCACGGCAGCACACCCGACCAGGCTCGGCGCGAATACACCACGTCGGGGCGGCTATCGGCGCCGGTGCGGTCGGCCCAGGGCAGTTGGTCCGGGGTGGCGAGCACCACTTCACCTTTCAACGCGCCGTCGACCGACACCTGAACCCGCAGTTGCTTGGGCGCGGTTTGGCTCGGCAAGGGCGTTACCAGCAGCAAGGCTTCCCGCTCGCTGGTCAGGCGCGGCATGTTCTTGGCTTCGTTGCCTTGCGGGTCTACGGAGTGGTCTTGCACAAACTGCAGCATGGCGGCGAAATCGCCGGTCAGGTCGTTGCGCACCGGGCGGGGTTTACCCTCGGCTGTCACATCGTAAAACCCCAGGGCGTTGACCTCGTCGAGCACGGCGGCAGTGGGCTCCTCGAAGGTGGTGCTCGGTGGTGTGATCAGCGGTGGTGGCGTGGACGGTGAAGTCGGCGGCGCCACTTCGGTCGAGCCGCCGCTATTGTCCGGCTTTTTATCGCCGCCCCCACCGTCGCCTCCGCCGCCCACTTCCAGGCAACCGGCCAGGCTCAGCAGCACCAGAGAGATCAGACTTGCCCGCAACATAACGTCTTCCTTGTTATAAAAATTCGACTAATCCGCTGTCAGCCTTACAACACCAGCACCTTCGCGCGATGGCGCGGCAGGCTTGCCGGCATGTTCTGCAAGGCGCGCTCGGCCAGTTCGGCGCGCGGGTAATTGCCATAGAACACGCGGTACCAATCCTGGCCGTCGCGCTGTTCGTGCTGCAGGCGCAGCGGTTCTTTAGGGTGTTGGGCCATCAAGGCGCGCATATAGGTTTCGCTGCTGCCCTCGATCACCACGATGCTGAAGTGCTGCGGCGAGGTGTCCGGTTCCGGCTCGGCGCTGGCCCGGTCTTCGCCGCCCCGGCCATTGCCCAGAGTGGCTGGGTCTACCGGGCGCGGGCGCTCCATCAGGGTGTGTACCGGGGCCGCGGGTGGTTGGGCGTAGGTTTGCGCAGGCGGTGCCGCCGGCTCACGTAAATCGACTGCCGCGCCGCCGGATGACGAGCGTTGAAAGAGCTGTTGCACGTCTTCCGGCAGCCCTTGGGTGGCGCCGTTGTTGCCGCCGAATACGCGAATATCCTGGTACTTCTGCTGGCTTAAATCGGCCAGGCCCGAGCCGTCGCGCACAACGGTTGGGCGCAGAAACACCATCAGGTTGCGTTTGACGTTTACATCATTGGTGGAGCGAAACAGCCGGCCCAGCAATGGAATATCGCCCAACACCGGCACCTTGCTTTCGCTGCGGGTGACGTCGTCTTGAATCAGGCCGCCGAGCACAATCACCTGACCGTTGTCGGCCAGTACTGTGTTCTTGATCGAGCGTTTGTTGGTGATCAAATCCACCGCCCGCGAGGCCACGCCGGTGCTGGGGGCAATGGAGGAGATTTCCTGCTCGATATCCAACCGCAGGGCGCCGCCCTCGTTGATATGCGGGTCACTTTCAGCGTGACGCCAATGTCTTCACGCTCGATGGTGGTAAACGGGTTATTCGCCCCGGCCGCATCGGTGGTGTACGAGCCGGTCTGGAAAGGCACGTTCTGCCCCACCAGAATTTCGGCTTTCTGGTTGTCCAGCGTCAGCAGGCTGGGGGTGGACAGCAAATTGGTGCTGCTGTTGGCCGACAGCGCAGTGACCAATGCGCCGAAATTTTCGTTGCCAATGCCCACCACCGCACCATCGGAACGCTGACGGGCGTGCCGGTGGTTATTGCGCCGATCAAGGTGCCTACCGACAGCCCCGAGTTGCTGAAATTAACGCCACCCACCGGGGTTTTGCTGTCGCGTCCATCAATGGCCCATTGCACGCCGAGCGCCTCACTGACATCGCCAGACATCTCGACAATGGCCGCTTCCACCAGCACCTGCGCGCGCGGCACATCCAGTTGGCGAACGATATCTTCCAGCTGGTTGACGATGTCCGGCTCGGCCAGCAACACCAAGGCGTTTAGCCCTTCATCTGCACGGATCAATACCGGCGGCCGCTCGCCGCCGTCTTTGGCTGGCGGGCGCAGTTGTTCGGAGAGCTCGCCGAGGGTTTGCGCCAACGCCTTGGCATCGCCATGGCGCAAGCGAATCACCCGGGTATTGGCCGAGCGCACGGACGGCACATCCAGCCGCTGCGCCAATGCCAGCAACCGCCGACGCGCCTCTGGCGTGCCCAGTACCAACAATCGGTTAGTGCGGGTGTCGGCAATTACCTGGGTATTGGAGGTGCCCTGCCCGCGCCGCAAGCTTGCCAGCAGCGCCGGCGCCACATCGTTGGCCCAGGCATGGCGCAGGTCATAAAAACTGCTGTCGTCGGTGCTGGCCCGGTCTGCCTCGGCAATCAGCGCGATCAGCCGCTCGATATTGGCCCGGCGGTCACTGACGATCAGCGCATTGCTCGATGGCAGCGCAGCCAGGTGCCCATTGGCCGGCACCAGGGGCGAATCAGGGGCAGCAACTCGGCCACGGGCGTCTGTTGCACCTGCAGCAGGCGGGTTTCCATGGCATCCGGACCTTCGCCGTCGCTACTGGCCACGCTGCGCGCTTCCGCATCCGGCACCACGCGGGCCTGGTCGCCTTGGGTGACCACTGCATAGCCATGGGTGCTCATCACCGACAGAAACAGCTGATACACCTCGCGCAGGTCCAGCGGCTGCTGGGAGATCACTGTTACCTGGCCTTTTACCCGTGGGTCCACCACCAGTGTCTGGCCGCTGATGCTTGCCACCTGCTCGGTGAAGTCACGGATATCGGCGTCGCGCATATTGATGGTCCAGCGGCCCTCATCGTTCTGCTCGGCAGACTCGCCGTGCGCCCAACTGGCACTCAGCAAACTGCCTGCCATAAGCAGGCACAGGCTCAGACGGCTCATTGGGCGGCCCTGCCACGGTGCAGGCCGAGGGTCAGCGTCTGGCCGTCTTGCGCGAGTACCACGCGGGTGGCTTCGACGGCGTGCAAGCGCACGCCACGGGTGACTTCTTCACCGACGCTCACCCGTCGTGGGCGCTGGCGGTCCACTGCAATCAGGGCGACGGAGCGACCGGGGGCGGACTGTACAAAGCACGCCAGCAACGCCAGGTTGGGCGGCGCTACGGTGGGCGCGGCAGCACGTAATGGTGGGGCAAAAAGGTGTGCGCTGTTGACCAGTACCACTGAGGCGGCGGGCGCCTCGGCAGTCGCTACCGGGTCGGTGCCGACGTTCAGTACGCTGTGCAGCTGCAAGCCTGGCTCACGAAACTGACGCCCATCAGTGGCAGCAACAGCCAGAACAGTAAACGGGGGCCCAGCAGCGTTTTTTTAGCAGCAGCGTTCATGCGCAAAACTCGTGACCGTTGATGCGGGATCACCACAATGGCGAGCCGCATTAGCGGGCCGCGAGAATAATGAAAGCTGTGCAGTAGGTCAGTTTTGTACGCTCGTACTGTGAATGCCCCCACATATTGAATGTGCATTAGCCAAGCGGCCGGTGATTTGCCACGCGTTCGCTGCGGATCAGCGACAGACACTGGAAAACGCCGAAACAGCAGTTTTCCCTGGCCGACGGCACTTATACATATCAGCGCTAACAAGCTGACTTTTAGGTCTTTAAGGAAATTAAAAACCCCTTCTATAGTGCCCGTCCCATTCAGTTTTATTAGGACACGTTCATGTTGCCTCGCCTGCTGTTGCCCGCGCTGGTTCTGACCCTGGTTGGATGCGCGGCGCAGCCCCCTGCCCCGGTGCACACCACCAATCCCGCCAGCTCCACCCTGCAAGGCGACGTCAGCCGCCCGGCGCAGGCCAAGTGGGTGCGTACCGAGTTGTACTTTTCGGTGGGTTTGATTGATGGCGGCCCCGGCAGCGTGAGCCCGGCGCGCTGGCGCGAGTTTCTCGACCAGGAAGTGACGGCGCGTTTCCCCGACGGCTTTACCGCTTTCGATGCGTATGGCCAGTGGCGTGACCACGGTGCGGCGCAGCCAGAACGCCTGGCCACCAAAGTGATCGTGGTGCTGCATGAAGACAACGCCACCAACAACGCCAATATCGAAGCCATTCGCCTGGCCTATAAACGCATCACGGGCGATTTGTCGGTACTGCGCCTGTCGCAGCCGGCGGACGTGTCGTTCTGATGGCTGACTATCTAGAAACGCTGTACCCCGGCTACGGTCAGCGCCTGCAGATTGATGAACTGCTGTATGAAGGCCGAACCGACCAGCAACACCTGGTGATCTTTCGCAACGCGCTGCTCGGCCGCGTCATGGCCCTGGACGGCGTGGTGCAGACCACCGAAGCCGACGAATTTATCTACCACGAGATGCTCGCCCATGTGCCGATTCTGGCCCATGGCGCGGTGCGCAAGGTGTTGGTGATTGGCGTCGGTGACGGCGGCATTTTGCGCGAGATCGTGCGCCATGCCGGTATTGAAGAGATTGTGGCGGTGGAGATCGATGCCTCCGTAATCGACCTGTGCCGCACCCATTTGCCACTGCATTCGGCCGGGGCGCTGGATGACCCTCGGGTGCGTCTGGTGATTGCCGATGGGTTGGATTTTGTGGCCAATACCGAGGAACGCTTTGACCTGATTATCAGCGACTCCACGGATCCAATCGGGCCGGCAGCCAGTCTGTTCAGCCGTGAGTTTTATCAGAATTGCCAACGCCGCCTGAACGCCGATGGCGTACTTGCGACGCAGAACGGCGTGCCGTTTCTGCAACCCGCTGAGCTGACGGATACCGCGCAGCGGTTAGCCACCACGTTTAGCGACTGGGGCTTTTTTCATGCGGCCGTGCCGACGTATATCGGTGGCAGCATGAGCTTTGGTTGGGGGAGTAACAGCGGTAAAGCGCGGCAGACGGAGTTGGCTACGTTGCAGCAGCGGTTTGATGAGAGCGGGTTAAAAACGCGGTATTACAACGCGGGGATTCATCAGGCGGCGTTTGCGTTGCCGCAGTATTTTCTGGAATTAATCGAGGCGGTTGTTACCCCCTCACCCTAACCCTCTCCCCCAAGGGGGCGAGGGGACTGGAACGAGTTGGAGCGGCTATCCCCGATAAGACTCCCCTCTCCCTCCGGGAGAGGGGCTGGGGGTGAGGGCCGCTGCTCGCACATTCATTACGGCGCCAACTGCTGATTGCCCTCCACCCGCCCATCCGTCCAATCCGGATCACTCGCGCTCACCACGCTGGAAACCTGCAACACCGCCATCCCGAACCGTTGCCGAAACAGCTGGCCAATATCCGCCAGCGCCTGGCGATTGCCGGGGTTATCGGCATGAATCAGCAGCACAATCCGCGACGGTAATTTTTCCGGCTTGCCACTCGGCCCACGCCATTGGCCATTCACGTCATACCAGCTCAACCCATCGGGAAACCGTGGGGTCACTTCCTGTTCCAGAAACTGCTCCCACTGCCCTACTTCCACGGCGCCAAAATACAGCTCGGTGCGCTGCATTGCGTGTTCACGGGAGGCTTTGGCTGCGCCGCTGCTGGCGAAGCTTTGCACCAACCCCGCCGCACCGGCCAGCACGACTACAGCAGCGGCGATCGCCGCTTTGCTCCACACACTCACGGCGTCACCTCCACGACCACGCCGTCAGGGCGCGCACTCAAAAACACCTGCAATACCCCGCCGACTGCCAACACCGCCACGCCGAGAAACGCGCCATAACCGACATACGCCAGGCTCGACCACAGCATGTACAAGCACAGCGCGAAGAACAGCAGCGGCAGTACCGGATACAACGGCACGCGGATTGGTCGCGGTACGTCCGGGTAACGGCGGCGCAACAGAATCAGCGCCAGGCTGCTCAAGGCGAGGAACAACCAATACACCGGCGTCATGTATTCGACCATCGCGTTAAAACCGCTATTGGCGAAGCTGCCGAATACCACCAGCAGCAATGCAAAGGCACCTTCTACCAACAGCGCACGGCGCGGTACGCCACGGCTGTCGTCCCAGGTGCCGAGGCGATGCAGCGACGGCACATCGCGGGCCGCCGCGTAGGTGGTGCGAGCGCCGACCATTAGCGTCGAGTTGATGCTGGCAATCGCCGCCACCGCTACCACCGGCAGAATAATAAGCACGCCAAACGAGCCGAACGCGCGCTGCAGCAATTCAACCGCCGGCGCAGCGCTGGCGGCCAAACCGTCGAACCCCAGACCGCGTACAAAGGCCCAGTTCAAGGCCAGGTAAATGCCCAGCAACAACGTGAGCGCGCCAAGCATGGCGATAAACATGCCGCGCTGGCCGTCGCGTACTTCGGCCGACAACGTTGCCGCGTCGCTCCAGCCACCAAAGGCCAGAAACACAAAGATCATCGCGGCAGAAAAACCGGCCAGGCCGGTCTGCTCGGCGACGGCGGCATACACCGGCGGCGGCGCTTCAACGCCTTGCCAGGCCAGCCAGACACCGGCGGCGACGATGGAGAAAAAGCCCAGGGTGAGCAAACTGACCAGCACCGTCTGGGTGGCAAAACCCACGCGCACCCCGAGCAAATTGACCAGCACCAACACCGCGATCAAACCACCGGCGTAAAACGCTGAACCGTGCACACCCAAGGGCAGCACGGCATTGAAATAGTCACCGAACAGAAACGCCGACAAAGCGATCCAGCCGGTGTGCAACACCGCAAAGCGCGACCAGGCGAATAAGAAACCCACCCGCTCGCCGTAGGTGCGGCGCAGAAAGTGGTAGTCGCCACCCGGATGGGGAAAGGCCGTAGCCATTTCCGCAAAACACAGCGCGCCGACCATCGACAACACCCCGCCAAGCACCCACACCCAATAGAAATGCTCGGCGCCCACGTTCAAGGCGACCGTGGGCGCGGTTTTCAGAATGTCGGTGGTGATCACCATGCCCAGCGTAACCAGCAGGGCCTGGAAAACGCCGATATGGCGTTTTGGGCCGTTGGATTGCTCTGTCATATAAGCCTCATGGCTACACGAACTTCGTAGGAGCGAGCTTGCTCGCGAAGAGCGTTGTGCGATTCACCTGAAGAACACCGTTTCCAGGGTTCGCGAGCAAGCTCGCTCCTACAGGCCGTGTCGCGTTAGAACGCGTAGGTCGCGCGGCCGTAGTAGTAAGCGCCGTTGCTACCCACTGGCGACAGCACGTCATACGGCAGGTTGCCGCCGTAGTTGATCTCGTCGCTGGATTTCTCCGGGTACTGGTCGAAGATGTTGTTGCCGCCCAGGGCCACGGTGAACTGCGGGGTGATTTTGTAGGCCACCTCGGTATCCACTTGCCATACCGCATTGTAGGTCTGCTCAGGGTGGTCGCCGTCGCCGAAGTCGAACACGCGAGTGGTCGAGCCTTGGCGGGTCAAGCGGGCCAGCAGGTTCCAAGTGTCGTTGCTCCAGGTGGTGGAGAACACAAAGCGGTCTTTCGGTGCGGCGTCGGTCAGGGTGTTGCGCTCTTCCACGCCTACCAATGCGTCGTCGCCAATGCCCAGGTCGGTCAGCTGCGAAGGCGTGGCCTTGGTGCTGGTGACTTTGGTGTGGTTATAGGTGTACGCGGTGGTCAGGCCCAGTTCGCCCGAGGCGAATGGCTGGTGGTAGTTCAGTACCAGCTCGGCGCCATCGGTTTTGGTGTCGGCGGCATTGGTGAAGAAGTTCACGTCGTGCACGCCGGCCTGGCCGAAGTTGTCGAGGATGTATTGCTCCAGTTCGTCGCTGCCGATGCGTTGCGACAGGGTGATGCGGTCTTTTACGTCGATACGGAATACGTCGAGCGAGGCGTCGAAGTTGTCGGTGAACTTGGCGGTCAGGCCGATGCTGAAGTTCTTCGAAGTTTCCGGGTCCAGCTTCTCCGCACCCAGCGCTTTAGCAATGGGGTCGTCCACCGACAGCACGCGGATATCGGTCAGCGTGCCGCCGTCACCAAAGTTGCTGGTGGTGTTCTGGAAGCCCGATTGGGTCAGCGAAGGCGCGCGGAAGTTGTTTGAGACGGCGCCGCGTACGGCAAATACTTCGGTCAGCTTGTAGCGACCGCTGAGTTTGCCGGTGAGCTTGCTGCCGGCATCGTCGTAGTGTTCCCAGCGCGTGGCCAAGTCCAGAAACAGGCGGTCGGTGACATCGCCGGAAAGCTCGGCGTAAGTGCCGAATACGTTGCGGTCGATATTGGTCTCGTCGCTTGGGCGCAAGCCGGAACCGGCCACGGCACCAGAGCCCACATAGGAACCGACTTCACCCGCGTTGGTAATGTAGTTTTCGTAGCGGTACTCGCCGCCGACCGCGAACACAAACGAGCGATCAGCCAGGCTCAGCTCACGGGTGAAATCCAGGTTGGCAACCGATTGGCGCAGTTCATAGTCACCGGTGTCGAAGCTGCTGGGCGACGCATCGCCGAGCGACTGGTTAAGAGTACGGCGCACCCCGGATTCGAAAATATTGCGGCCGTGGGTCAGGCTCGCGTCATAGTCCCACTGTTCGCCAATCATCCCTTTGAAGCCACCGTTCAGGGAGATGTCCTGGTTGTCGCCTACCGATTGCGGCAGGAAGCTGTTGGCAAAGAATTCAGGCTCTTCATTTGCATACCGGTAGAACTCCGCACCCGTCGAATGGCGCTTGTTGTACGTACCAAACGCATACGCTTTGGCATCTCCAATCGGCAGCTCGCTGTTGAACCAGGTGTTGATGTCTTGCAGGGCGCCGTCGCCCATCGCGTAGTTGCGCTGCTCGGGCTTGGCATCCCAGCTGTCGAAGCCAGCACGGTTGGTGGCGTTGCGGTCTTTGTATTCCGCACCACCGCGCACAAAACCACCCTCCTCACCCAGCTTGGTGCCAGCTTTGGCGCTGGTGAAGGTGTTTTGGCCGTCGTAGGTGCGCTCGCCAATGGCGTCCTGGTGGGTGTAGTAGCCGCCATAGGTGGTGGACACTTCGCCGCCTTCCGGGGCGTCGTCGAGGATGATGTTGATCACCCCGGCAATGGCGTCGGAACCGTATTGCGCACCGGCGCCGTCACGCAACACTTCGATGCGTTTGATGGCGCTGATGGGGATGGAGTTGAAGTCGACCGGCGCGGTGCCGCGGCCGATTTTCGAGGAGTCATTGACCACTGCCGAGGTGTGCCGACGCTTGCCGTTTACCAGCACCAATACCTGGTCCGGGCTCATGCCGCGCAACTGGGCAGCACGCACGTGGTCAGCACCGCCGGAGTTGGATTGACGCGGAAAGTTGAACGACGGCAGCAAGGTGGCCAGGGCCTGGCCCAACTCGCCGTTGCTGGCGCCGGTGTTCTTGATGTCTTCGGCGGTGAGCACGTCCACCGGCACGGGAGAGTCCAGCACGGTGCGCGATTTACCGCGGGTGCCGGTGACCAGAACGGTGCCCAGACGCGTGTCGTCTTCGGCGCTTGGCGTGGTGTCTTGGGCATACACAGGTGTATGGGCAAAAGCCGCGACTACGGCGACGCTAATCAATGAACGGCGAAACATGCGAACTACTCCGTGGCGCACTTATAAACAACCCGCAAAGTGGCGGTAAGTTGTTCTGGCAATGGTGTTAAGTGGATTATTCAGCGCGAACAAAACCGCGACCCGTGAAACGGGCCTGAGCAAATAAAACGGTGAATATCGCGTAACCCTGGCAGCGTGTTTCGAGTCCGGCGTGGGTAACGCTGCGGCTCGAACTCTTAGGTGTTTGATGGGCATCCGTGCCCCGATAGGGTTCCTGAAAGCGATCCTAGACGAGGGCGACGAACGGGCAAAATACCCATTTCTGCTTAGGTTATTCCGCGATAAGAAATTGAATAAATATAAGTAGAAGTTGTTTCTGGGGCAGCAGGAAGTGTTGCTGGAGCAACAGTTAGGCCGCGTTAATTGACGAACAAAATGACTCCGTCATCCCTGCGAAGGCAGGGATCCAGTATCTAAAGGATTGCGTATATCTGGAATATTCTGGGTCCCCGTCTGCGCGGGGACGACGGATGTTTTATTGGTTTAATCGAACGCCTTGCGCTCCCATTCATCTTTCGGAATATCCAACGCCTCTCCGGAAAATCGCTCTTCGCTAAACGGGTCGGCATGCAGGTGAAAGCCATTGCGCTCCCAGAACCCCGGCGTTTCCACATCGCTAAATTCAAGGCGCCGCAGCCACTTGGCGCTCTTCCAGAAATACCGACCGGCCACCAACAAACGCAGCGGCCAACCGTGTTGCGGCGTCAGCGGTTTATCGTCGTAACCCAAGGCCAGCAAGCTGTCCGGCAGCAGCAAATCTTCCAGGCTTAAATTGGCCTGGTAGTCGCTATCGGCATGGGCCATTACAAAGCGGCCCTGGGGTTCGATATCCAATGCCGCCAGCACATCGCGCAGGTGCACGCCGTACCAGCGGGTGTCGAATTTGGACCAGCGCGTTACGCAATGAATATCGCACTGCACTTGGGTTTGCGGCAGGTGCAGCAAGTCGTCGTAGCTGAGGGATAGCGGCGCGGCGCCCAGACCATCCAGCGTCAGCGCCCAGTTAGCCAGGTCGTACTGCGGCACTTCCCCTTCATGCAGAATCGGAAAGCGTTCAGTGAGGATTTGGCCCGGTGGCAAGCGCTGGCCATGGGCGGGATCGCTGACGATGGCACGCGCCTTTTGCAGGCGCGTTGCCTTGTTGTGGATTTGGCTCATGTCACTTGGCCAACGGAATCCACGGCGCCTGCGCTACCCCTGCCGCATCGCCAAACGCCGGCACTTTCTGCGCCAGATCGCGCACGTTTTTCACGTCCAGATCCAGCAACTGCTGACGGGTAATCAGCGTCGGCGGCACCAGTACGTGTTCGCCGGGATTCTCCCCGGCAATGCGCAACGCCAAGCTGCGCACGCTGATGGCGCCGGCTACTTCCGGGTTGATTGCGGCCGTAGCGACCCAGGCGCTGTCGGGCTCTTTCATGATCTGGATATCGGCGGTGGAAATATCCGCGCTGTAGATCTTCACCTGCTTGTTCAAGCCCGCTTCGTCGACGGCAATTTTGGCGCCTTTGGCGAACTCGTCGAACGGGGCAAAAATCACCTTCAGGTCGGGGTTGGCGCGCAGCACGGCGCTGGCCTGATCGGCCACCGAGTTGGCAATCGGCGGGTTAAGCGTGCCGAAGCGGGCTTTTTCGATAATGCCGGGGTTGGCGGCTTTTACTTCACGCCAGATTTCGTCGCGGCGTTCCATCGGCGTAAAGCCACCGATAAACACATAGCCGGCCTGGAAGCTGGTGCCGTTGTCTTTGAGCGCTTGGCCGAGTGCCAGGCGCGCCAGTTCGTGGTGGTCCTGCTCGATCTGGGTGACCTGCGGGTTGCCGACGTCGATGTCGAACGCAACCACTTTGATGCCCTTGGCGACAGCTTTATCGATGGTGTCTTTAAGGGTTTCGGCCAGGCCCAGCTGCACGATGATGCCGTCTACGCCGAGGTCGATGGCTTGCTCGAGCATTTCCCGTTGCGTGGCCGCTTGCTGGCGGGCATCGAACAGGCGCAGGTCCACGTCCAGCGCCTTGGCTTGTTTCTCTACGCCGCGCAGATACGCCTCGGGGAAATCGCCGGAGAACAGATAGCCGACCAAGGCGATTTTCACGCCACCTTTATCGAATGGCGCGGGTGCGCCGGCGATACCGGCGGCCTGCACGGCACCGGCCAACGACAGCGCCAGGGTGGCGCTCAACAATGTGCGGAGTACTGCTCGCATCACTTAAATCCTTATTTTGCAGAGTGGGTTAACGCGCTTTCGGCGCCAGACCAAAGGTGAACATCAAGGCCAACACCAGCACGGCGCCTTTAACGAAATCTTGCGCGTAGTACGGCGCGTTGAGCATGGTCAGGCCGTTCAGCAAGGTGGCGACCAACAAGGCCCCCACCAGCGTGCCGAAGGCATTCGGTTTGCGCGCACCGAGCACGGCAAAACCAATCAGCGCCGCGCCAAGGGCATCGAGCACCAGGCCATTGCCAGAGCTCACATCGCCGCGCCCCAACCGTGCGGCCAGCAGCAAACCGCCCAGCGACGCGAGCACGGCCGAGAGCACGTAAGCGAGAAATTTGTAGCGCTGTACCGGCGCACCGGCCAGGCGTGCGGCGCGCTCGTTGCCGCCGATGGCGTACAGCACGCGGCCAAACCGGGTGCGTTCCAGAAAGGCCCATACCAACAGCGCAATCACTGCCATCACCAACACTGGAACCGGCACTGTGTCCCACAGCCGCGCGCGGCCCAGGGCCAGAAAGGCGCTGCTGAAACTGCCGATGGCTTCGTCGCCATTGGGCAAGGTCATGCCGACGGCGATGGAACGGCCGCCGGTGGGAATCAGCTGCAAGCCGATCACCAGAAACATGCTGCCCAAGGTGGCGAGAATGTCCGGCACGCCCATGCGCACGATCAGAAAACCGTTGAGCAAGCCCACCAGCGCGCCGCAACCGAGGCTGATCAGCACCGCCGGCAGCGGGCCCCAGCCGAGCACCACCATCACGTAGCTGGCGCACATTAGGCTCATGGCGGCGACGGCGCCGATGGACAGATCAAGGCCGCCGACCGCCATGGTCAGCGTCACGCCCAAGGCCAGCAGCGCGACGATGGACACCGATTGCAAAATGATAAACAGGTTACCAACGCGCAAAAACGCCGGTTCCAGCACAGCAAACAGAACCACTACCAACGCCAACACCAGCAGCAAGCCATAGTGGATCGCCAAGCGAAGGGCGGTGGCTGGATGGTTGGAAGAAATCGAATCAGGCACACGCAACTCCTTGGCGCTGTGTGGTTAAGGAAGGTGCGGTAATGCCGGCGATTTGCGCCACTAGGTCCTCGCGTTGCAGCCCGGCGCGCGGGTGTTCAGCTACCACGC
Organism: Pseudomonas sp. CC11G; assembly: GCF_056174845.1. Lineage (NCBI taxonomy): Bacteria > Pseudomonadati > Pseudomonadota > Gammaproteobacteria > Pseudomonadales > Pseudomonadaceae > Pseudomonas > Pseudomonas sp. CC11G. The sequence continues at coordinate 78,730 of NZ_JBWBZC010000014.1, forward strand.
TGAAGTCGCGCACCACCAGAATGCGGTCGGCGATTTCCAGGGCTTCGTCGGGGTCGGAGCAGATCACCAGGGTGGCGCGTTGTGCGGCGCTGGCCCGGATACGCGCGCCGATTTCGCGGCGGGCGCGGATGTCTACGCCTTGAAAGGGTTCGTCGAGAATCAGCAGGCGGCCATTGCCCAGCAGCCAGCGGCCGAGCACCACCTTTTGCTGGTTGCCGCCGGACAAGGTGTCCATCGCCACATCCAGCCCCTCGCACTTGATTCCCAAGCCTTGCACTTGTTCGGCCACGGCTTCGCGTTCGGCGTCACGGCGGATAAAACCGCCGCGGCTAAAGCGCTGTAGAAACGGCAAGGTCAGGGTGCGTGCCAGGGAAAAACCCGGTACCAGGGAATCGCGCGAGCGGTCTTCGGCGGCCATAAATACGCCGCCGGCGATGGCGCCGCGCGGCGAGGTCGGCTGCCAAGGCTGGCCATCCAATTCAAGGGTGCCGGCGTGGGCGCGGCGAAGCCCGAATAGCAGCTCGGCCAACTCGGTTTTGCCCGCGCCTAACAGGCCCGTCAGCGCGACGACTTCACCTTGATGCAGGCTGAAATCGAATGGCTGACTGCGCGCCGTCAGTTGCACACCACGGCCACGCAACACCTCAGTGCCCTGCTCTGCCGCGCCCTCCACCAGCGGCGCCAGGTTGCTGCCAAGCATGGCGACTAACGCGGCCGGCACATCCAACGGCGCGGCGAATTCACCGGCCAGGCGTCCGTCGCGCAACACGATGGCGCGGTCGGCAATGCGTTTGAGGTCGGACAAGCGATGGGAGATATACACGATGGCCACGCCGCGCTCGCGCAGGCTGTCGATCAGGCCGAACAGACGCTCGGCTTCGCTGGCGGATAACGACGCCGTGGGTTCGTCCAGCACCAAGACCTTGGGCTGCAACGCCAGAGTGCGGGCCAACACCACCAACTGGCGCTCGGCACTGCCCAGGCTGTCAATGGAGGCTTGCAATGGCAGCTGTAAATCCAGGCCGGCGGCAATTTGCGCGGCGCGTTCGTGCACCCGTTTGGGGTTGCTCCACAGCGCACCGCCGGGTTGACAGAGTTCGTCCAGCACCAGGTTTTCCGCCACGCTAAAGCCCGGCACCAAGGCCTCTTCGGCGTGTTGATGCACCGCCACAATGCCGGCCTGGCGCGCGTCATGGGGCGAGGCAAAGCGCACCGCCCTGCCCTGCACCCACAGCTCGCCGGCGTCATGGCCATGGCTGCCGGCCAGCACTTTCACCAGGGTGGATTTGCCCGCGCCATTGGCACCCAGCAAGGCCACTACTCCGCCGGGGTACAGGTCCAGATCAATGCCCTGCAACACCTGGCTGGCGCCAAAAGACTTGCCCAGCGAGCGGGTGCTGACCAGAGCGGTGGAAGGCGAATTCATGGGGTTCTCAAACAGTCAATCGGAGCGCCGATGGCGGCGGGTGCGATATAGCGTATGAGTCTGATGGAATAAAAATAAATAACGGATTCGAATATGGATAGAAGTTATAGGCGGATTGTTCACAAAGAACCAAAAAGCATATCCATAGCCACAAACGATATTGGTATATACCAGATTGAAACGCTTTAAATTCCCCCATCAAAAACGAGACGCCAGGCCTAAAACGCCGGTCTGGCTGGAGTACGTCGCAATGAATGCTGTTCGGGTAATGCTTGAATACTTCCACCCCTGGCCAAATTCGGCGGGCTTTTACCTGGCCCGCGAACGCGGCTGGTACCAGGAATTGGGTCTGGATGTGGAGCTGGTGGTGCACGACCCCTACCGTGGCGACACCCTGGAACACTTGCTCAACGGCGCCGCCGATTTCGGCGTATTCCCCAGCAACCGTCTGCTGGTTCGCCGTGGCCTGGGCCAACCGCTGCAAGGCATCGCTGCCATTAACCACGGCGGCCTGGAATCGATTCAAACCCTCACCGACACCGGCATCCGCCGCCCCCGCGACCTGCAAGGCAAGCGCCTGGCACTCAACCCGACGCCGCGCGGCCTGGCGATGGTGCGCCACTTGGTGAGTAACGATGGCGGCGATCCGGATGCCGTGATTCTGGTCGACAGCGGCGTACGCGAACTGCGCCCCGATCAGTTGGCCGACGGCATCGCCGATGCCAGCTTTGGCGGCTACTGGGCCTGGGAAGCCTTGATGCCCAGCCCGATTGCAAACGAGCGCCGCGTGGTATTGCCGGTCGACAGCATCGGCGCGCCGGCCTATCACAGCTATTTGCTCGGTGCCCACGAACAGACGCTGGCGGCAAAACCCGAGGTCGTGCGTGATTTTGTTGCCGCCACCGCCCGTGGTTTTCTCGCCGTGGCGCAGGAGCCGAACAGCGCCCTCGCCGCCTACGAAAGCGTTACGCCCTACTTCCCTGCCGAACTCTTGAGCGCCTCGCTGCACGCCATTGCCCCGAGCTGGCTGCACGACGGCCGCTGGGGCGAACAGCGCGAACCGTTGCTGGCCGGTTATGCGCAATGGCTGCATCAGTACGGTGTATTGGATAATCCCGAGATCTGGCGCGGCGCTACGAGCAACGCCTACCTCCCAGAATCGGTGCAGCAATGAGCAATACCCCCCTACGAACCGCCCACGGCCTGACCAAAGACCCGGTGGCCGCCGACTGGCCGGCGCTGCGTGAAACGGATATTCAGCGTCTGCTGGAGCAGTACCCGCAACTCGGCGTACTGCACAGCCTGCATTGGCACAGCCCGCGGCCGTTTTCCGCTGCCGGCTTGATCACCACCAGCAGCGGCACGTTGTTTGTTAAGCGCCATCACCAGCGGGTGCGCGAAGCCGCGTGGCTGGAAGAAGAACATCGCTTGATCGCCCATCTGCATGCCCACGGCGCGCCTGTCGCTGCCGTGGAGCGCAATCGCCATGGCCACACCGCCACGGTGCAGGATGAGTGGACTTACGAAATTCACCGGGTCGCCGCCGGCGTGGACCTGTACCGCGATGCGCTGTCGTGGACGCCGTTCCAGAGCCTGCAACATGCGCAAGCGGCTGGCCGTGCGTTGGCTGAGTTGCATCGGGCGGCGGCTGGCTACGAGGCCCCCGCGCGGCAGGCACCGGTGTTAGTGATCAATGCCAAGCTGATCGAACAGACCGATCCACTGGCCGCTATCGCGGCTGCAGCTCAAGCAGACAACGCCTTGGGTGCCTATCTGCAGGACAAAGACTGGCACGCCCAACTCACTGACCTGCTGCTGCCCTATCACGCCGAACTGTTGCCGCTGCTTCAAGATCAGCCGCCGCTATGGACCCACAACGACTGGCACGCCTCCAACCTGCTGTGGAGCGACGACAGCAGCACGGCGGTGGTCAGCAGCGTGCTGGACTTCGGCCTGGCCGACCGCACCTTCGCGCTGTTCGACTTGGCGAACGCCATCGAACGCAACGCCGTACCGTGGCTGGACCTTGATAGCGGCGGCACGGCTCCGGCCGATCTGGATGCCGTCGACGCGCTACTGGCCGGCTACCACGCGGTAACGCCGCTGAGTGCCAACGATCTGCGCACGCTGGTGGCGCTACTGCCGCTCGTGCATATCGATTTTGCCGTCTCCGAAATCGCCTATTTCGCCGGTGTGGTGGAGTCGGTCAGCAGCGCTGATATCGCTTACCACGCTTACCTGATCGGCCATTTGCACTGGTTTAACGGGGCTGAAGGTCAACGCTTGCTCAACCATCTGGCACAGGTGCAGCTATGAGCCTGACGTTGCCGGGAATTCTGGTGGACTGCGCCTGGTTGCAGGCCAACCTTGCCGATTCTGATCTGCTGATTCTGGACGCCACGGTGGAACTGCCGGCGCCACGGTTTGACGGCGATTACCGCGCCGTTAGCGGGTACGAAGGTTGGCAGCAGGCTCATATTCCCGGCGCGCGACATGCCGATCTGTTGAATGATCTGGCCGATACCAACGCCAGTTTCAGCTTTGCGTTGCCCAAGCCGGAACAACTGCTTACTGCGCTGACAGCCCTCGGCGTCAGCGACCAAAAAACCGTGGTGATCTACGACCGCGCCGATGGTTTTTGGGCTGCGCGTTTGTGGTGGATGTTGCGCAGCGTGGGAATTGATTCCGCAGTGCTTGATGGTGGATTCAAAGCGTGGCAACGGACCCCGGCGCCAACCCAAAACACCGTCATCCCAGCGAAGGCTGGGATCCAGGCTGTTGAACGTAACGGTGCTCGCCGGAAGATTCTGGGTCCCCGCCTTCGCGAGGACGACGGTGTAAGCCCAACGTTCTGGGTTGATCGCGAACACGTGGAGGCCGTGGTTGAAGGCCGTGCCCCCGGCACCCTTATCTGCGCCCTCGGCACCGCCCTCTACGACGGCAGCGCCCCCAGCCGCTATGCCCGCCGTGGCCACATACCCGGCAGCCAGAACCTGCCAGCCCGCACTCTGTTCGATGAGCAAGGCCACTACCTACCCAAGGACGCCCTTGCCCAGGTGCTCGACGTGTATCTACACGACGACACCCCGCTGATTCTCTACTGCGGCGGCGGCATTTCTGCTGCTGCCAATGCGCTAGCGCTAACCCTGTTGGGCCGCCAGCACATCGCGATCTACGACGGCTCCCTGCAGGAATGGGCCAGCGACGCACGCTTACCAATGACCACCGGAGCAGCTCCGGCCTGAAGCCTTTCGGCTAACTCGGCTTTTTTCATTCAGAACTGGCAACCCTGCGTTGCGCAGTGACGGGCCGCTTTACGCCCGCCACTTAAGCGTCTAAAAAGGCGCCGCGATAAAAAGCAGGACCAAGGAGCGTTCCACATGGCTACACCCCAACAGCAGCGTATTAGTTGGCCCGTCAGCCTGCTAAGCCTGGCCATTGCCAGCGCCATCTCCCCGGTATGGGCCGATGGCGACGTACCCGACACTGCCCTCGACGCCGTGACCGTCTATGGCCAGGACACCACCAGCGACTACCAGGCCAAACGCGCCGGGGTCGCCGGTTTCGATAACGCACCGTTGCTCGACACCCCGGCCTCGGTGGCGGTGATCACCGAAGCGCGGCTGAAAGATCAGCAAGCGCGCCTGCTGAGCGAGGTCCTGAAAAACGACGCCTCGGTTGGCGACAGCTACGCCCCCGTGGGTTACTACGAAAACTTCGTGGTACGCGGCTTTTCGCTGAACTCGGCCAGCAGCTACAAAATCAACGGGCGCACCATTACCGGCGAGCAAAACGTCGCGCTGGAAAACAAGCAGCAAGTGGAAGTTCTCAAGGGCCTGTCGGGCCTGGAAAGCGGCGTTTCCGAGCCTGGCGGCGTGGTGAACTACGTGACCAAGCGCCCAGAGAACGTGCGCTCGGTAACCGTCAGCACCAACCAGGACGGCGAGCGCTATATGGCCACCGACCTGGGCGGCTGGTTTGGCAGCGAGCAGCAGTTTGGTCTGCGCACCAACCTCGCCCATGAAGATATTCGCTCCTACGTCGACCACGCCGACGGCAAGCGCGATTTCGCCTCCTTGGCCCTGGACTGGAATATCAGCGCCAACAGCCTCTTGCAGCTCAACGCCGAATACCAGAACCGCGAACAACACTCGGTGCCGGGCTATCAGTTGCTCGGCAATAGCGAGCTGCCGCACGACGTCAATCCGCACGACATGCTCGCCTACCAGAACGGCTCGAACCGGTGGGCATCGAGTCGCTCAATCTCGACGGTCTGTTCGAATACAGCTTCAACGACAGCTGGAAAGCCGACTTCAGCGCCTCGCGCAGCAAGGTAGTCATCGACGACTACAGCAACTTCGCCTGGGCTGCTACGGCTCGGCCAGCTGCGCCACAGCAGCGGTGCCGAACTACTTCAGCCCCGAGGGTGACTACGATATCTACGACTACCGCAGCCCCGACGACACCCGCCGCAACGACGAAGCGCAAGCCACCCTCAACGGCTTGTTCAATACCGGCAGCCTCGGCCATGACCTGACGATTGGCACCAGCGCCTTCCGCCGTGTAGTGGACCAGCGTGACGCCATCAACGAATGGATTGGCACCGGCAATATCAACAGTGAGCCGGCGCAATTCACGCCGTGGTCGGGCGAGTTGAACGACAGTTATCGTCGTCTGGACAGCCGCCAATACGGCCTGTTTGCCACCGACCGCATCACCTTCAACGATCAGTGGCAAACCGTGCTCGGCGGCCGTGAAGTGCGTCTGGACGAGAAAACCTTCGATAGCGCCGGCGACACCACGCGCCATACCAAGCAATCGAAGTTTCTCCCGCAGGCGGCGTTGATCTACAAGCCACGGCTGGATACCTCGCTGTATGTCAGCTACAGCAAAGGCCTGTCGCTAGGCACCCAGGCGTCGTGGTTCAGCACCAACGCCTATGAAATTCTGCCTCCGACCACCTCGCGGCAAATCGAGCTGGGCATCAAGCGGGACTGGACGCGCCTGAGCGTAACGGCCGCGCTGTTCCAGATCAGCCAGGACTACCAGTACACCCAACCCAACGACGACGGCACCTTCACCTACGTGCAGGCCGGCAAGCAGAAGAACACCGGGCTTGAGTTGTCTGCCAACGGCCACGTGACCTCCAACCTGCAAGTGTCGGCTAGCCTCGCGGCCATTCGCGCGCGGGTAGAAGACAGCGGCACCGATGCCTTCGAAGGCCACCAGGCCATCAACGTGCCGAAACTGCGTGCCACCCTGCATGGCGACTACAGCATTCCCGGCGTACCCGGTTTGGCGGTACTGGGCGGCGTGCAGTACAGCGGTAGCAAATACGCCAACCGCGAAGGCACGGTGAAGGCTGGCGACTATGCGGTGTTTGACTTGGGTGGGCGCTACAGCACCAAGGTCGGTGACTACGACACCGTGCTGCGCCTGACCGTGGACAACCTGTTCGACAAACGCTACTGGCGCGATGTCGGTGAATACATGGGCGATGCCTATTTGTTCCAGGGCGCTCCGCGCACGGCACGCCTGTCGGCCACGGTGAATTTCTAAGCCGCGCCGCTTGCTAGGAAACCCAACGCGCTGGCGTGATAATCGCGCGCCAGCGTCTGCTGCCCCTTCTGGTTTATGAGGTTCCCCATGTCAACGCTGGAAATCATTGCCGTGCTGTTCAACATCGTCGGCGTTTGGCTCACTGCCCAACGGGTGCGTTGGTGCTGGCCGGTGAGCGTGGTCGCCGTGCTGCTGTATGCGTGGATTTTCTACGACGTGTATTCCGACATGCTGCTGCAAGTGATCTTCGCCGGCCTGCAAGGCTATGGCTGGTGGCGCTGGAGCACCGGGCGCATTGATGCCGGCAAGGTACATGTGGAGCGTTTGCCGCGCCGCGAAGCCGTCCTCGGCTTGTTGGCGGGTGTTATTGGCGCCGTGTTGCTGGGTGGCATCATGCACAGCCTGACGGACGCCGCGGTGCCATGGGCCGATGCCACGCTCACCTCGTTCAGCCTGGTGGCCAGTGTGTGGGCCGCGCGCAAATATGTGGTCAGCTGGTGGCTGTGGATCGTGCTGGACGTGCTGTATGTGGGCATGTACCTCTACAAAGACCTGCAACTCACCGCCGGCCTGTACGCAGGCTTTGTGGTGCTGGCCATCTACGGCCTGCTGGCCTGGCAGAGAGACCTGCGCGCCCAGGAACAGGCCGCTGGCGGTCACAGCGCCCTGGCGACTGAATAAGGACATACCCGTATGCCGTTTGCCCCGACTCAAGCGCAGTTTTTGCGCATCCGCGACCAACTGGCTGCCGACCTCGCCCAGGGCGTGCTCGACAGCCAGGGCAAACTGCCGGTTGAGCGCGACCTGGCCGAGCGTTTCGGCTGCACCCGCGTGACCTTGCGCCAGGCGTTGCAGCAGTTGGAAGTGGAAGGCTTGATCTACCGGGAAAACCGTCGCGGCTGGTACGTGTGCCCGCCGCGCATCCGCTACGACCCCACGCGCATCACCGGTTTTATGGACTACGTAAGCGCCCAGGGCCGCACCCCGGTCACCGAATGCCTGCACGCCGAGCAACGCCCGGCCGGTAGCTGGTTGGCCACGCGGATGGGTTTGGCCAGTGCCGATGAGCCGATGTTTTTTCTGCAACGGCGACGTTGGGTAGATGGCCGCCCAGTGTTGCTAGAGCTGAACGCGCTGGTCGCCAGCTGGTGCCCGGAACTGCTGCAAGCCGACCTCAACACTTCGCTCACCACGTTATTGCGCGAGCGCTTCGGCCGCGTGCAATCACGCTGCGAACTGACCATGCACCCCGGCACGGTGAATGAAGAACAGGCCGAGCTACTGCAACTGACGGCGGGCTCCAGCAGCTTTTACCTGGAGCGGCTGAACTTTGGTGAAGCCGATCAGCCGGTGGAGTTTGACCAGGAATTCTGGCGGCCGGATTCGTTGGCGGTGGTGGTGGATACGCGGTATCCCGGCCCATAAATCTGCGTTACAAATTCCCCACCCCACCATCCACCAACAACTCCGTCCCCACCACAAAGCTCGACTCGTCAGAGGCCAAAACACCGCCGCCTTGGCCAATTCCCACGGCGTACCCAGACGCCCCAACGGCACCAGATTGCGAATCTCCTCGCGCAACAGTTCCTGCGCCTCAGCCGGCAAGCCTAGCTTGCCCAGCGCCGCCGTTTCGGTCGGGCCAGGGCTCAAGCCATTCACCCGAATACCGCGTTGCACCAACTCCCCCGAAAACGTCCGCGCCAGCGATAGCAGCCCGCTTTGCTCGCCGCATATACGCTGCTTTGCGGCAGCCCGATACGCGCGCTCACTGACCCACAGAGAATCACCGAGGCCGGATTGGCCAACAGCGGCAACAACGCTTGTACGAGAAAAAACGGGCCTTTGAGGTTGGTCGCCAACACCTGTTCAAAGGTGGCTTCGTCCCACTCTTGCAGCGGCCGGTGGGTGACATCGCCCGCATTGATAAACAGCACATCCAACTGCGGCCACTGCTTTTCGAGTTGCTGCGCCACGTCGCGTTGGCCCAGCACATTGCCGGCATCACTGTTAAGCAACAGCACCTGGCCACCGAGTTCTTGGCCCGCTGCGTCCAGTGCTTTTTGATCGCGCCCGGTAATCGCCACGTGCGCGCCTTCGGCCAGAAATTGGCGTGCGGTTTCCAGGCCAATGCCGCTGCTGCCGCCGGTAATCAATGCGTACTTGCCGTGTAAACGTGCCATGCGCTCGCTCCTGCAATGGGTTAAAAAGCCATTGTTAGAGCCTTAGTATCTTTTGCCTAGTAGGCACCTTTTGCATACCAGGTTGCCGTTTGCATACCCATGGAGTAGCCCGTAATGACCACCGCAGAGCGTTGCCCGATGATGGATTTTGTCGCCCTGATATCCGGCAAATGGGCAATTCCGATTCTCTACCGCCTGATCGTGCTCGACGCGCCCGTTCGTTTTAGCGAGCTGCAGCGCGCCGTACTGCCCATTACCCAGAAAGAGCTGACCCGCCAGTTACGCCTGTTCGAATTGCGCGGTTTGCTGACTCGCACGGCCTACGCCGAAATGCCGCCTCGGGTCGAATACCAGATCAGCGAACTGGGCAAAACGTTGCGCCCTACCCTGGATTCGTTGGCTGACTGGATGCGTGTTAATGCCGGCAACTAGGTGAAACCGAGCTTGAGACCGAGCAAACCCGATAAAGACCTGAAAGGAATTACCAAATGAATAATTGGTATTTATGGTTATAAACGGAGTTGCGTAGTCTCTGGCCATCGCCCTTGATCACGACAGTGAAGTGCCGCATGAAACCGACCGACAACGTTATCGACTTCGCCCTCTTCCGCAAACGCAAACAGGCGCAGCAACTGGCACGGGTAATGTGGGAAATGTACGCACGCAACGCCGGCTTTGCCGCGCTGCAACTCACTCAGCACACTCAATCGACCGAGACGCGTCACGCGTGAGTGCCCAGGATTCGGTGCGCTTTCTCGCCACCGGCGACGAACCCGCGCTGGACCTCAGCGCCCTCGACTCGCCTGAAGAAGACCCCATTTCCGAACGCGTCGCGCAGAATCTGCAACGTCTGCGCGGCAAACGCCACCTCTCCCTCGACGGCCTCGCCCGCTTGTGCGGCGTAAGCCGCGCGATGCTTGCGCAGATTGAATCCGGGCGCAGCGTGCCGTCGATCAAAGTGCTGTGCAAAATCGCCAAAGGCTTGAAAGTATCGGTCGCCGCCTTCCTCGAAAACCGCGCCTTTGAAGGCGTAGAGGTATTGGCCGCGAGCAAGAGCAAACGCCTGGTCAGCGCCAACGGCACCTTCGTCAGCCGCGCCCTGTTTCCCATCGATATCGCCCGCCAATCCGAGTTTTTCGAACTGCGCGTGAGTGCGCTGGGCGAAGAAGAATCACCCGGCCGTGGGCCTGGTGTGCAAGAGAACCTGGTGGTCGCCCAGGGCGTGCTGGAAATCAGCGTGAACGACGAACGCTACCTGCTCTCGACCGGCGACTCGATCCTCTTCTACGCCGACCAACCACACCGCTATCGCAACCCGGCGGACAGCGAAGCCGTGGCGTACCTAGTAGTGACCTACCCCGAGCGTTTGGACTGATTCCGCAGAATGCAAAAGGCCGCTCAATCGAGCGGCCTTTGCTTTGGATCTTTCCAATTCCGCCATCACGCCGCTCAAGATCGAGCGAGCTAGGTATGGCAAGGCAAAAACATTTTTTTAAGCGGAGTTGGCTGTAGCCAATGAGCATTCAAAAAATGTTTTTAACGCAGCCATACCGACGCGCAGCCGATCGGTGTCTTACACAGTGCAGCACATTAGGGGCATGCCATTGAAGGACATCATCATCGGCATGCTGCAGTCGTTCATCATCTTCATCATGAGTGCACAGCAGCTCTTCATCATGTCCATGTTCATGCCCGCCATCGGCATGATTTTGCACATCATGCAGTCGGCCATCATGGTGCATTCCATCACGCACTTCATCGATGGCATCGGCATGCCCATCATTGGCATCGGCATCATGGTGCCCATCATCGGCATGGCCATGGCGGCCTGAGACATGCACATCATGCTCATGTTGGCGCAGTGCATCATCATCGGCATGCCGCAGTTCATCATCATCTGCATCATTTCGGCGCTGTTCTTGAACATGGCCATGTCCATGCCAGCAGCCGGCATCATTTTGCACATCATGCCGTCGTCCATCATTTCGCAGGACATGGTCGCCATCATCATGGGCATGCCCATCATTGGCATCATCGGCATAGCGGTGTTCATCGGCATTTGCATCTGCATGGCATTCATCATGGTGAAACTCCCTAAATGATTCGATTGAGTGGACCGAGTGGATTGGGGCGAATTCTAGGGAATGAACGGCGTCCGGCAAGGTGGCAGCCGAACAGCGAGTACGCCTGTTACGCCCATGGGAATGCTGCGAACTGCACGCAAATATCTGTGTTGACATCAATTCCTCTGCAAAGACGATTTCAGCCGAAACGAACACGGCGCTTCAGCTGTTATGGATATGCGATCCCAATCCATGTACCTAACCGAAAGAAATAAACGGTCTAACCACGCCCAACTGTTTGCGCACCAACAACTGTTTACGAGCCAACAGCAGAAGTGTTGGCCGCGAAACAGTTGCCCACCCTTCTTCTATCTATATGCAAAAAAGCATGTTTATTAACGATTAATGAACACTTAGGGTATATGCACCGGACCACCGGACCTTCTTGAAACTGACAGCGCCGCTCTATCACGGCCTGTTCAACCCAATGAGGCAATCATGGTCCGTAAAGCTCCTTTGTTCCGCGTACAGCGCCAGGCAGCGCGCTGATGTCGAACCTCTCCCACGCCAAGCCTGAAAGCGATGTCGATACCGCCCGCCGCTGTTGCCGGCGCAGGTGTTGCTCAACGATGCCCAGGCCCTGCAAGCCGCTTACGAACTGGCCAGTGTTGCCCGTGAACAAGCGGCCCGCCGTGACAGCCAACGCAAACTGCCGTGGCGCGAAGTCGAGCTGTTTACCCGCAGCGGGCTGGGCAGCATCGGCATTCCCCGTGCGTACGGCGGCCCCGAACTGTCGTTCGTTACCCTGGCCAAAGTGTTCGCCATCATTTCCGCCGCCGACCCGGCGCTCGGGCAAATCCCACAGAACCAAGTCGGCGTGCTCAATCTGATTCTGGGTTGCGGCAGCGAGGTGCAAAAACGCCGTCTGCTCGGCAGCGTATTGGACGGCTGGCGCATCGGTAATGCCGGCCCCGAACGCGGTAGCAAAAACACCCTGACCTTGCAGGCGCGTATCACCCGCGACGGCGACGACTACGTCATCAACGGCCAGAAGTTCTATTCCACCGGCGCCCTGTACGCGCACTGGGTGGCGGTGAAAGCACTCAACGACGACGGCAAACAGGTGCTGGCGTTTGTTCGTCGCGGCACGCCTGGTCTGCGCATCATCGACGACTGGTCCGGCTTCGGGCAGCGCACTACCGCCAGCGGCACCGTGCTGCTTAATAACGTGCGCGTGGACGGCGAACTGGTGCTGGATAACTGGCGCGTCAACGACACCCCGAATATCCAGGGCGCGGTCTCGCAACTGGTGCAGGCCGCCATCGATGCCGGTATTGCTCGCGCGGCCATCGATGACGCCATCAGCTTGTGCGTGAACGATCGCGGCCGTGGGTAGATGCCAACGTCGAGCGCGCCAGCGACGACCCGTATGTGATCGCCGATATCGGCAAGCTGAAAATTGAACTGCATGCCGCCGAAGCGCTGCTGCGCAAAGCCGGCCAGGTGCTTGATCAGGTGTACGCCGCGCCCATCACCGCCGAGTCAGCCGCCCACGCCTCCATCGTGGTGGCTGAAGCCAAAGCGCTGACCACCGAAATCGCACTGCAGGCCAGCGAGAAACTGTTCGAGCTGGCCGGCAGCCGCGCCACGCTCGCCGAATTCAACCTCGACCGTCACTGGCGCAATGCCCGCGTGCACACCCTGCACGACCCGGTGCGCTGGAAATACCACGCCATAGGCGCCTATCGCCTGAACGGCCAACTGCCGGCCCGGCATTCCTGGATTTAAGCGAGGACGCCATGACTAACACTCCGCACGCGGCGCTTATCAGCAGCGATGAACAAGCGGTGATCGTAGCCGCCGACCTGGCCGAAGCCTTCAAGCGCGACAGCGCCCTGCGAGACCGTGAACGCCTGCTACCGCTGGCCGAACTCGACACCTTTTCCTCCTCCGGTTTGTGGGGCATCAGCGTGCCGAAAGAGTTTGGCGGCGCCGGCGTTTCCAACATCACCCTGGCCAAAGTCGTGGCGTTAATTTCCCAGGCCGACGGCTCGCTCGGGCAGATCCCGCAAAACCACTACTACGCCCTGGAAGTACTGCGCGTAAACGGCTCGCCAGCCCAGCAACTGCGCCTGTACGGCGAAGTATTGGCCGGGCAGCGCTTTGGCAATGCCCTGGCGGAACTCGGCACCAAAACCGCCCACGACCGCACTACCCGCCTGACCCGCGACGGCGCCGGCTACCGCATCAGCGGCCGCAAGTTCTATTCCACGGGTGCGTTGTACGCACAGCGCATTCCCACTTCGGTGGTGGATGAAAACGGCGTGCAGCAACTCGCCTTTGTGCCGCGCGACAGCCAGGGCCTGAGCGTGATCGATGACTGGAGCGGTTTTGGCCAGCGCACCACCGGCAGCGGCTCGGTGGTGTTCGACGACGTGTATGTCAGTGCCGACGATGTGGTGCCGTTTCAAAGCGCGTTCGAACGCCCGACCACCGTCGGCCCGCTGGCGCAGATTCTCCATGCGGCCATCGATACCGGTATCGCCCATGCGGCCTACCAAGATGCCTTGCACTTTATCCGCACCAAAACCCGGCCGTGGATCGACGCCACCAGCGACATCGCCACGCAAGACCCGCTCACCCTGAAAAGCCTCGGCCAATTGAGCGTGCGCCTGAGCGCCACCGACGCCCTGCTGGAACGCGCCGGGGAATTCCTCGACAGCGCCCAGGCGCACACCACGGCCGACAGCGTGGCCGCCGCCTCCATCGCCGTGGCCGAAGCGCGTGCCATCAGCACCGAAACCTCGTTGCTGGCTGGCACCACGCTCTTCGAATTAGCCGGTAGTCAGGCCACCCTCGCCGAACACGGCCTGGACCGTCACTGGCGCAATGCCCGCGTGCACACGTTGCACGACCCGGTGCGCTGGAAATACCACGCCATCGGCAACTACTACCTCAACGACCAGAACCCACCGTTGCGGGGCACCATTTGATGAGCGCCGCCGGTAAAAAACAGATCCTGCTCAATGCCTTCAACATGAACTGCATCGGGCATATCAACCATGGCCTGTGGACCCATCCACGGGACAACTCCACCGAGTTCAACACGGTCGAATACTGGACCGAACTGGCTCAGCTGCTGGAACGCGGGCTGTTCGACGGCTTGTTTATTGCCGATATCGTCGGCGTGTACGACGTGTACCAGAACTCGGTAGACGTGCCGCTTAAAGAAGCCATTCAGCTGCCGGTGAACGACCCACTGCTGCTGGTATCGGCCATGGCTGCCGTGACGAAAAATTTAGGATTCGGCCTGACCGCCAACCTCACCTACGAAGCGCCGTACCTGTTCGCCCGGCGTCTTTCCACCCTCGACCACCTGAGCCGTGGCCGGGTCGGCTGGAACATCGTTACGGGCTACCTCGACAGCGCCGCCAAGGCCATGGGCCTGAACGAGCAAGTCGAGCACGACCGCCGTTACGACCAGGCCGACGAGTACCTGGAGGTGCTCTACAAACTCTGGGAAGGCAGCTGGGAGGACGGCGCCGTGCTCAACGATCGCGAGCGGCGCATCTATGCCCAGCCCGGCAAGGTGCACAAGGTCGAGCACCACGGCGAGTTCTATCAGGTGGAGGGCTATCACCTCTGCGAGCCGTCGCCGCAACGTACGCCGGTGCTTTTCCAGGCCGGCAGCTCCGAGCGCGGTTTGCTGTTTGCCGGGCAGCACGCCGAGTGCGTGTTTATCAGCGGGCAAAACAAGGCCTCCACCAAGGCCCAGGTCGACAAGGTGCGCGCCAGCGCCGTGGCCGCCGGGCGCAACGGCGACGACGTGAAAATCTTTATGGGCCTTAACGTCATCGTCGGCGAAACCGAAGCAGCGGCGCAGGCCAAGCTCGCCGAGTACAAGCAATACGCCAGCGCCGAAGCCGGCGTGGCGCATTTTTCCGCCTCCACCGCCATCGACTTCTCGCAATACGAACTGGACGAACCGATTCAGCACGTAAAGAGCAACGCCATTCAGTCGGCCACCAAAATTCTGCAAAACAACGACTGGACCCGCCGCAAGTTGCTCGACCAGCACGCCCTGGGCGGCCGCTATATCACCCTGGTCGGCTCGGCCGAACAGGTGGCCGATGAATTGGAAGCCTGGATCGCCGAAACCGGCCTCGACGGTTTCAACCTCACCCGCACCGTAACGCCGGAAAGCTATGTCGACTTTATCGACCTGGTAATCCCCGAACTGCAACGCCGCGGCTCCTACAAAACCGCCTACAGCACCGGCACCCTGCGCGAAAAATTGTTCCGCGCGGGCGCCCAGCTGCCACCCCAACACACCGGCGCGAGCTACCGCCGCTAACCCAGGAACGCCCTTGATGAAAAACGCGCCATTGAAAGCCCTCGCCATTGCCTTGAGCCTGTTCGCCGGTAGCGCCTTTGCTGCCGATGCCCCACTGAAAATCGGCACCACCGCCGCCTTCGCCATTCCGCTGGAAGCCGCCGTGGCTGAAGCCGACAAACAAGGGTTGAAAGTAGAGCTGGTGGAATTTACCGACTGGATCGCCCCCAACGTCAGCCTGGCTGCCGGCGATATCGACGTGAACTACTTCCAGCACATTCCCTTCCTGGAAAACGCCAAGGCCGCTGCCGGTTTTGACTTGGTGCCGTTTGCACCGGGCATCATCAATAACGTCGGCCTGTACTCGAAGAAATACAAAAGCTTCGCCGAGTTGCCCGAAGGCGCCACCGTGGCCATCGCCAACGACCCGATCAACGCTGGCCGGGGTCTGCAACTGCTGGCCAAGGCCGGGCTGCTGACGTTGAAACCAGGCGTGGGCTTCAAAGCCACCGAAGACGATATTGAAAGCAACCCGAAGGACATCAAGATCATTCAGGTGGAGGCCGTGCAACTGGTGCGCGCCTACGACGATGCCGATCTGGTGCAGGGCTACCCGGCCTATATCCGCCAGGCAAAAAGCTTCGACGCCACGTCGGCGATTCTCTTCGATGGCCTGGACCATCCGGAATACGTCATTCAGTTCGTGATTCAACCGAAGAGCAAAACCGACCCGCGCGTAATCAAGTTCGTCGACATCTACCAGCACTCCCCGGTAGTGCGCGCAGCGTTGGATAAAGCCAACGGCACTCTGTACCAGCCAGGTTGGGCGCAGTAATGACGGTTGCTAATCTGCCCCGCAACGTTCCGGTACCGGCGCCTCAGCGCGCCGAGCAGACCGAACTGCACCCGGAGCTGAACCGCGCCCATGTGCGCTTTATCGGCGTGGGCAAAACCTATGGCGACTTGCACGCACTGCACAACATCGACCTGGCGATTCCCCGTGGCGAAGTCTTCGGCATCATTGGCCGCAGCGGCGCGGGCAAGTCCTCGCTGATTCGCACCATCAACCGCCTGGAGCAACCCAGCAGCGGCCGCGTGCTGATCGATCAGGTGGACATTGGCGACTTCAACGAAGACCGTCTGGTGGAACTGCGCCGGCGCATCGGCATGATCTTTCAGCACTTCAATTTGATGTCGGCCAAAACCGTGTGGCAGAACGTCGAGCTGCCGCTGAAGGTGGCCGGTGTGCCCAAGGAAGACCGCCAGCGCAAGGTGCGCGAGCTGCTGGAACTGGTCGGCCTTAGTGACAAACACAAGGCTTACCCGGCGCAGCTTTCTGGTGGCCAGAAACAGCGCGTCGGCATTGCCCGCGCCCTGGTGCATGACCCGCAGATTTTGCTGTGTGACGAAGCCACCTCGGCGCTCGACCCAGAAACCACCCAATCGATTCTCGGGCTGCTCAAAGCCATCAATCAGCGCCTGGGCCTGACCATCATTCTGATCACTCACGAAATGGCGGTGATTCGCGAGATTTGCGACCGCGTGGTGGTGCTCGAACACGGCCGTATCGTCGAGCAAGGCCCGGTCTGGGAAGTGTTCGGCAACCCGCAGCACGAGGTGAGCAAAACCTTGTTGGCGCCGTTGCAGCACGACCTGCCCGAAGAGCTCCGCAACCGCCTGCACAGTTTCCCCGTGTCGGCCGAGGCCGCCGTGGTGCTGCGTTTAAGTTTCACCGGTAGCAATAAAGAAGAACCCGACCTGGCGGCGCTGTTCGCGGCGCTTGGCGGACGCGTGCGTTTGCTGCAAGGCGGCGTGGAGCGGATTCAAGGCCACGCCCTCGGGCAACTGCTGCTGGCCGTCAGCGCCTCAGTGCTGGATGCCGAACGTCTGCGCCAACGTGCCGGGCGATGGGCACAACAGGTGGAGGTGCTGGGTTATGTGGTTTGAGCGTTTGCTTCATGGGGTGCTCGACACCTTGCTGATGGTCGGCGTGTCCTCGCTGATCGCCCTGCTCGCCGGCATTCCACTGGCGGTGATTCTGGTCACCAGCGACAAGGGCGGCATCTACCAGGCGCCGCTGCTGAACCGCGCGCTGGGCGCCTTCGTCAATCTGTTCCGCTCCATTCCGTTTCTGATTCTGATGGTGGCGCTGATCCCCTTTACCCGGTTGATCGTCGGCACCACCTACGGCGTATGGGCAGCCGTCGTGCCGCTGACCATCGCCGCCACACCGTTCTTTGCGCGCATTGCCGAAGTGAGCCTGCGCGAGGTCGACCATGGGTTGATCGAGGCCGCGCAAGCCATGGGCTGCCGGCGCTGGCATATCGTCTGGCACGTGCTGTTGCCCGAGGCGCTGCCCGGCATCGTCGGCGGCTTCACCATCACCTTGGTAACCATGATCAATTCCTCCGCCATGGCTGGCGCGATTGGAGCTGGCGGGCTTGGCGACATCGCCTACCGCTACGGGTATCAACGGTTCGACAGCCAGGTGATGGTGAGCGTAATTGCGTTGTTGGTGATTTTGGTGGCGGCGATTCAGTTGGGTGGGGATCGGTTGGCGCGGGTGTTGAACAAACGGTGAGGCTGAGATGGGGCGTAAACCTTCGCACCTGGGTCCCCGCCTTCGCGAGGACGACGGAGTTTTTGCATATTCCCCCGTCATTCCCGCGAAGGCGGGAATCCAGGTGCGCAGGTCATGAATTACCCGCAAGTGTTGCCCTGGCAACTGTTGCGCTAGCAACACCAGATCAGCAATTGCCTGCCCGACGAACACCGCCACTGCGCGAAACGCCGCCGAGAGCCCCGTATTATGGGCCTTCCAACGCTGGCCCAGCCCTTGCAATCCCCTGTCCACCTGCGCGAATTCACCTGTTGCTCGCGCAACACCACAGGAAACAGACATGACTACAGCCCTGAATGTAATCGCCATCGCCGGTAGCTCGTACCGGCCGTCCCGCACCCTGGTGCTGGCCGAGGAACTGTTGGCGCAACTCACCCGGCAACTGGCCGCCGACGGCCGCAAGGTAAACGGCACGGTCATCGAGCTGGGCAGCATTGCCCGTGATGTGGGCGGCGCGTTGGCGCGCAGCGAACTGCCGCCAGAGGTTGAAGCGCAGGTGCAAGCCATCGAAAAAGCCGACCTGCTGATCGTGGCCTCGCCGGTATACCGCGGCTCGTACCCGGGCCTGCTCAAGCACCTGTTCGACCTGGTGGACATGAACGCCCTGATCGACACTCCGGTGCTGCTCGCCGCCACCGGTGGTAGCGAGCGCCATGCGCTGGTGATCGACCACCAACTGCGCCCGCTGTTCAGCTTCTTCCAGGCGTTGACCCTGCCGATCGGCGTATACGCCAGCGAAGCAGATTTAAAAACGAGGGCACGAATTACCAAGTCAGCAACGAGCTGCTCAAAGCCGTATCCAGCTTGCCGTCGAACGCGCCGCGCCGTTGTTCGCCAACGGCACCGCCACCCTGAAGAAAATCGCCTGAGGCCCTGCTGATGAATGTGTTCTGGTTTCTCCCCACCCACGGCGACGGCCATTTTCTCGGTACCAGCCAAGGCGCCCGTCCGGTCACCCTGCCCTACCTCAAGCAAGTGGCGCAGGCCGCTGACAGCCTCGGCTACTACGGCGTGCTGATTCCCACCGGCCGCTCCTGCGAAGACTCCTGGGTGGTGGCTTCGGCCCTGGCGCCGCTGACCGAGCGTTTGCGGTATCTGGTGGCAATTCGCCCCGGCATTATTTCGCCCACCGTGTCGGCGCGTATGGCGGCGACCCTGGATCGCCTGTCCGGCGGCCGCCTGCTGATTAACGTGGTCACCGGCGGCGACCCGGATGAAAACCGTGGCGACGGCATTCACCTGAGCCACGCCGAACGCTACGAAGTGACCGACGAATTCCTCACAGTCTGGCGCCGTGTGCTGCAAGGCGAATCGGTGGATTTCGAAGGCAAACACATCAACGTGCAGAACGCCAAAGCCCTGTATCCACCGATTCAACAGCCCTATCCGCCGCTGTACTTTGGTGGTTCTTCTGATGCCGCCCATGACCTCGCCGCCGAGCAGGTCGACGTGTACCTCACCTGGGGCGAGCCACCCGCCGCCGTCGCCGAAAAAATTGCCGACGTGCGCGCCCGCGCTGCCAAGCAAGGCCGTACCGTGAAGTTCGGTATTCGTCTGCATGTGATCGTGCGCGAAACCGCCGATGAAGCCTGGCAGGCCGCCAGCAAACTGATCGAGCACATCAGCGACGAGACCATCGAGAGCGCACAGAAATCCTTCTCGCGCTTTGATTCCGAAGGCCAGAAACGCATGGCCGCGCTGCACAACGGCCGCCGCGACAACCTGGAAATCGCTCCCAACCTGTGGGCCGGTGTCGGCCTGGTACGAGGCGGTGCGGGAACGGCGCTGGTGGGTGATCCGCAGCAAGTGGCCGCGCGTATCAAGGAATACGCGGATCTCGGCATCGAGAGCTTTATTTTCTCCGGCTACCCGCACCTGGAAGAAGCCTATCGGTTTGCCGAACTGGTGTTCCCGCTGCTGCCCGAGCCGTATGCCAGTTTGGCCGGGCGTGGCGTGACTAATCTGACTGGGCCGTTTGGCGAGATGATTGCCAATGATGTGTTGCCTGTGACCAAAAAGCCGCAGTCAGCTTGAGCCCTGAGTTAACCCGGAAATTCTGGATCCCAGCCTTCGCTGGGATGACGGTGATCCGGACAAAACATCCGTCATCCCAGCGAAGGCTGGGATCCAGATTCTTGAATGAGGAAAACGTAGTGAGCACCCACCCCAACCCGGCGGTACTCAACCCTCTGCAAACCGCTCGCCTGCTGGCCGCCGACTTTGCCGAAAACGCCGTGGAGCGCGACCAGCTCGGCGGCACCCCGAAAGCCGAGCGTGACGCGCTACGTGCCAGCGGCCTGCTGGCCCTGAGCATTCCCACCCAGTTCGGTGGTATTGGCGCCAGCTGGAGCGAAACCCTGAATATCGTGCGCGAGTTCGCCAAGGTCGACAGCTCCATCGCCCATGTCTTCGGCTTTCAACACCTGATGCTGGCCACCGTGCGGCTGTTTTCCCGCCCGGAACAATGGCAGCCGTGGTTCGAGCAAACCGCGCGGAAAAACTGGTTCTGGGGCAACGCCCTCAATCCGCTGGACACCCGCACCGTGGTGAAAAAATTCGCCGACCACCGCGAGTTCTCCGGCAAGAAAAGCTTCTGCTCCGGCGCCACCGATTCGGAAATGCTGATTGCCTCGGCCATCGATGAAAGCGCCGGCGGCAAGCTGCTGATCGCCGCCGTGCCCACCGCGCGCACCGGCATCACCCTGCACGACGACTGGAACAACATGGGCCAGCGCCAGACCGACAGCGGCAGCGCCACCTTTGAACGGGTGCGGGTGGAAGAGTCGGAGCTGTTGCTTGATCCGGGCCCGCTCAGCACGCCATTCGCCTGCCTGCGCCCGCTGATTGCCCAGCTGCATTTTGCCCATATCTTCCTCGGCATCAGCGAAGGCGCGCTGGAAGAAGCTCGCCACTACACGCTGAAAGAAGGCCGCCCGTGGTTTAAATCCAAAGCCGCCAGCGTCAGCGAAGACCCCTACGTGCTGCGCCACTACGGCGAGTTCTGGGCCGAGCTGGAAGGCACGCGTTTGCTGGTGGAGCGCGCCGCCCATCTGCTGGATGAGGCCTGGCAAAAAGAGCACGCCCTGAGCAGCGAAGAACGCGGCCATCTGGCCCTGGCCATTGCGGCGGCGAAGGTGTCGGCCACCCGTACGGGCCTCGATGTGTGTAGCCGTTTGTTCGAAGTAACCGGCGCGCGCGCCACCCACGCCTCGCTGCGGCTGGACCGCTACTGGCGCAACCTGCGCACGCAAACCCTGCACGACCCGGTGGACTACAAAATCCACGAACTCGGTGACTGGGCACTGAACCACACATTGCCCACCCCGACTTTTTACTCATAGGCATACCCATGCAACTGCTTACGCTCCCCGCTTCTCCCGCACTGGCAACCTCGATCCGGGCCACCGCACAGGTGTTCGAAGACCCCAAATCGCAGGCCCTTCTCGCCCATTTGCAACAGGTTGCCCCGAGTGAGGCCAGCGTCCTGATCATTGGTGAGACCGGTACCGGTAAGGAGCTGGTGGCCCGGCATATCCATAACCTCAGCCGGCGCAGCAGCGGCCCGTTTGTAGCCGTCAACTGCGGGGCGTTTTCCGAATCGCTGGTGGAAGCCGAACTGTTCGGCCACGAAAAAGGCGCCTTCACTGGCGCCCTGGCGGCCAAGGCCGGCTGGTTTGAAGAGGCCAACGGCGGCACGCTGTTTCTCGATGAAATCGGCGATTTGCCGATGGCCATTCAAGTGAAACTGCTGCGAGTGCTGCAAGAACGCGAAGTGGTGCGCCTGGGTTCGCGCAAAAGCATCCCCATCAACGTGCGGGTGCTGGCGGCTACCAACGTGCTGTTGGAAAAAGCCATCAACGCCGGGCATTTCCGTGAAGACCTCTACTACCGCCTGAACGTGGTGAGCCTGCAACTGCACCCGCTGCGCGAGCGGCCGGGCGATATCTTGCCGCTCACTCGCCACTTCGTGCGCAGCTACAGCGGGCGCCTTGGTTACGGCGACGTGCAGATCAGCGCGCAGGCCGAACAGAAGCTGGTGAATTACGGCTGGCCGGGGAATATTCGCGAGCTGGAAAACGTTATCCACCACACGCTGCTGATTTGCCGGGATGACCTGATTCGCGAGGAAGACTTGCGCCTGTCCAACCTGCGCATCGAGCGTCAGGTGGAGCAGCCGGCGGAAGATGAGTCGGCGTCGGCCTTGTTGCAGCGGGCGTTTCATCGGTTGTTTGAGGAGCAGGCTGGCGGGCTGCATGAAAAGGTTGAAGACGCGTTGTTGCGCGCGGCGTATCGCTTCTGCCATTACAACCAGGTGCATACCGCGAGCTTGTTGGGGCTCAGCCGCAACGTGACGCGGGCGCGGTTGATTGCCATTGGGGAGTTGGTGGTGAACAAGCGGCGTGGGGATGAGGTGGTGGCGGGGAATCGGGTGTTGCATTTGTCGATTTGACTCACCGCCAGCCTTGTAGGAGCTAGCTTGCTAGCGAACCGTGCAAACCTCAGTCGCGAATCCCTTTTCCAGGGTTCGCGACCAAGGTCGCTCCTACGGTTAAATCACATGGGCCAATTGGAGCTCGGTGAGCGCCTCCACCTTCAAGCTGGCCAAACGCGCATCCCGCCGATCCCTCGGCCGCGCCAGCCCCACCGGCAACTCCAACCGAACACTACTCGGCTGCAAGCCCCCCATCACCAACACCCGATCACTGAGGTACAACGCCTCATCCACATCGTGTGTCACCAGCAACAACGCAATGCCATGGTGCTCGGCCAACTGCAACAGCAAGTCCTGCAGCTTCATGCGGGTAAACGCATCCACCGCACTGAACGGCTCATCCAGCAGCAACACCCGTGGCCGTGAATACAGCCCGCGCGCCAACGCCACTCGCTGCGCCATACCGCCCGACAATTGCTTGGGCAAGGCATCGGCGAACCCGTCCAGCCCGACTTCACGAATCAGCTGCTGCACCCAGTGTTTGTCGAACTGATTGCCCGCGCTAAAACCGATATTTTCCGCCACCGTCAGCCAAGGCATCAGCCGCGGTTCCTGGAACACAAAGGCAACTTCCCCGCCCTGCCCGCCGCGGCTCACGGTGCCGCTGAACTCGCGCTCAAGCCCGGCGGCAATGCGCAGCAAGGTGCTTTTGCCGCAGCCACTGGGGCCCAGCAACGTCACCACTTCACGCTCCTGCAGCTGCAGGTCGATATTGCGCAGCACCGTCACGGCGGCGAAGTTTTTGCGCTCTACGCGCACGCTCAAGAGGGCCTCGCTCATGGTTTTGCCTCGCCGGTAAAGGCATCGCGCCAATCGAGAAAATGGTTTTCCAGTTTTGCCAGCACGCCGTCGCACAGCTTGCCCAACAGGGCCAGAACGATGATGGCGGCCAGCACGATATCGGGCCGCGAGGTTTCACGGCCGTCTGTGAGCAAATAACCCAGGCCTTTGGTGGCGGCGATTAGTTCGGCCGCGACCAGAAACATCCACGCCAGGCTCATGCCGCTGCGCAGACCGGTAAACAAGCCGGGCAACGCGGCCGGCAACAGGATGCGCTTGGCCAGTTGCGTGGAACTGAAGCCATACATCTGCCCGACTTCCACCAGCTTGCGGTCGATATTGCGGATCGCCGCCACGCCATTGAGGTACACAGGGAAGAACGCACCGATGGCGATCAGCACCACCTTGGAGGTTTCATCGATACCCAGCCAGAGCAGCAACAACGGCACCCAGGCCAGGCTAGGAATAGCGCGCAAACCGGCGAAGGTTGGCTCCAGATAGGCTTCGGCTTCGCGGCTCAAGCCCACCCAGGCAGCGGCCAGCAAAGCCAACCCGGCACCGATGGCGAAGCCCAACAACACCCGCGCGACGCTGGCGCCGATATGCTTCCACAACGGGCCGGCAGCCAGGTCGCTCAAGGTGACGAAAATATCGCTGGGCGCTGGCAGTTGGTACGGCGGCACCCAGCCCAGGCGCACCACCACTTCCAATAACAGCAGGGCCACCACGGGCAGCACCAGGCCTTTGCCGCGGCGCTTCCAGGCGGCCGCGTCCACGCCGGGTTTCCAGCTGCGCTCGGCCGGCGCCGGCAGGGTTTTGCTTTTGCTCGTCATAGGGTTGTCCCTTTTTAAAACGGCAAATCCGCGGCAAGCCGCGGACGCCTTCACAACGGGGTACTTATTTGGCAGCAATGGCCTGCTTGCTGAACGTCGGATCGATCAACTGATCCACCACGGCGTTCACGTCCACACCTTTGCGCACCAGCTCTTCGGTCACCAAAATCGGTGCGGCGGCTTTCAGCGCAGCAATGTGCTCAGCACCGGGCTGCGAGTTGCTGAAGTCGGTGCGCTGCAATTGCAGCTTGGCCACGTCGAGCGGCAGGCCCGATTCCTTCGACAGAATCTGCGCCAACTCTTCGGGGTTTTCCTGCGCCCACTTGCGCGCTTTTTCGTAGGCGGTGATCACCTTGTCGATGGCTTGCGGGTATTGCTTGGCAAACTTCTCGGTGACGTTGATCACGCCGTAGCTGTTGAAATTCACGTTGTGATACAGGATGCGCGAACCGGCCTGCAGTTGGCTGGCAGCCAGCAGCGGGTCGAGGCCAGCCCAGGCGTCGACATCACCTTTCTCCAGCGCTGTACGGCCATCGGCGTGTTGCAGGTGCACCAGTTCCACGTCGTCTTTGCTCAGGCCGGCTTGCTCCAGGCTGCGCAGGGTAAACAGGTATGGGTCGGTGCCTTTGGTGGCAGCAATCTTGTGGCCCTTAAGGTCGGCAACGGTCTTGATTGGCGAGTCCTTGGCGACCACCAACGCGGTCCATTCCGGACGGCTGGCGATATACACAGTCTTGATCGGGCTGCCGTTGGCGCGGCTCAGCACGGCGGCCAGGCCTGCGGTGGAGCCGAAGTCGATGCTGTTGCTATTGAGGTACTCCAGCGCGCGGTTGCTGCCTTGGCTGAGGGTCCAGGTCACCTTGCTGCCCTCGCCCACGCTTTGCTCCAGCCAGCCGAAATGCTTCAGCACCAGGCTGGTCGGCGAGTAGTAGGCGTAATCCAGGCGCAGCTCTTTAGGCAAGGCATCGGCCGCTTGGGCCGAAGGCGCCAACGTTGCCGCAAGCGCCAGGCTGGCTGCAGTGAAGAAACGAGCCAGACGGCCAGGACGGAACGGGGTGGAACTCATGGCAAAACTCCTTGCTTGGGCGGGCGCGATGGTTCTTTGCTTATTCCTTAAATGTAGGACCAAGCCTTCTATCGCTATTCGCAAGGAATAATGCAGCAGTCATGCCAAACGGCAGAAGCTCGCTGTGGCGCGGGTTTGGTGAGAAATGGAGGGAATGGC
This sequence comes from Pseudomonas sp. CC11G, assembly GCF_056174845.1. Taxonomy (NCBI): domain Bacteria; kingdom Pseudomonadati; phylum Pseudomonadota; class Gammaproteobacteria; order Pseudomonadales; family Pseudomonadaceae; genus Pseudomonas; species Pseudomonas sp. CC11G. Next base: position 104,241 of record NZ_JBWBZC010000014.1, read on the forward strand.
TGCTGTCACTGCGGCAACAGCGTGCTGATCAGGTGTTGCTGCAGCAACAGTTGTTCGGGCAACAACAGCGCGGGTTGCACGAGCGGCTGTTGGTAAAGGGCAGCTCGTGCATGACATCGGAACCCTCCCGTGATTACTCAGCCTACAACTCCTCGTATCCAGCCGCCAGAAAGCCCCTGCATACCTCCATAAGATAGGCGCCGTCGTTAGATACGGATTTAGACGTCCGCATGCACTTCTGGAGCCCTGCCGCGTCCTTCATCAGGACGGGACCAAAATATTTTTTGGAGTACACCATGCAAGACCTACCCGCTAAATCCGCAATCGTCACCACTTCCCGAAACTTCCTCAAGACCGACGGCCATCACCTGTTCACGGTGCGACCAGGCGTGCCGGTGGAGCTCGCATTGGAACAGGCCTGCATCCTGCTGGACTGCACCGAACGCGTAGTACTCAACCGGGAAAACCTCGGCGCTGATATCCAGACCAACTGCCTGCAATACCTCACCGACATGACCCGCGCGCTGATAAACGCCAGCTCGGAAGGGCTGGCGGAGTATGAGCGTACGTTGCAATAAACGGCTGTTGCTGGAACGTATGAACCCTGACGGACTCTTCCGTTGGGGTTCAGGGCATGGAAGGAAGGCTGAGATGGCAGCCCTACAGCAACTCAATCGCCAGCAACCAACCTACTCGTGTAGGGAGCCCGATCATGGAAAAAGTACATATTGTTGCGCGGCAGTTGGGCCTGGCTAACGAGATGGCCCAGAGCGATGAAAAGGCGCTGTTCAAATGGTTGGTGGCCTGTTTGCTATTTGCCAAACCCATTCAGCAAACCATTGCCTGGCGCGCTTACCAGATCATCGTGGAAGAGCACCATTACGACACGCCGCGCAAACTCGCCAACGCCAACATAGCCGCACTGGTTGGCCTGCTCGGCCAAGCGCATTACGTGCGGTACGACCACTCCACTGCCGACCGCCTGGTGAGGCTGGGCAAATCGCTTCTTGAGGACTACGACGGCAAGGTTACGACCATGCGTGACCGTAGCGTCGACGCTGAAGACTTTGCCAAACGGTTGTTCGCCTTCCATGGCATGGGGCCCAAAGCCGTGGAGATTTTTATGCGCGATGCAGCGCCCGCGTTGTTTCCGGGTACGGAGCTGACGTAACGCTCCACCCAGAAATTCATGCGCCCCCACCCGTGCCACTGTGGGTTTAACCGCTCTAAACCGCAGCTTGTAACGAATTTGAAAATATTCCTTGAACGGTCGTGCCGGTTCGCTATCTATGCCGTGAGCCTTGGTTGAAAAGGCCGACCATAAAAAAGTCCACGCGCGCACGGAGTTCGCATGAAAGTAAACGCCATTCAGGCACTGCTGGTTTCCGCTTTGTTTACCGCCAGTGCCCATGCCGAAGTGCTGACCTTGAAAGTTGATAACGATATTTTCACTGGCGGCCGCGACGGCCACTACACCAGCGGCCTGGAAGGCTACTGGGCTTTCGAGCCGGAGCAAGACCACTGGACCCGCGACCTGGCCAACCTGATTCCCGGCTGGACGTCGAGCGACCTCACCTACAGCGCCTACCGCTTTGGCCAGCAGCTGTACACGCCCGAAGACATCGACGTAGAAGAACTGCAAACCGATGATCGCCCTTATGCCGGCATGCTGTTCGGCGGCGTGTCACTGTTTAAAGCGACCCAGGAACAAGGTTACCGCGTGACCGATACCGCTACCGTCGACGTTGGCCTGGTGGGCCAAGGTGCCGGCGGCGAGAAATCGCAACGCTGGGTGCACAAAGCCACCGGCAGTAAAAAGGCCGAAGGCTGGGATCACCAGTTGACCAACGAACCGTTCCTGAACCTGGGCTATGAAAAACGCTGGTGGATGCAAGACAGCCTCGGCGGCCTGGAGACCGAATACGGCCCAAGCGTTGGCGGTGCCGTCGGCAATCTTTACACCTACCTGTCCACCGGCGCCGGCGTGCGCATCGGCCAGGGCCTATCCCGCAGCCTTAGCCAGTCTTCGGTAACGCCGGGTTCTGGCGGCGTGCAGTACTTCAAGCCGGACGGTGGCTTTGGCTGGTTTGTGTTTGCCAACCTGGAAGGCCGCTATATGGCGCAAAACATGCTGCTGGACGGCAACACCTGGCACGACAGCCCCTCCGTGGACCGCGAAGACCTCGTAGGCGATGCCCAGGTAGGCCTTGCACTGACGTGGGATCGCTGGCAGGTGAGTTTCGCCAACGTGTGGCGTACCCGTGAATTCGACGAGCAGAGCGGCCATGACCAGTTCGGTTCGCTGACGATCTCTACCGCGTTGTAACTCGCGTTACTGCGGTTCGCTGCAAAAGACCGTGTGCCTTCGGGTGCACGGTTTTTTTTTGCGTACGCCACTTCGATAGTGGTCAGCTGAAAGGTGCGCGGCAGTCACAACCCGCAGACGGTCCGTCGAGAAACTGCACTAACCCGCAGTCAGCGCAGTCCTCTGTAGGTACTGCCCTGCCCCCTTACCCTGAGGTTCACCGTGAACAAACCGACCGATAACGACCCGATTGACGACGCCATCAACGACCCCGGCAACGAAGATCCCGGCTCCGTGTGGCCCATTCAGCAAGTGCTGAACGCAAGGACCCCAATGCGCCGAACCCGCAGCGGCAGGAGCCTGACGAGCACCCACCTGCCGAGAAATGATGGCGAGCCTACCGTTGGGCAAACACCTCGAACTAGTTCAGCAACGCGCCAGTCAACTTTTAAGGCGCGGCAAAGATCGCGACCATCCCGACCTGATTAGTCTTGAGGTGCACCCCATGAATGCGATTGACCTGCTTAAAGCCGACCATAAAGTCGTGCTGGATCTGTTGGAACAACTTAGCGCCACCACTGAACGTGCAGTAAAAAAGCGCGTGGAGCTGATCAATAAACTCGAACTCGAGCTGTACGTGCACACGCATATCGAGGAAGAGATTTTCTACCCGGCTTACAAGAAAGCCGGCGAAAAAGAACAGGCCAAAATGTACTTCGAAGCCATCGAAGAGCATCGCGCCGTTGACTCCCTGGTGCTGCCGCATCTGAAAACCACCAAGCCCGATAGCGTCGAATTCTCTGGACGCGCGAAGGTGCTCAAAGAGCTGCTTGAGCACCATATCGAGGAGGAGGAAGAGTCGATGTTCAAAGAGGCGAAAAAGCTGCTGCCGGCTGCGCAACTCAAAGAGCTGGGTGCCCAGATGGAAGCGCGCAAAGCGTCACTTAAGAATGAACTGCTGCAACAGCGTAAAGCTGCCTGACGACAGGTAAACAGCGAGGCTGAAACCTCCCCACGTTTGAGGAGGTTTCAGCCTCGGCCTTTCAAGGTCTGGTTACGCGCAGCACCACTGCTGCAATACGCTCCGCCCGGCGATACTCGGGTTCGAGCAACTCCTCGCCAAACACATCCGGGTCCATCTCCCAGTACTGCCATCCAAAACGGCTGGCCCGCAACTGCGCACTTACAGCCGTGAGAAACGGATCTACGCCTTCGAACATCGCCACGCCTGTGTACAGCAAAAGGGTGCCGCCCGGTGCCAGACGATTCAGCGCTGCCTCGACGATGGCAATGGACAGGCCCGCACCATGCTCGCCGCCGCCGTCGCGATAAGCGCGTTGTTCGGCGTCAGCCATATAGGGCGGGTTGGCGATGATCAGGTCGAATTCACCCTCCACCCCATTTAACAGATCACTGTGCAAAACGTGCACGTTCGCCGTGCCGGCGAGCTGCGCATTCACCTCGGTGTAGAGCAGCGCCTGAGGGTTGATATCCAGCGCCCACACCTCGCTGTGCGGTCGTTCGACTGCTGCCACGATCGCACCGACACCCGCGCCGCAGCCGATGTCGGCAATGCGCAGGTGCTCGCGCGGCTCGTCGTGCAGATGAGCCAATAGCGCCTGAATAAAACGGTAACTGTCGGGGCCGAAAAATACCGCGTCCTGCTCCTGGGTCGGGAAACGTGAATGCACGAATAGCTGCCCGTGCAACGTCGACCAGCGCACCGCACTGGCCCATGCCTCGCCCTGTGTTTGAAGACTGTTGGCCTCTTTCAACGAGGTCAGCATCGAGTCGTCCAGCACCTCGTTCCTGAACGGTCTGCTCCAGCCGAATACATCACGCAGGTGCTCGGCGAATTCATTGCCGGGTCGCGCGTTGACCCGTGCGTGGGTCAGCGGTGTGACGGTGGTGAAGGAGTAACCCAGTTTCTCCAGCGCTTGCCCCAGTTGGAGCAGCGCTGCACGTTCACCGGCCCAGCTGGTTTTCACCTCTAGCCTCATACCACGCTCCTAGCGAACCAAGGTGGAGAGGATGCGCGTGGCCATCAAACCGGCAGGCGTGCAATGCGTCGCAGGGCCGGCCAGGTCCAGAAGCCGACGCTCCCGAGCCTCGGTGGTCAGTGCCGCCAGCTCTTCTGCCAGGGCGTATTGCTCGCAGTCGATATCGCTGTTCGGGGCGAGCTCGCCCAGGCCTGCCGGGTCGACGCGCCGATGGGCTGCACGCATGCGCCGCGTAGCATCGGTTTGAGCCGGCACGCCAGCGGCGACGTAGGTTGGCTTATGGTCGAGCAGCCAATCGCCAGCGATCCAGTCGTGCAGCACCTGCAACTCATAGGGCGTGAACACGCCGAACATGGCCGCCCCCTCCCCCTGCACCAAATGCCAGAAGCGGCTGTTGTCCGGCGCCTGGTGCCGCACGATCCAACCGCGGTTCTGCAGCGCGGCGAGAAAACCTCGAATCGGTTCGGGCCCGCTCAGCCATTCGTTGACGGTGCGGCCTTCGATGCGGCAGTAGTCCGAATGCACATGCCCGGCCAGTGAGCGCTTGCTTTCCAGCATCGCTAACAACTCGTGCTCAAGGTCGAAGCGCTGGACCGCTGCCGTGGAGCTAAGACCCAGTTCATTGAGTTGATAGCCGTCGCGTACACGCTGGTAAAACTCGGTGGCATCACCAATCTGCGGCAAATTATCCAGCACGGTTTGCACGGCTTTACGGGCATGCCCGGCGACAGCGTTATCGATGGTGACGTGCAGCTTGAAGTAGTACGGATCGATGCCCAGCTCATCCAGTTCATAGGCGCTGATCAGCAGATGCAGCGGCAGTTGTTCGTAGCCCAGGTTGTAGCCGATCACTTCCGGCAGGTAATGCTCCCCCAATGTACCCAGGGCCAGCTGCAGCGCGCCTTGCAGGTAGTTCTCATCGGCCAGGGAGGCCAGTTCTTCGCAGCCATTGCTGCTCAGCAACTGCTGGTACATCAGCACATGGTTCATCTGCGGCACGCCGTCGCCTAGCTCTTCTAGGTAGGTTTGCACCAGCGTATGCAAGCGGACCTCGCGCCAATGGCGCAGCGTGCTGTAGAGCCAGGCGCCGTCCACCAGTTTGGTCGGTGCCACGGCGCGCAGAAAGTACAAGGCGTGGGCACGCCCGGAGAAATAGCGCCGTGGTTCGCCTTCTTTGCGCCCCTGCAGGTAGGCGTTGTATTGCGAGGTGACACGACTGGCGCCGCCGCGCACCCATTGCATCAGCTGCTGCGGGGTGTCCGGTAAATCGCACGGTAAGCTGACCGCTTGGCGCAAATGGCCATCAAGAAACGCGCGTGCGTCTTCCAGATGCTCCTGTGGCTGGCTGAGCAGTTTGACGTATAAATCCTGGGCAGGACCGCGGTGGGGTGTAAGCGTGGCGAAGTCGAGATGTTCCGTATCGACCAGACTCAAGATGGACATTGCGCACTCCTGGCAATTACCTCACAGCAGAGGCATGAAGCTGGGAGCCAGCGCGGTACGCAAAGATTCCACCAATACGCTGAACGGTAAGCCGGCGCGTGGAACGCTGCGGCGAAAGGTGGAACCGCTGCTCGTGCATTAGCGTCTTCTGCTTACTGCTGCACGCGCGCAAGGACCTCTCCATGGCCGCCATCAAGCCGCTGAATTTTGGCATCGAAGAAGAGTATTTCCTGTCGGACCTCACCAGTCGTGAGCTCGCCCGGCAGCCGTCGCCGACATTTTTGCCGGCGTGCCGTGAAGCCCTGCCAGACATGGTGGCGGCTGAGATGTTTGTGTCTCAAATCGAGCTGGTCACGCCCATTCTGAGCAGCCAAAGCGAAGCCCGCGATTGCCTGGCCAAGGCGCGCACAACGTTGTCATGGCTGGGCGAAGAGCATGGCTTGGGCATCGTCGCGGCTGGCACCCATCCGCTGGCGCAATGGCGCTTGCAGCAAGGCACTGACCTGCCCCACTACGTTGATCTGTTTGACGATATGCAGATGGTCGCCCAGCGCAGCGTGCTGTCCGGTTTGCATATTCATGTGGGAGTGCCGGGCGACCGGATTGTGGTGATGAATCGGGTGCTGCAGTGGTTGCCGATGTTGCTGGCCTTGAGCGCGTCTTCGCCGTTCTGGGGTGGACGTGTTTCCGGGTTGCACAGTTATCGCCAGGCCGCCTGTGATGAATGGCCGCGCATGGGCATGCCCGAGCATTTCGCCAGCCAGGCCGATTACGAGCAGTACGTGGATGCCCTGGTGGCCAGTAGCAGCGTGCGCAGCCGCAGCGATGTGTGGTGGAACATTCGCCCGGCGTTGCAGTTTCCGACCCTGGAGCTGCGCATCACCGATGCGTGCCCGCACCTGGAAGACGCGCTGTGCATCGCCGGGCTGTTTCGCGCGATGGTCACTTGGGCGGTGCAAAACCCTGCCGCTGGCCCCAGCGAAACACCACAGCAACGGCAACTGCTGAAAGAAAACCGCTGGCGGGCCAAGCGCTTTGGCATCCACAGCGCCTACATCGAGCCGGGCACCCAGCACAGCATCAGCCTGGAAAGCTGGCTGGATAAAACCTGGGCGCTGATTGGTGACCACGCGCGTGCCGGCGGAGACGAGGGGGTTTACGCCCGTGCCCGGCATATTCTCAGTGCCGGCAACAGCGCGACCCAGCAGCTACAACGCTACCAAGCCGGTGTGCAACGCGGCGCTTCGCCACTGGAAGCGTTGAGTGGCGTGGTGGATCAACTGCGTAATCAAACGCTGGCCGTTTAAATCATTCCAGCCAGGAATGCGTTGCATAAAAAGACAGAATTTTAGTTATCGCTGGACCTGCCCTAGAGTGAGCACGACTGCCCTCCTCACCGCCAGGACGCCACCGTGACCGACAGCGCCGCCAAATTTGATTCCAACCGTGCCAACGAATACGGCCGCCAAAGCCGCATCGCCCTCGCCGGCTACGAGGCCTGCCATGAACTGGCCGCCTGTGTACTGGCTGCAAGCCTGGGCAGCGGTAAACCTAAACGCATTCTGGTGGTAGGCGTGGGAGGCACAGCGCAGGAGATTATCTGCACGGCCGCACTGGAACCCAGTTGGCTGTTTACGGCGGTAGACCCGTCGCCCCCCATGCTGGATACCGCACGTGAGCACCTGCACGCCAACGATCTGTTGGCACGCACTGAGCTGCTGCTTGGCACTGTCGATGATCTTCCGCCCGGCAGCACCTTTGACGCCGCCACCCTGATCGGCGTGCTGCACCATGTGCCCGAGGACGAACCCAAACGCCAGTTGCTGCGAGCCATCCATGCGCACCTTGAGCCGGGCGCGCCGCTGATTGTGGCCGCCAATCACCATGCCTACACCAGCCAGCCGCTGTTGCTTAAAGCCTGGGGCGAGCGGTGGCGGCAACAAGGCGCCAGCGCGGATGAAGTGCAAGCCAAGCTCGGCAAGATTCTGCAAGGCGCCGACCCACCCCACGGCGAAGCCGCCGTGCAACAGTTGCTGAAAGACGCCGGCTTTGCCGACGGCCTGCGGTTTTTCAGCAGCTTGTTCTGGGGCGCGTGGGTCACGCAGCGCCGGTGAGTTATTCGCCCAGGCGCTGACCGAACCTATCGAGCAGACCCTGCGGCGCCTCCTCGTTGAAAAACAGTTTGAGGTTGATATCCGTCTCCGCTGCAACAGTGGCGCTGCGGGGAAACAACGCCTGTTCTTAACGCGCTACGGCCGCCGCGAAATCACCCGGATTCGCCACTATGGCTGGAAAGCGGAGTATTTTTTCCTGAGGTTTAAGGCGCGCGTGTTGGGCTTTTTCAGGCCAGGCCAATCGCGGCTGAAGCCGCTCCTACAGAGGATGTGTTTTCCTGTGGAAGCGGCTGAGTCGCCACAATTTGGCTGATGGTTAGGCGGCCACTTGCTCGTGCTGGCCCAGGTATTCAGCGGTGGAAATCACCGGCGCGTAGCCAAAACTCAGCGCTGCCATAAACGCGGCGTGCACATGGGCGGCTGGCACTTTCACGCCGTCGAACTCCAGATCCAGGGTGGCGCAGGCGTCGTGCAGCACGGTGGTGCGGTAGCCGAAATCGACTGCCGCGCGGGTGATGCCGTGGACGCACATATGGCTCATGTTGCCGACCACAACCAGCTCTTCGATGCCATGCTTGTCGAGGATGGGTTTGAGCTCGGTTTCGCGGAAAGAGTTGATGAAGTGCTTGAGCACCACCGGCTCTTCCGGCTGGTTGATCACGCTGGGGTGCAGCTTGGCGCCCTCACTATCTGGCCGGAAGAACGGTGCGTCCTGGCTGGTGAATTCGTGGCGGATATGAACGACAAGCTCGCCACTTTCGCGAAACGCTGCAATTACCTGGGCCGCCTTGGCAGCTGCGGTTTCGACCTTGCTTAGCGTCCACAGGCCGCCGGGAAAGTAGTCGTTCTGAATATCCACCACGATCAATGCTTTTTTAGCGCTCATAGCGACGCTCCTTGTGAGGTTGCCCGGCCATGCGCCGGGCGATGGGGGTTAGCTGCGCAGAAAGGCCAGCAGATCGGCGTTGAGTTTGTCTTTGTGGTATCGGTGATGCCGTGGGGTGCGCCGGGTAGATCACCAGCTTGGCGTTGCGCACCAGTTCGGCCGAAGCCCGGGCAGCAGCGTCGACGGGCACGATCTGGTCGTCGTCGCCATGCAGAATCAGGGTCGGCACGTCGAATTTTTTCAGGTCTTCCGTGAAGTCGGTTTCGGAGAAGGCCTTGATGCAGTCGTAAGCGTTTTTGTGCCCGGCGAGCATGCCTTGCATCCAGAACGCGTCTATCACGCCTTGCGAGGGGGTGGCGCCGGGGCGGTTGTAGCCAAAGAACGGGCCGCTGGCGATGTCTTTGTAAAGCTGCGAACGATCGGCCACAGAGCCGGCCCGAATACCGTCGAACACAGCGATCGGTAAGCCGCCGGGGTTGGCGTCGGTTTTCACCATTAACGGCGGCACTGCAGAAATCAGCCCGGCCTTGGCCACCCGCGCCGTACCGTGACGGCCGATATAGCGCGCCACTTCGCCACCGCCGGTAGAGAAGCCGAAGAGCGCGGCGCCGCGTACGTCGAGGTGGTCCAGCAGTTGGGCGAGATCGTCGGCGTAGGTGTTCATTTCGTTGCCGTCCCAAGGCTGGCTGGAGCGTCCGTGGCCACGCGGTCATGGGCAATCACCCGGAAGCCGTTGTTGGCGAGGAAGAACATCTGCGCTTCCCAGCTGTCGGCGTTCAGTGGCCAGCCGTGGCTGAGCACCACAACCGGGCCGCTGCCCCAGTCCTTGTAATAAATCTGTGTGCCGTCGCGTGTTGTGATGGTGGCCATGGGCGCTCTCCTTTTGCGGTTATCCGGGGTATTGAGGCTAACCAGCGCAGGAAAAAGGGTCCTGTAGAAAACCTGAAGAATCCTGAATTTTGTGATTATCTTAAGAGTCGCTGCTTGTAGGGCCTTGGGCTTGGCTGTTAAGTGTTGTGCGTGTGTTACGCCTTTACCTTTTCCCTGTCAGACCTGCGCGAGGATGCGCGATGGCTCACCCTACTTCTGGCCCTACTTCGCCAGCGCCTTTGCGCTTTGGCCCCTGTGAAGTGATCCCCGGTAAACGCTTGCTGCGTGTGGATGGCCACGCCGTGGAGTTGCATGGCCGTGCCTTCGATGTGCTGCTCACCCTGCTCGAAGCCAATGGCCAGGTGGTCAGCAAAGATGAACTGATGAAGGCTGTCTGGCCTGGCCGGATCGTCGAGGAAAACACCTGGAGGCGCAGGTGTCGCTGCTGCGCAAGGCGCTGGGCCTGGCACGGGGTTCGATCCGCACAGTGTCGGGTCGAGGCTATCAGTTTGTTAGCCAGAACGAAGCGCCAACGCCGGGTGCCAACCTGTTTATTCCCGCCAGCTTGTCCCGCCTGATAGGCCGCGAAGATGCCCTGCTTGATCTTGAACTGAGTGTCAGCCAGCAGCGCCTGGTGACGCTGATCGGCCCCGGCGGCATTGGTAAAACACGCTTGGCGCTGGAGTGCGCCCGTAACCTGGGCAGCAGCTTTGCCGACCGCGTGTGCCTGGCGGACCTGGCGCCGCTCTCCACCGCCGAGTTTATGGTGCCACCCTTGCCGCCGCCTTGGGCCTGGCCCCCGCCAGCGGCAGTGCCAGCCTGGAACAGATTGCCGCAAGCCTGGTGGGCAGCCGAATTCTGTTGGTGCTGGATAACTGTGAGCACCTGATCGAGGCAGCGGCCAACGCTGTGGAAACCTTGCTGGTGTACAACCGCGGCCTGCATATCGTCGCCACCAGCCGCGAGGCGTTGCGCATCGAGGGCGAATATCTGTTTCGTGTGGCTTCGTTGGAGGTGCCGGCGGCCGATGCGAGCCCGCACGCCATGCGTGAGGCCAGTGCGGTGCAGTTGTTCGAGGCGCGCCTGGAGCATGGGCAGTCCGAGCAACACGCGGTGCCCAATGCGCTGGAACTCAAAGCGCGAATCTGCCGCCGGCTGGATGGCATTCCCCTCGCGATTGAGCTGGCTGCCGCGCGCGTCACCAGCCTGGGTTTGCGAGTGGTGGTCGAGCGTTTGGAAAATCAGTTGGAGTTGCTCGCTGGCGGTAACCGCTCTGCCCTGCCTCGCCAACAAACGCTTCGCGCCACGCTGGATTGGAGCTTCAACTTGCTGGGCGACAACGACCGCACTCTGCTGAACCGCCTTGGGTATTCGTTGGCGCTTTTGGGCTGGAAGGTGCATTGGCGGTCGGAATTTGTGCCGAGTTGAACGCCGAGGCCGTGGTGAAAAGCATTGCCAGCCTGGTGTCGAAATCATTGCTCGCCCTGCAGCACGACCCCAGCAGCGTGAAATACCGACTGCTGGAAGTCACCCGCCGCTACGCCAACGAGAAACTCCGCGACGATGGCGAGCTCATCCGCTCGCGCCGGCTGCATGCGCTGTACCTGCTGGAAGTGTTTTCGTCTGCAGCGCCACTCTGGGAACTGGGTGCCTCGCCGCGCAGCGCGTTGTGCGAAGCCTTGCAAGAAGACCTGCGCGAAGCCTTGCGCTGGACCCTGGATGAACAACAGGACACCGTGCTCGGTATCGACCTGACCCTCGCCGCTTTGGGCTTCTGGTTGCACCGGTCGCAAATTGCCGAGTGCCTGGTCAGCGTCGATCGCGCCCTGGCGCGGGTGCCCAGCCAGGGGCTGTTCGAGCGCAAGGTGATGAAGTTGCAGGCAGTGCGCGGCAAGGCCTTGTTGTATACCGGTGCCGCCAGCGATACCCGCGAAACGTTTCTGCAGACCCTGGATATCGCCCTACGCCTGGGCGACCACGACCATCAAGCGCTTGCCATCTGGGGGCTGTGGGCGCATGGCTACCTGAACGGTCCCTACCGGCAGAATCTGGAGATCGCCAAAACGTTTCTGGCCCATGCGCTACAGCAGCGCGGTACCGGTGATGAATGGGTGGCCAGGCGTATGGTCGCCCTCTCCCAACTTTGCCTGGGCGATCTGCAGGGCGCGCGCAGTGGATTGGAAGCGGTGTTGCGCCACTACCCCGAGGACCTTCGCCAGCGGCATTTGCTGCGTTACGCCTACGACCAGAAAGCCGTGGCCCTGTGCGCCTTGGCCTACACCTTGTGGCTGCAAGGTTTCGCCCATCAGGCCAGCAAGGCCTTGCAGGAGGCGGAGCATCAGGCGTTAGCCACCGGCCACCTGGCCAGCCGCTGGCACGTACTGACCATGAGCACCTGCCCGATTGCCTTGCTCACCGGTGGCGTGTGCGCCCTGGCGCCGCCAAGCCAGCGTTTGCTCGAAGCGCGTAACTGGCATCAATTGGGCGCTCATTCGATTGGTGCCGGACAGTTCTGGGGTGGGGAATTCTGGAGCGGCCTGTATCAACTCTGGCAAGGCGATTTGAGTGCGTACGACCGCATCATCAGCCCGGCTCTGGAACGCCTTGGGCGCGTGCGTTATGCGTCGTATCTGGCGCCATATACGTCGGCGCTATGTACGGTACTGGCACAACGGGGGCGTCCGACTGAGGCGCTACATCTGATCGAACCTGCCATCGCCCATGCCGAGCAAGCGGATGACCAATCGGCGCTACCCGAGCTGTTGCGTTGCCAGGCAGAGCTGCTCGTAACCAATGGCGATAGCGGCGCCGAACCACTTTTGCAGCGGGCGCTGAGCATCGCCCGACAACACCAGATGAAAGCCTGGGAGCTGCGCATTACCACCAGTCTTGCCCGGCTATGGGGTGCTCGCGGGGAGCACAGCGAAGCGCGCCAGGCGTTAAGCGAGGTGTTGGCTTCTTTTTCAGAAGGGTTTGATACCGCCGACTTCGAGGCGGCCCGGCAGGTGCTCAAAGCGCTGGCGTAAGCTCAATGCCGCTCGGCGGCGGTGGTAATACGTTTGCCACCTTGCCGACCCACTTCCAACGCCTGCCCATCGCGCTGTTTACCTTGGCGCGCTTGCCCGACCAACTGCGGAATCAAAGGCCCCTCTGGCAAGTTGCGCCAGAAACGGCCGGGCATATGTTGGGTCAAGGCGTCGGGGTTTACGCGGGCCGGATTGAACGTGTGACGGTAATACGTCGGCCACAGTTCGCCGTCCGGGTCGTCGGCCTGTTGCGCCCATTGTTGCCATTGCTCGGGGCATTGCTTGCGGTAGTCAAACGTCTGGCCGTCATAGCGGATGCCGTCTTCCGGCGTGGCGATCAGCCAACGCTGGCGGCCCAGGCGCTCGGCAAAATGTTCGCTGGCGCTGTGCAGGATGTCGTGAGCAGGCTCGTGAAACGCCACCAGGTCCAATTGCAACGGTTCGGCCACGGCGGGAGGCAGCGGAATAAAACGCACAAAGGCGTGCAGGTGATGGGCTTCGCGGCTGACCTGTTTGATCCGCCGTTGCAGTTCACTGCCCAGGCGATCACCGGCCAGCATCGCGGTACGGTCACCATGGGCGACTCGCCAGAGCACTTCGTACAGCAGGCTCCATCGCTGGTCGCCACGGTAGCGGCCCGCTTGTTCGAGCTGCGCCAGCAAGGCGGCGGGGATGCGGGCCCGGAAGGTGCCACGGCCAGTCGGCAGCGGGGTCGGTAAGGCGAGCAGGTCGTGCATCAGGCCTTGGGCCCACACCACGTCGGCGGGGTCGATGTTGTGGCTGAGCAGCGTGCGTGCTTGTTCGCGCCAGGTGGTGAAGTCGTTCTCGCAGTCGAGTGCGATCATGCCCACAACCCCATTTGTTGCGGTGCCTGAGGTTCGCGCAAACGGGCACGTAGCAGGCCGCTGCGTACTTCGGCTTCCGGCGGGCGATAGTCGCTGGTCACGATAAAAGGCCGGGCTTTATCGAGCACGCAGCGCAGGTTGATCAGGTCGTCGTAGCGAATTCGCCGCTCGCGGCGCAGCGCCACCAGACGTTGCACGCTGCGCAAACCGATGCCCGGAATGCGCGCCAGCAGCGCAGGCTCGGCCCGGTTTACGTCTAGCGGAAACACCTCGCGATTGGCCAATGCCCAGGCGAGCTTGGGGTCGATGTCCAAGGCAAGGTTGCCGGCCTCGCGCAGCAATTCACCGGCCGAATAGCCGTAACCACGCATGAGAAAGTCGGCTTGATACAACCGGTGCTCACGCAATAACGGCGGCGCGGCGAGTGGCACGCTGCTGGGGCTGTCGGGGATGGGACTGAACGCCGAGTAGTACACGCGCTTGAGGGCGTAACCCTTATAAAGCGACTGGGCGTTGGCAAGGATGGTGTGATCGTCCGTGCTGTCGGCGCCGACAATCAATTGGGTGCTCTGCCCGGCTGGCGTAAAGCGCGGTGCATTGCGCTCCCCGGCTACCGCCAATTGGCCTTGATGAATCGTGCCCATGGCGAGGCGGATGGTGCTCGCCTTCTTTTCCGGGGCCAGCAGTTGCAGGCTCTCGTCGGTGGGCAGCTCGATATTCACGCTCAGGCGATCGGCCAGGCGGCCGGCTTCTTCGATCAGTAACGGATCGGCATCGGGAATGGTCTTGAGGTGAATGTAGCCACGAAATTCGTGTTCTTCGCGCAGCAACCGCGCCACGCGAATCAGTTGCTCCATGGTGTAGTCGGCCGAGCGAATGATGCCGGAGCTCAAAACAAGCCGCTGATGCAGTTGCGCCGGTAAAAGTCGAGCGTCAGGCGCACCACTTCCTCTGGCGTAAATCGCGCTCTGGGTACATTGCTTGAGCGTCGGTTTACGCAGTACTGGCAGTCGTACAGGCAAAAGTTGGTCAGCAACACCTTGAGCAATGAAACGCAGCGGCCGTCTGGCGTGTAGCTGTGGCAGATGCCCATGCCATTGGTGGCGCCCATCCCGTCCTGGCCCTTGGAACTGCGCTTGGGCGCGCCGCTACTGGCGCACGAGGCGTCGTATTTGGCGGCATCGGCGAGAATGCCCAGCTTGGCGATAAGTTGCATAAGGGCACCTGACTACTGACTATTCATACAGCTACTGATTATTCGTACAGTAGTTTAGGAGAGCCTCGGCTGGCAAGCTCCGTATATCGTCCGGCATTCCAATGAACACACCGTGATCAGACTCGCCCAACCCGCTGACGAGCCGGCCATACGCCAATGCGCCGAAAATGCCTACGAGCGTTATGTGGCGGACATCGGCAGGCGCCCCGCGCCCATGGACGAGAATTTTTCCGCGCTGATCGTTGCTGGCCATATGTACATCAGCGTGGGAGATGACGGTGAGCTGCAAGGTTTTATCGTTTTTTACGCTGAAGACGGCTGCATGTTGTTGGAGAGTGTTGCCGTGCTACCGCAGGCCGCTGGCCGTGGCGTCGGCAAGGCGCTGATTCAGTTGTGTGAACACACCGCCCTGCAACGTGGACTGCACGCCGTACGCCTGTATACCCATGAAAAAATGACCGACAACCTGGCCATCTATCCCCGCCTGGGTTACCAGGAAGTAGAACGCCGCACCGAGAGCGGATTCAACCGCGTGTTTTTCGAAAAACTGTTGCCGGGCCTTTAGCGCGCTCTCACATCGGAGTTGCGCGATGCGATGCACGCGCTTCTCCCAAGTGATTGTCAGAGCAATCCTTCAAAACTCTTTCTGCTGCAACCCACCGCGCGGCCGTTACGACGTGCAAGCGCCGTAAGCCGGGGTTTCGCTTCGCAAAAGAACCGCAACGTAGCGACTATCCACCGGGTGGCGTTGCGCGACCCACGACGCCGCTTCCCTCTGCTCTTCGAAATTCCGGATGCAAAATCAGCCGCAGCGTCGACACACCGTTCGACACGCAAACACGGTTGTCAGTTGACAACCGTCAAATCTCTTTGCAGACTGGAGTTCATCGGATGACTCGTTCCCCACACTCAAAAAGGAAGTTGAAAAAGCCCTGAAGTACGTCGAGTCACAGGGCTGGCGCGTGGAGGCAGGCGGCGGTCACTGTTGGGGAAAAATGTACTGCCCCTACAACGACCGGGACTGTCGATGTGGCGAATTTTGTATCAGCAGTATCTGGAGCACCCCGAAAAACCCGGGGAATTTAGCCAATGCCATAAGGCGCGTGGTCAACAACTGCAGCACGCACCTGGACTGGCAGAAAAGCCAAGGGCAATCGGCCTGAAGCGGAGTAACGACCATGGACTACATCTTTACCCTCAAATACCAACTGCCGCCTGACGAGCAGGATATGGACGCGCTAATAGGTCGCCTCGGCGAAGCGGGCTGCGATGATGCACTCATCGGTATCGGCCAGCCGGGCCGTATCGCGCTGGAGTTCACCCGCGAGGCCAATTGCGCGGAAGAGGCGATTAAAAGCGCCCTGGCCGATGTACGCCAGGCTCTGCCAACCGCCACCCTGATCGAAGCAACCCCGGATCTGGTCGGCCTTACCGATGCCGCCGAACTGATGGGCATGACCCGTCAGAATATGCGCAAGCTGATGCTGGCCAATGCTGCTACGTTTCCGCCACCCATTCACGAAGGTTCGGCGTCCATCTGGCACCTGGCAGAAATTCTCGCCTGGATGCAAACACGCGGCACCTATGCGCTTAAGCAGAACCTGGTGGAAATTTCCCGAATGGCCATGCAGGTGAACGTGGCTAAAGAGCAGCAACGCCTGGCCAGCCCGCCCACCGTCGAGCCAGGCATGCTCGCCTGGTAACTGCCGGCGGCTGTATGGCCTATTTAGGCGTGATCTGACTCTTCCATAGATGACAGCAGCGCCCTAGCATCGGCAAACATCACCTGCCAGGGCGCGAAATGAACGACATTCCAGGCAACATCGAGTTCGGCCCGTTACAGCTGCGGCGCTTAGGCCCAGGCGACCTCGAACTCATCTGCACGCACCGCGAAGCCATGTTTCTGGAAGCCGGCGGCGACCCTGAGCAACTGCGGGTAATGACCGAACATTTTCGCCCTTGGCTGGTGCCACGGTTGGCCGATGGCCGTTACTACGGTTTTCTCGTGCTGGACGGTGACCAGCCCGCCGCCGCCATTGGCCTGATGAGCATCGAGTGGCCGCCCCACCCCGCCCATCCCACCCAGGATTTGCGCGGTTACGTGCTGAATGTGTTTGTTGAACACGATTATCGCCGTCGCGGCTTGGCCTCGAGTTTGATGCAGTTGGCCGAAGCCGAGTTTGCTCAACGCGGCATCAGCTTTGCGATTCTGCACGCCACCCAGGTGGGCAAACCGGTGTACGAGGCGCTGGGCTGGGCCGGCACCTCGGAGATGGCCAAGCCGGTTAAAGCTTCAGTCAAAGTTTGAAGGTCGAGTCATCAATCTGCCGATCCAGCACAATCTCCACCAGCAGCGTGGTGTGGGCGACAAAGAAGTTTTTGATGTCCGCCGCCGCAATCGCCAGGCCATCCGTTGAACTGGGAAGCACGCTGCCGTAGCCCACGGGCTGCTTGGGCGGGTGAAACAAGGGCTGGGCAGAAAGGCTGAGATACAGAAACTGCAGCCCATACTTTTCCAGTACCTGGTCAAGCGCGGAAATCGACAGGTAGATGGAGCGGTAAGCGCCGTTGTCTTCGTAGGGATGAACCGTGGTAATTACCTTCTCGTACAGCTCTTGTTCGAACTTTCTATCGGAGTTGATCTGACGATAGAGCTGGAAAAAATAGTCCCGCACATCGTTTTGCAGGTCGTCGGTCACATAGGTGGCCAGGTTCTGATAGCGCGGCGATTGAGCAGCAATAAACGGGCTGATCTGGTCGATCTTGCTTTGCCAGGGGAACGTGCCACCGGCCGGCACGAAGTCGGCGTCGGTTACATTCAAGGCCGCCTGAATAAGTGTCAGGGTGTTGGGGTTTTTCGGGCCCTTATCCTTTAACGCCACGGTGCTGTGGTTTTCCTGGTCGACGATGCCGAATGCGATCACACCATTGGCCCGTTCCAGCTTCCAACCGGGCTTGGCCTGAGAATGCTGGTCCAGCGCCAGGGTCAAGCGTGAGGCGTTAAGGTTGGCGGTGCTGATGCGCACGGTGCCGTCGCTGCCATCTTCGTTGGCGATGGCCTCGACGCCGTCATACCCCACGTTACCGACCAACACCGTCGCCAGAACTTTGCCGCTGCCGTACCAGGTGCTGGTTCCAAACAGATCGCGCTTGGCCAGTTCCATGGTGTAGGGCGAACCCAGCTCCAGGCCTTTGAGAATTTGAGTGCCGGTTTGGCCCACAAAGCGGTTCCAGCCCTTGAGCACCCGGCCAATAAACGAACGGCCTTTATGGGCCAGCGGCGAGCCGAAGTTGGCGGGAGCCAGCATCACAAAGCGCTGAATGGGCGTGGTGTCGCTGGTGTAATAACGCGTCATCCACTCACGCACCACCAAGGCGCCGGTGCTGTGGGTGACGATATCCACACTATGCGCTTTCTTGGACAAACCGCTGGCAATCCAGGCGCGCTCCATGGCCACGGCCAGGTCGGAATATGTCACGTCGTCTTGCAGGGAAATCCAGTCAGCGATTTTTATCTCAATGGGCGGCGCGCCAAACCAGGTGGTTATTTGCTTGGCCAGCTTGGTGAATGACTTACCTTCGTCGCTCCAGCCATGAACAATCACGATTGAACGAGGCATAGCGTCCTCCTTGAAACAGCAACCCGTTTCGCACCCTTGACTGCATTGACGGGATGCCCCAGCCGCGTCTGCGGCTAGATCAGCGTAGTGCCGGCCTTGATATTGGCAAGTTGGGCTAGGCGGGCGCGCCAGTGAGTGGTCTCAAGGCGTCGTCGAACTGGTTCAGTCGTGGAAACACCATCGGTTGCTCGTCCTCCAGATGCCGCAAACGCTCGGCGTAACTGCTCAAAAACTCGCCCCGCGCCTCATCGCTGATATACGGCACATGCCACGCCACAAACGGCGCGAGCACCTCGAACCCGACGTAAGCCAGCGTGCCGCGCAGCAGCGGCCGCAGCATGTCTTCCAGCGGCCCGTGAATGGCGCCGTCGCCGAACATATGTTCGCGGCCACCGAGGGTCAGGCTGACCAACGCTTTCTTGCCGCTTAGCCCACCCTGGTCGTAGAAGCGTTTGCCGCCATAGCAAACGCCGCTAACCAGCACCCGGTCGATCCAGCCCTTGAGCATGGCCGGCACGGAAAACCAGTACAGCGGGAAGTTGAGAATCAGCAGGTCTGCCCACAAAAGCTTGTCCAGTTCCTGCTGGATATCGGCGGCCAGACTGCCGTTCTTCACCCCCATTCGCTGCTCCAAGGCGTAGACGAGGTAGTCCGGGTTCTCCCGCCCCTTGAAGTCGGCGTCGCTGGCGACAGGATTCCATTGCATGGCGTAGAGGTCGCTGGTCTGCACCGTGTGCCCCTGCGCCTCCAGGCTTTGCCGCGCCTGACTGGCCAGCGCGGCGGTAAAGGAATGGGCTTCGGGGTGGGCGTGCACGATCAATACGTTCAAGGTTGTTGCTCCAGGCGAATCAAGGCATCGACGGCGATGGTGGCGTCGGCGCCGACCAGCAGCGGGTTTACGTCCAGTTCCAACAGCTGCCCGGCGTTTTCGCAGGCGTAGTCGGCGACGGCACGGATGGCCGCCACCAGCGCGTCCATATCCGTCGCCGGACGCCCCCGAAACCCTTGCAGCAAGCCCACGCTGCGCAGGCTCAGCAAGGCGGCCCGGATAGCGGCATCGGTGGTCGGTAGCAACAGGCTGCGGCTGTCTTTCAGCAGCTCCACCAAGATGCCGCCGGCGCCAATGACCAACGCCAGGGCAAAGCCGTTTTCCCGTTTGATACCCACGATCAGCTCGGCGAGCGGCGCTTTGGCCATCGGTTCGAGCAGCACCTGATCGAATGGAATGTGCGGCGCATAGGCAGCGATACGCCCGCGCATTTCTTCCAGAGCGACCTGCAAGGCCTGCGGCGTCGCGAGGTTAAGCGCCACTGCACCGGCCTCGGTTTTATGCGGCAGTTGGTTGCTGACCGCTTTGAGTACCAGCGGATAACCCACGCGCTGGGCGGCGGCCAAAGTGCGTTCCGGCGTACTCAGTTCGCCGGCCGGCACGGTCAGGCCGAAGGCGCGCAACGCCTGTTTGGATTGCCATTCATCCAGCACCACGCCCTCGCCTGCCAGCGCTTGCGGGCACAGTGGCAGCAACGCCGATTCGCCACGGGCCAACAACGTTGCTCGCTGTTGTTGGTAGTGAGCGATTTTTCCCCAGGCGGCCAAGCCGTCTTCAACGCCTTGTAGGGCAGCGATACCTTCGGCGTGCAGGCGTTCCCGCGCGCTAGTCGGCAGCAATTCAGGAAACGCCGAGGTCACAAAACCCACCTTGCCGTGACGCACCAACGCCTCGCTATAGAGCTGTAATAGAAGATCACATTCCTTGCGCTCACCCGTGGCTTCGCTGGGGTAGTCGAGCACCAGAACCGCGGCGTCGGCTTCGGTACGCAAGGCGCTATCGAGCATCTGTTGCAAGGCTGCACCGTCGCCCCAGATGGCGGTGGTGAAGTCCAGCGGGTTGACCAGATTGGCGTAGCTGGGCAGCACCTGAGCGAGCTCGTCGCGCTGCCCCTGATTTAATGACGGCAATTGCAGGCCGTTGCGCTCGCTGTAGTCGGCAAGCAACCCCGCATCGCCGCCGGAACAGGCCAAGGCGATCAGCCGATTACCCGCCGGCAGGTTGCCGCAGGCCGCCGCTTTCAAGGTTTCGACAAAACTTACCGGGCCGCTGACGCGAATCACGCCCAGGCGTTCGAACAGGCTGTCGTACAGCGCATCGGAGCCAGCCAGCGAACTGGTGTGGCTCAACGCCAACTGCGCACCGAGCTGCGACACACCAGTTTTCAGGGCAACAATCGGAATGCCTTTGAGCAGCGCCTTGTGCGCGGCGGCGGCAAAGCCCGGTACGTTTTTCAAGCCTTCAAGGTGCAAGCCGATGGCGGTTACCCGTGGCTCATCGAGCAGCACATCCATCAGTTCGGCCACGCCGATCTGCGCCTGATTGCCGACCGATGCCATATACGCGATGGGCAGCGAGCGGTCGCTCATGGACAGGTTGTAGGCGAAGTTGCCACTTTGAGTCAGCACCGCCACGCCCTTCTCGACCGTCTTGCCGCCATGGGCAACCGGCCACAGCGCGGCGCTATGCAGATAGTCCAGCAGGCCGTAGCAATTAGGGCCCAGCAACGCCATATCGCCAGCAGCGCGTAGCAGTTGCTCCTGCAGGCGCGCGCCCTCCTCGCCGGTTTCGGCAAAGCCAGACGCATAGCAAATGGCTCCGCCGGCGCCTTTGACGGCCAGTTGTGCCACGCAGTCGAGGGTCAGTTCGCGGTTGGTGGCGATAAATACGGCATCCGGGCCACACGGCAGATCCGCGACGCTGGCCACACACGGCACGCCATCCAACTCGGCGTGTTGCGGGTTCACCAGCCACATCTGGCCCTGGTAACCGCCATCAGCACAGCGCTTAAGCGCACGGGCCATGCTGCGCCCGCCGACAAAGGCCAAGTGCTGTGGGGCCAGTAAACGTTTGAGGTTGTTACGCAGGCTCATTACGACGCTCCCTTAACGCAACAGCGGCCGCAGCAGTTCGCGGGAAATGATGTGGCGCTGGATTTCCGAGGTGCCTTCCCAGATCCGCTCGATCCGCGCGTTACGCCAGATGCGTTCCACCGGGCCTTCGTCCATCAACCCCATGCCGCCGAAAATCTGCACGGCTTCGTCGGCCACTTTGCCCAGCACTTCACTGGCAAACAGCTTGGCCATGCCGGCCTCGCCATCAGTCATGCTGCCCTGGTCCATTTTCCAGGCGGTGTGCAGGGTAAGCAGTTCAGCCGCGCGGATTTGCGTGGCCATATCGGCGAGCTTGAACGACACGCCCTGGTAGCTGCCGATGGGCTGGCCGAATTGTTTGCGATCGGCGGCCCATTGCAGCGACACATCCAATGCACGCTGGGCCTGGCCCACGCAGTTGGCAGCGACCATGACGCGGCCAGCAGTCAGCCAGGCATTGGCCACTTCCCAGCCTTTGTCGACCTCGCCCAGCACCTTGCTGGCTGGCACGCGGCAGTCGTCAAAGAACATCTCAAAGGTGTGGTAACCGCGGTTGCTCACGCACTTGGGGCCGCGGCGAATGGTCATGCCGGGTGTATCGCGGTCGACCAAAAACGAGGTGACGGCGTTGCGCTTGCGGCCGTTGTGTTCGTAGCTGTCGGTGACGGCAAATACGATGGCGAAATCGGCGTGCCCGGCGTGGCTGATAAAGTGCTTGCTGCCGTTCAGAATAAAATCGTCGCCGTCACGCACGGCGCGGGTTTTGATGGCGTTGGCATCGGAGCCGGCGCCCGGTTCGGTCAGGGCAAAGCAGTCGACTTTTTCGCCTTGCACGCTCGGTAGCAGGTAGTCCTGAATCTGCTGGCCTTTGCAGGCCATGAGGATTTTCGAGGGCCGCGCGACAAACACATGCACTGCCCAGGAAACTTTGGACAGCTCGCGCTCGATCAGTGCCTGGGACAGATAGTCCAGCCCACCACCGCCCACCTCTTCCGGCATGTTGAAGGCGTAAAAACCGGCAGCGATGGCTTTGCCGCGAATTTCAGCGGCCAGTTCTGGCGACACTTCATCCGCGCGGTCTACCGCTTCTTCGTGGGGCAGCAGTTCTTTGGCGACAAAGCTGCGTACCGACTCCACCAGCATTTCTTGTTCTTGCGTCAGTTGGAAATTCATAGCTGCACCTGGCTCACGACGTTATTGGGTTAGCGGCCGACAAAATGCGGCGCGCGCTTTTCCACGCTGGCGCGCAGGGCTTCATTGCCGTCTTCACTGCGGCCACACAGTAGCCCGGCCGCCAGTTCGGCGTGCAGGTGCTGGGGCAAGTCGCGTTTTTCGCCGTCACGAATCAGTTGTTTGGTTTGCGCGAAGGCAAAGGTCGGCCCATTGGCCAAACGCTGGGCCAGTTCGGCGGCCACAGTCGACAGTTGCTCATCGGCACACAGCTCCCCGACCAGGCCGGCAGCCAGCGCCCGCTCGGCGCTCCAAAGCTCGTCGAGGAACAGAAAACGCTTGGCCTGCTCGGCGCCGATCAAACGCGGCAAATGCCAACTGGCGCCGGCGTCCGGCGAGTACGCCATGCTGGTGTAGCCGGCCTTGAAACGTGCCGACTGTGCGGCAATGCGGAGGTCGCAGCACAGCGCCAGGTCCATGCCGGCGCCGACGGCGGTGCCGTTGATGGCGGCAATGGTGGGTTTTTCCAGGCTGTACAGGCGCGCCATCAGGCGGTGCGCGGCTTCGGTCCAGCCGTAGGTTTCCAGGTCGCCACGGGCTTCGGCGGCGGCCCATTCGGCCAGTTCCGCGCCGGCACAAAAGCTACGGCCATTGCCGGTTAGCACCACCACACGCACGTCGGGATCCTGGTTCAGCTCTTCCAACTGCTCCAGCAAGAATTGCAGGGTGGGAATATCCAATGCGTTGCGCTGTTCAACGCGATTAAGGGTCAGGCGGGCAATGCCGGCTTCTTTTTGGCAAAGCACAGCGAGCTGCGTGGTCATAGGCGGCCTCGAAAGTTTTTTAGTCTTGTAGGGAGAGCGTGGCGTGGCGGGCGTCAGCCCTGGCGTAACCAGTCGATAAACTGGGCGAACAACTCCGCTTGCGAGTTGACCGAGAGCTTCAGGTACAGGTTTTTGCGGTGCATGCGCACGGTCTCGGGGGAAATCGCCAGCTCGTAAGCCGCAGATTTCACCGAGTGGCCACGCAGCACCATATGCGCCACTTCCCGTTCACGTTCGGTGAGCAGGTCGCAGCCGAAGTTGTTGAATGCCACCTGAATACGCTGGCTTAGAAGCGCGTGGTCCTGCTCGGCGGCGCTATCACTGGCGCCGTTCTGTTGCAGCCAGTGACGGCCGAACTGAGCCAGCACTTCGCGCACCATCGGCTGCATGGCGCGCAGCAAGTTGAGCTGCTCGGGGGCCAGGTTTTGCGCGCCCATGCCTTGGAACAGACTGACGGAGATTTTGCTGCGGCTGTCGAGGTTGACGATGTAGTAGCTGTCTTCCGCGCAACCGATTTCCAGGTAGTAGTTCTTGTAGTACTCGCTGGAGAAGAAATCGTCCGGGGCGATTTCCGTCAGGTGATAGAACCCCTCGGCCAGGCCGCCTTCCACGGCCAGGCAGAACGGGTCGAGCAGGTAACCACCGGAGAAATAGCGGTTGATCATCCAGTCGCGGTAACGCTCGGGAATGCCCTGCTGGAACAGCAGTTGCGGCGGCTGGTCTTTGCGCTCCACGCTGATCATCAACGACTGCACCGGCACCAGATGGCCCAGGGCATTGGCCAGATGCGTCAGTGCCTCCAGGCCGTCGACGTGGGTCAAGGCCTGTTGCAGTTCGGCGTGCCACTGGCGCAAGGCGCTCAGCGGCAGCGAAACCAGGGAATCATCGGCGTTATTCATGGCCCGCAGTCTATGCAGGCGCTCGGAGTGCCGTAAAGCCATGGATACACTCATCTTCAATGCCCCGCGTATTGGCCGCTGACCGTCAGCTCATCGGCCACTTCCAGAATGCACTCGCGCAAGGTTTCGACAATCTGGTCGACCTGGGCCCGGGTGATGATCAGCGGCGGCGACATCACGTTCAGGTGCACCATCGGCCGTACCAGCAACCCTTTGGCCTGTGCGCGGGTGTGGATTTTCTCACCGATGTTCAGCGCTTCCGGGAACAGCGCCTTGCTGCGCTTATCAGCCACGAACTCGACGCAGGCCATCAGCTTTTTGCAGCGCACATCGCCCACCAGCGGCAAGTCGCGCAGGGTGGCCAGGCGCTCTTCCAGGTAAGAGCCCACATCGTTCACATGGGCCAGCAGGTTTTCCCGCTCGATGATTTCGATGTTTTTCAGTGCTGCGGTGCAGCACACCGGGTGGCCGCTGTAGGTAAAGCCGTGGGTAAAGCAGCGGCCTTTGCCGGGCTCGTCGATCACTTTCCAGATGCGGTCAGAGAAAATGCACGCGCCCAGCGGCAAGTACGCCGAGGTCAGGCCTTTGGCTGTGGTGATGATGTCGGGCTGCACGCCAAACAACGCCTCGCTGGCGAAGAAGGTGCCCAGGCGGCCAAAGGAGGTCACCACTTCGTCGGCCACAAACAGAATGTCGTAGGTCTGGCACACCTCCCACATCCGTTTCAGGTAGCCCTCGGGCGGAATGATCACGCCGCCGGAGCCCATGATCGGCTCGGCAAAGAAGGCCGCGACGTTATCGGCGCCGATGCTGAGAATCTTGTCTTCGAACTCGGCGATCAGGTAGTCGACAAACTGCGCCTCGTTCATCCCGGCCGGTGCGCGGTACGGGTTGGGGTTGGAGATATGGTGGATGCGGTCGTTGGTGTAATCGAACTCGGGCACCCGGTCGGCGGCCTTGTTGCCGATCTGCATGCACAGGGTGGTGGAGCCGTGATAGGCGTTGTACCGCGCAATCACGTGCTTCTTCTCCGGCTTTCCGCGGCAGTTCTGGTAGTACTGGATCAGGCGGTAGGCGGTGTCTACGGCCGTGGAGCCGCCGGTGGTGAGAAACACATGATCGAGATCGCCCGGCGCCAGCTCGGCGAGCTTTTTACACAGGTCGATGGCGACGTTGTTGGCCATGTCGCAGAACGGGTTGGCGTAGGCCAGCTTGCGCACCTGATCGGCGATGGCCAGGGCCATTTCTTCGCGGCCCAGGCCAATGTTGGTGCACCACATGCCACCCACCGCATCGAGGAAGCGGTTGCCTGCGGTGTCGTAAATGTAAGCGCCCTCGCCGGCAACGATATTCAGGGAGCCTTGCTCGCGGTGTTCATCAAACACGTGGTAACCGTGCATGTAGTGCGCCTTGTCCGCCTGGACCAGTGCCGCATCCGCAAAGCCATCAAAAAAAGCCTGAGTTGGAGTCGCCATAACCATTACCTGCACAACAAATTATTCGGAGTATTAACGGGGCATTGCTACGGCATTACATGCCGGTCTTGATCGTGTTCCACACCCGCGTGATGGCCCGGCTTTCCTTCGCATCGTGGGTTTTCTGCGGGAACAGACGCTTGAGCGTTTCGGCGTCGGGGTAGATCGCCTTGTTGTCACGCACATCGGCATTGAGCAAGGGCGTGGCCTTGGCGTTGCTGTTGGCGTAGTGGATGTAGTTGGAGACGTCAGCCATCACCTGCGGCTGCAGCAAGTACTCGAGGAACTTGTGGGCGTTGGCGGCGTGCGGCGCATCGGCCGGGATGTACATGTTGTCGAACCAGATCAGCGAGCCTTCCGTGGGAATGAAGTACGCCAGGTTGATCTTCAGCCCCGCTTCTTCAGCCCGGGCCTGGGCAGTGGCGTAGTCGCCGGACCAGGTCATGGCCATGCACACATCGCCGTTCGGCAGGCTGGTGAGGTAGTTCACCGAATCGAATTTGCGGATATAGGGGCGCACTTTCATCAGCAGGTCTTGCACCGCTTTCAAATCTTCCGGCGCCGCGCTGCGTGGGTCGCGGCCAAGGTATTGCAGGGCCAGGGGGATGACTTCGGTGGGGGCGTCCATGATGGTCACGCCGCAATCGGCGAAGCGCGACACCACTTTGGGGTCGAACATCATCGCCAGCGAGCCAATGGGTGCGTCGGGCATGCGCTCCTTGATCTTGTCGACGTTATAGGTAACGCCGTTGCTGCCCCAGGTATAGGGTGCCGAGTACACCAGCTGCGGGTCGTAGCCTTGCAGGTTCTTGATCACTTCCTGGTCAAGGTTGCCCAGGCTTGGCAGCTGCTTTTTATCCAGCGGCTGGAACACTTTGGCGGCGATCATTGGCGGTACGAGGGAGGCGTTGAGTACCACCAGGTCGTAGCCGGAGCGGCCGGTGAGGAGTTTGGCTTGTACGGTTTCGTAGGCGTCGAAAGTGTCGTAAATCACCTTGATGCCAGTGGCTTTTTCGAAATCAGCGAGGGTGTTTTCGCCAATGTAATCGGCCCAGTTGTAGAGCCGCAGTGTATTGGCGCCCTCTTCTTGCGCGGCAAATGCTGGCGCGGTGAGCGAAAGAAAAAGCGAACAGCGAACGACAAAAGCAAACACCTTACCCATAGTCATTTCACCTTGTGAGTGTCATCTGCCCTGGATGAGCGATGGCTGCACTATTGAGGGAAACGCCGGGGGGGACCATACCCTGATTGGGTAGGTTCGGCTGGCCATGGCAGTTCTCGCCGTGTAAGGTTGCCCCCGGGTGTCGCGATTGCAGTCAGCAATCGGGCAGGTTTTTTGTGTTGGTCGGGCCGCCACACAGTCGATACAAGTGAGCGACCATGAACCGAATCCTTACCCCCAAGGACCTTCCTGCTGCGCGTCGTGTAGCAGACAAAGCCTTTAGCGCCCTCGAACACTTTCTGCATATTGAAGCCGTCAGCGGCATCGTCTTGATGCTGGCCGCTGCCATTGCCCTGATCTGGGCCAACTCCCCCGCCGCCGACAGTTACCACCACTTGTGGCATTTGCCCTTGAGCATTGGTTTGGGCGAGTTTCAGATTTCCCAGTCGCTGCACTTCTGGATCAACGACGGTTTGATGACCGTGTTTTTCCTGGTGGTGGGCCTGGAAATTCGCCGCGAAATTCACGAAGGCGCCCTGGCCACCCTAAAGCTCGCGACCTTGCCGATGGCGGCGGCCCTGGGTGGCGTTGCCGTGCCGGCGCTGTTTTACCTGGCCATCAATGGCGACCCGAGCCTGCGTGCCGGCTGGGCCGTACCGACCGCTACCGATATCGCGTTTGCCATGGGCGTGCTGGCCTTGCTGGGCAAATCCATTCCGCCATCAGTGCGGGTGTTTTTGCTGGCCCTGGCGATCATCGATGACATCGCCGCCGTCCTGATCATCGCCCTCTTCTACTCCGGTGGCCTGGAGCCGATCGGCTTTCTGATTGCCGGCGCCGGCATTGTGTTAGTGCTGATATTTCAGCAGATCGGCATCGGCTCGGCGTACGCCTATGTGCTGCCTGGCGCGTTGTTATGGTTTGGCCTGCTGAAAACTGGCGCTCACCCGACCTTGGCCGGCGTGGTGCTGGGCCTGATGACCCCGGTGTTTTCCCGCCCCGACACTGAGCGCCCATTGGACAGAGCCATGCGTGCGGTGAACGCCGTAGCCGAGCGCGCCAATGGCGATGCCCATCATTTGCTGCGCCCGGTAAACCAGCTGCGCACCGCCCAACGTGAACTGCTGCCTCCGGTAATTCGTGTGCAGGCATCACTGCACCCGTGGGTGGCTTACGGCGTGATGCCGCTGTTTGCACTGGCCAATGCCGGCGTAAGTCTGGGTGGTGTTGATCTTGGCGACTCGGGTTCACTGACCGTGATGTTCGGGGTGCTGTTCGCTCTCGTGGTGGGCAAGCCGATTGGCGTGATGTTCAGCACCTGGCTGCTGGTGCGTCTAGGTTGGTGCACCTTGCCGGCCGGCATTACCTGGGCCTGGTTGGGGCTGGTCGGTTGCCTGGCGGGGATTGGTTTTACCATGTCGATCTTTATCGCCTCGCTGGCCTTTACCGATGCCGGCTTGCTGAGTGCTGCGAAGCTGGGCGTGCTACTTGCCTCGGCCATTGCGGCCACAGTGGGGTTGGTGATTGGGGCGATTGTGGTGCGGCGTTCGCGCCTTCAAGCGAGTGCGGTCGCTTCCTAGCTGATAGCCAAAGCAAGATCAAAAACTCGAGGCTGATCGTAACGCCGCCCGGCCTCTCCCACATTAAATTTGCGGCCCTTGTGGGAGAGGCTTCAGCCTCGATGCTTTTAGGGCAACAACAATGCGAGACCACAGATGAAGCAAACCACTAAGCCAGGCAATGCTGTTCGTATTGCAGTAGAACCCAAAAAAAACAGGAAAAAACTAACGGCTGCGGACGTAAAAAGCGCCGCTGAAGGCGGTGATAAAGCCCTTGAATACTTTATAGAGAATGGTGTTCTACCCGCTCGCTGAGTTTATGGCCATGTCAGGGCTTAAGTATCAACGTCCCCAACGGCGGCAAATTCAACGCCAGCGATTGTCCTTCCCCATGGCTTTCCACGTTGTCGGTATGCAGCCCACCACGCGTTCCCGCGTTCGAGCCGGCAAACACTTCATCATCGCTGTTAAGCAGCACCTGCCACTCCCCCGCCTGCGGCACGCCGATGCGATAGCCTTCGCGCGGCACCGGCGTGAAGTTGTGTACGACCAGTACCGGCGCGCCGTCGTCGCCATGACGTAGAAAGGCGTAGACGCTATTGGTCGCGTCATCACCGATCAGCCATTGGAAGCCTTCGGGCTTGCCGTCACGTTGGTGCAGCGCGGGATGCTCGCGGTACAGGTGGTTGAGGGTTTTCACCAGGTTCTGCGTGCCTTGGTGTTCGCCGTAGCGCAGCAGGTACCAGTCCAGTTCATGGTCGTGGCTCCATTCGCGCCATTGGCCAAATTCGCAGCCCATAAACAGCAGCTTTTTCCCCGGATGGCTCCACATAAAGCTCAGGTACAGCCGCAGGTTGGCGAATTTTTGCCAGCGATCGCCGGGCATTTTGTCGAGCAGTGAGCGTTTGCCGTGCACCACCTCGTCGTGGGAGATCGGCAGGATAAATTGCTCGGTAAAGGCGTAGAGCAAACCGAAGGTCAATTTGTCGTGGTGGTGTTGGCGGTTGAGCGGGTCTTCGGCGATGTATTTCAGGCTGTCGTGCATCCAGCCCATGTTCCATTTATAGGCAAAGCCCAGACCGCCGCCCTGGGTGTCGTGGCTTACGCCCGGCCACGCAGTGGACTCTTCGGCAATCACCAGCGCGCCCGGTACTTCGGTGTGCACCACGTCGTTTAGATGGCGGAGAAAGTCGATGGCTTCGAGGTTTTCCCGGCCACCGTGGCGGTTGGGTATCCACTCGCCATCTTTGCGTGAGTAGTCCCGGTAAAGCATCGAGGCCACGGCATCTACCCTCAAGCCATCGATATGGTATTGGCGCAACCAGTGCAGCGCCGAGGCCAGCATATAGCCGTGCACTTCGTTGCGGCCGAGGTTGTAGATAAAGGTGTCCCAGTCCTGATGAAAGCCCTCGAACGGGTGCGCGTATTCATACAGCGCGGTGCCGTCGAAGCGGGCCAGGCCGTGGCTGTCGGTGGGAAAATGCGCCGGAACCCAGTCGAGAATCACGCCGATACCGGCGACATGGCAGGCGTCGACAAACGCGGCGAAATCCGCCGGGCTGCCGTAGCGCGAACTCGGGGCAAATTGCGACAGCAGTTGATAGCCCCACGAGCCACCAAACGGGTGCTCCATGATCGGCATTAGCTCGACGTGGGTAAAACCCATCTCGTGCATATAGGGGATTAGCTGGTCAGCCAGTTCGGACCAATGCAGCACTCGCCCGTCTTCGTGATGACGCCAGGAGCCAACATGCATTTCGTAGATCGACAGCGGCTGGTTATGCGCCTGGGCGTGCTGGCGATTCTCCAGCCATTGCTGGTCGTTCCAGGTGAATTCCAACGGCTGAGCCACCACCGAACCAGTGGCTGGCGGCAGCTCAGTCGCCAACGCAATGGGGTCGGCCTTCAGGGGCAATACGCCGTGGCTGCCGAGAATCTCGTATTTGTAGACTTCGCCGGGTTGCAGGCGCGGGATAAAAATCTCCCACACGCCCGACGGATGCCGCCCGCGCATTACGTGGCGGCGGCCATCCCAACCATTGAAATGGCCGACTACCGACACCCGCCGCGCGTTAGGCGCCCACACGGCAAACCGCACGCCGCGAACGCCGTCTACTTCAACCAGCTGCGCGCCAAAGGCTTTGCCCAGCTCGCGGTGGTTGCCTTCACCGAACAGGTAGATATCCATCTCGCCTAATTGCGGACCAAATGCATACGGGTCTTCAATTTCCTGCTCGCCCTCACCCCAGCGAATTCGCAGGCGATAGGGGCGCAGCTCCGGAGGGCGGATGGTGAACATCCCCGGCACTTCGCCAAGCGTCATTTCACCGAGGTTTTCGCCGCTGTTGGCATCGATCAGATCGACACCCAACGCGCCCGGCAGATAGGCACGCACAATTGGTCCCTGCTCGTCCCGGTGCGGGCCGAGGAAGGCAAACGGGTCGCTGTGCTCGGCGCGGACCAGCGCCTGTACATTGGCATCCGGCATTTCTGCGTTGAGCGGAGCCGGCACATTCAAATCGATCATCGTGCACTGCTCCCAAGCAAGTGTTGGCCCAGCTCCACCAGGCCCTGCACCGGCACATTCAGCCAGTCGGGGCGGTAGCGGGCTTCATACAGAATTTCGTAGGCGGCTTTTTCCAGACTGAACAGCGCCAGGGCGGCCACTTCACCGTCGCGTTCGTGCCAGGCATGGGGCAAGTCGGCGGCGGCCAGGCGATAGGCTTCCTGGAACGCGGTACGCGCCTGACTGCGATATTGGCCCGCCACTTCACGACGCACGGCATCGGCTTCACGGGAGGCGTCGGTGCTGTGCGTATTGCGAATGGCCATGGCGGCGGCGTAGTCGAACGAGCGGATCATGCCGGCCACATCCTTCATCGGGCTGTGGCGGGTACGGCGCTCTTGCAGACTGCGAGTCGGCTCGCCCTCGAAGTCGATCAGGTACGCATCGCCCTGCACCACCAGCACCTGGCCCAGGTGCAAGTCGCCATGCACCCGAATACGCAGACCGCCCAGGCACAGTTGCGCCAGTTTGTTTACGCAGCGAGCAGTTGCTTGCCATGCGCCGCCAACCATTGCGCGCTTGCAGCGTCGGCACTCGGGCTATTGGCGACCTGATCCAACGCCTCCTGCAGCTGAGAGCTGACGCTACTGGCCCATTCGTCCACATCGTGTTGCGTGCTGGTGATGGCGCCAAAGTCCGGGTTCTCGCTCGGCTGAGCCAGTACCCGATGCATCTCGCCCAGGCGGCGCCCCAATTGCCGGGCGAACGTCGCCAGCTCCAGGCTGGCGGGGGCAATCGCACCGTCGGCGGTGGCTACCGCAGGGTTCGACAACTGATCGCGTATAGCCCGTTCCAGAGTGTTTTGCGTCCACTGCCAGGCATCGCCCTGGTTGCTCAGGAAACGCTGCAACACCATCAAGGTATGCGGCACGCCCTGGGCATCTACGCGGCGTACTTCGCCGAGCAACTGCGGGATATTGGCAAAGCCCTGGGCGGTGAGATACCCGCCCATTTCGGTTTCCGGGTGAATGCCGGGCATCACCCGGCGCACCAGTTTCAGCACCATGCTTTCGCCAATCAGCGCCGAGCTGTTTGACTGCTCCGCCGAGACCAGATTGATCTCTTCCTCGGGGTTATCCGGTAGCTCATGCAACTGCGGCGTCGGCAAAAACTGCAGCTCGCACCCGGCCGAATTCAGCACCTGGCCTTCGCGCAGGTAACGCACCACCTGCTGGCTGAATTCGCCCAAAGTAAAGGCATCGGTGAGCAACCCAACTTCCCGGCCACGGCGCAGACGAGCGAGGGCCAGTTGCTGTGGCACGCTGCTGCCGGCGGCATTTTCCGCCACATAACTGAGCGGTAATTGGTAATGCTCAACCTGATTGCCGTTGCGCACTTCCACTTCGCTGAGCACGCTGCGCGCGCCAAACGGCACGGCGTACAGCAGCTTGTATTCGGCGGCGGCACCGTCGTCCAGCGACGAGAACCAACGGCGTTTGGGCAGATAAGCCGGCAGCGATTCACGGCTCAACGTCAGGCTGCAACGCGATTGCATCAGCTCGGTGAGGTCACGTTTGATCACCAGCGTCGGCAGCTCGGGCATGCGGTCTACCGGCGGCACGTGCCAGGCGGGCATCTGAGCTTCTTCGGCGAGCAGGAACCAGTAGAAACCGTAGGGCGGCAGAGTCAGCAAGTAGTTGAGTTGGCCAATCGGCGGGAACGACGTACCGCCCACCATCTCCACCGGCACCATGCCGTTATAGGCAGACAGCTCCAGCTCGGCGGCCTGGGCCGCCCGCGACATATTGGCCACGCACAAATGACTTCGTGTTTGCCGTCTACGCCGGTGTATTCGCGCAAGTAAGCGAGGATACGGCGGTTGGAGGGCGCGAGCATTTTCAAGGTGCCGCGGCCAAAGGCTTTCTGTTGTTTGCGGATGGCGAGCATGCGCCGCGTCCAGTTCAGCAACGAATGGGCGTCGCGCTGCTGGGTTTCCACGTTGATGCTTTGAAAGCCGTAGAGCGGGTCTTGAATCGGCGGCAATACCAGGCTGGCAGGGTCGGCGCGGGAGAAACCGCCGTTACGGTCGATGGACCACTGCATCGGCGTGCGCACGCCATCGCGGTCGCCGAGGAAAATGTTGTCGCCCATGCCGATCTCATCGCCGTAGTACAGCGTCGGCGTGCCGGGCATGGAGAGCAGCATGCTGTTGAGCAGTTCGATACGCCGGCGATCGCGTTCTACCAACGGCGCCAACCGGCGGCGAATACCGAGGTTGATCCGCGCCCGGCGATCGGCTGCGTAGTAATTCCACAGATAATCGCGTTCGTGGTCGGTGACCATTTCCAGCGTCAGCTCATCGTGGTTGCGCAGGAAAATCGCCCACTGGCAGTTATCCGGAATTTCCGGGGTCTGGCGCAGGATATCGGTGATCGGAAAACGGTCTTCCTGGGCGATTGCCATGTACATGCGCGGCATCAGCGGGAAGTGGAAAGCCATATGGCATTCATCGCCGGGGCCACCGTCTTCGCCGCCAAAATACAGCTGGGTGTCTTCCGGCCATTGGTTGGCCTCGGCCAACAGCATGCGGTCCGGGTAGGTGGCGTCCAGCTCGGCGCGGATTTTCTTCAGCACCACATGGGTTTCAGCCAGGTTTTCGTTGTTGGTGCCTTCGCGCTCGATGAGGTACGGAATGGCGTCCAGGCGCAGGCCATCAACGCCAAGGTCGAGCCAGAAGCGCATCACGCTCAGCACTTCTTTAAGCACCTGCGGGTTGTCGAAGTTTAGATCCGGCTGGTGCGAGTAAAACCGATGCCAGAAGTACTGACCGGCGACCGGGTCCCAGGTCCAGTTGGACTTTCGGTGTCGAGGAAAATGATCCGGGTTTCCGGGAATTTTTGGTCGCTATCGGACCACACGTAAAATCCCGCGCCTTGGAGCCGGTTTGGCGCGCCGGGCTTTCTGAAACCACGGGTGCTGGTCGGAGGTGTGGTTGATCACCAGTTCAGTGATCACCCGAATGCCGCGGCTATGGGCCTCGGCAATAAAGCGTTTGGCATCGGCCATGCCGCCGTAGTCGGGGTGCACATCGCGGTACTCGGCAATGTCATAGCCATCGTCGCGGCGTGGCGACGGGTAGAACGGCAGCAGCCAGATGGTGTTGACGCCCAGGTCGGCGATGTAATCGAGCTTGGAAATCAGCCCCGGAAAGTCGCCGATGCCGTCGTTGTTGGAGTCGAAGTACGACTTCACGTGCACCTGATAGATCACCGCGTCCTTGTACCAGAGCGGGTCTTCGATAAAGGCGGCAGGCCGGCGTTTTTGCGACGTTCGGTGGTGGGTTTCTTTTCGGTATTCGCTGTTTTCGCTTGGTCGCTCATCGCGTCCCCCTTAGCTGGTTACGCGCACGCGCCAGATACCGAACGGCTGTGCCACGGTTCAATGCGCATCCATTGGGTTTTGCCGTGCCAGGTCCAGGTGTGCCCGGTCATCAGGTCCTCACCGTGCAGGCTGGCATCGTCAGGCAGCCCGAACTCCCAAAGTGGCAGTTCAAAATGGGCTTCCTGGGCGTTGTGTGGGTCGAGGCTTACGGCCACCAGCACAAAATTGCTGAGGTCAGCCGTGCGTTTGCCGAACAGCAGAATGTTGTCGTTGTAGCAGGTGTAAATCTCCAGCCCCAGGTGGGATTGCAATGCCGGGTTTTGCCGGCGAATGCGGTTGAGCTGGGCGATTTCGCTGACGATATTGCCGGGCTGCTGATAATTGCGCGGGCGAATCTGGTACTTCTCCGAGTCCAGGTATTCCTCTTTGCCCGGCACCGGTGCCGCCTCGCAAATTTCAAAGCCGAATACATTCCCCAAAGGCCGGAGCCCATGGTGGCCAACGCAGTTCGAATCAGAAAACCGGCACGGCCGTTGTTGTGCAAAAAGGCCGGGTGATATCGGGCGTATTCACGAAGAAGTTCGGCCGGTAGCAATCTCGCCACGGCGCGGTGTTCAGTTCGGTGAGGTAGGTTTCCAACTCGGCCTTGATGTTGCGCCAAGTGAAATAGGTGTAGCTCTGGCTAAAACCGACCTTGCCCAGCCGCGCCATCATCGCCGGGCGGGTAAAGGCTTCGGCGAGGAAGATCACTTCTGGGTGCACGGCGCGAATATCGGCGATCAACCACTCCCAGAACGGCAGCGGTTTGGTGTGCGGGTTATCGACGCGAAACAGTGTGACGCCCTGCTCCACCCAGCCCTTGACCACGTCGCGCAGAGCCAGCCAGAGACCAGGCATTGCGTCTTGGGCGTAAAAGTCGACGTTAACGATGTCTTCGTATTTTTCGGCGGGTTTTCCGCATGGCGGATGCTGCCGTCCGGGCGCCAGCTGAACCAACCAGGGTGTTCCTCAAGCCAAGGGTGATCTGGCGAGCACTGGATGGCGAAGTCCAGGGCGATTTCCAGACCATGTTCTTTGGCGGCCCGCACCAAGGCGCGGAAGTCTTCAAACGTGCCGAGCTTCGGGTGGATGGCGTCGTGGCCGCCGTCTTTGCTGCCGATGGCGTAGGGGCTACCGGGGTCATTGGCGCGGGCTTGCAGGGAATTGTTGCGACCCTTGCGGTGGGCGCGGCCGATGGGGTGAATCGGCGGGAAATACAGCACATCAAAGCCCATATCGCGCACATACGGCAGGCGTTCGATCACATCGCGGAAGGTGCCGTGGCGGTCTTCATCGTCGGTGGCCGAACGCGGGAACAGCTCGTACCAACTGGCAAACTCGGCCAGCTTGCGCTCCACATCGAGCGGGTATGCCGGGCTGTTGATTCGGTGCGGGTGGCTTCGGTAAGCCGCATGGCCTCGGTGGTTTCCGCGGCCAGAAAGAACGTCACGCGTTCTTCCACTGACTGGGTGTCTTGCAGCGCACGCAGGCGCTCGGCCATCAGTTCGGCGTGCTCGGGGCCGGCGTGTTCGGCGGCGTTGCGCAGCAGTTGCTCGCCTTCTTGCAGCTCCAGGTGATGGGCACCCCGGCAGAAAACTTCTTCAGAAGCTCGTAGGTAAAGGTGGCGTAGCCGTCCCACCAGGCCTGCACAGCGAAATGGTAACGGCCGGGTTGGTCGAGGGTGAACTCGCCTTGCCAGAGGTCGTTGCCAAGGTCTGTCAGCGGTACGCGGTGCCACTTTTCTTCGAGTTCGGCGCGCCACAACACGGCGCCATCGAGCTTGTCGTGGCCGTCGGTAAGATCACCGCACTCACGGAAACAATGGAGCCGACGACACTTTTAGCCGGAAAACGCCCGCCTTCGACCACAGGCATTACTGCCTCGATGGCTATACGCGGCAATTGCAGGGCTTCGTCGATTGGCAAGCTGGAGGTCTGGCGTTCGGCAACCTGATTGAGGGGGGCCAAGGGGCGAGCATGCGACATCGAATCGGGCTCCTTCACTGCAAACCGCCGCCGCCCGGTGAACTGGGTGGCGGCGTGTCTGGATTCGTTGTCCCTGCGCAAAACAGGGGCGTACAGTTCCGAGCCCCTGGTAGAGCAAAAGTTCAGGGTTTTGCTGGGTTTGTTTGGCACCGCGTTTCACACAAGACTCTGGATTCCAGCCTGCGCTGGAATGACGGTGATGGCGTCGAAATCTCCGTCGTCCCCGCGCAGGCGCGGACCCAGAATTCACGCACTTACGCTAAAGTCGCCGGCTCTCCATCTTCATAAGCTACTCATGCTCACCGCCTACCTCAGCGTCTTCACCATCGCCTTCCTCGCCGCCACCCTGCTGCCGCTGCAATCGGAAGCCGTGCTGGTGGGTTTGCTGTTGGCAGGTGATTACTCAACCCTAGGGCTACTCGCGGCGGCTATCGCCGGCAATGTATTGGGTTTCGTGGTGAACTGGTGCTTGGGGCGGGGAATCGAGCGTTTTCGCGAGCGTCGCTGGTTTCCCGTTAGCCCTAAACAGATGGCGCGGGGCACAGCAGTGGTACCAGCGCTTTGGAAGCTGGACCCTGCTATTGAGTTGGTTGCCGGTGGTGGGCGACCCGCTGACGTTGGTCGCCGGGGTGATGCGCGAGCCGTTGTGGCGGTTTTTGCTATTGGTGACGGTCGCCAAAGCGGGCCGCTACCTGGTGTTGGCAGCGGTGGTGTGTGGTTACGAGTTTTGCGCGGCGTAACTAATCATTCAACGGCGCCGGAGCGGGTTTCGCGGGGTCGGCCGCCGTTTACTCTCAACTCCTTTTCGCTCGCAGGCAGTTGATCGACCGCGCTGAACAACTGCTGCGGCTCAATCGGCCCGGCATGTTCAAGCTTCTTCTCGCCATCCTTGCCCAGCAAAATCACCTTGGCCTGCGCACTGGCGCCCAGCTTCAATGAGCGAATCAGGGCCATGGTGCTTTGCGGGTCGAGGTCTTTGCCGTCGCGCTTACCGATGGTGTTCACCACGGTGTAGAGCACCATATTGCGTTCTTTAAAGGCCGCCTGATTGGCTGGATCCTTCAGTGCCTCCAGCAGTTTCACCAAGGCCGGGTCGGCCGAACTGTTGGCGATCACGATGACCGGCCGCGCCTGACCACGGTCGGCGTTAAGCGGGCTGTCTTCATTGTCGGCCAATACGGGCCGCTAAGGGCAACCATCAACGCCAGGCTGAACGAGCGCAAAAACATAGATACCTCCTTTGAAATCCATCCCGACAGAGATTGCGGTTTTGGGGCAAAGGTTCACTGGCGCCTGCAAATTCTCTAAGTCGCTTCTACGAAGTACGCCGCCTAAACAACGGCCGCGGCTCAATCGCCGACCGCCCATACAACACACTCATCCCCGCCAACCCCTTCAGCGCATCCTCCACCGACTTGTCGGCCCGCACCGCAAAACTGTCAAAGCCGCACTGGCGCATATGGCTAAGCTGGTCGCGCAACACATCGCCCACCGCGCGCAATTCCCCCTGCCAACCCAACCGGCGGCGCAACAGATACGCCTGGCTATAACCTCGCCCATCCCGAAAGCTGGGAAAGTCGATGGCGATCATCGCCACATCGGCCAGCAGAGGTTGCAGGCTTTCCACATCATCGTCCGGCCCCAGCAACAACCCTTCTCCGGCTTGCCATTGCGCCAGGGGCACGATGCGCAGCGCCGGATCGTCCTGTTCAATAACGGGAAGCCCGTCTACCAACCGGATCAGATTGCTCATGCCACCTCCTCCGCGCGGTACACCCGCTCCTTGAAGGGCTCCAAGCCGATGCGTTGCACCGTGTCGACAAACCGTTCCTGGTTTTCCCGGTAGTCCGTAAAGGTCTGCACGATGCGTTCGATCACCTGCGGCACCTGTTCGGCAGCAAACGAGGGGCCGATCACTTTGCCCAGCGCTGCCTGTTGGCCCTGAGCCCCGCCGAGGGTGATCTGGTACCACTCGCTGCCGTTCTTATCGACGCCGAGGATGCCGATATTGCCGATGTGGTGATGGCCGCAAGCGTTCATGCAGCCGGAGATATTGAGGCTGAGTTCGCCGATATCGTGCAGGTAATCCAGGTCATCAAAATGCGCCTGGATGCCTTGGGCGATGGGGATGGATTTGGCATTGGCCAGCGAGCAATAGTCGCCGCCAGGGCACGCGATGATATCGCTGAGCAGGCCGATATTGGCGGTGCCCAGGCCCTGTTCACACGCGGCCTCCCATAGCGCGTAGAGGTCACGTTTGCGCACATCCGGCAGCACGATATTTTGCTCATGGGCGATACGGATTTCGCCAAAGCCAAAGCGCTCTGCCCAGTCGGCCACCGCGTCCATCTGCGCCGAGGTGACATCGCCTGGCGGCATAGCAGCGCCCGGTTTGGTCGACAGCACCACGCTCGCATACCCCGGAACCTTATGGGCTTTGACGTTGCGCTCGACCCACTTTTCAAAGGCCACGCTTTGCGTCAGATGGCTGCCGAAATCCAGATCAATCAGTGGCAACGGCGCATAAGCAGGCGGCACAAACGCGCTGGCCACACGCTGGTATTCGCTGTCGGTAAGCTCCGCCGGGCCGTCTTTCAGGTGCAACCATTCGCGCTCGACCTCGGCGGCGAAAGCCTCGATGCCCAGGGCTTTGACCAGAATCTTGATGCGTGCCTTGTACTTGTTGTCGCGCCGACCATGGCGGTTGTACACCCGCAAAATAGCCTCGACATACGACAGCACGTGCTGCCACGGCAAACCGTCGCGAATTTGTTGCGACAGGATCGGCGTGCGCCCTAGCCCGCCGCCGACCATCACCCGCAGCAGCATCTGCCCCGCCTTGTCGCGGTACAGATACAGGCCAATATCGTGCATCTGAATCGCCGCCCGATCTTCGACTGCCGAGCACAGGGCAATCTTGAATTTGCGTGGCAGAAACAAAAACTCCGGATTGACCGTGGACCACTGTCGGAGGATTTCGGCCAGTGGCCGTGGGTCCAATAATTCATCGGCTGCCACGCCGGCGAAGGCCTCGGTAGTGATATTGCGCACGCAGTTGCCGGAGGTCTGGATGGCGTGCATCTGCACCTCGGCCAGGCGCGCGAGAATATCCGGCACCTGCTCCAGATTGATCCAGTTGAACTGAATATTTTGCCGGGTGGTGAAGTGGCCGTAGTCGCGGTCGTAGTCACGGGCAATCGAGGCCAGGCACCGCAGTTGTTCTGCGCTCAGCGTGCCGTAGGGGATGGCCACGCGCAGCATGTACGCGTGCTTTTGCATATACAGGCCGTTTTGCAGGCGCAGTGGCAGAAACTCGTCTTCGCTGAGTTCACCACTGAGGCGGCGCTGCACCTGATCGCGAAACTGCTCAACCCGCTCGCGCACCAGCGCGTGGTCGTACTCGTCGTATTGATACATGGGGGCGCCCTCGGTTAGTGAGGGGGACTATGCCGGTGCGTAGTCCAGATAAAACAGCGGCAGATTGGTTAATAAAAAACGGATCAGATTCAAGAGTCTGGATTCCAGCCTGCGCTGGAATGACGGAGGTCTTTGCGACAATCACCGTCGTCCCAGCGCAGGCTGGGACCCAGAATTTCGGATCAGCGGATGACATCTGATCCGCTTTTTTCCGCACAACCTGAGTCTGTTATCGGATCAGTTGCCCCGCGATCATGGCCCCGCCTGATAAAGAGCCTGATGGGGCCATGCCATGACTGACCGTATTCCCGCGAAGATCATCGAAACCATTGATCCGCGCCAACCGCTGCGCCTGACTCCGGCGCAAGCCGGCGGGCCAATTCATACCCGTGCCTTTACCGGCCTGTTCCGCAACCTGCGCCTGTACGGTGCAGGGCTTTTGTTTGCGATTTTCTTCGGTACAGCCTGGCTGAACTGGGGAGACCGCCAAGCAGTGCTCTGGGACCTCTCCGGGCAGCGCTTCTACATTTTCGGCGCCACCTTCTGGCCGCAGGATTTTATTCTGCTGTCGGCGCTGCTGATCATCGCCGCCTTTGGCCTGTTCGCCATCACCGTGTTCGCCGGCCGCGTGTGGTGCGGTTACACCTGTCCGCAAAGCGTGTGGACCTGGGTGTTTATGTGGGTGGAAAAAGTCACTGAGGGCGATCGCGGCCAGCGCATCAAACTGGATGCCGCACCCTGGTCGACCAACAAGGTACTGCGCCGCTCGGCCAAGCATGGCCTGTGGTTGACCGTCAGCCTGGTGACTGCCATCGGCTTTATTGGCTACTTCGTGCCGGTACGCCAATTGGTCAGTGAACTGCTCACTTTCAATCTCGACAGCGGCAGTGCCACCTGGCTGTTTCTGTTCACCGCCGCCACCTACCTGAACGCCGGCTGGCTGCGGGAAAAAGTCTGCCTGCATATGTGCCCGTACTCGCGCTTTCAAAGCGTGATGTTCGACAAGGACACCCTGCTGGTCAGCTACGACGCCGCCCGTGGCGAAAGCCGTGGTCCACGGCGCAAGGATGTGGCGCCGCAAAGCGTCGGCCTGGGTGATTGCATTGACTGCACGATGTGCGTGCAGGTGTGCCCGACCGGTATCGATATCCGCGACGGTTTGCAGCTGGACTGCATTAGCTGCGGCGCCTGCATCGATGCCTGCGACTCGGTGATGGACAAGATGGGCTACGCCCGTGGCCTGGTGGGCTACCGCTCGGAAAGCGCATTGGCCGGTGGCAAAACCCACTACTTCCGCCCTCGGCTGGTGAGCTATGCCGCCGTGTTGGTATTGATGATCGGCGCCTTTGTCTGGGCCCTGGATGCACGGCCGCTGCTCTCTTTGGATATCACCCGCGACCGTGGTCTGTTCCGCGAAAACAGTGCCGGGCAGATCGAGAATATCTACAGCTTCAAGGTGATCAATAAAACCCAGCAGAGCCGCACGTACGAGTTGGCAATGACCGGCGATGGGCCATTTGAGCTGCGCGGCAACACCCGCGTGCAGCTGGCGCCGGGCGAGATCACCGATGTGCCGTTGAGTGTGGTGCTGACCGCACCGCGGGTTACCAGCACCTCGCAGAAGGTGCACTTCGAAGTGCATGAAGTGGGATCGCCGCAGAATCGGGTGGCTGGTGTGAGTACGTTTGTTGCCCCGTTGAATCGCTGAGGTCCATCGCATGACTGCGCCGCTTTCCGTAGAGTACCTTCCTGCGCATTCGCCCGTGGTCTTGCAGGACAAGATGAAACGCTACGAAAAATTCGCCGATGAAATTGCCGAACTGATCCGCACTGGCGTGCTGGCTGCCGGGGAAAAAGTGCCCTCGGTGCGCCATGCCAGCCGCACCTATGGCGTGAGCCCGTCCACGGTATTCCAGGCTTATTACCTGCTGGAAGACCGTGGCCTTATTCAAGCCCGGGCCCGTTCGGGCTACTTCGTGCGTGAACATGCCAAGCAGCCATTGCCCGACGCGCAGATCAATCCGCGCCCGGCGCACACCACAGATGTGGATGTAAGCGAGCTGGTGTTCTCGGTGTTGGGTTCTCTGAAAGACCCCGACACCGTGCCCTTCGGTTCCGCTTTCCCCAGCCCCCACCTCTATCCCCTCGCCCGTCTGGCGCGCTCGATGGCGCAAAGTCTGCGTCAGCTATCGCCCCATGCCGTGATCGCCGATATGACCGCCGGCAACCCGGACCTGCGCCGGCAGATTGCCCTGCGCTATATGGTCAGCGGCGTGATGCTGCCGCTGGAAGAGCTGGTCATCACTAACGGCGCCATGGAAGCGCTCAACCTGTGCCTGCAAACCGTGACGCAGCCGGGGGACTTGGTGGCCATTGAAGCGCCGGCGTTTTACGCCACGTTGCAGGTACTGGAACGGCTGAAACTCAAGGCCGTGGAAATTCCCGTGCACCCGCGTGAAGGCATCGACCTACAAACCCTCGCAGGCAGCCTCGCCCAGCTGCCGATCAAGGCCTGCTGGTTTATGAGTAGCCTGCAAAACCCGCTGGGCGCGAGCATGAGCGACGACAAAAAACGCGCCCTGTATGAACTGCTGCATCAACACCAGGTGCCGCTGATTGAAGACGACGTGTATGCCGAGTTGTACTACGGCACGCAGCCGCCTAAGCCGGTGAAGAGTTTTGACCGTGACGGGTTGGTGATGCACTGCGGCTCGTTTTCCAAAAGCTTGGCGCCGGGTTACCGGGTCGGTTGGGTGGCTGGCGGGCGGTATGCGGAAAAGATCAGCCGGCTAAAACTGATGACCACCATTTCCCCGTCCGTGCCCGCGCAGGCGGCGATTGCCGACTATCTGCAGCACGGCGGCTACGACCGCCATCTACGCAAATTGCGCCACACCCTAGAGATGCAACAAAGCGCCATGCTCGCCTCCGCCGCCCGCCACTTCCCGGCGGAAACGCGAGTAACGCGGCCCAGTGGCGGCTACTTCTCTGTGGTTTGAATTTCCCCAGCAGGTGGACTCGCTGCAGCTGTTTCAGCTGGCGTTGGCCCAGGGCATCAGCCTGGCACCAGGGCCGATCTTCTCGGCGACGCGGCGCTTTGGAAACTGCTCACGATTGAACCATGGGCATCCGTGGGGTGAGCCGAGTGAGCGGGCGATGGAGATGTTGGGCAGGATTGTGGAAGCCATGTAGGGCGAATATCACCAGAGGCGATATCCGCCGATACGCTATCGGGTAAATCGGCGTATATCCGCCTTACGCCTCACCCGGGCATTGGCTTTGCGCCGTTGCTTGGCTCACGTTACTGCCCGCCGCCACACTGCGGGTCAGCCACACATTACCGCCGATGGTCGAACCTTTGCCCAGGGTGATACGCCCCAGAATGGTCGCGCCGGCGTAAATCACCACGTCGTCTTCCACTATCGGGTGACGCGGTTGGCCTTTGTGCAGTTGGCCGGTTTCGTCGGCGGTAAAGCGTTTGGCGCCGAGGGTGACCGCCTGATAGATACGCACATGGTTGCCGATGATCGCGGTTTCGCCGATTACCACACCAGTGCCGTGATCGATAAAGAAGCTATGGCCGATCTGCGCGCCGGGGTGGATGTCGATGCCAGTGGCCGAGTGCGCCAGTTCCGCGCTGATACGCGCCAATAGCGGCAAACCAGCGCGGTACAAATGGTGGGCCAGGCGATGGTGAATCACAGCCAGAATACCGGGATAGCACAGCAGCACTTCGTCCACGCTGCGGGCTGCCGGGTCGCCCTGATAGGCGGCAATCACGTCGGTATCGAGTAGGCGGCGCATGGCCGGCAAAGCGCTGGCAAAGTCGCGCACAATGGCGACAGCAGTGGCTTCGGTAGCCGCTTCTTCGCCGCGCTGGCGGGCGGCGTAGGCCAATTCCAGACGCACTTGAGCGAGCAAGCAATTCAGTGCGTTGTCGAGGGTATGGCCAACGTAGAAATCTTCGCTTTCCTGACGCAGGTTGCTTGGCCCCAGGCGCATGGGAAACAGCGCGCCGATCAGGCCATCGAGAATGGTCGCCATGGCTTGGCGTGACGGCAATTCGCGGCCGACCAGTTCGCGGGAGCGGCCGTTGCTGGCGCGCCACTCGGCGCGCACGGCGTGCAGTTCGCCCACGATCTGTTCCAGTTGCCAATTCACGGGTTGGCTGACGGCTTCGGTGGGCGTTGGGGTCAACTGGTCGAGGCCGGCGTTTAGCTGTTTAGTCATGGCAATCCCTGGGCATACGGCTGAATCAGGCGGGATGGCTACTCTATGCCGCGGCTCAAGAACGGCCTAAATAATTATTTCGTTTAGGCTCAGAACTAAATCGTCTAGGCAGTCCCGGTCGTCCCCGCGTAGGCGGGGACCCAGAATTTGAGGGAGAGCGGAGCCCTCTTCTAATCTCTGGATTCCCGCCTGCGCGGGAATGACGCTGAGATATCTCAGAACGGCCGACTCCCCGCCAAGCTGATGCGCTTGAGGTTGCGGATTTCCTTGGGATCAAACGCATTGCGCGCATGCAGGGTCGCCTGGTTGTCCCAGTAAACGATATCGCCCACCTGCCATGTATGTGTGTAGTAGAGCTCGGGTTTCTGCAGGTGCTCGCGCAGACGGCCGATCAGCTCCTTGCCCTTCTCCGGGTCGTAGCCCGGAATTTCCACTTCGGTGTGTACGCTGAGGAACAGCAGGCGTTTTCCGCTTTCCGGGTGAATGCGCACCAACGGGTGTTCGGTGCCTTGAATCGCCTCGATATCCGGCGTGCGGTAGGTAACAAAATTGCCGCCATAACCACCGGCTTTGATACGCACAAACGGGTTGTAGTTGATCAGGCGCAGGCCTTCGATTTCTGCTTTGGTTTCTTCCGGCAGCGTTTCGTAAGCCAGGGCCAGGTTAGTCCAGCTGGTCTCCCCGCCTTTGCTTGGCACTTGCAAGGCGTAGAGCAAGGAGCCGGCCGATGGCGTCGGCGTCCACTGGTGGTCGCTGTGGGCCGGCAAGGCGAAGTTGCCCAGCTCGCCGCCTTCGGTATTGGCCACGCGCACAATGGTCGGCGCCTTGCCGTCAGCATTGG
Organism: Pseudomonas sp. CC11G; assembly: GCF_056174845.1. Taxonomy (NCBI): domain Bacteria; kingdom Pseudomonadati; phylum Pseudomonadota; class Gammaproteobacteria; order Pseudomonadales; family Pseudomonadaceae; genus Pseudomonas; species Pseudomonas sp. CC11G. The sequence goes on from NZ_JBWBZC010000014.1 coordinate 148,976, forward strand.
ACGACAGCACGGGGAAATCCGGGTGCGGCTGGAATACCGAGCCGAAGTAGCTGGTGAAGTCCTGGTACTGACGGTCATCCAGTTGCTGATTCTTGAAGATCAGAATGTGGTGGTCGCGCAGTGCCTGTTTCAGGGCCAGCACTTGATCAGCGCTTAGCGGTTGGCGCGCGTCGAGGCCGTAAACAATGGCGCCCAATGCCTCGTCTTGAAGGGGCACGATGGCGAATTGCGGCTCGTCTTGGCGCAGGGCGGTGGCAGGTTGGCTCATACAAATAATCTCCAGATCAAGGGGCCCGCCGTTGGCGGCGGGCTGCTCATGCTTTCGGTTTACGGCTTCAGGCTTTTTTGATGGTTTGGCTGCGCTGGCCGTGTACGCCGTACGGCACTTCGCCGTGCAGGGTTACGCGGCGCACGATGCGCGACTGGTCGGCGTAGTCGTCCACGGCGTAGTGCTGGGTGGAGCGGTTATCCCAGATGGCCACGTCGCCCACTTGCCAGGTCCAGCGCACGGTGTTTTCCAGGCGGATCACGTGGCTTTGCAGCAAGTTGAACAGGTGGGCCGAGTCGGCCACCGAGTAGCCTTTGATGCGTTTGACGAAGTGACCCAGCAACAGGCTGCGCTCGCCGCTGACCGGGTGCACACGCACGACCGGATGTTCAGTTTCGTAAACGGTAGAGGCGAATACCTTGCGGTAGTGCTCCAGTGCCTCGACGTTGGCGTTGGGTTTAACCGCGGCGTAGTCATATTCGTTGCTGTGCACGGCCCAGAGTTTGTCGGCCAGCTCTTTCAGCTCACTCGGCAGGTTTTCATAGGCAGTCGCCGTGTTGGCCCACACGGTGTCGCCGCCGTATTCCGGCACCACCACCGAACGCAAAATCGAGGCTTTCGGGTAGGCGTCGACGAAGGTCACATCGGTGTGCCAGGAGCTGGCACGGGCGCCTTTGGCCGAGTCCAGTTCGAGCAGGAAGTGGGTGCCGTCGACTACCGGAACGGTGGGGTGCGCTACCGGTTCGCCGAGCAGTTTGGCGAAGGCTTCCTGGCGGACGTCATCCAGATGCGTCTGGCCACGGAAGAAGATCACCTTGTGTTCAACCAATGCCTGCTGGATAGCGGCGACAGTGTCGGCGTCTAGGTCGGCGGAGAGTGTGATCCCGCGAATTTCGGCGCCGATGCGGCCGGCAACGCGACGGATATCAAGTTGTACGGCGCTGCTGTGCGGGGTAGCGAGTGCTGCATTGCTCATGATTATTTCCTCTTGTTTGCTCAGGTTCAGGCTCGGGTTAGAAGTCGTAACGCAGGGTCACACCGGCTGTGCGCGGCTGACCCACCGACGCGGTGTAAGCGCCGTTGAGGTAGGCAAAAGCGCTCAGGTAATACTCTTGGTTGGTGGCGTTTTTCAGCCACAGCGACGCGTCGAGCTGGCCGTCACCCAGGTCGGTACGGATACCGGTGGAGAGGTTGACCAGGCCGTAGCCGTCAATTTTGGAAAGGTCGGAGTTATCCAGCGTGCCTTCGGCTTCGGAGCGGTACGAGTAGCTCGCGTTGACGTACGGTTCGATACCACCGCCCTGCTGCCACTTGTATTCGCTGTTGATATTGCCGATCCATTTCGAAGCGCCGACCACGCGCTCGCCAGTGAGGTCGCACGTGGCCGGAGCACCGGCCACAGTGGAAACCTCGCCAGGGCATGGCGCGTTTTCGAACGACAGGTAGGTCACGTCGTTGTACGAGCCGTTGACGTTGACTGTCAGGCCACGGATAACCAGCGCTGTCGCTTCAAATTCCAGGCCGCGGCTGCGCACGCTGCCGGCGTTAGCCAGTACTTGCACCAGGCTGGTCGTGCCTGCTGGCTGATAAAGCGTGGTGGCCTGATAGCCGTGGATGCCGGTCCAGAAGATATTGGCGTTGAGCAACAGACGACGATCCAGCAGCGTGCTTTTGAAACCCAACTCGGCGTCGTTGGCGCGCTCCGGGCCGACCAGCAATGAATCGGCGCCTGCCGTTGGTGCACTTGCCACTGCCAGGTTTACCCCGCCGGATTTTTCCCCGTGGGACAAACTGGCGTAGCCCAACACGTCGTCGCTGAATTTGTAGCTCAGGCTCAACAGGCCGGACGGCGACGAGTTATGCAGGCTCAGGTCGCCCGAGTCATAGGCACCCAACTGGCGATTACGAATGGTCGCGCCCGGCCCGATTGGTGTTTCGCCGCCTTCAGGGGCGAAACGCTCGACCTTGGCTTGCTTCTCTTCATAGGTGCCACGCAGGCCAGCGGTGAAGTCCAGACGATCTGTCAGGTGGAAGGTGCCCTGGCCAAACAACGCGTAACTGTCGGTCACCACCTTGCCGTTGGCTTTGCTGTAAACGCCGTCGAGCGAGTTGAAGCCGTTCTGTGCGGCCGGCAGCAGGAACCGGTCCGCCTCCGGGCCATAGTCGGTAAACGTCTTGTTGCCCAGATTGGCATTGAATACATAGGCGCCCACGACGTAGTCGAAGAAGCCACCGGTAGGCGATGCCAGGCGAAACTCCTGGGAGAACTGACGGTCATGGACTTCCACGCCGGTGTTGTTGATCGCCGAAACATTGAGGGTTTCGTCGTTGGCCGGGGTGAAGTGCCAATAGCGGTAGGCGCTCACCGAGGTCAGGGTGTAACCGCCATTCAGGTTCCAGTTGGCCTCCACCGAACTGCCGCCCTGGTGCACGCTGACATTCTGGCGACTGTTGATATTCACGTCGTTGCGGCTGCTGTCGTAGACCGGCGAAGCGCCTACCAGAGCCGCACGCTGGCGGTAAAGCGCCGGGGCGCCGTACACCACCATGGTGCCTTGAGTGGAATCTTCCTCGTTGTAGTCGTTGATCCAACGCAGATTGAAGTCTTCGTTAGGCTGGAACAGCAGCTGCCCACGCACGCCCTGGCGCTCACCGCCGTTAAGGTCGTCGCCGTTATAGATGTTCTTGGTGTAGCCATCGTCGCGGGTGCGGTAGGCCGATACACGTCCGGCCAACGTTTCCGTCAACGGCCCGGATACGGTGCCTTTACCCTGGAAGTAACCGTTCTCCCCGCCCGACACTTCCACAGTGCGCTCCGGCGTAAAGGTCGGCTTCTTGGTGCTGATATTCAGCACACCAGCGGTGGTGTTCTTGCCAAACAAGGTGCCTTGCGGACCGCGCAGCAGCTCGATCTGCTCGATATCGAGCATGTCGAATACAGCCATCCCCGGACGGCCCAGATAAACGTTATCCAGGTAAATACCAGCGCTGCCTTCCAGGCCGTCACTGGCCGGGTTGTTGCCGATGCCACGCACCGCCACGCTGGATTGACGGGCATGAATAAAGGCCACGTTTACGCTGGGCAACACTTGCTGAAGGTCCTGCACTTTGTAGATGCGCTGGGTTTCCAGGGTGGTGCCGCTCAGGGTGGTGATGGGCGTTGGCACGTCCTGGGCGTCTTCCTCACGGCGGCGGGCGGTAACGACCACTTTCTGCAGTTTGGTATCTGCTTTGGCATCGGCTGCGGCTTGGTCTTCTTGCGTTGTCGAGGTATCGGCCGAGGTTTCCTCTGCCGCCCAGGCGCTGCTCCACTGGCCGGCGCTGCTCAGGGCCAGAATCAGGGTCAGGGCATATTCCGGCGTGGCCAATCGGCGCACATCGAGGGGTCGCGCCAAGCGCGGTTTGAACGGGTTGATGGTCGAACGCATGGTTTGTTGAATCCTTATTCGCTCGTTGAGCCGCGGGCAGATTTCGCGGGCAAAACGATCCCCCACCACGTAATCGCGGTGCTCGAAAAAAACGGTCTGGGTTAAGTTGCGAGTCCGTGCGGCGCTGGGCCTACGGCTGCCTTTTGTTTAGGCGTGACAACACATGCGCTGATGCGCTCGGCGTTGGTACTGATTTTGGAAAAGCTGGTTGCTGCGTCGCTTAACCATTACGGCTCCCCTGGTGCACGTCGCCATATTCATATTCGTTTAAGTTCTAACTAATATAAACATGCTGTGTTGACGGAATAAGAGCCTGCATTTAAAACCGTCACCCATAGAGCGGCAAATGCCTTCGACTTATTTTTTCAATGCCAGGAAAGCATATGGATCTTCGACAACTGCGCTACTTCATTGCCCTGTTAGAACACCGCAGTTTCGTACGCGCGGCCGATGCCATCGGCATTACCCAACCGGCGTTCAGCCGCAGTATTCAGGGGTTGGAGCAAGAATTTGGCTGCGCCCTGTAGACCGCGGCAACAAGGATTTGCGCCCCACGCCCGAAGGTCAGGTGGTGCTGCAACACGCGCTGCGCCTGGTGCAAGGCGCGGCGAACCTGAGCAGTGAAATCGACCAGATGACCAAACTGGACGCCGGCGACCTCCGTTTTGGCTGCGGCCCGGCCCCGGCGGTGCGGTTGGTGCCCAACGCCGTGGCGCGCTTTTACAGCAGCACCCACGGGTGAGCCTGAGTTTTGAAGTGGATAACTGGGAGAAACTCGGGCGCAGCCTGGCTCGCGATGAGATCGAATTCTTTATCGCCGACATCAGCCATTTCGAAGCCGACCCGAATTTCCAGACCCAGGCCATTACTCCACGGCGCGGCATGTTTTTTCTGCCGACCGGGGCACCCGCTGCTGGCCAAGGACAGCCTGTCGACCAACGATATGTTCGACTACCCCATCGCCACACCGAAAATCCCCGCGTTGGCGCGCAAATTCCTCGCCAACCTCAGCGGCCGCACAGACTTCGACCCAGCGTGACCTGCGAGCATATTCCTGCGCTGGTGGACATTGTGCGGCGTACCGATGCCATCGGCATTGGCACCGAAGAAGCCTTCGGTCTGGAGTTGCAACGCGGCGAACTGGTGCCTTTGTACTGGCGCAACCTGCCAACCGATATCGAAAGCCTGCAAGCCCGTTGCGGGATTGTCAGCCGTGCCGGTTATCGGTTGTCGGCAGCAGCGCGGGCGATGATCGCCATGATCGTGGAAGTGGACAGCGAGCTCGAACGCCCACCGCGCTATCAGGCAAACGCTTGCGCAAGGACTGGAAGTAACGGCACCAACCTGAGCCACGGCGCCGCTAAAGGTGTGCAAGTCCATCTCGACCACCACCAGACGTTCACTCAAAACCCCGCCCAGCATCTGCAGCGGCGGCTGGCACAGGTAGGCATTCAACGCGTCGGGCGACTGCCAGGTGCCTGCAGTAGCCACAGGTGTTGATCGGTCAGGGAGCGTTGCAGGGAATACGCCAGGCAACCGGGTTCACCCAACGATTGACTGACCAGTGCTGCAGACGGTTTTCGAGTTCGGTGCAGACTCGAGGGCCTTCGTTGGCTTTGATAAAGACCAGCGTGCTGACTTGCTCAGACATGAGTCGTTCTCCTGAAAGTCAGAAATAAGAAACGTGGCGGCGGGCCGTGCGGCGTTGGCCCGATTACCACGGTTTCCGATTACTCAGCGAGGCGCCCGCCGGTTATCCGTTTCCTGCTTTCCTTTTGCTAATCCTGCACCATCGCCCTTCCCTGCAAAGCCTGGCGCCCAGCATGCCGGGCTGGCTTACGGCGCATTTACCTGATCTGCCCTATGCTTGCCTAATCCTGCACAAGCGCAGTGCGCTCTGGCAATCTGCCGCGCGCGTGTCATAGCATGTGCGCACCATCGTGGTCGGTGTCCTTGCGGAGCTTTATGGAAATCGAAGTACAACAACGGCAAAACGAACTGGCCATGTTGATTGAGCGCTTCGCACCCTCAGAGGGCGCCTTGCAGACCGAGTGGGCCGCTCAGCCTGATCCGCTTCGACAGCCCACGCCCATATCGCGTGGCGTGCACAAACCGCGCTGTGCATCATTCCAGGGCCGCAAAGAGGTGCACCTGGGCGGTGAAAGCTTTATTTACGACGCGCTTGAATTACTGGTGGTGTCCGTCACCTGCCGGTCACCGGCCAAGTCACCGAAGCCAGCCCCGACAAACCCTACCTGTGCCTGCGTCTGGATCTGGACCCGGCAGAAATCACCCGCATATCAGCGACGCCGGCCCGGTCGGATTGCCAGCTCGCCCGGCCAGTCGCGGCATGTACCTGGATCGGATAGATACGTCACTGCTCGACACACCGTTTACCGCCTGACCCGCCTGCTCGACACCGCGGGACATTCCCATGCTCGCGCCGCTGGCGCTGCGGGAAATTCTACCGCCTGCTGCGTAGCCAGCAAGGACAGCAATTGATCGAAATCGCCCTGTGCGACAGCCAATCGCACCGCATTACTCGCGCCATCGAATGGCTGAACGCCAACTTCGACAAACCCCTGCGCATCGAAGAACTGGCGCGCGTCGCCAACCTGAGCGTGTCCGCCCTGCACCACCGTTTCAAAGCCGTTACCGCCATGAGCCCGCTGCAATACCAGAAACAACTGCGCCTGCAGGAAGCGCAGCGGCTGATGATGAGTGAGGGATTGGAAGTGGCTGCAGCGGGTTACCGGGTGGGCTATGAAAGCCCGTCGCAATTCAGCCGCGAATACCGCCGGCTCTTCGGCGCGCCGCCGTGAAAGATTTGGCACGCCTGAAAAATATCGCTTAAAGCATCGCGGCTAACCGGAGCGCCGGACCAGCCTCGATAGAATTCAAGGGGCGCACGAGTTCCCCGCCAACTCCACCCGCCCAAACTTGGCCTTTTCGTTCAGCGGCGTAATCGCCCGCAACCGGTCAATGCGCAGCTCCACCTTCTCGTCATCCACCAGCACCAACAGAAACTCTTCCTTCTGCGCATTGGTGCGGGTATTCAGCGCGCGGGCTTCGAACTGCCCGCCTTCGACCATTTCGATCAGCAGGCGGTATTCGTACAGACAAGCCATTTCGAGGTAGTCGTACAGGTCGCAGTTCAGGGGTTGGTAGTCAGTGCTCATGGGAACGTCTCTGTGCCAGGTCGGCGCAGAATACGCCATGCCCTCAGCCGTTCACCACCGTCCCGCCATTCACATGAATCACTGCCCGCTTACATAACTTGAGTCCGCGCTGGCCAGGTAGACATACGCCGGTGCCACTTCCGACGGCTGGCCGGGCCGGCCCATCGGCGTTTCGCTACCGAACTGGGCAACTTTTTCGGCGGTGAGGTCGAGGGAATCAGTGGGGTCCAGATCGGCCCAGGCGCGACAGCATTCACGCGAATGCCGCGCTTGGCCAGGTTGAGCGCCAGTGAGCGGGTAAACGAAGTGATCGCGCCCTTGGTGGAGGAATAGTCCAGCAGGGTCGGATTGCCTTTATAGGCCGTGATGGACGTGGTGTTGATGATGCTCGCGCCGGCGTTCAGGTGCGGCAGCACGGCTTTGTTAGCTGGAACATGGCGAAGATATTGGTGCGGAACGTTTGCTCCCACTGCTCTTCGCTGATGTCTTCGAGGTTGTCTTGCGGGTGTTGCTCGCGGCGTTGTTGACTAGCACATCGAGGCGTTTCCATTCGGCCAGGCAGTTGTCGACTACGCCCTGGCAGAGAAGCTTTTGTCGGCGGCGTCGCCGGCAAATAGCAGGCAGCCGCGGCCGAGGGCGTGGATCTGGTCGCGGGTATTGGCTGCTCCTCGTGTTCGTCGAGATACACAATCGCCACATTCGCCCCTTCGCGGGCAAAGTGCAGCGCCACCGCGCGGCCGATGCCGCTGTCGCCGCCGGTGACGATGGCGACCAACCTTCGAGTTTGCGTGCGGCCTGGTAATACTCGTTGATGCTTTCAGGCTGCGGCTGCATCTGGGTTTCGCTGCCCGGTTGCTCGGTTTGGTGTTGGGCTGGGAGGGTTTGCTCTTCGCTCATTATTTTCTCCGAAATTAGTCCCCCCACCGTCATCCCAGCGAAAGCTGGGATCCAGAGTCTTGCAGGAGGGAAGTGTATGCCGGGCGAGTCTGGGTCCCAGCCTGCGCTGGGACGACGGAGGTTTGGGCGGCTATCACACCGGCTCAGCACCCAGCTTTTTCCAGTGAGCCCGAGTGATGCGCTGGCGATTGTGGTAGTCGTGCCACGGGTCTTGCTTGAGGCCGTCCAGGCGCTCGCGCAGATTGTCGAGAGTCCATTGCGCCGCGCCTTTCAACTCTCCCAACTCGTCGCGGCGAATGGGCGTAGACACGCCCAACCCCGGCCGCGCCCGCACCGAATAAGCACAGGCGGTGCTGGCCCCGCGCTGGTTGCGCAGGTAGTCGACAAATATTTTGCCGACCCGATTCTGCGGCCCCATCTTGTCGGTGAAGCGCTCAGGAATCTGCTGGGTCATAAAGGTGGCCAGCGCTTTGGCAAAGCCTTTCACGGTGTCCCAGCCGGCGCTTTTGGCCAGTGGCACCACGATATGCATGCCTTGCCGCCGCTGGTTTTCAGCCAGGCATCCAGGCCCAGTTCATCCAGCACAGCCAGGGTCAGGTTGGTGGCCTCAACCATGCTGCGCCACGGCAACGCCGGGTCCGGGTCGAGGTCGAAAATCACCCGGTCGGGCTTGTCGACCGAGGCGCTGCTCGCGCCCCAGGTGTGCAGCTCGATGCAACCATCTGCACCGCGCCAATCAACGCCGGCAGGCTGTCGATCTGCATCAGCTGGGCGTGATTGGGATCGACGCTCTTGTCGAGGTGGGTGATATGGGGAATGGCCAGGTGCTGGGCGTGTTTCTGGAAAAACTGCTCGCCCTCCACCCCATCTGGTGCGCGCAGCAAGGACACCGGGCGGCCCTGCAGGTGCGCAGAATCCATTTGCCGATGTCGTGGTAGAACTGCGCCAATTCGATTTTCTGGGTACCGCTCTGGGCGTCGATCACCCGTTCAGGGTGACTGACCGAAACCTCGTCCATGGTTTGCCTTCCGTTGCTCGCTGCGTTCTTTTTGCCCTTGGTGGGTTTGGCGGCAGGGGCGATACGGCTTGCTCGCGATTGATCTGCTTGGCCGGTTTGTCGGTGCGTTCGGCAATAAACGAGGCTTGGCGTACTACGCCCTCGCGGGTCATTCGGCGAACTCCACTTCCGCCACCAGGCTCGGTTTCAGCCACTGCACCCCACGGGCCAGCGCCGCACTCAGCGGTTTGGCCAATGGTGAGTCGTCACGTTTGAGCGGGGTCATCTGCTTGAGCAAGTGCTGCAACCGCTGCTCATCAAACCCAGTTCCCACGCGTCCGGCATAGCGTAGCTTGCTGTCTTCAAACACGCCCAACAGCAACGCACCAAATCCGCTGCGGCTGCCTTTGGGTTCGGTATAGCCGATGACACAAACTCCTGGCGCAGGCGGCATTTGAGCTTGATCCAGTCATCACTGCGCCGCGACACATACGGGCTGCCGGCGCGTTTGCCGATCACGCCTTCCAGGCGCATGGAACAGGCGCTCTGCACGATGTCCTGATGGTCGGCGACAAAATCTTTGGAGAACCGCAGGGCGCTGCGTTTTTGCTTCAGCGCCTTTTGCAGTGCGTCGCGACGGGCTTCCAAGGGCTCCTGGCGCAGGTCCTGGCCGTTAAGAAACGGCGCGTCGAACAGGTAGTACAAGATCGGCTGGCTGTTGTCCTCGTCGAAGGCATTCTGCAGCGCCTGAAAATCTGGCAGGCCTTCGTCGTTCAGCACCACCACTTCGCCATCCAGCCAGGAGTCGCCCAGCTTCAACGCCTTGATGGCCTCTGCCTGTTTGGGCAGGCGCGCCGTCCAGTCGTTGCCGTTGCGGCTGAACAGCCGTACTTCGCCACCTTGCACGCGGGCCAACATGCGGTAGCCGTCGAATTTGATTTCGTAGATCCAGTCACCGGCCGGCGGTTGTGTTACCAGCGTGGCCAATTGCGGTTTGAACGCGTCGGGGATTTCCCCGTGGGGATGGTTGGCCGCCTCGGTGTCCGCCTTGCTCACTTTGCGGGTGCTGGTCTTGGGTTTGGCTTTGGCTTTTTTCGCGGTGCCCACCTGATTGCCGCTCAGTACGCTTTGCGGCAACTCATCCACTACGCTGTACTCGCTGGCCGGGCGCGCTACGTCGTCGCGTTCCTTGATCAGCAGCCACTGCTCCTTGTCGCCGCTGCCTTTGAGGCGGGTGCGCACCAGAGTCCAGTCGCCGCTAAGTTTTTCGCCGACCAGGGTGAATTTGAGTTTGCCGCTCTTGTACGTCTCTTGCGGGTTGCCGTGGGGTTGCCACACGCCCTGGTCCCAGACGATCACATCGCCGGCGCCATATTGGCCTTTGGGAATGCTGCCCTCGAACGTGGCATAACCCAGCGGGTGGTCTTCCACGTGTACAGCCAGGCGTTTGTCGGCAGGATCCAGGCTCGGGCCTTTAGGGATTGCCCAGCTTTTCAGCGTGCCATCGAGCTCCAGGCGAAAGTCGTAGTGCAGGTGGCTGGCGTCGTGTTTCTGAATCACAAACCGCAAAGCGCCCGGACTTTGCGCGACTTGCGCGCCGTGTCTTCGGGCGGTTCCGAGGTGATGCTGAAGTTGCGTTTGCGGTTGTATTCACTCATGGCCAAGCCCTCGGCGCCTTAACTCGCATTGCTGGTTTTGGTGGTTTTTTTGGCTGCCGGTTTGGCGGTCCTGCTCGGCGCGGCCTTGGCTGGCGCCGCTTTGGTTTTTTTCGCGGCGGTAGCCGGCTTGCCGCCGAGGCTGCGTTTAAGCAGCTCGGTCAGGTCGATGACATCGGCGCTGCGCCGCCCTTCTTCGCCCGGTACTTTCTCCACCGCGGCAATCTTGCCTTGCTGAGCCTTCTGCTCAACCAGCTGCATGATCTTGTCGGTAAAACTGTCCTGGTAATCGTCCGGTGACCAGTCACCGCTCATGTCTTTGACCAGTCGCTTGGCCATGTCCAACTCGCCTTTGGCTAGCTTGGCGTTACTGACCCCAGCCGGTAGCTCAAGGCTGTCCAGGCCGCGCACTTCACTGGGCCAACGGAGCATCACCAGCACCATGGCGTCGTCGATGGGCATCACGGCCGCCAGGTGCTGACGGGTGTGCAACACCACCAGCGCAAGCGCCACTTTCTGGGTGCTGGCCAGGGTTTCGCGCAGCAAGGCATATACCTTCTCGCCCCGTTTATCCGGGCTCAGGTAATACGGCGTGTCGATGTTTTGCAGGGGAATTTGTGCGCTGTCGACGAACGAAAAAATATCGATGGTCTGGGTTGAGGCCGGGTGCGCTTCGCGAATTTCTTCTTCGCTGAGCACCACGTAGCGGCCCTTCTCATACTCCACACCCTTGACGATATTTTCCTTCTCGATCTCCTTGCCGGTGACCTTGTTGATGCGCTTGTAACCCACGGGGTCCATGCTGCGTTTATCCAGCCAGTCGAAGTCCACGCCTTGACTGGCGGTTGCTGACGTCAGCGCGACCGGGATATGCACCAGGCCGAAACTGATGGCGCCTTTCCAGATGGCTCTTGGCATGGCGAGTCTCCTTGCATGGAATGGGCAACGGCGGATATCCGTTGCACGGATATTCGCCCTACAACATCACCCCATCGCTGTAGGTCACGCGGTCCAGCTGATTGATGTCGCGGATCTCGCGCAGCATGTTGTCGGCGGCGGTTTCAGCTTCGCTTTCACAGACGCAGCCCGGCACGATCACCCACAGAACCCGCACCTCGGCGCCGATGCGCTTGGGCTGGTACTCGATCAGGCCCACATAGCTATGCCCTTCTTTCATCGCGTCGGTCCAGGCGATGCAGGTTTCAAAGTCGCGGAACATGGCAAAGGCCCCCTTGTGTTTGCCTCACAAAAATGGGACCGGCCAGGGGAAAAAAGAGTTGCAGTTTTGTTTTAACGGCGCCCAACCGTCAGGGTTTGGGCGCCATTTTTACTGCACGGGAAAGGGTTAAATCCGGAACTGCCGCACCAACGTACCCAGGCGATTGCCTAGATCTGCCAGGCTCCTGGCCGACTGCGCGCTCTGCTGGGTTTCATCCGCCACGCGGTCTACCGCGCCGGCAATCTGGTGCACGCTGCGGTTGATCTCTTCGGCCACGGCGGTTTGCTCTTCGGCGGCACTGGCGATTTGCGCGTTCATGGCGTTGATGGTGGCGATCAGCTCGGCAATCGCATCCAGCGAGGCGCCGGCCTGGTTGGCTTGCTGGCTGGTGACATCGCCGGCTTCGCTGGAGCGGCGCATGGCGGTCACGGCGTCTTCGGTGCCTTTTTGCAGGCGGTCGATCATGCCCTGAATTTCCTGGGTGCTTTGCTGGGTGCGGCTGGCCAAGGCCCGTACTTCATCCGCCACCACCGCAAACCCGCGCCCGGCTTCACCGGCCCGCGCGGCTTCAATGGCGGCGTTCAGGGCAAGAAGGTTGGTCTGTTCGGCAATGGAGCGAATCACGCCGAGCACGCTGACAATCGACTGCACGTCTTGCTGCAGGCTATCGAGCGAGGTGCCGCTGGTGCGGATATCGCCGACCAACGCATGAATACGGGTAATGCTGCCGTCCACCACCTTTTTCGCCGCCTGGCCTTCCTGATCGGTTTTCTGCGCCGCCGACGCCGCGCCCTGGGCGCTTTGCGCCACTTGATGGGCCGCCGCCGACATTTCATTGATGGCCGTGGCCACCTGATCAGTTTCATGGCGTTGGCTGGCCATCGCCTGATCGGCGCGCTGGGTTTGCGCCGACACTTCGCTCACCAGGCTGGTGAGTTGGCCGGTCATTTCCACAATTTGCCGCACCAGACCGTGAATCTTGGCCACGAAGGCGTTGAACGAGCCGGCCAGCTCGCCGAGTTCATCCTTGCTGTTGACCGGCAGGCGGCGGGTCAGGTCGCCCTCACCGGCGGCAATGTCATCGAGGTTCTGTTTGATCTGCTGCAACGGCCGCAGAAACGCGTTACCCAGCGCCAGACCGGCAATGCCGAAAATCACCAGTAGCACCAAGGCAATCACCACGATGCTGGTGACGATGGTGCTGATGCGCGAGGCGATCTCTTCCTGCACCTTGGCCACGTCTTCTTCAATACCGTCGAGGTTGATGGCGGTGCCCAGCGACATGTCCCATTTGGGCAGGTAGACGTTGTAGGCGAGCTTAGGCACCAACACCTTGTCGTTGGTGGGCAGCGGCGAGGCGTAACGCAGGTAGCCGGTGCCGCTCTTGCCGACGTTGTATAGCTCGCGGTTTACGTACACGCCGTTGGGGTCTTTGCGGTCGGCGAGCACTTTGCCGACGTCTACCGGGCTGTCGCCACGAAACAGGCGAACGATATTGGCGTCATGGCCGAAGAAGTAGCCATCTTTGCCGTATTTGATTTTCGAGAGAATGACGATGGCCTGTGCGCGGCTGGTCATATCGCCTTGGGCGGCGCCGTCATACAGGCTTTGCACGGAGCCGAGGGCAATCTGCATGTAGTTCTGCAGTTCCTTTTGCCGCTCGTCAATCAAGCGTTCACGGGTTTCCTTCACCTCGCCGTCGGCCAGGCTGAGCAACACTTGCGTGGCTGCGCCGCTGAGCACCAGGGCAAACAGCAACACCGGCACCAGGGCCAGCAGCATGACTTTGGTTTTTAAACGCATGATCACTCCTTAAACAGCGCACCGTCAGGCAACGGCAGTCCTGTTGTATCGGCGCTTATTGTTGTGGCTGTAGGCGACATCGTTAACTCAGTTCAGACCATAGCGACGTACTCAGCTGATTTTTTAAATTACCCCGAGGGAAATGGCGTTTTCGCTGCCAATAAAAATCCTCAGCAAGCCCAATAAATATCCGTTCAATATTTCAACCGCCCGTGTGCATAATTCTTGCCTGCCAATTCGGTGGGCCACGACCAGGCCCGCAAAACCTTATGTGCAAGCAGGTATCGGTGCACCACGCACAACCATCGCGCATCAAGAAAGCGCCGATGTGTGCCGATATGAGTCCTGCGTTCCGACGTCTTCATAGGAAGTACCCATGCTCAGTCGCCTTTCAATTCAGTGGAAAATCACGCTGCTTGCCGGCCTATGCCTGTTGATCATCGTTACGTTGCTGGTCGGGACCTCGCTGTACCAGTCCCAAAGCACTGCCGATGTCGTCAAGGCCTCCAGCACCGCGATGCTCGAAGAAGCGGCGCAAAAACGTATGGCGGCCCGTGGGGAAACCCAGTCGCTGCGCATTCAGCGCTACTTCATGGATGCCTACCAGTACGGCAACGGCTTTACCCGTCAGGTGAAAATGCTGCTGGGCCAGGCCAAGGCGCACAGCCTTGACCCTACCGCCGTGCGCACTGACCTTTCAGAACAAATGCACAGCGCGTTACAAGGCAACCCGAACCTGCTCGGCTTGTATGTGGTGTTTCTACCCGACGGCCTCGACGGCCAGGACGCACAGTTTGTTGGCCAGGACGCCCTGGGCAGTAACGACATTGGCCGATTTGCCCTGTACTGGTCGCAGTCAAGCAGCGGCGAGCTGGAACCCGAGGCCATGAAGGAAGAGTTGCTCAACGACACCACCGTGATGAGCAACGGCACCCCGTACAACTCCTGGCTCACCTGCCCGCTCAACGGCAAGAAAACCTGCGTGCTCGACCCGTATATCGATGAAGTCGACAAAGTGAAACCCTGATGACCAGCATTGCCTTCCCGGTGGAAGTGGATGGCAAGGTGGTCGGTGTGGTCGGCGTGGACATCAGCCTGTCGAGCCTGCAAGAGATCAGCAACAAGGCCAATAAAGAGCTGTACGACGGCCAGGGCCACGTCAGCATCATCAGCCCGCTGGGCCTGTTCGCCGGCCATAGCCGCGATCCGTCCGTGCTGGGCAAGCCGCTGAGTGCCGGGTTTGGTGAGCATGGCAACGACCTGGCGCGCCTGACCGCCAGCGCCCAACCGCAGGTGCTGCACGAAGGCGACATGCTGCAAGTGCTGGAACCGCTGCTGCCGATTCCCGAATCCAAGCCGTGGAGCGTACTGATCGACGTGCCGGAAAAAGTCCTGACCGTACCGGCGAAAAAACTCGAAGCCGAACTCGACAGCCGCCGTACCAGTGACAGCGTATTTTCCCTTATCGGCGGCTTGGCGGCCGTGGTGCTTGGCCTGCTGCTGATGTGGCTCACCGCGCGCGGCGTAACCCGGCCGATTCTCGGCGTGGCCGCCATGTTGCAGAACATCGCCACTGGCGAGGGCGACCTGACTCGCCGCCTGGAATATTCCAAGCGCGACGAATTGGGCGAACTGGCTGGCTGGTTCAACCGCTTCCTCGACAAGCTGCAGCCGATTATTGCCGACGTAAAAAACTCGGTGCAGGACGCTCGCGGCACCGCCGACCAGTCTTCGGCCATTGCCCGCGAAACCAGCTCCGGCATGCAGCAGCAGTACCGCGAAGTCGACCAGGTGGCGACCGCCTTCCAGGAAATGAGCGCCACCGCCCAGGACGTCGCCCATAACGCCGCCTCGGCTGCCGACGCCGCGCGCAGTGCCGACGATGCCACTCAGGAGGGTTTGAGCGTGATCGGCCAGACCACCAGCGCCATCGAACTGCTGGCCAATGAAATGAACGTGGCCATGGAAGAAGTGGAAGGCCTGGCCAGTTCCAGCCAGCAGATTGGTTCGGTGCTGGAAGTGATCCGCTCGATTGCCGAGCAAACCAACTTGCTGGCCCTGAACGCCGCCATTGAAGCGGCACGTGCCGGTGAAGCCGGCCGCGGCTTTGCCGTGGTAGCCGATGAAGTGCGCAACCTGGCCAAGCGCACGCAAGACTCGGTGGAGGAAATCCGCCAGGTAATTGAAGGCCTGCAGAACGGCACCCGTGAAGTGGTCAGCAGCATGGGCAGCAGCCATCGCCAGGCGCAGGCCAGCGTGCAGCAGGTGGAGTTGGCGGTGAGTGCGTTGCAACGGATCAGCAATGCCGTAGGGGTGATTACCGATATGAACCTGCAGATTGCCAGTGCGGCGGAAGAACAGAGTTCGGTGGCCGAAGAGATCAACCGCAACGTGGCCTCGATTCGTGACGTGACGGAATCGATTTCAGCGCAGGCGGATGAGTCGGCGCAGGTGAGTCAGTCGCTGAATCGGTTGGCTAACCATCAGCAGGCGTTGATGGATCAGTTCAAGGTTTGACCTGAAGCCGCACTCGTGGATGGGTGGGGCCGCCTAGGCGAGCGCAGCGAAACCCATCTATCCGCGTAACGATGGGTTTCGCTGCGCTCTACCCATCCTACTGTCTGGCGGTCCGGCGCTTGCCCCGCACGCCGCCACTCGCTAGCCTGCGCGCTGTCTATTCCGCCTCTTTTCACCGCCAAGGATTTGCAGATGCTCAACTACGCCATCGTCGCCGGCTCCAGCCGTAACAACAGCCAGTCGGCCAAGGTTGCCCATTTTCTTCAGCAACGTTTGATCGACCTGAACCTGACCAGCGCCGCCACCAGCAGCGTGATCGACCTGGGCGCCGGCCCCCTGCCCCTTTGGCCCGCCGAAGACACCGGCCCCTGGGCGCAATACGCCGAACAATTGAAAGCCGCCGATGCGGTCATCGTGATCGTGCCGGAGTGGAACGGCATGGCGTGCCCGGCCATCAAGAACTTCTTTATCTTCACCAGCAAGGCCGAACTGGCGCATAAGCCAGGCCTGCTGGTGGGCGTTTCGGCAGCCGTTGGCGGCCCGTATGTTATTAGCGAAATGCGCGCTTCCAGCTACAAGAACTGCCGCGTGAACTACCTGCCGGAACATATTCTGGTGCGTCACTGCAACGGCGTGCTCAATGGCCCGGAAGCGGCCAGCGAAGACGACCAGCGCCTACGCGCCCGTATCGACTACACCCTGGATATCCTGGCCAAGTACGCCCAGGCGCTGCAGCCGGTGCGTGAGTTGATCGACATGACCAACCCGGGTTTCGCCAACGGTATGTAACCGCTACGCGTAAACAAAAAATCCGCCGTACCCCCTCGGGCTACGGCGGATTTTTTGTTTCTGGAAGGCTTAGAACTTGAAGCGTTTGACCAGATGGCTCAGGTCGACCGCCAGGTACGACAGCTCGCCACTGGCAATGGTGGTTTGCTGCGCGCCCACTGTGGAATGGATGGCCAGATCCCGAATATTGGTTAACCCCCGATCCACCTCATGCGCCACCTGCGCTTGCTGTTCGGCGGCAGTGGCAATCTGCAGGCTGCGCTCGTTGATTTGCCCGATGGCCTCACTGATCTGCCCCAGCGCCTGACCCGCCACCCGCGAAAGATGCTGGGTATGCAGCGCCTGCTCGCGGGTTTGCGCCATCGCCTGCAAGGCGGCGCCTGTACGCCCCTGAATACCCGACATCATCTGTTCGATATCTTGCGTGGCATCCTGGGTGCGACGGGCCAGGGCTCGGACTTCGTCGGCCACCACAGCAAAACCACGACCGGCATCGCCAGCGCGGGCCGCCTCAATGGCCGCGTTTAGCGCGAGCAGATTGGTTTGTTCAGCCACCGAGCGAATCACGGCGAGTAGCGTGCTGACATCGGTGGCTACGGTCGCCAACTGTTCCACGCTGGTGGAGGTTTCCTGAACCCGGCCCACCATTTCACCGATGGCCTCCAGGGTCTCATCCACCCGCTCACAGCCATGGGTGGCCGCGTCACTGGAGTGGCCGGCCACATTCAACGCACTGGCCGCATTGCGAGCCACTTCCTCAATTGCGGCGCTCATTTCGGTGACCGCTGTGGCAGCCATCTCCACTTCGTTAGCCTGGGTTTCGATGCCTCTGGAGGTTTCTTCGGTAATAAGGTGCATCTGTTCCGAGGTGGCGGCCAATTGCGTGGACGAGTCACTGATTTTGCCCAGCGCCTCACAGAGGTTGGCTTGCATCACAGCCAGGGCGGTGAGCAATCGCGCCAGCTCATCCTGGCCCTCGACCACGACGGCTTGGCTCAGGTCATTAGCGGCTATCCGTTCGGCAATCTGCAGAGCCTGCCGCACTGGCAGCAAGACGCTGCGGGTGTATACCCAGGCGATGGCAATGCAGAGCAGCAGCGCAAAAACATTGGCGCCGACAACCCAGATGAACAGGTGTTGGTAGGCACCCTGCGCCTGGCCGCTGGCAGCGATGTGCAACGTCGCCCCACCCAGCCCGGCCGTCACCACACAAAACAGGCCAAAACACAGCGCCGAGCGCGCGGCGAGATTAAGTCTTCGAATAATCATAAGAGGCGTCCAGTAGAGGTGCAGAACCACAACGCAGGGGCGAAAGCCGTAAGCAACGGATCGCTGGTGCGTGTTACAGGACGGAATTAAATGACGGACACAGGCAGCGGCTTAATGCGAAATCCCGCCTATAGCTGTAGGGGAATTCCACATGCTGGCGTTTAGGGAAGGTGGAGGGCGTGCCATGCCTGCGCAGAGCACACCCCACGGTCACTCAGTGCTGAGTGGTGATATCGAGGGTATCGGTGTAGGTGATGGCCACGGTCTGGCCAACTTTGAGGTTTTTCATCCGTTCTTGCAGATCAGGCTTTTCCACGGCAACCGTCTTGCTGTTGCCAGCCGGGCCGATCAAGGTGACTTCGTGTTTTTTCAGGTCGATAGCAGTGATTTTTAGCCGCACGCTGACCTGCCGAAATGCCGCGCCGCCCGGGTTCGGGTTGGCTTCGGTTGGACGGGCCACGCCGGCTTTCTCTTTGAGCGAGGTGGCTTTGTCGACATCGGTATCAAGCACTGCGACCACAGAACGGGTTACCACGGCATGCACCGTGTCACCAGCCTTGAGTTTGTCGAGGTTTTTCGCCTGTTCGGTCAGCTGAATTTGAGCTTCCTTGCCATCGGCATCCTTGAGCACCACCTGGTGCTTGGCGGCATCCACCGACACCACGGTGGCGGTCAGTTCATCGGCGATCACTTCGCCGGAAATCGGCACTTCTTCAGCATGAACAACGGAAATGGCGGCGAATAACGACGCGATGGCAGCAGCTTTGGTAAAGGCGTTCACTCGTTTCATTGCATAACTTTCCCTGTAGCGGACATGGATGTACTGGATGGTTACAGCCCTCACTCCAGACGCCAGCGGCGCAGATACCTCGAGGTCCGCTACAGCGTAGCTCGCTTGTTCGGCAGGGCAATGTGGTGGCGGCGATCGTCCATCATCAAGTCGTCACAAAACGCGTCCACCCTACAACCACGCAATGTGTGTGCGTGCTCGATGACTTGCCGACCTCGCGTTGGCATTTTTTTTGGCCCACTCAAGGCCCCGTTACAGGAGACGACGATGGAAATTGCAGTGCAAAAAGAGATGAGCGGCAGCCGCGAAACCTGGCTGGTCAAGACCGGCTCCATGGCCATCGCGTTCTCCGATCAGGGCTCGGCCATGAGCTTTGCCGACAAACTCAAAGAACGCGTGGAAGCACCGCATCCGCTGCTGGGCGAAGTGTTGTTGTCGAGCTATGCCGGCCTGGACGACGTGGTGCAGTAACCGCCAGGCGCGGCAGTGACGCACTTTTGTTGCAACCAAATCCTGTAACCGAAGGTCAGTAACGCAGCCATGAAACGGCAATATCCCCGTTTTACAGTGCAGCCTCGAATTCAGGAGTTACCCCTTGTGAGTCGCACCACTCGTCACCTGTGCAAGACCCTCGACCAGGTCGCCGCCAACAATGAAACCGCCGCCATCGCCGTGATGCGCGCCGCCGAAGCCAGCAATGATCAACTGCTCAAGCAACAGTTGCTGAACGTGATTCATCGTTTGAATGTCGACGCGACGCTGCTGCAGGCCGCGCGCCAGGAAATCGCCAGCGAAGGCCTTAAACGGGCCTGAGGGCACGGGGTAAAAACCAGGCCGATGCGCCCGCCCTACCACTCGGCAAATTATCTAAACCTTTCGCACCCCGCTCCTCTCCACTGCATAGCGACATTCCGTTCGCCCCACAGTGGAGACTGCCCATGACTACCTCCCCGCTCAAACAATTCGGCTTGGCGTGTGTGCTGAGTTTCAGTGCCTTGGCCAGCGCCGTTGCTGCCGACTCCAATGCCTTTGTCGATGACGCCGCCCAAGGCGGTATCAACGAAGTGGAAAGCGCCAAACTGGCCCTGGAAAAAAGTACCAGCACGGACGTGCGCGATTTCGCCACCCACATGCAGGCCGACCACAGCAAAGCCAACGCCGAACTCGCGGCCCTGGCGAAAAAACTCAACCTCGAGGTGCCCGACGAAGCCACGCTCGTCGCCAAGGCCAAGAAGTTGATTCTGGAAGAGCGTGATGAGTCGTTCGACAAGGCTTACGCCAACAATCAGGTTGTGGCCCATGAAAAGACCGTCGAGCTGTTCAAAAAAGAAGCGGAGTCTTCGGACAACCCCGAGCTGAAAGCCTTTGCGAAAAAAACGCTGCCTACCCTGGAACACCATCTGGAAATGGCCAAGCAACTGAAGGCTAAGCACAGCGAATAAGCCCGCCGGAGAACGTCATGACGACTGAAAAAAGCAGTAAGAAAATCGACCCCGAGTTCGGCTTCGACCCCGATTCCCCCGACTTGTCTGACCCGCAGATCGACCCGCCACACGCGCCACGCATTCCCGACGATGCCCCGGACCCACGGCCCGAACGGCGTGCACCGAGCGACGAATACCCACCTTACGAAAAACCGTAAACCGCTGTTAGGGGAGAACCTGCAATGGCCCTGCACTACGTGGCCTGCCTGGCAGATTTGCATGAAGGGCAAATGACTCAGGCAACCGTTGGCGAACGAACCCTTGTGTTGCTGCGAGTGGGCGATGCGGTACACGCCTATCAAGGCGAATGCCCCCACGCTGGCGCCCCGCTAGCCGAAGGGGCGTTGTGCAACGGCCGCTTGGTGTGTCCGTGGCACAAGGCAACTTTTCGCCTCGACGACGGCCACGTATGCGAACCGCCAGCACTGGAGGATTTGCAGCGTTACCCGGTTACCCTTCGCGATGGCCAGGTGTATGTGGACGATCAACCACAAGCCCCCCACTCGGCAGGTGGTAGCGAAACAGACAGTCGCCTGTTCGCCATCGTCGGTGCCGGCGCGGCAGGCACGGCAGCGGCTTCGGCATTGCGTGAGCATGGGTTTGCCGGCCGCGTGCTATTGATCGACCGGGAAGAGGCGCCCGGCTACGACCGTACCGTACTGAGCAAATTCGTCATCGCCGGCGAGATGCCGCCCGCGCAAATCCCCGAGCTAAAGGACGACGCGTATTACCACGCGCAGCGCATTGAACGGGTTCACGGCCAGGTCAAACGGGTGGACGCCAAGCGGCGCGAAATCGAGCTGAGCGATGGCCGCCAGTACCGCTACGACTCGGCGCTGCTGGCCACTGGCGCCGAACCGAAAACCCTCGATGTGCCCGGTGCGCAGTTGCACAACGTGCACGTTCTGCGCTCACGCGCGCATGCCGCGAATATCTTGCAAGCCACGATGCCGGGCGACCGGGCGGTGATTATTGGCGACAGTTTCATTGGTCTTGAAGCCGCCAGCTCGTTACGCAAGCGGGGCCTGAGTGTGACGGTGATCGCCCGCCATGAAGTGCCGTTCGCGAGGCAATTCGGTCTGGAGATTGGCCGCGCGATTCGCCTGCTGCATGAAAGCAACGGCGTGGTATTTCGCGTCGGCGAAGAGGCGGTCAGTTTCGAAAGCGGCCACGCGGTGGACGACCAGCAAGTGCAGGCGGTTCGTCTGGCGTGTGGTGAGCGGATTGCCGCCGACCTGGTGCTGCTGGGCGTCGGCGTAAGCCCGGCGACCGATTTGCTGCACGGGCTACGCCTGTGTGAAGACGGCGCCCTGGCCGTGGACCAACATATGCGCGCCGCTCCGGGCTTATGGGCAGCCGGCGATATCGCACGGTTTCCCCTGTCCGATGAACATCTGCGTATCGAGCACTGGCGCGTAGCGCAGCAACATGCACGGGTAGCGGCGCAAAATATGCTCGGCACCGAGGTGGCCTATGAAGGCGTGCCGTTCTTCTGGACCCAGCATTTCGGCAAGCGCTTCGACTATCTGGGGCATGCCAGCGACTGGGATGAAACGCTGATTGAAGGCGACCTGGTGAATCTGCACTTTGTCGCGTTGCTGTGCAGCAGTGGGTTGGTCGAGGGCGTGGTGGCGTGCCAGCAGGAATCCATTGCCGCCCTTCTCGCTGAGCGCCTGCGCCAACCGCTGACGGTTGACCAGGCGCTGGAGTTGATCCGCACGCATAGCGCGGGGTGATTACTCTTTGGCGATGATGCCCGTGATGGTGATGCCATAGTGTTTTAGCAACTGCATGGGCGGCTCGTTAGCGGGCTCCTGCGGGTCGCCGAACTCGCCTTTTCCAGGTTCTGTTTGGCCCAGGCCAGTACGTAATCCACGGCCTGCTCATGGGTGGGTTGGTCGGCCTGCTCGACGTCGAGGGTCGAGGTTCCTTGGTCAATGCTGTAGCTGATTACCCAATGGGTCATGGCCCTATCCTCTGCGGTTTTTATTGGTGTGTTTAGCTGCTGACTGAGCCTCGGCAGATCGGTTCAGGCGCATTTGTAACCGCAATTGCCTCGCCCGGGCAGTTCTGCAACTCCCTGCCCCCACAGCAGAAACTTGAACTTTCAACCCCGACGCTTCCTCTCAACCCCATGCATCGCACGGCGCCAGCCGTTGCCATTAAGGGAATAAGGAGAGCCAGATGCGGGAACAGGCATGGCCTGAGCGCACACCATCCACCTTCGCCATTTTGCTTGCTATCGCCGCCGGTTTGGCCCTGAGCGGCTGTGGTGAAAAAAACCCGCCGCCGCCCCATGTGCGGGTATTGGTGCAAGCGGTAAAGCCGGGCGACTTCAGCGACGAGGCCCAACTCACCGGCGACATTCAGGCACGGGTGCAAGCCCAGCAATCGTTTCGCGTGGGCGGCAAAATTATTGAGCGGCTGGTGGAGGTCGGCGACAAGGTGAAGGCCGATCAGGTGCTGGCCCGCCTTGATCCGCAGGAACAGCAAAGCAACGTCGACAATGCCCGCGCCGCCCTGCAAGCCCAGGAAGCGCAATTGCGCCTGGCCGAGGTGAGTTTCAAACGGCAACAACTGCTCCTGCCTAAGGGGTACACCAGCAAAAGCGAATTCGATCAGGCGCAAGCCCAGCTGCGTTCTAGCCAAAGCTCGCAAGCGGCTGCGCAGGCGCAGCTGGCCAATGCCCGCGACATGCTCACCTACACAGAACTCAAGGCCTCGGCCGACGGGGTGATTACCGAACGCCAGGCCGAAACCGGGCAGGTGGTGCAAGCCACGGTGCCGATCTTTACCCTGGCCCGAGCCGGAGAGCGCGACGCGGTGTTCGATGTGTACGAATCACTGTTCGACCAGGCACTGGCGGAGCAGCCAGTAACCGTGGCTCTACTGGATCGCCCCGCCATTACCGCTCAAGGCAAGGTGCGCGAAATTACCCCCACCATCGATGCCCAGAGCGGCACGGTAAAGGTCAAAGTCGAACTGCAAACGCGCCGGAAGAAATGAACTTGGGCGCTGTGGTAACCGCCACCGTGCACCCGAAAACCAGTAATCGCGTGGTGCTGCCGTGGTCGGCGCTATTTAAAAGCCAACAGCAGCCTGCGGTGTGGTTGGTGGACGATCAGCATAAAGTCAGCCTGCAACCGATCAGCGATGTGACCTATGGCAGCGGCACGGTGTTGGTCGGCAAAGGGTTGCAAGCGGGTCAACAGGTGGTGGTTGCTGGCGGCCAGTTGCTGCATCCCGGTCAACAGGTGGATATCGCCACACCGGAAAAAGCTGCGGAGCCCGAGAAAGCCAAAATCGCCGCGCCGCCCGCACAGGAGGCCAAGCCATGAACCGCTTGCACCGCCTCCCTCTCGCCTTGCTCATTGCTGCAGTCGTCAGTGGCTGCTCGGAAAA
This sequence comes from Pseudomonas sp. CC11G, assembly GCF_056174845.1. Lineage (NCBI taxonomy): Bacteria > Pseudomonadati > Pseudomonadota > Gammaproteobacteria > Pseudomonadales > Pseudomonadaceae > Pseudomonas > Pseudomonas sp. CC11G. The sequence continues at coordinate 172,673 of NZ_JBWBZC010000014.1, forward strand.
AGAACCTGAAAAGCCGGCACCTCGCCCGGTGTTGTATAGCGTGGTGAGCGTTCAGCAGCAGGCCATGGTCGGCCGGTTTGCCGGCACCATCGAAGCCCGCTACGAAACCACCGTAGGCTTTCGCACCAATGGGCGGATTGCCTCGCGTACCGTGAACGTTGGCGACAAAGTAGCCAAAGGCACCCTGCTCGCCACGCTCGACCCAAGCGACCAGGAAAACCAGCTGCGCGCCAGCGAAGGCCAGATGGCGAGCGCCAATGCGCAATGGCTGGAGGCCCAGGCCGATGCGAGCCGGCAGAGCGAATTGTTTAACCGTGGCGTCGGCGCCAAAGCCAACCTCGACAACGCGCAAACCCGCCTGAAAACCACCCGCGCCAGCCTCGACCAGACGGCCGCCGATGTGCAGCACGCCAAAGATCAGGTGGGCTATACGCGACTGGAAAGCGACATCGACGGCGTGGTCACCGCCTGGCGGGCCGAGATCGGCCAGGTGGTGGCGGCGGGCCAGGAAGTGCTGACGCTGGCCCGCCCGGACGTGCGCGAAGCGGTGTTCGACTTGCCGGATGAGCAGGTAGCGGCGCTGCCGGCCAATGCCCGGTTCAAAGTGACCTCGCAGTTGCAGGGTGAAGTTCAGGCCGACGGGCAAATTCGCGAGATGGCACCGCAGGCCGATGCCGCCACCCGCTCACGCCGAGTACGGCTGACCCTGGAACAAAGCCCGGAGGAATTGCGCTTGGGCACCACCATTAATGTCGAGCTGAGCAGCCAGGCGCCGGCGCACAGCACCCTGCCCGCCAGCGTGTTGATCGAGCCGACCGACGCCAACGCCGATCACGGGCTGGTGTGGGTGATCGACCGCAACAGCCTGGCCGTCACCCAACGCCAGGTGCAGGTGCTGGAGCGCCAGGGCGATCAGGTGGTGATTGGTGAGGGGCTCGCCGATGGCGACTGGGTAGTGCGCGCCGGCGTGAACAGTTTGAAACCGGGACAGACCGTGAAGTTGGATGCAGGAGCAGCGCAATGAGCCAGGAGGTGAACAATACCCCGGAGAAAACCGGCTTCAACCTGTCGGACTGGGCCCTGCGCCATCAGTCGTTGGTCTGGTACTTGATGGCCGTATCTCTAGTGATGGGGATCTTTTCCTACTTTGAGTTAGGCCGTGAGGAAGACCCCTCCTTCACCATCAAAACCATGGTGATTCAAACCCGCTGGCCCGGCGCGACGGTGAATGACACCCTGCAGCAAGTGACCGACCGCATCGAAAAGAAGCTGGAAGAGCTCGACTCGCTAGATTACGTAAAGAGCTACACGCGACCGGGCGAATCCACCGTATTTGTCTACCTCAAGGACACCACCGACGGCAAAGACATCCCGGATATCTGGTACCAGGTGCGTAAGAAAATCACCGATATCCAGGGCGAGTTTCCCCAAGGGCTGCAGGGCCCTTCGTTTAACGACGAATTCGGGGACGTGTTCGGCAGCATCTACGCCTTCACCGGCGACGGTCTGAGTTACCGGCAGCTGCGCGACTACGTGGAACAGGTGCGCCTGGATATCCGCAGCGTGGGCAACCTGGGCAAGGTGCAGCTGATCGGCGAGCAGAACGAAGTGCTGTACCTGAACTTCTCCACCCGCAAATTGGCGGCGTTGGGGCTGGACCAGGCGCAAGTCATGCAAAGCCTGCAGGCGCAGAACAGCGTCACGCCTTCCGGGGTGATCGAAGCCGGGCCAGAGCGGATTTCCGTGCGCACCTCCGGCGAATTCCGATCAGAAGCAGATTTGCAGGCCGTCAACTTGCGAGTGAATGGCCAGTTCTATCGCCTGGCCGATCTTGCCACCATCGAACACCGCTACCAGGACCCGCCCGAATCGCTGTTCCGCTTCAATGGTCAGCCGGCCATTGGCCTGGCAGTGGCCATGCGCGATGGCGGCAATATCCAAACCTTCGGTAAGCAATTGCACCAGCGGATGGAGGAAATCACCGCCGAGCTACCGGTGGGCGTGGGCGTGCATCAGGTGTCCAACCAGGCGGAAGTGGTGAACAAGGCGGTAGGCGGTTTCACCAGCGCGCTGTTTGAAGCAGTGGTGATCGTACTGATCGTCAGCTTTATCAGCCTGGGCGTGCGCGCCGGGCTGGTGGTGGCCTGCTCCATTCCCTTGGTGCTGGCCATGGTATTCGTGTTTATGGAATACAGCGGCATCACCATGCAGCGCATCTCGCTGGGTGCGTTGATCATCGCCCTCGGCCTGCTGGTGGACGACGCGATGATCACCGTGGAGATGATGGTGACCCGTCTTGAAGCCGGTGATACCCGGGCGCAGGCGGCGACCTTTGCCTACACATCCACCGCCTTTCCGATGCTGACCGGCACGCTGGTGACGGTGGCAGGCTTTGTACCGATTGGCCTGAACGCCAGTTCTGCCGGTGAGTACACCTTTACCCTGTTTGCGGTGATTGCCGTGGCGTTGTTGGTGTCGTGGCTGGTGGCCGTGCTGTTTGCGCCGGTGATTGCCGTGCATGTATTGCCGGAATCGTTGAGCCATAAAAAGGACAAGGAGCCCGGCCGTCTTACGCGCGGCATGGACCGCGGTTTGAAATGGGCGATGCGCCATCGCTGGCTGAGCATCGGCCTGACCGTGGCGCTGTTCGTGGTCTCGATTGTGCTGATGCAGTTCGTGCAGCAGCAGTTCTTCCCCTCCTCCGACCGCCCGGAATTGTTGGTGGACCTGAACTTGCCGCAGAACAGCAGCCTGGAAGAAACCCGTCAGGTGGTGGACCGGCTGGAAGCCACGATCAAAGACGATAAAGACATCGACCGTTGGAGCACCTACATCGGCGAAGGCGCGGCGCGTTTTTATCTGCCGCTGGACCAGCAACTGCAGAACCCCTTCTATGCCCAGTTGGTGATCGTCAGCAAAGACCTGGAAGCCCGGCAGCGGCTCGCCGCCCGGTTAAAGAGCCGGCTACGGGAAGATTTCGTCGGCATCAGTAGCCTGGTGCAGCCGCTGGAAATGGGCCCGCCGGTGGGTCGGCCCATTCAATACCGCATCAGCGGCCCGGATATCGACAAAGTGCGCGAGTACGCCATGCAGGTAGCCGGTTTGCTGGATGGCAACGCCAATATCGGCGACATGATTTACGACTGGAATGAACCCGGTCGGGTGCTGAAGATCGACGTGGCCCAGGACAAGGCGCGGCAACTGGGGCTGTCGTCGCAGGACGTCGCGCAGATGATGAATGGCGTGGTAACCGGCGCCAACGTTACCCAGGTGCGCGACAGCATCTATCTGATCAACGTGGTTGGCCGTTCCCAGGAAGGCGAACGACGGGCGCCGGAAACTCTGGAGAATTTGCAGATCACCACGCCACGCGGCACCTCGATTCCGCTACGAGCGTTCGCCACCGTGAGCTACGAGCTGGAGCAGCCACTGGTATGGCGCCGTGATCGCAAGCCCACCATCACCCTGAAAGCTAGCGTGCACGGCGAGAAACAGCCCACGGACCTGATGGCTGAGTTGCAGCCGAAGATTGATGAGTTCGCCGCCAAATTGCCGAAGTCCTACAGCATCAAGCCGGGCGGCACCGTCGAAGAAAGCGGCAAGGCCCAAGGGCCGATCGGTAAGGTCATTCCGCTGATGCTGTTCTTGATGGCGACCTTTCTGATGATTCAGCTGCAAAGTGTGAAGAAGCTGTTTCTGGTGGCCAGCGTGGCGCCGCTCGGGCTGATTGGCGTGGTCGCTGCCTTGTTGCCAACCGGAACGCCACTGGGGTTTGTCGCCATTCTGGGTGTGCTGGCGCTGATCGGCATCATCATCCGCAACTCGGTGATTCTGGTGACTCAGATCGATGAATTCCGTGAGGGAGGTTCCGAACCTTGGGATGCGGTGATCGAAGCCACGCATCACCGTACCCGTCCGATTCTGCTAACCGCCGCGGCGGCCAGCCTGGGCATGATCCCCATCGCTCGCGAAGTGTTCTGGGGGCCGATGGCCTTCGCAATGATCGGCGGGATTATCAGTGCGACGCTGCTGACCCTGCTGTTTTTGCCAGCCCTGTACGTAGCGTGCTACCGCATTAAGGAACCGTCTGAGCACGAGCCTAGGAAAATGGCCGAGCACTAGGAAACTGACCACGCCATTGATCCAAAAGGCGGAACTGATGGCCGGCGTTATCCTTCTCATTGAAGCAACGCTTGCCTATCCGCCGCTGCACCACATAAGGAAATCGGCAATGGACAGAGGCCATACGCAACCTGCAAGAAGCGCCGTGGCCCTGCTCCACCTGGGGACGCCGCCGCCGGAACATGAACAGGTGGTACAGCGTTTACTCGGGGAGAAGATCGCGGCGTTATTGAATGTGCCGTTCAGCGCCGACGCCGCGCCAGATGGTGGGCATTACTGGATTCCGAACGAGACCGTAATCGGCACAGAACTGATGCAGCAGCTGAATATTCAAGAGAGCGACGGCTTTTTTGGCGGCGCCGTGCGGTTCCCTTATATGGCCACCAAGGCCATCAGCCATCCGCTTATTGACCATCCCACTGTCGTGGCAGAAGGCTGGACTACGCACTTTCACGAGCAAGCCGCCGCTGCAGTGCTGCGCGGTTACACAGTGTTTGATTTGGCGGACGCCGAGCGTGCCGGCGTCGAGCTGTTGGCCCACGGTCCGCTGCGGGTGAAACCCGTGCGTGGCAAAGCTGGTCGCGGACAGGAATTGATCGAAGATGCCGCGCAATTGGTCGCTTGCCTGCGTAGCCAAGACGCCGCAGAAGTGGCGAATTGGGGGCTAGTACTGGAAGAACACTTGAAGGAAGTGGTGACTTTTAGTGTCGGACAGGTACACGTCGCCGGCATTGATGCCAGCTACTGCGGCACTCAGCGTTTAACTCACGATGACAGCGGCGCCGAAGTGTACGGCGGTTCGGATTTGACCCTGGTGCGCGGCGGCTATGCGCACTTAACCGCCCTGCCCCTGTCGCCTGCCATGCGCCTGGCCGTTGAACAGGCGGTGATTTATGAACAAGCGGCGTTCGACTGCCTGGGCTTGGTGGCGTCACGCCGCAATTACGACGTGGCCCAGGGGATCGACGCCTTGGGCAAGGAGCGCTCCGGCGTGCTGGAACAATCCTGGCGCATTGGTGGCGCGAGTGCGGCGGAGATTTTCGCCGTTGAAGCGTTTCACCGCGACCCGACGCTGCAGCGCTTACGTGCCAGTACCTACGAAACCTACGGCGACGACACGCCGCCAGACGCCCGGCGTCTTTATCGCGGTGCCGTACCGCCCCACGGCACCCTCAGCAAATTCGTAAAGGTCGAACCCTATGCCAGCCCATAGCAACACTGTGGATATTCACGTTGATGACGAAGTGATTGCTGGAACCTTGATGACCCCGGAACAGAAGGTGCCCGGCATCTTGTTTGTGCACGGCTGGGGCGGTAGTCAGCAGCGCGACCTGGCGCGGGCCAAGGGCATCGCCGGGTTCGGCTGTGTGTGCCTGACCTTCGACCTACGCGGCCACGAGCGCACCTCGGCCAGCAAGCAAACGGTGACGCGGGAACAAAACCTGGCTGACATCGTGGCGGCCTACGACCAACTGGCGCGCCATCCGGCGATTGATCCGGACAAAATCGCGGTGATCGGTAGCAGTTACGGCGGTTATCTTTCCGCCTTTCTTACCGATATGCGCCCAGTCCGCTGGCTCGCCCTACGGGTGCCGGCGCTGTACTGGGATGAGGAATGGAAGCTGCCTAAACAGCTTCTGGATCGTGAACGCCTGGCCCGCTACCGCCGCACCTTGTGCCTGCCGGAGCAGAACAGGGCGCTGGCCTGTTGCTCACGATTCAAAGGGGATGTGTTGCTGGTGGAGTCCGAGCACGACGACTATGTGCCCCATACCACGCTGATGAGTTACCGCGCCGCCTTCGAAAAAGCTCACTCCCTCACCCATCGCATGGTCGACGGCGCCGACCACGCACTAAGCCAGGATAGCGACCAGAAGGCGTACACCTCGATTCTGACCAGTTGGGTAAGTGAAATGATCATTGGCGCGCGAACCGCAGATTACCCGCACCACTCGGCGATCTATTCCTGAAGGGTATCAATGCACTGTCTCCGCCGGGCTAGGCAAGGAAAGCCCCTCCCGTATGGCTGCCAATGGATCAGCGAGGCGGCCGGAATACAGGCCGTTGCGATACAGCACCACGTTGCGATGGTTGTTCAGCAGATCCAAGGTGGAAAAACCGACCTGATCCAGCAGTTGAGAGTTGATCAACACGAAGTCAAAGGGTCGACCAGGAAAGTCGAGCAAGGCCACCACCTCATCCACCGTCGGCACCACGGCTACGCCGTAGCAACCCGCATGGTTTACCAGTTTTTCAACAGCAAGGCGAAGGGGTTGATCGGCGTCGGCGATCAGAATGCGCAGGTCTTTGGAAAGCATGGGCGTGTCTCAACTGGGAAAGTTGCACCAGTGTCGTCATGCCCCTAGACACGAAATATCCGACCTCCCTTACGAGCTCGTAGGAATCTACGGCTCGATGCTTTGTAAACTGCTGACCACCAACGCGAGCTCATCGACCAAGGTTTCCAACGCTGCCGCGTAGCTGCCCTCGCCTGCGTCACGTTCACACGCCAGTTGCAGGGCTTCAGCTGCCACCTGCACACGAGTGGCACCGATGTTGGCAGCGGTTCCCTTGAGGGTATGCGCCAGGCGGATCATTGCCACGCTATCCCTTGCCTCGACCTGGACGGTGAAATTTGCCTCGAAAGACTGGGCCTCGACGCGAAACATGCCCAGCATCTTGCTGTACAGCTCGAGGTTATTCATGCACACCGCCATGCCTGCTTCGACATCGATTCCCGGTAGTAACGGAACATCCTCGTGCGGCTTATCGAAGGTCTGTGGGGAGGAAGTGCTGATGGGCTGCGCTACCGGCTTTATCCATTTGCTGATGATTGCAAACATGCCGGCAACGTTCAGTGGTTTGGTGATGTAGTCATCCATGCCCGCGGCCAGCGCTTTTTCCATATCGCCTTTCATGGCGCTGGCGGTCATGGCGATTACCGGCAGCGCCTGGGTTGCGCTGTTGGCGCGGATCTCCCGCGTGGCGGTGTAGCCATCCATCACCGGCATCTGACAATCCATCAGCACGCAGCCAAAAGCCTGGTCGTCCGCGAGGATGTCCAACGCCAATTGCCCGTTGCCGGCCACCACCACCGACACGCCGGCTTGCGCCAACAACGCCACGGCCAGTTCCTGATTCATTACATTGTCTTCAACCAACAACACCCGATTTCCCGCCAGGCGCTCGCTGACGTCACGAGGCACCTCGGCCCCCCGTGCAATCGGGCTGACCAAGGCGCCTGGGCTTCCAAAAATCGTCGCGATCGCCCCCATCAGCCGGGTTGCCGTTACCGGTTTGGCTAACACCCCATCAATCGCAACCGACTGAAGCGATGCGGACGTTCTCACGGCTTCCTCGCTACCAGCGGCCGTCAGCATAAGCATTCGAGCCCGAAAGTGATGCGCTCGCTGCCGAATGAGCTCAATGCACTGCAGCCCGTCCATGATTGGCATCTGCCAGTCCATCAAAATCAAGTCATAGGGATTGCCGGTCAGCTCGGACTCATCAATGGCTATCATGGCGTCAATGCCGTTGGCCGCCCCAACCATTTGCAACCCGAGCGTGCCAGCATCGTCAGGAGAGCGTCCCTAGCGCTGGCATTGTCGTCAACCAGCAGCAGATGGCGCCGGCGTAAGTCTGCGAAGTGTCGCTGATCAATGGCAGATCAGAATGCGCCGGACAGTCGACATTAGCCTCGAAGTGAAAGGTCGAGCCCACACCGTAGTGCGACTCTACCCATACCCGGCCGCCCATCAACTCCACAAGTTGTTTGGAAATAACCAAGCCAAGGCCGCTACCACCGAAGCGGCGAGTGGTCGAGGAGTCGGCTTGGGTAAAGCTGTTGAACAGCTTGGCCTTGTGCGTCTCGGTCAAGCCAATACCAGTGTCGGTAACCCAGAAATGCAGCGTGAGGCGAGAGTCGTTCAAGCCAACTGCCTCCACTCCCACCAAAACTTGGCCTTGCTCGGTGAACTTAACCGCGTTGTTACCAAGGTTTATCAGCACCTGTGCCGTCGCAGACGATCACCCGACAGGCGCGTGGGAATGCCCGGGTGGATATCAAAAATCAGCTCCAGGTTTTTTTGACTGGCGCGAAGACCGATGGCGTTCGCGAGGTCGTCAAAAACGTCTTCTAGAAAAAACTCCGCCTGCTCGATTTCCATCTTGGCCGATTCAAGCTTGCTGAAATCGAGGATGTCATTGATTACATCCAGCAGTGAATTGGCCGCCTGATGAACCTTCTCGATGTAATGCGCTGGCCAGCGGTCAGATCTCCCTGCAAAGCAAGTAAAGACATCCCCATGATGGCATTCATGGGCGTGCGAATTTCATGGCTCATATGGCGAGAAACTCACCTTTGATTTTGCTGGCAGATTCGGCGGCATTCATCGCCTTTTGCATTTCCCGTTCGGCGACTTTGCGTTCGGTTATATCGATCAACCACGCGAGCGTCCCCGTCTCGCCAAGAAAATCAATACGCAGAAAGTTCACCAGAACATCGCGAATCTGGTTGTGACTGTTGAACACCTGGCTTTCGTGCTGCGCGACGACGCCCTCTTTGCGTAAGCGCTCACGAAGTGTCTCTCGCTCATCGGGGCGCACATACAACCGCGGCATAGGTGCGTTTACGCGTACATCGAAGGTGTTGGTGAAAGCGGATTAACAATCGCACGATACCTTCGGAATCAGGCTGCAAGTCGTCAGCCAGAATACACACTGCAACCGGCGCGTTATCCAGAATGAGCTGCAGGCGTTGGTTGACGAACGATTTCCTCGGAATCAGCACGCCGCTTACGCATATCCGTCGTACGCCTCAGCCCGAACCAAAGCAGCAGCCCGCTGGCCCACGTTGTCATCGTGGCGATCAGAAATCCTTCGCCTAGGTTATAGACCGGCGCCAATGCACTGATCGTCACCAAGCGCCATTTGCCACCCGGGTCATTCCAATCAACCGGTGCAGAGGAGACGCGCGTAGCGCTTTTCCTCGACCCGCACAATGTCGTCCTCCAGGTCGAAAGGCAGCGTTCTCACCTGCTCTTTGTCATCGAAGTAGCTACCAAATTGTTTACTCTGCGCTATCGCGCGAATTTGCTCTGGCGATTTGACACCTACCGTTTGCAGGCGCCAGTCCGAACGGCCGGACGTAAACACCACGCCCTGTGGCGAAACAACAGACCTGTACGCGTGCTGTCGTTGGCAACAAATGCCTGCAGCTCACTGGCTTCGAACTGTCCGACCACCGCGCCGGTTACCTCACTGCTACCGCTTCCAGATAAACCGGAGCGGCAACGAAGTACACCAACCGGCCTGTAACCGAACTGACCCCGCCATGAACAGTGGGTAATCCGCGAATTGCCTGGGTGAAATACGGGCGATAGCTAACGTCCACGCCGATCGGGCTGATGTACTCATTGTTCCAATCGCTGGTGATGGTGCCCTTTTCATCCACGACGAACACCAGGTTCGCCCCAACCCTCTTCGCAATAATCTGCAAGGCCGGCCGAGCGATATTGAACTGCTTGGCGTGGCTCACGTGGTTCCAATGAAGCGGTACGCACCGAAGGATTAAGAGCCCCTGCGAGCAACAGAGCGCCCATAGCTTTGCCGTTGAGGGTCACGCTTTCCAGACTGGTAGCATTCTCACGGTTGAGAGCCTGCTCGGCGCTGCGAAAGCGCGATTCGACCATGAGCCGGTAAGACTCACTGGCCGCAAAACCGCCACGCAGGAAAACAACAGCATGCCAATCAGAACTGGCACACGATGATCAACAACCATCAATAGATTTCGTCACACGCCAACGCTCGTATTCATGCGCCAGAAATTTTCAGCTGTGCTCGACAGGTATCCGACTCGCCAAGGCAGGCATACCTAGACCCGAGTGCAGACGACTGCCCCAAGAATAGACGACGCTATCGCCCGCTGAAGTCCTATAAAACCACGAAATCAATTTGGGCTTCAGAGTCAGCAGCCCCGAGGTGTCGATGCGGACTCAGACATTGGCGAAATAACCTACAGCAACATTCAGTCGAGCCGAACACGCTAATACCTCAATGCCGCCTCTGATCAAAAGCCAGACAAAAATCTAAAATTGACATCTATAAGCATTTTCCTACATCCAATAGAGACAGGTTTCTACATAAAGCCCGTTAGCTGACTGGGATATTTCCTCCACTTATTCTTTAAGCGAGGATGCCAGAATGTCCCAGCCAAAAATTCTTATTTCAGAAGATCATTCACTTGCACAGCAAGCAATGGCAGCCACGCTTAGATCGCTGGGATACACACAGGTATTCACCGCAACAGATACAGAAGAGCAATAGAACTTATCCTCCAAGAAGGCGGGTTCGATATTTTGATCTGTACGATCAGCGCACCCAGCGCCACTGGCTTGGGTTTATTGCGCGACCTAAAAAAGCATGGACGCGTTCACTCGCTACTGTTAATCACTGAAACACCATCAGATCTCAAAACCGCAACCCGGGACTTGCACGTCACTGCGGCTATTCCATATTGGGTGAGTTAAGCAAACCATTCTCAAAGATGGAAATTCAAGCAGCGCTAACCAACTATCGCGCCACGCAGCGCTCTATAGCAGCCAAGCAACAACAGATCCTATTCGGCAAAAGCAGTCTCAAATGCGGCCAGAAAAAAACAATTCATTCCGTATTACCAGCCAAAGGTGAACATCCAGACAATGGAAGTTGTCGGAGCGGAGATTTTAATGCGTTGGAACCACCCAAGCCTGGGTATCCTTGGACCGAACAGCTTTATGGATGTCGCCAAACGTTTTGGTCATATTGATACAATGACCTTAAACATACTTGAACAAGCGTTGGACTTCGTCAAACAACAAGATCTTGAAGAAAATTTCAAGCTAGCAGTCAATATTGATGCAACACAAATTTGCAACCCAGACTTCCACAAAAAAATAAATGTTCTACTCAGCGCAAGAAAGTTTCGCGCCAGCAATCTCATCTTGGAAATTACCGAATGCAGCGCGCTACGATCGCCTGCCGACTGCATGCTCAATCTTATCCAACTTCGATTGCTCGGCTGCGAAATTTCTATCGATGACTTTGGTGCCGGACTGTCCTCTCTTCAGCGGGTATGTGAACTGCCTTGCACAGAAGTCAAACTGGACATGAGCTTCACAAAAAGCCTGCCCTACAACAGGCGCACACAGGTAGCTGTTGCTCATATGGCAAAATTTAGCGAAGAAATTAACGTTCAGTTAGTAGGCGAAGGCATCGAAACAGAAGAACAACTCCAAGCACTTCAAAAAATGAATTGCCACATTGGCCAAGGTTATCTGTTCTCACCTCCAGTCAATGCAAAGAATCTCTTAAAATGGTTAAGCATTATAAAACAGCTAACACCCTCAAGAAAATAGCTGAACTCTTTTACCGCACCCTATCTTGCCGCTGGCAGAGTGAATGCAATGTTTATCATCAACAACCCCACAACATCGCTTCCAACACCAATATCTGCAGTGTCGTGGTAAACCTTTTATGCGCACTGGCATTATTTATCACTTCCCCGGCCAACGCAGTGGAAGCCATTACACTAGCGCCCACAATTATTGCGCCAAAAGTGACGCTAGCCGTTGATGAAAACACTCGTGATTGGCTGAAAAACAAAAAAGTTCTGACCCTGGGGATCAGCCAGGAAATTTTTGAACCGTACGAGATAATACAAGGTCGCAGCCTCAAAGGCATCGTAGCCGACCATGTTTATCTGATCGCTAATAGCTTGAATCTGGAAACCCAAATACTTATGTATTCGGACTGGAACTCTGCGGTCCAGGCGTTAAAACGTGGTGAGGTTGATCTACTCAGCAAAGGTGGCTTAAAAGATGGCCCAGACCCAGAACTTACGCAGTCGGCACCTTATGTTTTGAACTCCCCATCATTGTCGGTCGCGGTTCCGAACTGGGCTTTTCTAAAATAAAAGTCCAAGGAGATATTGCTTTCTCAGGGAACTTCGTCGATGAGAAAACTATTTCCGAGCACTTTGAAAACTATTCCCTTACCGTCTTTAACTCGGTGCTTGAAGCACTCCACTCCGTTGAGTACCAACGGCAACGATGGTACATCGGTGATCCTGTCGAGGTCGGATATTACAAGGGCCAAGGAGAACTACAGCACATCCACGCCTACCCTTCCAAAAATTTGGAGAAAAACGGTTACAGCTTTTTGTTTCGAAAAGACAACGATAGATTGCCGTTGTTATTTGATGCGGTTTTGAAAAACGCACGATCTTCACATAAAAATAAAATACTTAATTATTGGGCTGCCAACATAGGTATTGAAACACCTGCAGAAATATCGTTCACCTTCGAAGAACAACAATGGTTATCAGGACATCCGGATATTGCCGTGGCTGTCAACTCCTCGTTACCGCCCTATAGTTTCTACGACGAGAATGGAGAAATGAAAGGCGTCGTCATCGATCTTCTCGCAGAAATAAGCCAGGCAGTTGGAATAAATTTCAAAATTATCGACACATCATCGCTGGATGAGCTAGAGCAAAACTTACGTAAAAAAAGTGCCGACATGACCTTAACGCTTCTGCCTAATGAAGAACGCTCCACATATCTGCGTTTCACTGAACCCTATCTATTTAACAGCTTTGCACTGGTGACCCGTAAAGATAGCAAAATTTCCTCGATTGCAGATCTCAAAGGAAAAAAAGTTGCACTTCAGCGCGGCAATTTTGTAGCAGGCCGAGTTACAGAGTTACAACCAACCGCTTTAGTGATCAGAAAAGCTTCTCAGCTCGATAGCCTTGTAGCAGTTGCAAATGGCGAAGCTGATGCTGCTATTACATTACTGCCAACCGCCACCTATCTGATACGGCAATATTTTTCCCATGATCTGAAAGTGTCCACATCCCTTCCAGATTTACCCGCAAATCTTCCTTTTTCTATCCGACCCGAGCAGACCGAACTGTATAGCGTTATTACGAAGGTCATCGAACAGCTTGGCCCCAGCCATATGAATGCACTGATGAGCAACTGGAAGGCGGTTGCGCCGGCTCAAACTAGCGTCTGGAAGGAATACATCTCTTCTTTTCGTTTACTTAGCATTTTCGCAGCCTTTATCTCATTATTGCTTCTTAGCCAGATTCTGTATTTATTTATAAAACGCAGGCATATACAGCGCGAGGCGGAACGCTTTGAATTCCGCAGCACTCTTTTGGATAGCATACCGATGGCAATTTCCGTACGTGATCTTGAAGGCAGATTCGTATTTTGCAACCAGGTTTTCTACTCCCAGCTAAGAGCGCAACCGCAAGACGTTATTGGGAAAAGCACATTTGAATTTATCTGTGTGGAGCGCGAGCAGGCCAAAGAACATCAGCGTTTTTACTTTCAGACGCTAAAAATCGGCGCCCCCGCTCAGCGTCAGTTTGATGCGACGGTTAATGGAGCCCTCCTCACGTTCCGGCAGTGGGATCGGCCGTACACCGATAAGAACGGAAATATCGCCGGCCTGATTTCTGGCTACGCTGATATGACGTCTAACGTTCTTTTACTCCAGCAACTCCGTGATTCACACGACCGGGCAGTGCAGGCTAATGACGCAAAAAGTCGATTTCTGGCCGTTATGAGTCATGAAATCCGCACGCCGTTAAACGCCATCATCGGCTTGCTCGAGCTCACCATTCAAAGAATCGAGCAAGGCGATGCGTGGGACCGTGACGACCTTGAAGTCGCGTATGAATCGTCCAAATCACTGATCGGGCTGATTGATGACATTCTCGATCTTGCGAAAATAGAATCAGGGAACCTGAACCTCATGGTACAGCGCAGCAATCTATCCGAGATTACTCACTCCGTCAGTCGAATCTTTAGCGGAGTAGCGCGGCAAAAAGGCTTGTATCTACGCTTGGAGGAGAACCTAAAGTCAACTCATGACGTCTCGGTAGACGCGGGCCGGCTCAAGCAAGTTCTCTCCAATATTCTTAGCAACGCCATCAAGTTCACCGACTCGGGAGGTGTAGAAATCAAGGTCAGTACCAACAGTTCGCCAGAAGGCGCTCATATAGTTATTGAAATCTCCGATAGCGGAATCGGGGTATCACCAGAAGATCAGGAAAAGCTATTCAAACCCTTTACCCAAGCCTCCAATGTGTCCCATAGCCGTGGAGGTACCGGCTTAGGCCTGGCGATTTGCCGCCAACTGGTACAAATGATGGGAGGCTCACTTGAATTGCACAGCGCAATTGGGAAGGGCACACGGGTCCGCATCAAACTGATAGCCCAGGAACTGGAGCACGCGCCGCAAGTATTAAGCGCACCGGCAGACAAGCAGATGGCCAAACAGTTAAACGTTCTGTTGGTAGACGACCATCCAGCAAATCGTTTGTTGCTTGGTCAACAGTTGCAGTTTTTGGGTCATACCGTGCAGGAAGCCGAAAATGGGCTGCAGGCATTGGAATTATTATTTCAGCAGCCATTTGATCTCGTGATCACCGATTGCAATATGCCGCTGATGGACGGCTACGAACTGAGTCGTGAATGGCGCAGCCACGAAGCAAAAACAAACTTGAAGCCCTGCTGGGTCATGGGCTTCACCGCTAATGCCCAGCCACAAGAGCACGCTAAATGCTTGGACGCGGGCATGGACGGTTGTTTGTTCAAACCAGTCAGCCTCGCTGATTTATCGGCCTGCATAGAAAATCTGACGCCTCGTTCCGACAATGTAATCGGAGCCACTATTCAGAACAACGAACCGTCCAATCTTATCGATCACGCCAGTATTGCCGGGATTACTAACGGAAACGAAAAGCTGGCGGCAATGTTGATAACACAGCTTCATACCAGCAACGATCTGGATCTACAGCAGCTAAAGGAACGTATCATCGATTCACAATGGAAAGAAATTGCTCTTCTCGCTCATCGCCTTAAAGGAGTCGCAAGACTAATCAACTCTAAAACCCTGATAGATACCGCACAAGCTTATGAGACTGCTCTTGATAACGGTGTTTCCGACGACCAGAAAAAATCACTAGCCATAACCTTTTGCCACACACTTGAACTATTACAAGTAGCACTTGCTAGCCACCTAAAATCAATCAACACTCAACCAACTATCAACTAACGGGATATTTATGGGAAAGGTACTTATCGTCGACGATCATCCGGTCATTCGGCTGGCCGTCAAACTGCTGCTGGAACGGGAAGGTCACACCTTGGTTGGAGAAACCGACAATGGTGTGGATGCTCTTACGTTAATCAGAAACCATCGACCAGACCTGGTCATACTAGATATTGGCATTCCCAAAATTGATGGCCTTGAGGTGCTCGCTCGTATCAGCACACTCAAACCACGCCCACGCGTGCTGATTCTCACCTCACAGCCGGCAGACCTTCTGGCGTTCCGCTGTATGAAAGCCGGAGCAGCAGGTTTCGTGACTAAAGGAGATAACCTGGAAGAGCTTCAACGAGCAGTTTGGGCTGCGCTCTCTGGTTACAGTTTTTTCCCTACAGATATTCTTAGCACGGTTAATCCCACTATCTCGAACAGCAGCGAACACGCGATGTTAAATAGCTTGTCGGACCGCGAAATCATGGTTCTGCAAATGCTGGCACAAGGTAAATCTAACAAAGAGATTGGCGATTCTCTGCTGCTCAGCAATAAAACCATCAGCACCTACAAGACTCGGCTTCAACTCAAATTGAATGCTTTCAACCTTGTCGCCCTCGTGGACTTTGCCAAACGTAACGGTCTGGGCTGAAGGAAGACGCTTAGCCCACGTCTTCTTAACTTACACTCTTACTCTTCAGAACGTTCCTGCATCTGAGCTCCTGCGCGCCTCCTAATCTAATCCACCCATCTTGTGGGCGGTTTATTAAGAGGAGCGCAGGAAGCGCATGTATAAAATACTGATAGCAAGTGACCGTTCCGAAGTTATTACCCATCTTAGAATCATATGCGAAAACCATGGCTTCAACATATGTGGTGAAGCTAACAACCTCGAACAATCGTTAACGTTCAGCGAACTTCACATCCCCAACATCATCATCTTCAGCTTTCACTGTTCAGTTCGACGTCAGGCCGGTGTTGTTTCCAAAATAACCAGTCTCGGCCCGAGCGTGAATGTTTTGGTGTATTCCTCTGAAGGGCCCAACCGAGCTACACAAGCCTTCATACGGGCAGGGGTATCCGGTTTTCTTTCGGCTCAACGGAGCGATGAAGAGCTCATAGCGATTCTTCATGGAATGATGGCAGGCTTCACGGTGGTTCCAATCAGTGTATTGAGGCAACCGCGCGTCAAGTTGGCCCATCGACCCGCTGCAACCTTTCTCCAACCTGCCCCCCTATCCAGCTCGATTGAGGAGGAAAGTGGTGCCAACCTCCCCGATCAGGACGTGACCTTCTGCTCAGAACAAGAGCCCGCAATGCTGCCATTGATCTGTTTTAACGAACCCTGAGGGCTCTTGCCGAGCCAAAGTAAGGTCAACACCTTGCTAAGGAAACCTGGCATGAACAAAGCCTCGATCTTATCGCTCTGCTTGACCGGCTTACTTGTAAGCGCTTCCGGCACATTTGCTGCCGGCAGCACGGATGGTTCAGTGCCCAGCGCGGATAGCACTGGGCCGACTAATCCCACACCCCCTACATTGCCTACACCTGGTACCGGTGCCGAGCAGGGTATCGGTACCGGAATTGATGGCCCTGACAGCGCGCCTAAGCCTGGTACTGACGGCACCGGTCGTGACGAGAACAAAAGCGGCTCATCCGGAACATCCAGTCCTTCCAGCGAGCCAGTAGATACAAGTAAGCAGCCCGCCCCTGGGAGCTAGCGCGGGATGCCATTAACGGGTACGCAATGGCCAGTGATGCTGACCATTGCGTGGTATCCGTAAATCCATCTATCTGATGTCCAGCTCATGACCGGCCCCCATCACCCCAGCTGCTACGCTGGACCAGCAAGCCGCTCGGCGGCTGCCCGCCCAACTCCGACGAACTTTTTTAGAACCTAATGCATCAGACCTATAACCCGAAGCGAGGCGAAATATCGCCCGTTGTACATCTCTGTTTACCTGCCTCGCACCACTGAACCGCTCCACACGCGGGCTCCGGTTGCGACGGTGCTTGAGGACAACCGATGAACACCAGCCTGCTAGAGCGTTATCTGCATGTCCGCCGCCACAGCGAATCACTGATAGCGCCCTTGAGCGACGAGGATATGGTGGTGCAGTCCATGTCCGATGCCAGCCCGGCAAAATGGCATATCGCGCACACCAGCTGGTTTTTCGAAACGTTCCTGCTTAAAGAACACTTGTCTGACTACACCGAGTTCGATCCCAGCTTCGGCTACCTCTTCAACTCCTATTACGAAGCGCTCGGCCCTCGCCAACCCCGTCCACAGCGCGGGATGTTGAGTCGGCCACCCATTACCCGTATCCGCGAATACCGCCGCCATGTCGATGAGCATATGCAAGGCCTGCTGGCGGGCAGCCTGACTTCCGATTTGACCGCACTGGTAGAACTCGGGTTGGCACATGAGGAGCAGCATCAGGAACTGTTGCTAATGGACGTGCTTCACCTATTCAGCCTCTCGCCGCTCAAGCCAGCCTATTCCCCCGCCTGGCGCGAACCGTCTGGCGATCGTCATGGCCATTACCAATTGATGGCGGGCGGCATGGTCGAACTGGGCCATATTGGCGATGAATTTTCCTTCGACAATGAAAACCCTCGTCACGCCACTTGGTTGCAGCCTTTTGAAATTAGTGATCGCCTAGTCAGCAATGGCGAATGGCTGGCCTTTATGGCAGACGGCGGCTACGCCCGCGCCGACCTTTGGTTTTCAGAAGGCTGGACGACTGTCCAGAATGAGGGCTGGGAAGCGCCCTTGTATTGGCAGCGCGATACAAACGGCTGGCGTCAGATGAGTCTTGCCGGGCTTAGGAACATTGATCCGGCGGCGCCCGTCATGCATATCAGCTATTACGAAGCGTGCGCCTACGCCACATGGGCGAATGCACGCCTTCCAAGCGAAACCGAATGGGAAATTGCAGCGCGCTCGGGCCTCCTTGAACAGATTGAAGACAACGCCTGGCAGTGGACTCAAAGCGCCTACGCGCCCTACCCCGGGTTCCGACCGGCCAGCAATGCCATTGGCGAATACAACGGCAAATTCATGGTGAGCCAACTGGTGTTACGCGGCGGCTCTTGCATAACGCCAAGGGGCCACTCACGCCTTAGCTACCGGAACTTCTTTTACCCCGGTCAGCGTTGGATGTTTTCGGGGCTGCGCCTGGCAAGAGACCTTCCCTCTGCGCATGAGGCCGACAAGCAAAATACCGCCGCCCACAGTTCTGGCTTCGCACAGGATGTACGCGCAGGCCTAAGCAAGCGGAGAAAAGTCTGGCGCCAAAGTACTTCTACGATGCCGTGGGCTCGGAGTTGTTCGAAGCGATTTGTCGTACCCGTGAGTACTATCCCACCCGCGCCGAAACCGCCTTATTGAAGGATATTGCCCAAGAGCTTTCTTCCTGCATTCCAGACGGCGCCGCGCTAATCGAATTCGGCAGCGGGGCCAGCATCAAAACCCGTCTTCTGCTGGAAGCTTCACCCCAACTCGACGTCTATATCCCGCTGGACATCAGCGAATCCGCGCTACGCAACGCCACCGTGCAGCTGCAAAAAGACTATCCCGCCCTCTGGGTGGCGCCGGAGGTGGGCGACTTCTGCCACCTGGGAGAGCTGCCGATGCCGGCACGCACTCGCCCGCGGGTAGCCTTCTTTCCGGGTTCAACGCTGGGTAATTTTTGCCAGCAAGACTCCGTCGACTTCTTGCGATCCGTACGACGTTTTCTTGGCGATGATGCGCGGTTGATTGTCGGCCTGGATATGCTCAAAGACATCTCCACGCTGGAAGCCGCTTACGACGATGCTGACGGCATCACCGCCCAGTTCAACAAGAACCTGTTGGCCCGTATCAATCGCGAATTGGGTGGCACCTTCAATCTGGAGCAGTTCCTTCACCGGGCGCAGTGGAATCCGGAGCAAAGCTGCATGGAAATGTTCTTGGTCAGCACCCAGGACCAGGACGTCGAAGCCGCAGGCCAAATCTTCCACTTCGCCGAGGGCGAGCGCCTGCATACCGAGTGCTCTCACAAATACACCCCGGACTCCATCCAGCGCCTGGCCCAATCAGCCGGCTGGACCCTGGAGCGCCAGTGGCTGAGCCCAGCGCCGCAAGTGGGCATTTTTCTGCTTCACGGTTAAATGGCCCGAAATGCAAAAAGCCCCGCAACTTATTAAGTTGCGGGGCTTTTCTATATATGGCGGTGAAGGAGAGATTCGAACTCTCGATACGATTTCTCGTATACACACTTTCCAGGCGTGCTCCTTAAGCCACTCGGACACTTCACCGTTTCTCGATAACCGGTTAGGTCTGTCGAGGCGCGCTAATCTATCCGAAGGTTCTCCTAAAGGCAAAAGATTTTTTAACGGATTCATGTGCTTAAGCGAAAAAAGTTGGCTTCTTCTTCATTCCTCCAACTAAACCTTAACGAGGACGTAGACGGCTCGGCACGCGACTGCCCGGTCAGCCTTAGCGCTTACCTCCACGGCAGGCGTCGGTAACGTCTGCCCACCTTCTATACCTGCCCGAGCAAGGATTTGTGCCATGAGCGACCTGATCAGCTACCAACTAGACGACGGCATTGCCACCCTCACCCTGAGCAATGGCAAGGTAAACGCCATTTCTCCGGATGTGATCGCTGCCTTCAACGCAGCCCTGGACCGCGCCGAGCAAGATCGCGCCGTGGTGATCATCACTGGCCAGCCGGGCATTCTCTCCGGCGGCTATGACTTGAAAGTAATGACCTCTGGCCCCGAAAACGCCATTAATCTGGTCGCCGCCGGTTCCACCCTGGCACGCCGTATGTTGTCGCATCCGTTCCCGATCATCGTCGCCTGTGGCGGCCATGCGGTTGCCAAGGGTGCCTTTATTCTGCTGTCGTCCGACTATCGCATCGGTGTCGAAGGCCCGTTCAGCATCGGCCTCAACGAAGTGCAGATCGGCATGACCATGCACCACGTCGGTATCGAGCTGGCCCGTGATCGTCTGAAGAAGTCGGCGTTCCACCGCTCGGTCATCAATGGCGAAATGTTCAACCCGCAGACCGCGGTAGACGCCGGCTTCCTCGACACCGTCGTGGCCGCAGACCAACTGCTGCCAACCGCTGTTGCCGCCGCCCAGCAGCTGAAAAAAATCAATATGAAGGCGCACAAGAACACCAAGCTGAAAGTGCGCAAAGCCCTGCTGGAAACCCTCGACTGGGCTATCGAAGAAGACAAGAAGCACGCCGTCTAAGCGTTGCGCGAACACCGAGCCCGGCCCTTGCGCCGGGCTTTTTTA
Organism: Pseudomonas sp. CC11G; assembly: GCF_056174845.1. Lineage (NCBI taxonomy): Bacteria > Pseudomonadati > Pseudomonadota > Gammaproteobacteria > Pseudomonadales > Pseudomonadaceae > Pseudomonas > Pseudomonas sp. CC11G. The sequence continues at coordinate 193,176 of NZ_JBWBZC010000014.1, forward strand.
TGGCTGCAGCCCGCGTACCGTCTGGCTTGCAGCCTGTAACAAAACTCCCACCGAACGGCGATTGCCGAAAATAGTGCACATCCGTACACTGCGCGACCTCTTACCAAACGGGCGTACCAATGCTTTTCCTTCTGCGCATGTTGTTCATGGGCCTGCACTTTATTTGGCAGGGTGTACTGGGCATTTTGATTGGCCTGTGCCGGCCGTTTAATCCCGATAACAGCCGCTTGTGCGCCCGCCTCTATTCGCGGCCTGCGCTGTGGCTGCTGCGCCTGAAGCTGAAGACCCAAACCGAAGGCCTGCGCGATCATTCGCCGTCCTGCGTGATCATTTGCAATCACCAGTCCAACTACGACCTGTTCGTGCTCGGCGCTGTCGTGCCTAAACGCACCGTCAGCATCGGCAAGAAAAGCCTCAAGTGGGTGCCGTTCTTTGGTCAGCTTTATTGGCTGGCCGGCAACGTATTGATCGACCGCGGCAACGCCATCAAGGCCAAGCGCGCGATGCTGACCACCACCGATACGCTGCAGCACAAAGACACGTCCATCTGGGTATTCCCTGAAGGTACGCGCAATGTGGGCAAGGGTTTGCTGCCCTTCAAGAAAGGCGCCTTCCAGATGGCAATTGCAGCTGGCGTGCCGATTCTGCGGTGTGCGTCAGCACCTATAGCACTCTGATGCAGCTCAATCGCTGGAACAGCGGCGATATCACCATCCGCTCCCTGCCGCCGATTTCACCGAAGGCATGACCACCGACGACATCCCCGCGCTGATGGAAAAATGCCACGCGCAGATGCAGGCAACCATTGCCGAGCTGGATCGGGAAATTGCCGCAGCCCAAGTGCCGCTCAGCAAGCCCGCACCTGTTATCGGCTGATTCGCCATCGCCCAACAAAAAGCCAGCGTCGATGCTGGGCTTTTTGCTTTCTAGGCCGCTACATCGGTGGCGGCACCACCACGTACTGCAACACCGTGCCCACATATTGCGGCTGATACCACGTACTCCCGCACTGCTGGTAAGTCACCCCGCGCACCAGCACCGGCACGCAGTTCGCCGGCACGCTTTGGGTCACCGCACCAATCGCCAATGCCGTCGTGGTGCCAATCACTACGCCCGCCACAACCGGGTCGTACCAGCCGTCGTGATAGTGATACGGCGGTGGTGGCGGAGGCGGCGGGGGGCATAGGTCTCGGCGGCGGCACGGGCCGGGACCGGGTCCCGGCCCTGGTGGATACGGCTGAGGACCGGCGGATGCGGCTGCGGCCCAGGTCCGGGCCCCGGCGGCATCGGGCGCGGCGGTGGCGGCTCAGGCCGTGGCGGAATCTGATGCTGCACGCCTCCACCGCCCTCCCCCGGCCGCATGCCCATATTGTGGGGTTGGAACACCTGCGTACGCGCCCCGCCCCGCGCCTGCCAGGCTTGCGCCAACGGGCTTAGCGTCATCAACATCGCCAAGACAGCGCAGGTTGCTCGTTTCGATGTAAACCGGCTCACCTCCCTCATGGCTGCGCCTCCACAGTGGCGGCAGGCTGGCGCGGCGCCAATGTCACCGGCTGGGCCTTGGACGGCGGAATAAAGCTGAATGTCGCCGCATCGAAGGCCGGCTTGAGGTTCCAGTGCAAGCGCACCTTGTGTTGCGGCCGGGCCTCGTCGCTGAGGTCGGTAATCACCACCTGACACGGCAATGCCTGCGCGCCGGTTTGCAGCCAGAGTTGCCAGTCCACGCCGTCTTGGCGATAGGCGAAATGGTCGCAAGTCTGGCCGTCGAACTGGTCCTGGCCGATGTACAGCGCCGACAGCACTTCATCCAGCGGCGCCTGCTCGGTGCCCCAATAGAAGAGATCGGCCAGCGGCAACTGAATGCCGTAATCACTTTGTAGCGTCGCCAACAACTCGCCGATGCTGGCCGGCGCCGGCAGTTGGCTGTAGGCGTTATGCAACGAGCCATACAGCACAAAATGGCTGCCGTCGTAATACAGACTTTTGCTTTGCTGCTGGGCTTCCACGGTGATTTGCAGCTTGTTCGGCGGCTCGGCTTTCAGCCGCGTGCGGTGGGAAAATTGCAGGGTCTGGCCGGTGTCCGTTACCTGATCCGTGGTGCTCTCGGCATCGATTTCAAAGCGCTTGAGCGCGCGTAGTTGGCCGCCCATGGTTTCCAATGCGGCCAAGGCCTTGGCATCGCGTTCGTAGACGACGGTGCCGAGCGCCGCCGCTATATCTACATTTACCGTCTCATCAGCGCTTACCGTGCCGGCCATCAATGTGCCCAACAGTGTCAGCGCCCCAACAACCGCGTGTTTGCCATGCTCTCCCTCCTTTGGCGGTGCGTTTGGCTGGTCTGAGCATAGCCGCGCTTTTTACTGCGTCAGGTTATTTGCATAACGCGGGAGCACTCCTGCCGCCGCGCTTGTCTCACGCTCAGCGATACAGCCCAGGCAACTTGCATTACGCTTGCCCGTGGCGCGCGCCGCCATTCAAAAACTGGAGCGTACGGATAACAACCATGACAAGTGTCGTTGCAGCAGCTGTTTATTCCCATGGCAAGAAAGTCACCGAAATCACTCTGGACGAAGGCAAAGACTGGGCGGCCAAGCCCGACCACTTTGTATGGATCGGCCTGCACGACCCCGGCGCCGAAGAACTGCTCAACCTGCAAAAGCAATTCAACCTGCATGCACTCGCCATCGAAGATGCCTTGCTGCAGCACACCCGCCCCAAGCTGGAAACCTTCGGCGACGCACTGTTCATGGTGCTGTACTCGCCGGTGATGGAAGACGACAAACTGGTGTTCGTCGAAACCCAGTTGTTCGCCGGCAAGGGCTACGTGATCAGTTGCCGCTACGGCGACTCACCGTCTTACGGTCGCGTACGCCAACGCGCCGAAGCCCAGCCCTTGATGCTCGAGCACGGCGAAGACTTTGTGTTGTATGCGCTGCTCAGCTTCGTGATTGAAAACTACCGGCCGCGGTTGGAAGAATTCAACGCCAAGCTCGAAGACATGGAACAGCATGTACTGCGCAATCCGCTAAGCCAGGACGACGTCGAAAAAATCCAGCGCATGCGCCGCCACCTGTTGCGCATCCGCCGTTATATCGCGCCGATGGTGGAAATCTGCACCGAGCTGCAGCAGCTGGACTTCCCCTTTATCGACAAACATATGCGCCCGTACTTTCGCGACGTGCAGATTCATGTGCAGCGATTGATGGAAGACCTTACCGGCCTGCGAGAGATGGCCGACCACGCCATTGAAATCGGCCTATTGCTGGAGTCTTCGCGGCAAAGCATCACGCAACGCAAGTTCGCTGCCTGGGCGGCGATTCTGGCGTTTCCGACGGCGATTGCCGGCATTTACGGGATGAACTTTCAGTACATGCCAGAGCTCACCTGGCATTACGGTTATGCCGGGGTGCTCACGGTTATTGGTGTGGGTTGCGTAGGGCTTTACGCCAACTTCAAGCGGATGGATTGGCTCTGAAAATTTTCGCGGCCAAGGCCGCTCCTACAAAAAGCAGCGGTTTCCTGTGGGAGAGGCTTTAGCCTCGATTGGCCAGACCTGAAAACGCGATATTCCGGGGCCTACTCCGCATCCCATGCTTTCATCCGCACCCGGCAATGCTTCATCGCATTCACGATGTGCTTTTCCACCAGGCTCTGGGAGATGCTTAGGCGCTCGGCAATCTCATCGTGGCTAAGCCCTTCGAGCTTGCGCAGCAAAAAGGCATCGCGGCACATCGGCGGCAATTCATCGAGGGCGCGCTGCAACAATTCCAAGCGTTGGTCCTGGGCCAGGGAGCGATGGGGCGAAGGCGAGAAAAACTGTTCGTCCTGATCGAGCACATCCAGATTTTCGGTGCGCCGCAGGGAATTGCGCCGGTGCTCGTCGATCACCAGGTTGAGGGCGGTGCGGTAGAGAAAGGCACGTGGCGAGGCGATCTGTTCCTGGCCGGCGCGCTCCATCACGCGCAAATACGCATCGTGGGCGACATCCGCTGCCACCTGTCGGTCCCCCAGCTTGGCGCTTAAAAAACGCACCAGCTCCCGATAGTAAATCTCCAAAACAACTCCCGGCCACAGATGTGACGGCGAACACTGCGATAAGGTGGAACACCCAAACCGTCATACTGGCAGTTCGAAATTATTCATTTTATAATCGCCAGTATCAAGAGTTATTCTCAATTGCCAACTTTTCCTCTCTTTAGCTTCAAGACCCGGTAACCGACCTTCCCTGATGAACAACGCCCCTTCCCCTGCTCTCGACGACCCACTGGCTGAGGTCGCCGCACACTGGTGCATGCGCATGCATGCCAGCGATTGCACGGACGAAGAGCGCGCGCGGTTCAAGCAGTGGCTGGCGGAGGATGAGAGCCATGCCATCGAATATGTGGCCATGCTGGAAATCTGGGATCTGAGCGACCACCTGCCCGCCGCCGAACCCGCCGCCACGCCACGCCCGGCATCACGCCAAACGCCACCATCAGCCGCCCACCCGACACGCCCACGTCGCCGAAAGTGGCGTCCGCAATTGCGCGCCATCGCCATGGCCTTGGTGGCCTTGCCGCTGGCAGCCTATGGCGGCTGGATGATGGGCTGGTTGCCCAATTCGTATGAACACTTCGAGACCGAGCAGAACATCAGCCGCATCACTCTGGGCGACGGCAGCGAAGTGGAGCTCAACAGCAACAGCGACTTAAGCTTCTTCAACTTCCGCGACCAACGTCACGTCAACCTCAGCAGCGGCGAAGCCTATTTCCACGTTACCCACGACAGTGCCCACCCGTTTGTAGTGAGCGCCGGCGAAGGCTCGGTCACCGTCACAGGCACCCGCTTCAACGTGTGGCGTTACGAAGACAGCGTGGTCGTCACGGTCACCGAAGGCTCGGTGCGCGTACAAAGCGAAAGTCAGGGCAACGACAGCACGCTTACGCCCGGCATGCAGGCCAGCTTCAAGGCCGGCGACCTCAAGCCCAGCGTAAAATCGGTCGACACTAACACCGCACTGGCCTGGCGCGAAGGCAAGCTGATCCTCAACGACATCACCCTCGGCGAAGCCGTGCCGCTGCTGAATCGCTACCTGGACGAACCGCTGATACTGGCTGACCAGAACGCCGCCGACATCCGCATCGGCGGCATCTACAGCACCCGCGATGTCGCCGGCCTGGTCAAGGCGCTACCTAAAGTGCTGCCAATTACGCTGGTGCCACAGAAAGACGGCAGCACCCTGATCCGCAACCGCGGCTGACCTTGCCCTACGCCGAATACTCCGGCGGCAACGGCGGCAACTCATCCAGCAACTGACTCAACCCCACCGACCACTGCTCCCGCACGCCCATAAAGTACGGGTCGTTTTCCAGCACCCGGAAGCCCGCCGGCACCTGCAAGCTATTGGCCTTGTACACCACCACATCCAGCGGAAACCCCACCGACAAATTACTGCGAATGGTCGAGTCAAACGACACCAGCGCGCAGCGCAGCGCCTTGTCCAGATCGGTGTGGTAACTCAGGGCGCGGTCGAGCATCGGCTTGCCGTATTTGCTCTCGCCAATCTGGAAATACGGGGTGTCGTCCGAGGACGCAATAAAGTTGCCCAGCGGGTAGATGTTGTACAGCTCCGGCGCTTGCCCGGCGATCTGCCCGCCCACCAGAAACGAGCAGCTCAAATCCACCCCGGCAGCCATCGGCGAGTTGGCATCGCGGGCCAGCACTTCGCGCATGGTGTCGCCTACCAAGGTGGTAGCGCCGTACAGATTCACCACGTTATTCAGGTGAATGCCGTCGTGGCTTAACCGCGTACGCAGCAGGTTGATCACCGCCTGCGAGGTGGCCAGGTTGCCGGCGGTTTGCAGCACAATCAGGCGCTCGCCCGGCACGGCAAACACATGCAGCTTGCGAAAGGTGGCGATATGGTCGACCCCGGCGTTGGTACGCGAGTCGGAAACGAACACCAGGCCTTCGGCCAGGTTCAGTGCTACGCAATAGGTCATGTTGGCATCCGATCCATAGAGACAAGGACGCCCGAACCAGCTGGAGCCGATTCGGGCGTTAGGGTGTTGACCATGGTAGTCGCGGTTTGGTTTTACTGTTGTTGCACCTGAACGCGGGTCGGCGACACTTCGACGTGCGCATGCATCTGCTCTACCCCGCCACCACGGCGCATGCCGCGCACCGGGCAGGCGTCCAGATAGTCCAGACCGACCGCCAACTTCAGATGGCGCTCGGCGCGAGTCAGGCAGTTGGTCACGTCAAAACTGTACCAGGCGCCATCCAGCCAGGCTTCGGCCCAGGCGTGACTGGCCAGGTGATCGCTGCTGTCGGTGTACAGGTAGCCCGACACATAGCGCGCCGGCACGCCCAGGCTGCGCGCACAGGCGATAAAGGCGTGGGTCTGGTCCTGGCACACGCCCTTGCCACTGGCGAAGGCTTCGGCGGCGCTGGTCTTCACGTCAGTAACGTCGGGTTGGTAGCGAATATGCGCATTGAGGCGGTTCATCAAATCGATCATGCACGAGCGATCACGGCGGCTGGCGCATTCGGTCTGGGCGAACTCACGCAGCGCCTGGTCGGCCTCGGTCAAACGGGTGGTACGCAGGAATGGCAGCGGCGACTGGGCTTCGTGCTCGCACTCGCGTTGCTCGTCAATTTCCACCTGACCACGGGCGCCGAGAATGATGCTTTCGTGCGGCTCGTCCAACGTGAGTACGTGGAGGATATTGCCGTACGGGTCCACTTGGGCCCGCACCGGGCGCGGCAGGTTGAGTTCCCAGCTGATCACCTGCTGCCGCTCGCTGTCGTGCGGGGTCATGCGCAGGTATTGAATGCTGTTACGCACCTGGTCTTCGTAGTGATAGGTGGTGTCATGGCTGATCGAGAGTCTCATGCGACCTCCAGGTAAGACGTTTGAATGGCTTGGCCTAGCTGGCGTACCAGCAGGATGAAATCGGTGAGCCAGCCATGCAGGCCCTCATCGAGTACTTCATTGATACTGGTATAGCGCAAACGCGCTTCCAGCTCTGCAGCCAGGCGCTGCGCCGGACGGCCGTTGTCCCCCGGCAAGCTGGAAAGCATCAGGTTCAGTTCGTCCATGCACGAACGCAGCGAGCGCGGCACTTCGGCACGCAGCAACAACAGCTCCGCGACCTTGCGGGTGTTGGGCGAGCCACGGTAAATCTCGGCAAACGCCTCGAAGGACGACAGGGCCCGCAGCAAGGCAGTCCACTGGTAATAACTGCGTGCCGGGCGACCATCGTTTTCGTCGATGTCTTCGCCGAGCATTTCGTAGCGCGCATCGAGCAGGCGCAGCGTGTTGTCCGCACGCTCGATAAACGTACCCAGGCGGATAAACCGGTACGGGTCACCACGCATGATGGTGCCGAAGGTGGCGCCGCGGAACAGGTGGTTACGCTCCTTGGCCCACTCGCAGAACCGGCTGATGCCATAGCGGCCCAGGCCCTGTTCGGCAATGCCGCGAATCTCCAGCCAGGTGGCGTTGATGTTTTCCCACATGTCGGCCGTGATGCGTCCGCGCACGGCATGGGCGTTGGTACGCGCCGCCTGCAAGCAGCAATAAATGCTCGCCGGGTTTTCCGAATCCAAGGCAAAAAAGTGCAGCATGCGCTCGGCATGCAGCGGGCCGTGACGCTCCAGATATTCGTCCAGCGTGCCGGTGATCAACAGCGGCAACGCCAACTCTTCCAGGCCATTGCCGCGCCCATCCTGCGGCATCAGCGACAGCGAATAACTCACTTCCAGCATGCGCGCGAGGTTCTCGGCGCGCTCCAGGTAACGGGACATCCAGTACAGGTCAGAGGCAGTGCGGCTCAGCATAATTAGTCCTCCACCACCCAGGTGTCTTTGGTGCCACCGCCTTGCGACGAGTTCACCACCAGCGACCCTTCTCGCAGCGCCACGCGGGTCAACCCGCCGGGCACTACACGGGTGTCTTTGCCGGAAAGCACAAAGGGGCGCAAATCGATATGGCGCGGCGCGATGCCGTTTTCCACGAAGGTCGGGCACGTCGACAAGCACAGGGTCGGTTGCGCGATATACGCCTCCGGGCGAGCAATCAAACGGGCGCGGAAGGTTTCGATTTCCGCCTTGCTCGCTGCCGGGCCTACCAACATGCCGTAGCCGCCGGAACCTTGGGTTTCCTTCACCACCAGGTGCTCGAGGTTAGCCAGCACATGTTGCAGTTCGACCGGTTTGCGGCACTGGAAGGTCGGCACGTTTTTCAGAATTGGTTCTTCGTCGAGGTAGAAACGAATCATCTCGCCGACGTAGGGATAAATGGATTTGTCGTCCGCCACCCCGGTGCCGATCGCATTCGCCAACACCACATTCCCGCTGCGGTAAGTCGACAGCAGGCCCGGCACGCCGAGCATCGAATCAGGGTAAAGGCCAGAGGGTCAAGGAAGGCATCGTCAAGGCGGCGGTAAATCACATCCACCGGCTTGGCGCCGGCGGGGTGCGCCATAAAGACCTTGTCGTCCCGCACGACAGGTCGGCGCCTTCTACCAGTTCCACGCCATTTCGCGGGCCAGGAACGCGTGTTCGAAGTACGCGCTGTTGTAGCGCCTGGCGTCAGCACCACCACCGTGGGGTTATCCAGCGGGCTGGAGCTTTTCAGGTGTCGAGCAGCAGGCTCGGGTAATGGTCGATGGGCAGCACGCGCTGGGCGGCGAACAGTTCGGGAACAGGCGCATCATCATCTTGCGGTCTTCGAGCATGTAGCTCACGCCGCTGGGGGTACGCAGGTTGTCCTCGAGCACGTAGTAGGTTGCCGTCGCCATCACGCACCAGGTCGACCCCGGAGATATGCGCGTACAAATCACGTGCAGATTCAGGCCCTGCATCGCCAGTTGGTAACCCTCGTTGGCCACACCTGCTCAGCCGGAACGAGCCGGCCTTGATAATGCGCTGGTCGTGGTAAGGTCGGCGAGGAACATATTCAACGCCTGCACCGCTGGATGCAGCCGCGCTCCACAATTCGCCACTCACTGGCCGGAATACTGCGCGGGATGATATCGAAGGGAATAAGCCGCTCGGTGCCCTGGTCGTCGCCGTACAGGGTGAA